>NZ_OW968186.1:0-600000 GCF_943169635.2 Fenollaria sporofastidiosus
TTGGTCAATGTAAGTAAAAGTATCTTCATCATACCAATCATGGTTAACTATATCGTCAATAGTCTCAGGAACAAAAAAGTTGAAAAATTCTTTCTTGAACGAACTTCCATACTGTAAATAATATGCACCTACCATCTTTGTAAAATTGGTTTTCTTTACATCTTGTGGTTTATACAAAAGTGCTTCTCCAACCTGATTTAAATCAGGGCTTACTTCAAGAAAAACTAAACTTAAATCATCTTCCTTATAGCCAAGTATAAAACTTCTGTATTTATAGGAAACGGTACGAAGCACTACGAAATTCGTACCACTAATATCTTCTGAATAAGCATAAACTATTTTATATTCCGAACCATTATCTACTTTATTATCAAAGATTTCTCTCATGCGATTTTTGTTTTCATTGCTTTTTACATTATCTAACTCAACTGTTTTTTTTCCACCAAATAAATTAAACAATCCCATTTTATTGCCTCCTATCATAATTTTAATTCTCTTCAAAAAGCCTTATTAGTGTGCTTAATATGTGAACCTCTTTCATTTTCACATCATACTTACCATCTTTAAATATAAAATAGCATAAATTAATTCAATAGTCAAGTTTTTTTAACATTAAATTATATTTATATTAGCTGTAATTATTCTTGGCAAATAAAAAAGCTACTAAGTTCTAAGACTTAGTAGCTTAATCTAATCTATTCAAATAAACAATCTTCAATTAATTCTTTATTCTTTAACTTATCTATCCACCCTCTTGGTATGGCATCATATCCATAGATAATACCTGCAAGTCCTCCTGTGACAGCAGCTGTCGTATCTGTATCGCCTCCAAGGTTCACCGCTTTTAATACCGCATCCTTATAATTAGCTGTATTTAAAATGCACCATAGTGATGCTTTTAGTGTATCAAGCACAAAGCCTCCTGATTTAATCTCACTCTCATCTATATTTTTTATTAACTCATCATGATATTTCTCGCCGCGAATAAGTTTTCTTGCTATGTGAATGTACTCTATGCAAGCCTTCTTTGAGATCTCATGAGCGTGTGTTATAGCTGAAACATTGGCAATGTCTTCGTCTGATGCATCTGTAAAAGCTAGCGGAAGTATTCTCATAAGAGAGCCATTGCCATTGTCATGAAAACCCTCCAAGCCATGTTCAAGTTCAATAGCTTCGCGTGTAGTTCCACCTACATCGAATACAGTGCCATTTGCAGTAAATTCATCATTGTATAGCCATGCTTCAAAATTCTTTCTTATATCTTTTAAATCAATGCATCCTTTATCTTTAATTGATTTTGCTGTGGCAAGTGTCAGCGATGTATCATCTGACCACGTGCCATCCTCTTGATTCCATGTACCGTATCCAATCATATCTGTGCAAATAAAAGTATTTCTTTCTTTGAACTCGTATGGCACACCTAAGGCATCGCCAATAGCAAAGCCATATATGGCAGATTTTAATTTTGACATAGCTTACCTCCATAATCAAAACATTTTGTGTATGAAAAAAGACTAAGCATATTACTTAGTCTTTCATGGCGCACCATGAGGGAGTCGAACCCCCGACCTTCTGATTCGTAGTCAGACACTCTATCCAGCTGAGCTAATGGTGCATGCAAGCAAAAATATAAAATTTTCTTGCTATGGCGCGACTAGGAGGAGTCGAACCCCCGGCACACGGATTAGAAGTCCGTTGCTCTATCCAGCTGAGCTATAGTCGCATAGAATATATTAATTTTATTATGACATAAAGAGCCGACCTTCTGATTCGTAGTCAGACACTTTAAAGACATGATATTTATGTAAAAAAAGCAGCAAAAGAATATTAAGTTTTGCTGCTATGGCGCGACTAGGAGGAGTCGAACCCCCGGCACACGGATTAGAAGTCCGTTGCTCTATCCAGCTGAGCTATAGTCGCATGTAACGTATGGAGCGGGTGAAGGGAATCGGACCCTCGCAACCAGCTTGGAAGGCTGGGGCTCTACCACTGAGCTACACCCGCAAATTTTGCGGTATTAAAAAAGAATATGGAGCGGAAAACGAGATTCGAACTCGCGACCCTCGCCTTGGCAAGGCGATGCTCTACCACTGAGCCATTTCCGCATATGGTGGAAGAGAGTGGATTTGAACCACTGAAAGCTTAGCTAACGGATTTACAGTCCGCCCCCTTTAGCCACTTGGGTACTCTTCCATAAGGCTTTAAAATAAAAGATTTGGAGCCGGCAGGAGGACTTGAACCCCTAACCTACTGATTACAAGTCAGTTGCTCTACCAATTGAGCTACGCCGGCAACAAGATGATGATAATCATCATCTAATCTTTTACTGGCGACCCGGATGGGGCTCGAACCCACGACCTCTAGCGTGACAGGCTAGCATTCTAAACCAACTGAACTACCGGGCCATGCATGGTGGACGATATAGGGCTCGAACCTATGACCCCCTGCTTGTAAGGCAGATGCTCTCCCAGCTGAGCTAATCGTCCATGCATAAAATTTTATTAAAGAATAAAAATGGTGACCCTACCGGGATTCGAACCCGGGTAACCGCCGTGAAAGGGCGGTGTCTTGAACCGCTTGACCATAGGGCCATATTTACTTATTAATATTTTTATTAAATTATATATAAAGGTCTCTTCCGTAACTTTTATGGTTGCGGGAGCAGGATTTCATTGACCTAACTTAGTGAATTAGGCGCTAGCCGTAATGAACTTTAGTAGGTCAAGTGCAACCGTTTTTCCAAGAGAGCAAGCTTTGCGATGCTCGATTGGTAAAAAACGTCTGCTGAACCGTCTTTTGATAGTCTATTTAAGGACTTCATATATCCCCGTAATCTTATGGTTGCGGGAGCAGGATTTGAACCTGCGACCTTCGGGTTATGAGCCCGACGAGCTGCCAGCTGCTCCATCCCGCGATGTCTTTTTGGTGCCGAGGATCGGAATCGAACCGATACGACCTTTAGGGGTCGCAGGATTTTAAGTCCTGTGCGTCTGCCAGTTCCGCCACCCCGGCTTGTTTGGCGCTTGTGGTAAGACTCGAACTTACAACCTACCGGTTAACAGCCGGTTGCTCTGCCATTGAGCTACACAAGCTTATTTAAGTGGCGGCTACCTATTATCCCAGGTCGTCTCCAACCAAGTACCTTCAGCGTTAAGAGCCTTAACTTCCGTGTTCGGTATGGTAACGGGTGTTTCCCTCTTGCTATTGCTGCCACATTTCTTAATAACCATAATTCTAATAAGCGTCTTTTGATCAAGTTTTCGACATATTAGTACAGTTAGGCTTAAAGTATTACTACTCTTACACTTACTGCCTATCTACCTTGTGGTCTTCAAGGTGTCTTACTTAAAGGAAATCTTATCTTAAGGGGGGCTTCGTGCTTAGATGCTTTCAGCTCTTATCCTTTCCAAACGTAGCTACTGAGCTATGCAACTGGCGTTACAACTCATAAACCATTGGTTTGTCCATCCCGGTCCTCTCGTACTAAGGACAGCTCCTTTCAAATTTCCTACGCCCACGACGGATAGGGACCGAACTGTCTCGCGACGTTCTGAACCCAGCTCGCGTGCCTCTTTAATGGGCGAACAGCCCAACCCTTGGGACCTACTTCAGCCCCAGGATGAGACGAGCCGACATCGAGGTGCCAAACCTCCCCGTCGATATGAACTCTTGGGGGAGATAAGCCTGTTATCCCCAGGGTAGCTTTTATCCGTTGAGCGATGGCCCTTCCACGTGGTACCACCGGATCACTAAGTCCTGATTTCTCATCTGCTCGATCTGTTTATCTCGCAGTTAAGCTCCCTTCTGCCTTTGTACTCTTTGCACGATTTCCGTCCGTGCTGAGGGAACCTTTGAACGCCTCCGTTACTGTTTGGGAGGCGACCGCCCCAGTCAAACTGCCCAACTGACAGTGTCCCTAAACCGGTTTACGGCTCAAGGTTAGAATTCCAGCACTACAGGAGTGGTATCCCACTTTTCGGCTCCTCTGATACTGGCGTACCAGGATCTTTGCCTCCCACCTATTCTGTACATGTACTACCGAAATCCAATGTCAGCCTACAGTAAAGCTCCATGGGGTCTTTCCGTCCTGTCGCGGGTAAATGGCATCTTTACCATTACTTCAATTTCACCGGATCCTTTGTTGAGACAGTGCCCAAATCGTTACACCTTTCGTGCGGGTCGGAACTTACCCGACAAGGAATTTCGCTACCTTAGGACCGTTATAGTTACGGCCGCCGTTTACTGGGGCTTAAGTTCTATGCTTCGCTTACGCTAACATTTCCCCTTAACCTTCCAGCACCGGGCAGGTGTCAGCTCCTATACGTCGTCTTTCGACTTAGCAGAAACTTGTGTTTTTGGTAAACAGTCGCTTGGGCCTATTCACTGCGGCCAGATCGCTCTGGCTCCCCTTCTCGCTAACTTACGGGGTCATTTTGCCGAGTTCCTTAACAAAGGTTCTTCCGCGCGTCTTAGGATTCTCTCCTTTCCTACCTGTGTCGGTTTACGGTACGGGTATCATTTATCTATTTAGCGGCTTTTCTTGACAGTGTGAAATCGGCTACTTCTCTACTTTGTTTCGATCCTCATCATAAATCAGCTTAGCCTGGTTATTAGTCCTGGCATGCCTTTTTATTTGAGCGTACTCTTCCATCTGGTACGCTTAGCTTATCCTTCTGTGTCCCCGCTTCATTTATACGATATTTGATAGTACTAGAATTTTTACTAGTTGTCCATCGGCTACGCCTTTAGGCCTGGCCTTAGGTCCCGACTTACCCTGAGGGGACGAGCCTTGCTCAGGAATCCTTAGGTTTTCGACGGGAGTGATTCTCACACTCCTTCTCGCTACTTATGCCAGCATTCTCTCTTGTGTTTCGTCCACAGCGCCTTTCGATACTGCTTCAGCCTATTACACAATGCTCCTCTACCACTCAAGTTGAGTCCACAGCTTCGGTATCCGATTTAGCCCCGGAAATCTTCGGCGCAAGGTCACTCGACTAGTGAGCTATTACGCACTCTTTAAATGTATGGCTGCTTCTAAGCCAACATCCTAGTTGTTTGGGTAACTTCACATCCTTTACCACTTAATCGGTATTTGGGGACCTTAGCTGATGGTCTGGGCTCTTTCCCTTTTGACATAGAAGCTTATCCCACTATGTCTGACTCCTTAGGTTTGTTTTCTTGGCATTCGGAGTTTGATAGGTTTTGGTAATGTACAAACACCCCGCAACCAGTCAGTAGCTCTACCTCCATTAAACATCCTAAAGGCTAGCCCTAAAGCTATTTCGAGGAGAACCAGCTATCTCCAGGTTCGATTGGCTTTTCACCCCTATCCACAAGTCATCCGATGTGTTTTAAACCACACCCGGTTCGAGCCTCCATTAAATTTTACTTTAACTTCACTCTGCTCATGGATAGGTCACCTGGTTTCGGGTCTACTCCTGTAAACTAAACCGCCCTATTAAGACTTGATTTCTCTTCGGCTTCGAAGCTTAACTTCTTAACCTTGCTTACAAAAGTAACTCGCTGGCCCGTTCTACAAAAAGTACAAGATTGCACTTTTCACGTGCTTTCTTTGCTTGTAAACGCAGGGTTTCAGGTTCTATTTCACTCCCCTTTCGGGGTTCTTTTTACCTTTCCCTCACGGTACTGTTCTCTATCGGTCACCAAGTAGTATTTAGCCTTGGGAGGTGGTCCTCCCATGTTCCCACCAGGTTTCTCGTGCCTTGTGGTACTCGTTAAGCTTATTGAAATGCTAATATCTTCTCTTACAAGTCTTTCACTTTCTATGGATGATTTTTCCAAGATCATTCGGATATTGTTTTAGTATTTCTTTAAGCGGGCTCTTTCCATTTCGCTCGCCGCTACTTTGAAAATCGATGTTTCTTTCTTTTCCTCGGGGTACTTAGATGTTTCAGTTCTCCCGGTATTGCCTCTATATACTATTTTATTCATATATAGATACTTAAGGTTTGCTTAAGTGGGTTGCCCCATTCGGATATCTCCCTTTCGTTTCTTGTTTGCAGATCTAGGGAGCTTTTCGCAGCTTTCTACGTCCTTCTTCGCCTCTTGGTGCCAAGGCATCCGCCCTGCGCTCTTAGTAACTTGACCTAATTTTTTTAAAAATCCTTTAACGCTTATTGTTAAAATTTACTGTATTTATTTTCTTTATAAATGTCGTTTCGTTTTCATTTGATTATGGTTATTAAGTTTTATTTGGTTTTGACTTTTCTTTTGAAAAGTCATGGTGGAGATGAGGAGATTCGAACTCCTGACCCCCTGCTTGCAAGGCAGGTGCTCTCCCAACTGAGCTACACCCCCATGTTGATGGTTTTGTTTGGGTATTTGTTTTTAAGCAAAGCCCAAAGTGAAAAGAACTAATGTTCTCCTTAGAAAGGAGGTGATCCAGCCGCACCTTCCGATACGGCTACCTTGTTACGACTTCACCCCAGTCATTGACCCTACCTTCGACTGCTGCCTCCTTACGGTTAGCTCACAGGCTTCGGGTATTGCCTACTCCCATGGTGTGACGGGCGGTGTGTACAAGACCCGGGAACGCATTCACCGCAGCATTCTGATCTGCGATTACTAGCAACTCCGGCTTCATGATCTCGAGTTGCAGAGATCAATCCGAACTGGGATCGGTTTTTTGAGGTTTGCTTGATATCGCTATTTCGCTTCTCTTTGTACCGACCATTGTAGCACGTGTGTAGCCCAGGACATAAAGGGCATGATGATTTGACGTCATCCCCACCTTCCTCCGATTTGTCATCGGCAGTCCATCTAGAGTCCTCAGCTTAACCTGTTAGTAACTAAATGTAAGGGTTGCGCTCGTTGCGGGACTTAACCCAACATCTCACGACACGAGCTGACGACAACCATGCACCACCTGTATCCAAGGTAGATAAATCTAGGGTTTTTATCTCTAAAAACTTTCCTTGGTATGTCAAGTCCTGGTAAGGTTCTTCGCGTAGCCTCGAATTAAACCACATGCTCCGCTGCTTGTGCGGGTCCCCGTCAATTCCTTTGAGTTTCATACTTGCGTACGTACTCCCCAGGCGGAGTGCTTATTGTGTTAACGTACGGCACCTACTCGTATGAGCAGACACCTAGCACTCATCGTTTACGGCGTGGACTACCAGGGTATCTAATCCTGTTTGCTCCCCACGCTTTCGTGCCTCAGCGTCAGTACAAGTCCAGAAAGTCGCCTTCGCCACCGGTATTCCTCCTAATATCTACGCATTCCACCGCTACACTAGGAATTCCACTTTCCTCTCCTTGACTCAAGCATATCAGTTTCAGATGCAATCTATGGGTTGAGCCCTTAGTTTTCACATCTGACTTAATTTGCCGCCTACGCACTCTTTACGCCCAATAATTCCGGACAACGCTCGCCCCTTACGTATTACCGCGGCTGCTGGCACGTAATTAGCCGGGGCTTTCTTCTATGGTACCGTCATTATCTTCCCATAGGACAGAGCTTTACGACTCGAAAGCCTTCATCGCTCACGCGGCGTCGCTGCATCAGGGTTTCCCCCATTGTGCAATATTCCCCACTGCTGCC
This sequence comes from Fenollaria sporofastidiosus, assembly GCF_943169635.2. NCBI lineage: Bacteria > Bacillati > Bacillota > Clostridia > Eubacteriales > Fenollaria > Fenollaria sporofastidiosus. The sequence continues at coordinate 7,562 of NZ_OW968186.1, forward strand.
TCCCGTAGGAGTTTGGACCGTTTCTCAGTTCCAATGTGGCCGGTCATCCTCTTAGATCGGCTACCCATCGCTATCTTGGTGGGCCGTTACCCTCACCAACTAATTAATGGGACGCGAGCTCATCTTACACCGAAATTCTTTAATCACTTCTTCATGCGAAGATGTGATATCATATGGTATTAATCCCGGTTTCCCGAGGCTATCCCTTTGTGTAAGGCAGATTGCTCACGCGTTACTCACCCGTCCGCCACTAATCCAGAGATTCTTCACTCCGAAGAGATCGGATTCTCTTTCATCGTTCGACTTGCATGTGTTAAGCACGCCGCCAGCGTTCGTCCTGAGCCAGGATCAAACTCTCGATTAAATGGTTTATTTAATCCCAAGTTAACCTTGGCTCTTAAATTCGAAATTACTTATCAATAAAAATTGATTGGTTTAAATCGTTCTTTTCACTTTTATTCAGTTTTGCTTGCCTTCTGGTCTTTCCAGATGACTTATCCATTCTACCATTTATTTTTATCTTTGTCAAGTACTTTTTAAAAAGTTTTTACTTATTTTTAAAGTTTTTTCTCTTTTATTTTACAATTGTATCGCCTTTTTCTTTGGCCCACTATCTATAGTATGTGCATTTATCATTGTGATACTTAATCTCAAGATGTAACTCTTTTCTTTAATGCCACAGTTCATGCTACTATATGCTTCACTTGCTATATAGTCCCAAGCATCTTACTATATATCAAGCCTCTCATGTATTAGGTCGTTTCTATATCTTATCTAAAATCTAATTATCCCAAAAAAATCCCTCATCAACTCTGTGGTCAATGAGGGTTCTATTTATGTCTTATTTATTCATCATATCTCTTTGTTCTTTCATCTTCTCTAAGTACTCTTTCGTGCTCGGTGTGTAATCTTCTTTTTTAATTTGCTTTTCAAGTATGGCAATCGCGCTGTCAAGGTTGCCACTGTTGTAGTTTGATATTGCAAGCTGATCCATGTACTGTGCGCTCTGTCTGTCCTTACTTGCCTCTATCGCATAGTCAAGTGCCTCTTTAAAATTGCCTGTCATGGTCATTACAACGCTAAGGTAGTAGTATACTCTATCGTCTTTTGCATTGTCGATGTTTTCTATCAGTACATCGTAGGCTTCTTTAAACTTTTTCACGCCTATAAAGTACTCTGCAAGCTCTATCTTGTATTCTTCGTAGTCTAGGCTCAATACGCCCTCAACTTCTTCTTTTTTCTCAAGCTCGTTCTCAAGCTTAAGATATTTTTCAAAGTAAGCCTTGCTTCTTATATAATCCTTTTTAAATCTATAGTAATATCCTAGCTTGTATAGTGCGTACTTTGCTTTGTTATTATCAAGGTATATTTTTTCAAATATCTCTATCGCCTCGTCGATGGCCTTGTCTTTATACTTTTCTTCAAGCAGTGACACGTATAGGTACACATAGTTTATGTCATTATAATTTTCTTTTAGATAGTAAGCGTAGATGAGTCTTATGTCAATGCCTATGTCTTCATTTAACGCCTCATGCAACAAGAATTTATCAAAGTCTTTCACGGCTTTGATTGCGCCTTCATAAGCATTTTTATGTGTAAAATTATTATCTAGTGTCAAAACTATAGGCATAGCTTTTAAGAATAGCTTTACATCTATGTCTTCTTTGTTCTCTTTAACTATCTTTCGCATATCTTTTATAAGAACTGGGTAGTCAACATTCTTTTTGAAGGCGCCGTGTTCTTCTTTAAGTTCTATAAAAAATATTTCACTTAATAAATATTTAAAGCTATCTAAATTCATTATCTCATGTTCCTCCTAAACGCTCTCATCCTCATTGATGAATTGTCAAGTATTTTGAATAGATGTCCTCTGTATATAAAGATGAGTGGTACTAAGACGTAATTTACTAAGTATCTTAATGATAAGCTGCTAAATAATATACTATAATTAGATGCTGCCATCAATAAAAGGGCTGCAAATAGCCATTGAAGGAAGTTGTTAAAGAAGAATTTTGCCCCATAAGTAAACGTGGCGATGCTATTATTAGATGTTTGATACAGCGTTTCGAATGATGCGTTGAATACAAAGGTAACTATGATATTCACAAGTATTTGTGCATATAAAAGTCTGTGATCTATTTGGTATGGATCTGTGAATGCGCCTGTTCTAAAAATCATATTTAATGCTAGACCAAATAGATACGTGATGAAAACGTAGTTTATTAGCTTTGTTAAATAGTACTTCCAGCCTATAAACGCGCTATTAAAACTGATTTTCTCGCCTTCAACAACTCTTGCTAAGAGCACTGAAACTAGTGAAAATTTTATAAGCATGAGTATATACATAAAAAGGCTTATAAGCATAGTAGTGAACACTCCACCAAAAGCCATCGACACGCCGGTACTCACTATGCTTGTTACTTGATCAAAGAGAAATAGTCCTAGCATTGTTAATATCACGACTAGAAAATTTTCTTTAATCGTTGCAAATAGTCTCTTAAACGCTTCTGTGTTTGTATAAATTATATCTTTTAACATAGTCATCACTAATCCTTTCTATGTCATCATCAACAAGGTAGGCGTCCTCATCCATAACTATGATAGCTACTTTGTTTATGATGTCCTTGTTCTTCTCATCTATATATTTCCTTAAATGTGCTTTTCTAAACTCTTCATCTCTTAAAATACTGTGAAGCTTGTCACCTCTAAGCTTTGTAAATGGCATAAAGTCAAGCGGTGCCTGTGATTTAACGCTCACTGCATAGTCGAGGCTAAGTGCTTTTACAAACTCATCTGTTACTAGGTCTTTCGCTTTTAAAAATTCGTAGACAAGTCCATATAATTTTTCCTTTTTAATGGTCTTATCAACGCCAAATTTTTCATCTATGAAATTTGCCATATCTTCAAACATTGCAAATGGGCTTAAATACACCCTTTCAAGTATATCAAGTGTTCTTTTGAAACTGCCCTCGTTATATATCTTGTCAACCACATAATCAATTTTCTTAAGAATTATTATCTCGTCGGTCGATAAAAAATCGTTCTTCAAGACTTCATAAGGAGCGTAGTCAGTAAACTCATAGCGGAAGATATCACTTTGCGAACGCACAAGCGAACCTTTAAGCATCTTCAGAAAGCCAAGCTGTATCTTTTCTATCTTAAAAGTGTAAAGATAGTTAAAAGACTCTTTGAAGCTCTCGAAGTCCTCATAAGGAAGTCCTGCTATAAGGTCTATGTGCTGATGAATAGTTCCTAGCTTCTTTATCATTTGCGAGTGCTCTTTTATTTTTTCTAGATCATTGTGCCTTTGAATTGCTTTAAGCGTCATTGGGTTTATCGACTGAAGCCCTATCTCAAACTGTACCATATCCTTAGGAAGCTTCTTAAGCGTCTCATAGAATCTATCCGTCATTCTATCAAGAGTAATCTCGAAGTGAAACTTAGTATTCGTTTTATTATTTTCTAAAATATGCTCTATTATATTAATAGCAAAGTCTTCGTTAGAGTTAAAAGTTCTGTCTATGAACTTAACTATGGATGGCTTCATAGATATAAGCCTATCTAAATCCTTTTTCACTAGGTCGATGGGCTTGTACCTAAGACCCTTTATTGCTGAAGATAAACAAAAAGAACACCTATATGGACAGCCTCTTTGTGCTTCATAATAGAGTGTTCTATGCTCCAAAGCCTCTTCATCTTCATAAGGAAAGCTTAAATCTTTCATGTCGATAAGTGGTGCTTCTTCAGTTTTAATGTATCTATTATCCTTGATATAGGCTAGATTATGAACCTCATCTATGCTTATCTCGCCTTGCTTATAAAGAACAAAGTCCTTCATAGCTCTCTCACCCTCGCCATAAATTATGTAGTCGCAGGCAGGATTTGACCTAAGAAAGCTTTCTTTTTCGAAGCTCACTTCAGGTCCGCCTAGGACTATAGTATAGCTTGGCTTTATCTTTTTAAGAGAAGTAATAACTTTTCTTACTTGATCAACGTTCCATATATATGTTGAGAACATAAGTATGTCTGCGTCTTTCTTGTGAAGCTCATAAACAATCTTTTCCAAAGGCTCGTTTATGGTAAATTCCTCGAACGAAGAATCTACCATACTTTTAAGCTCATTGTTTAAATATCTTATAGCAATATTTGTATGTGAAAACTTTGCGTTAATACCTACAAATACTACTTTCATTACATTCTGTCTGGAGTTTGTACTCCTATTAGGTTCATGCCTACCTTAATTGCTTTTTGAACAATGTCAACTATAGCAAGTCTTGAATTAGTAAGCTTTTCATCATCTGTAATTATTTGATTTGCTGCATAGTATTTGTTGAATGCCTTAGCTATGTCTATGATGTTTCTTGTGATGTAGAATGCTTCATACTTTTCCATAGCTAAAACTATAGTTCTTGGTAAGTCATATACATACTTTAAGATTTCATATGCTTCGTCCTTAACTAGATCAAAATCAACCTTATTTGGATCAAAGCCGCCGTTCTTGTCGATTAATGACTTACATCTAGCATAAGTGTATTGTGCGTAAGGACCAGTTTCGCCTTCGAATGAAAGTGTCTTATCCCAATCAAATACATAGTCTTTAATTCTTTGGTTAAATAACTCTTGGAAAACTATAGCTCCAGTACCAACCATCTTAGCAACTTCGTCTTTGTTTTCAAGGTTAGGGTTTCTCTTTTCAATGATATCTCTTGTCTTTTCTATAGCCTTGTTTAAAACATCTTCAAGCTTAAGAACTCTACCTTGTCTTGTTGATAAAGCTCCGTCTTTAAGTGAGATAAGTCCAAAGTTAACATGTACGCAATCATCTGACCACTCGTCTCCCATGAGTTTAAGAACTTGCTTCCATTGTTGGAAGTGAAGGTTTTGTTCACTAGCAACTACGTAGATGTTCTTGTAGAAGTCGTAAGTTTTCTTTCTATATCTTGCAGCTGCGATGTCTCTTGTTGCATATGTTGTTGTGCCGTTAGACTTAACTATGATTAGTGGAGTAAGTCCATATGGCTTTAAGTCAACGATGTATGCGCCGTCATCCATCTTGCCGATGTTCTTTTCTTTAATCTCTTCAATAACTGCAGGCATCTTGTCTGAGTAGAAAGCTTCACCCTTGTATGAGTCGTATTTAATTCCAAGCATATCATATACTTTTTCGAACTCAACAATTGATAGCTTCTTCATCCAAGTCCATATTTCAGTTGCTTCTTCATCTCCTTCTTCAAGCTTTTTAAACCAATCTCTTGCAACGTCTCTTGCTTTTGGATCTTCTTCTTGAAGCTTGTTGTATCTAACATATAAGTCAAGTAATTCATCTATAGGGTTCTTTTCGATAGCTTCTCTGTCTCCCCATAGCTTATATGCTGCTATAAGCATACCAAATTGTGTACCGTAGTCACCTAAGTGGTTGATAGCAACTGTGTTATATCCAAGGTGCTTGAAGATGTGGAAAAGTGCGTTACCTATAACTGTTGATCTTATGTGACCTATGTGCATAGGCTTTGCAATGTTAGGTGATGAGAACTCAACTATGACAGTTTTGCCCTTACCCATGTCTGAAGAGCCATACATATCGCCTTTTTCTTCGATTTCTTTATAAACTGTTTCTAGAAGTTTTTCTTTATTTACAAAGAAGTTTACATATGGTCCTGCACATTCAACTTTGTCAAAATATTCGTTATGTGATAATTTTTCTTTGATCTCTTCTGCGATTAGATTAGGGGCCTTTTTGTATGTCTTTGCAAGTCTGAATACTGGGAAGGCATAGTCGCCCATTTCAAACGATGGTGGTGTTTCCACTAAGTTTTCTATCTCTTCTTTAGATAGTCCTTCAATAACTGCGCTTAACGCGTCACTTACTTTTTCTTTAAAATTTATCATGATTACCTCCTACTATTTAATAACTGCTACGGTAGCTCCTGATCCACCCTCCGTATAGTCTGCTTCTCTATATTCTACAACATGTTTGCTGTTTTGTAAATACTTTCTTATCGCTTCTCTAAGTGTGCCAGTGCCCTTGCCGTGAATAATTCGGACTTCTTTAAGCCTTGCAAGGTAGGCATCATCTAGATATTTGTCAAGTGCTAGTATCGCCTCATCAACAGTTCTTCCAATTAAATTTATTTCTGAATTAATATTTTGCGACTTTGCTTTGTTGATATTTTTCGCTTTTTTCTCAACCTTAACTTCTTCCTTTGACTCACTTCGTTCAATATCGTTAATATTGCTTCTAACGCTCATGATGCCAACTTGTATATTAAGGTCTCCCTTTTCATCAGGAAGCGTTTCTACTTCACCATACTTATCAATACTTATTATCCTAACACTTTCGCCTAGCTTGATATCCTTAGGCACTTCCTTAGTTCGCTTCTTATTGTCTTTAATCTTTAATCTGTTTTCATCTTCAAGATCTCTTAGGTAGTCCTTCGCCTCTTGTAGCCTCCTTCTATCCTCTTTTTTAGATAAGGACGATATGTCTTTTAGCTCATCAATTATGAAGGCGCTTTCATTCTTTGCTTTCTTAACTATCTCTCTCGCTTCTTCTTTCGCTTTGTTAATGATGGCTTCTTGTCTCTCTTCTAGTTTTTTATTCTTAGCTGCTAATTTTTCTCTTAGCTTTTCTATCTCTTCACTATCTTCGTTAATCTTTAAGCGTTTATTTTCAATCTCAGTTCTATCTTCTTCGATGGCCTTAAGTACATCTTCGAAGCGTGTATCATTTTCATTAAGTAGTTCTTTTGCGCTATCAATAATCTTTTGATCAAGTCCAAGCCTCTTCGATATTTCAAATGCATTTGACTTGCCCGGTATGCCTATGATTAGTTTATATGTTGGTGAGAGTGTATCGACATTGAACTCCATTGATGCGTTCTTCACGCCCTCGCTCGTAAGTGCATAAAACTTTATCTGCGAGTAGTGTGTCGTCGCCATAGTCCTAATCCTTCGCTCTCTAAAGAGCTTTAATATGGATATGGCAAGTGCCGCGCCCTCTGTTGGATCGGTACCTGCACCTAGTTCGTCGAATAAAACTAAGTCATTATACTGTGCATTCTCAACTATGTGCACAATGTTCTTCATATGTGAGGAGAATGTTGACAGAGACTGCTCTATCGATTGCTCATCACCTATATCTGCATAAACCTTGTCAAAGACTGCTACTGATGAGTTGTTATCGCACGGAATATTTAAACCTGACTTCGCCATAAGTGTAATCAATCCTACTGTCTTTAAGCTAACCGTCTTACCGCCTGTGTTAGGTCCAGTGATGATGAGTGATGTGTACTCATCTCCAAGTTCAACCGTTGTTGGCACTACCTTATCACTCGCTATAAGTGGGTGCCTTGCATTTTTTAAGTTGACATAGCCTCTGTCATTAAGTATTGGCTCTGTCGCCCTCATCTCTCTAGCAAGTCTTGCCTTGGCAAATATAAATGAGATGCTTCTTAAAGCTTCTTCGTTCGTTTCAAGGTAGTCTTTGTACTCTGAGACCTCGCTTGATAATTCGTAAAGAATCCTTTCTATCTCTTTCTTCTCTTCGTTTTCAAGCTCCCTTAGCTCGTTATTTAATTTAACGACTGCCATCGGCTCAATAAAAACTGTAGATCCCTTTTGAGATATGTCGTGTATCATACCCTCAACGCTTGACCTATACTCGTTTTTAACAGGAATTACATACCTGCCTTCACGCATAGTAACTATTGCGTCTTGTAAATATTTTTTTGTTTTATCACTTGTTATATATGAATTTAATTTTTCTTCTATTGCTTGGTTCTTAAGTTTCTTGCTTCGCCTTATGCTTCTTAAAGCACTAGAGGCATTATCTGCAAGTTCATCTCTCGAAACTATAGCCATGCTAAGCTTTTTCTTAAGGTCCTCAAGAACCGCAAGGCTGTCATAAAGCCTTCTTAAGTGATTTAGCTTTAAGTTTTCATCTTCTATAGCTGTCTTTAAATATCTCTTAATTGATCCAACTAGGAAGATGTTTTGCATTATATCATATAAATCTTCTATGAATAACATCGATCCAAGACTTGCCTTCGATACTAGATGCTTTATGTGCGATGCAGCTGAGTAATCAATGTCACCGTACCTAACTAAAACCCTGTAGGCTTCGGATGTTTCTTCTTGCATACGCCTTATCTCATCTATCTCGTTTGATGGCTCAAGATTCTCTGCCAAGTCTCTTGCAAGCTCACCTTCAGTCAAGTCTAAAAGCATTTCTATTATTTTGTCATATTCTAAAACTTTGAGTGCTTTGTCCATTTATTCACCTATAAAACTCTTTTGTAGTAATGCGCTCTAGTAAAACTTTCTATCGCGTCTATTCCATCTCCATTATTAATCTTGTCTATATATTCATTGATTTTTTTATAATCACTTTCATTATCAAGGTCAATGATAATGCTTGTAGTTCCTAATTTTTTCATGTCATCCATCTTGTCTAGCATAAAAATTTTTTGTGAGTTATAAATCTTAGTATAATTATTTTCTCGTCTAAACTTGTAACGTTCCTTATCCTCATATACAAGCTCATTCGCCTTGTTTATAGGGCAAGTCTCACACCTTTGGTCGCAGTCACTTCTAATATTTGCTAATGGGCAGGCCTTGCTCATCATAACAATTGGATATCCATATGCCCACAGTCTTGTTTCAAGACCGTAGTTCATAATTTTTTCCATCTGAGCTAATGTCATCTCAAGCGAGTATGTAAAGCCTGAGAAATTATTTTCACTCATGTACTTCGCAGCTTCCGAGTTAAAGACATTCATCATGTATGATACATAGAATTTTTTATTAAAGCTCTTTAACTTTTGATAAGCACCTAGCTCACTTATTTCTATAGAGTCAATGTCTCCTTTGTACTGACTAAGAAGCTCGTAGTACTCATCAAGGTCTTCGTCGCTTGCTGCGTTTGATGTATATACTTCTTTATTTATATTAACTTTACTTAGGTAAGTAAGATTTTCCTTGTTTAGATATAGACTCAGTGTATCAACCTTGTCTATGTCTATGCCTTCAAGATCTTTATAAGATGAAGCTCTAAGAATAATTTTTTGCTTAGCACATTTTTTATTCTCATAAGGAGTCAAGATATCTTTTTTCTTTGTATCAATATTAACTCCCTTGAAATCTTTTTTCAGAAGCTCCTCTATAAGATCTCTTCTTAAGGATTTAAGCTCCTTAACTGGTATGAAAGCATCTTCATCCACATCAAGTACAGCTTCTGTAACATATAAAAAATCTATACCAGTTTTTATGATAGGATCAGTAATTTTTTCTCTATCTAGTGAAGCTGTCTTTGCTTTTTGAACTATGTATTCAGACTCTTTGGTATATTCTTCATTCATATAATGAAGCGTTAAAATTATTTTTTCGCCTATCTTTGCTTTTAAATCAAAGCTAATATTCTTCTTTGCAAATGAAAAATCATTAAGTTCAAAGCCGCCTTCAAAGTGTTTCTTTTCTTTAATAAGCATATTGTCCATCTTATCTTTTAAGATATGCCCCTTAGTAAAGCCTCTGTTAAAGACTTCATCAAGTTTATGCTCGCTCTCAAAGCCTAGAATTTTATCCTTATATAGTTTAGTCACCAGATAAACATAAGAAGGATTCTTCATGCGGCCCTCTATCTTTAAACTATCGACAGTGCCAATAAGCTTATCAAGAGAGTCCAAAGTGTTTAGGTCATACTCCGATATAGCATAAACCTTTTCACTAAGTAGTCTTCCCTCGCTATAGACGTCGTACATCTTGCGGCATGGCTGTGCACATGTGCCGCGGTTACCGGACCTCTCACCTATAAGTGAGCTCATTAAGCATTGACCAGAGACTGCGTAGCAAAGCGCTCCATGAACAAAGGCCTCAAGCTCTATATCTTTCTCGGCAGCCTTCTCTAAGAATCTGTAGTCCTTCTCACGTGCTATGACCGCTCTTTGAAAGCCATTCTCAATTGCCCAGTCTATACTTGCAAGGTTTGCTATGTTTAGCTGTGTTGACGCATGCACCTCAACGCCTGGTAAATATTTTTTAACAAGCGAAATCAAACCAAGATCAGTAATTATAAAAGCGTCGACACCCATGTTCTTGTAATGCTCTATCAAGAATAAGGCGTCAACTACTTCCTTGTCATCTAAAATAATATTTACTGTCATGCAAAGTTTGATCTCGTAAAGCTTTGCAAGCTCTATCATAGACTTTATCTCGTCATCTGTAATTCCTTTAGCAAAGCGTCTTGCGTTGAAATTTTCACTTCCAAAATAAACCTCATCAGCACCCGCTTTAAGCGCTGCAATGAACGCTTCGTAGGTGCCGACAGGGCTTAGTACTTTTGTCTTTTTATTTAACATTATTGTTCTTATTTTTTGAATTGTTATCGATTTTTGTATTTTTTGCGTCAGCGTCTTGTGAATTTGTTCCTTCTTTAATGCGGCTTAGCTGTTGATAAAGGTCTTCAGTGTTTAACTTTGTCTTAACAAGCTCGTCCGCCTTGTTATTAAGCTCTTCTTGAAGCTTTTCTATCTTATTAAGAGCTTCTTGATATGCTTCGTTGAGATCCATGTACTCTTGAGACTTATTTATAGGAGTGCTCTCATACTCACTTAGCTTCTTTTGAGCTTTAAATAATTCATCAGTTACGTTGACAGTCGCAAGGGTTGTTGCCATAAGCGAGTCAAGTCTTGGATTATTAGCTAAAAGATCCTTTATTAACTTATTAACATAGTATGCAATATCTGATACATACTTTTCATCATACTCCGAACGAATATTAAAATCTCTTCCGTTTATATGAACGGTTACTCTCTCTGGCATATCCTACCTCCTTACTTTCTTAAGATGGCAGCGAATTTATCTTCAAGTGAAGCTAAAATTTCGCTCTCAACCTTTTGTATATCTTTATCTTTAAGAGTCTTTTCGCCTTGATACTTGATCTTGAAAGCTAGTGACTTCTTGTCAGCTCCAAGTTTATCTGACTTGTATACGTCAAAAATTTGTACATCTTTAACGATATCAAAGCCGTGCGATAAAATTTCTTTTTTAACATCGCCAAATGGCACAGCGTCATCTATAACTATAGCGTAGTCTCTCTTAACTGCAGGGAATTTATTTATCTTGACATATTTTCTCTCTAGATTAACTAGTGGATATATCTTTTCTAAGTCAAGCTCCATTACATAAACATCTGTCTTTATTGAGAAGTTATCGCAAACAGCGTAGTCAACTTGACCAAGGCTTGCAAATTTTTCACCATTGACGTAAAAGTCTGCGCTTCTTCCCTTGTGGAATATACTTGTCTCGCTACTTCTCTTTACTTCGTAATCTTCTATAGCAAGTCCCTCTAGTATCTTAACTAAAACGTCCTTAATCATGTAGAAGTCACCATAACCGTAGAAGCCTACAGACATAGTCTTGTTCTCAATATACTTGCTGCCTTCTTTTTCAAATGTGTTTCCAAATTCAAAGAAAGCACCTTTTTCGTTCATATTGTTGATGTTTAGTGATAAAACTTTAAGCATGTTTGCGATAAGCGTTGTCCTCATCGCTCTAAAGTCTTCACCAAGTGGATTGATCAGCTCAATATATTTTCTAAACTCATGATTCTCTTTTAAATTTAATGCATCATAGTTCTTTGGACTGATGAATGAATAAGTTAGTATCTCATCCATGCCTTGACCTATAAGCAAAGTCTTGATGTGTTTATCGATTTGTCTCTTGTAGTCAAGCATACCAACTGATGTCTCTGACTTGATAGGCTTTGCTTCGATATTGTGGAAGCCATAGATACGTCCAACTTCTTCAGCTATATCTTCTTCAATAGCAAGGTCTGTTCTGTAATATGGTGACTTCGAAATTAGAAGTCCATCTTCATACTTTGTTTCAATGCTAAGCCTTGATAGATTATCAAGCATAGTCTCAACACTTAAGTCGCTTCCAAGCAAATTATTAATTCTAGCTGGATCAGACTTAATCACTTCATCTTTTTCTTCATAGTTAACGATGTCATAATAACCATCGACTAATGTACCAACGCCAAGTAGCTCTATTAGATAAGCAGCTCTATCAACTGCCTTCTTAGCCATTAAAGGTGAAATTCCTTTTTCAAATCTATTAGAAGCTTCAGTTCTTAAACTAAGTCTCTTTGATGTATATCTTATTTGAGATCTGTTAAAGCTTGCGCCTTCAAGCATGATAGTCTCAGTTGCATCTGTGATAGATGAGTCAAGTCCGCCCATGATGCCACCTAGTGCAAGGTTCTCACTTCCATCTGTAATAACAATGTCTTCAGGCTTTAAATCTCTTTCTACTTCATCAAGTGTAGTGAACTTTTCTTCTTTAGCATTCTTTACATGAATTTCATTAGTTTTAATTGTGTTCACATCGAAAGCATGAAGCGGCTCTCCAAGTTCAAGCATTACATAGTTTGTAATATCAACGATATTATTGATAGGTCTAACGCCAGACTCCATAAGTCTTTGTTGCATCCAAAGTGGAGATAAAGCAATCTTTACATCTTTTACGACTCTTGCGCAATATCTTAAGCAGTCCTTTGTATCGATAGTGATATCTTTAATGTATTTTTTGATATCATCAGAGTCTTTTGCTTCACTATACACAGGCTCTTTCAAATCTGTATTAAATGTAGCCTTTGCTTCCCTAGCCATACCTAAAACGCTTAGGCAGTCAGGCCTGTTTGGTGTAATCTCTATATCTAAAACTTTTTCATCTAAGGCTAAAACTTCTCTTATATCTTTGCCTATAGGAGTGTCCTCATCAAGAATTAAAACTCCTTCAGCTACTTTTTTATTAATTACATTTGTATCGTATCCAAGTTCAGCTAGTGAGCAGAACATACCATATGAAACTACTCCTCTAAAGTCGTGCTCTTCAATTTTATTTCCGCCAGCAATTATTGCTCCAACTGTTGCAAGCGGAACTATGTCGCCTTCTTTAACATTTGGTGCGGCAGTAACTATAACTACTTCACCCTTGCCATCATCTACGTAGCACACTCTTAATTTATCAGCATCTGGATGCTTTTCTATGCGTTTAATTTTGACAGTGATAACGCCTTCAAGGCCTTTAAACGAGTCAACAATACCATCTACATGAGAACCTGTTAAAGTGATGTCTTCAGCTAGCTTTTTATTGTCACAATCAATATTTACATAATCTTTTAGCCATCTAATTGGTAATAACATATCGTCCTCCTAAAACTCATCTAAAAATCTTTGATCGTTTTCGTAAAGCAATCTTATATCATTGATGCCGTACGAAACCATTGTAATTCTGTCTACGCCAAAACCAAAGGCAAAGCCAGAGTACTTCTTTGGATCTATGCCGCAGTTTCTAAGTACATTTGGATGCACCATGCCGCAGCCTAGTAATTCCATGGACCAGCCAGTTCCACCGCAGAATTCGCATCCTTCGCCACCGCACTTGTGACAAGTTACGTCAACTTCCATGCTTGGCTCTGTGAATGGGAAGTGATGCGGTCTATATCTTGTTTGTATCTTCTCTCCTAAAAGTTCTCTAACAAATTGATCTATAGTAAACTTTAAATTTGCAAGAGAAATATTCTCTCCAACTACAAGACCTTCCATTTGGTAGAACATTGGTGAGTGAGTGTTATCAACATCATCGAATCTAAAAGTTCTTCCGCATGAAACCATCTTTAGTGGTGCTCCATACTTTTTCATAGCTCTAATTTGTACTGGTGATGTTTGTGTTCTTAATAATGTTTCTTTATCTATATAGAAAGTATCAGACATATCTCTTGAAGGGTGATCTTGTGGCGCATTAAGTAAGTCAAAGTTGTTTTCTACAGTTTCAATCTCAGGTCCTTCTATAACCTTAAAACCCATCCTCATAAATAAGTCTTCAAGTTTTTCCTTTACCTTGATTAATGGATGCTCGTGTCCAAGTGAAACTATATCTTTGTCAATACTTATGTCCAAAGTCTCTTCATCTAATCTTTTTTCTCTTTCAAGAGCGTTTAAGCTGTCAAATTTGTTCTTAAGTAGAGCTTCAATGTCTTCTCTAACCTCATTAGCAAGTTGACCCATAACAGGCCTTTCTTCAGCTGATAGCGAGCCCATCTTCTTAAGTATGGCTGTTAAGTCGCCTTTCTTACCTAAGAATTTAACTCTTAGCTCTTCTAAACTCTTTAAGTCTTTTGCTTCTTCAATCAAAGCTTTGGCTTCGCCTTTAATTTTTAATAGTTCTTCTTTCATATGCTTCCTCCGATACTTTTATTATACCACATATTGTTAGTCTTGCATTAAATATCTTTCGTATATAATAATAGAGCTTGCTACAGCTAAATTAAGTGATTCGAGCCTTCCAGTATTGGCTATGGTGATCGTGTCATCACTCATCTTAAAAGCTTCATCCGTTAAGCCACTACCTTCATTACCCATAAGTATAAAGGCCTTCTCATCTGTATAGCCTATGGCCTTGCCTCGTGGTGATGTAGAGTAAACTTTGTAGCCATGCTCTTTAAATTTATTTATTATGCTTAGATCCTCATAGTGAACATCAACTAAGAAGATGGCTCCCATAGACGCGCGTAAAACTTTTTCGTTATAAACGTCACATGAGTTCTTAGACAAGATAAGTGTCCTTACATCAAAGGATGCCGCGCTTCTAATTATCGTTCCTAAATTGCCTGGATCTTGTATATCTTCCAAGTACAAAACTGTTTTTTCATCAAAATCATATTCTTCGTTTATGTTTTCTTTACAAACGGCGATTATGCCTTGAGATGTAACAGTATCTTGAAGACTTTTAAATAAATTGTTTTCAATTCTTACAATATCATAAGACTTATCAGATATGTATTCATCGTCAAAGTCTTCGTTAATAAGTATGTACACTATAGACGCACAGCGTTCTATAGCTTCATAAACCAATCTTTTACCTTCAAGCACAAACATAGAATTCTTCTTTCTATATTTTGCTTTCTTTAAGGAGTTAATCAGCTTATAAATTTTGTTGTCCTTAGATGTGATAAGGCTACTTCTCATTTTGAGAGTCCTTTTCCAAGGCACTTATATCATCAACTTGGCCAAGAAGCACCAAAACATCTCCAGCTTCAAGACCCTTGTCAGGTTTCGGTGAAACATCAATCTTGTCCTCGTTCTTGATAGCGATAACGTTAACACCGTAGATATTTCTTAATTTAATATCAAGTAGTGACTTACCTATCCACGACTTAAGTATCCTAACTTCGGCGATGGAATACTCACTAGAAAGTTCGATGTAGTCAATGATGTTTTTAAATGTTAGGTTATGTGCAAGCCTTGTACCCATATCTCTTTCAGGAAATATAATCTTGTTTGCGCCTATCTTAGATAGTACCTTACCATGTGACTCACTAGTAGCCTTGGCAATGATTGTTTTAATGCCAAGCTCCTTACATGTAAGAGTCGCAATGATACTTGCTTCAAGGTCTGAACCTATGCTAATGATGGCAACATCAAAGTTTGATAGACCTATCTCCTTAAGTGCCATCTCATTTTTCGCATCCGCTTCAATAGCGTGAGTAACATAGTCAGCAACTTCACTTACTAAAGCTGGGTCGTAGTCTATAGCTAAGACCTCGTGACCTATCCTTGAAAGCTCCTTCGAAAGTGCCATACCAAATCTTCCAAGTCCAATTATTACAAATGATTTCATATATCCTCCTATCCAACCATAAGGTTGCCTGGTGCATTTCTATAATCTCTCTTCTTGTTTTTCCTTGCAAAAGCGTATGCCATGGTAAGTGGTCCAACCCTGCCTATATACATAGTAAGAGTTATTATCAGTCTTCCAAGAGTGCTAAGCTTTTCAGTTACGCCTATAGTCAAGCCGACAGTACCGAAGGCCGATGTTGATTCGAAAAGTAGATTTATAAACTTTATAGAACTGTCAGTAATAGTTAGTATGATAGCTGTTGAAAAAACTATAGCTAAGCCTATCAAAAATATCGATACAGCTCTCTTAATAGTTTCGAATGGCAGTCTTCTCTTTAGACAGTTAACATCTTCCTCGCCCTTTACTACTGATATAGTTGTTAATAAAAGACAAGCGAATGTTGTTGTCTTAACACCACCTGCTGTTGAGCCCGGCGAGCCGCCTATAAACATAAGCATTATAGTTGAGAATATAGTTGTCTCTCTAATCTTTGACATATCTACAGAATAGAAGCCTGCAGTTCTTGGCGAGACACTTTGGAAAAGTGAGTTCGCAAGTCTTTGTGGAAAGCTCATAGCTGCTAAAGTGCCAGGATTTGTACTTTCAAATAGCAAAAAGCTAAGTGTGCCTATGAGTAAAAGTGATCCTGTCATAATTAGTACCACTTTAGAGTGAAGTGTTAGCTTTCTTAATCTGTCCTTAGCTAATAGGTCTGCATAAACAGTAAAGCCTAGTCCGCCAAATATTATTAATACAGACAGTACTAATAAGACATAGTAATCATGTTGAAAGCTAAGCAAGGAGTCACCAAGTATATCAAAGCCCGCGTTGCAGTATGCGCTAATTGAGTGGAATATACTAAATGCCACACCCTTTCCTAGTCCATACATAGGTACAAAGCGAAGTGAAAGTAGAATTGATCCCATCATCTCAAGAAAGAAAGTGTAGCCAATAACCTTCTTTGTTAGCTTAACTATGCCCTGTATAGATTCAGTATTTAGTTGCTCCTTAATCATAAGTCTTTCCTTAAAGGAAATCTTCTTACCCATAATGATGTAGCCAACAGTTGCAAGTGTCATTATGCCAAGGCCGCCAAACTGTATCAAGGTAATGATGACAAGTTGACCAAAAGGCGTAAAATCCTTAGCAGTATTAAGAACTGTAAGGCCTGTTACACACACAGCAGATGCTGATGTGAACAAACTATTGACATAGCCTATGGCTTTGCCACTAGACGAGGCAATAGGTAAGTTTAAAAGCACACTGCCTATAATGATTAAGGATAGAAAACCCAGTGCCAATACTTGTGGTGGGTTTAATGTATCTTTAAATAGTTTTTTTCTTATTTCCATAAATACATTTTACTACAAATCAAGAATTTTTGCCATATAGAAAAGAAAAAGTTCCCATAAATGAGAACTTTAAGCATTCTTTGCCATATCAACTAAATTCTTAAAGCTTTCTTTATCATGAATAGCCATTTCGGAAAGCATTTTTCTGTTTATGTCAATATTTAATTTCTTTAAACCACCGATAAATTTGCTATAGCTCATATCGTTTACTCTGCATTCAGCATTGATTCTAGCTATCCAAAGTTTTCTGAAGTCTCTCTTTCTGTTCTTTCTACCGATATATGCATAGCTTAGTGACTTCATAACTGCTTCGTTAGCAGTTCTAAATAGCTTGCTCTTTGCGCCGAAATATCCTTTAGCTTGTTTTAAAACTTTTTTATGATTCTTTTTTGCATTTACTGCTCTTTTAACTCTAGCCATATTTATCCTCCTATTACAATATCATAGAGTCGATTCTCTTTTGATCGCCCTTTGATACTAATGATCCTTTTCTTAAGTTTCTTACTCTCTTTGCAGATTTCTTTCCTGTTAAGTGTCCTTTGTATGCTTTAAATCTTTTTAATTTACCAGAGGCTGTTCTTTTAAATCTCTTTGCAGACGCTCTGTGTGTTTTCATCTTTGCCATTTGTATTCCTCCTAATTTTTATTATTTTGAGCAACAGTCATAGACATGTTTCTTCCTTCTAACTTAGGTGCTTTTTCAACCATAGCTTCAGGACCTAATAGCTCTATAAATTGATCAAGAACTTCTCTTCCAAGCTCAGTATGTCCCATCTCTCTACCTCTAAAGCGAACGGACACCTTAACCTTGTCTCCATTTTGAATAAACTTTAATGTTGTTCTAGCTTTAACATTTAAGTCGTGATCTTCAATGTTTGGAGTCATTCTGATCTCTTTAATATTGATAACTTTTTGTTTCTTCTTTGCTTCCTTGTTCTTCTTTTGAAGTTCATATCTGTACTTACCGTAGTCCATGACCTTACAAACAACAGGGTCAGCATTCGGAGAAACCATTACAAGGTCCAATTTAGCATTTTGTGCTATCTCTAAAGCCTTATCGTTGTCGACAATACCATATTGAGTTCCGTCTTCACCAATAAGTCTTACTTTTGGATTTCTAATCTCTTCGTTGATTAGTAGCTCTTTAATTGTTTACACCTCCATTAAAAAAACGGGCATGAAA
This sequence comes from Fenollaria sporofastidiosus, assembly GCF_943169635.2. Lineage (NCBI taxonomy): Bacteria > Bacillati > Bacillota > Clostridia > Eubacteriales > Fenollaria > Fenollaria sporofastidiosus. The sequence continues at coordinate 25,778 of NZ_OW968186.1, forward strand.
AAATGCCCGTACAATACAATTAATTAACCTTATGAACAACCGGTTATAAGGTGAGAAAGCATTTTCTTCTTGTTTTATTATTCTTTACTCATATAGTATATACTCACGCAGAACGTTTGTCAAGTACTTTTTTTGTTTTCACAAAATATTTTTTGCTATGACAATGCTGCCTCGCTTATACTATATGTTTATATTAACATTAATGAGTCCACTTGTCAAGTCGTCGTGACTGATGATGAAGCATATCCTTTCGTCTCTAGTCTCATTTAAGTAATCGTATATCTCTTTCGTTGATTCCTTGTCAATGTTTGAGCATATCTCATCCAAAACTAATACGTCAGGATTTTTTAGTAATGACCTTGCAAATGATATCTTTTGCTTTTCTCCTCCAGATAGATTTGAGCCGCCCATAAGTATATCATCATCAAGGGACTTCTTCTCAAGTATAGATCTGATGAATTGATTTTCTTCTAAGTCGATGTGACTGCCATCATCAAAATCAAGTAGAAGGTTCTTCCTTAGTGAGCCGTTGACTATAGGCGCGTTTTGCACTACATATTCAATACGATCTCTTATGTCTTCGTTTTTGCACTTGTCGATATCTATGCCATTCACTTTAATTATCTTAACGTCTCTAAATTTTACTAGGCTTTTGGCAAATGTACTCTTGCCACTACCATTGGCTCCGTTGATTCTAACTATGTCGCCCTTCTTAAGCCTTGCCTTTGCGTTAAAGTCAAGCTTCATATCTTTGATATTTATACCATTGACATCAAGTTCTATATCATTTATTGCATCAATAGCTTCTTTCCCATCACTTTCTTTATTTGAAATGAGTTCTTTTTCAAAATCTTTTGCTATATCAAAATTTCTCTTTTCGATATTTGAATTAGTTATGGTCGAGACATTAGCAAAGTAAAGTGGGAAGATTAAAGTAACGAGTATGATTGAGTAAATGCTGCTGCTATGCGCCATGTAGTCATAAACAACTATCAGTAAAAGAAGTGTTTTTATAATCTCGTTAATGCCTTCTAAGACCACTGTCATCGACTGAGCGTATTCATTGACCCTTGCCATGCTACCATAAACCTTTTCTGTCGCTGGTTCTAATTTATTGTAAATCACAGACTTATCAGAAAGCTGCTTTACATAGTCAACTTCTTGTACATAAGAAAGTATCTCTTGAAAGCCCATGCCAGTCATCTTTTGCATCTCTTCAGACTTTTTCTTAAGCTTCTTATTTAATAATTTATATCCAAAATAGTTTATAGGCAGCGCCAAAAACATTATCAAGGCTAAATACAAATTTACATTTGCAATTAAAATTAAGCATACTAAGGCAACTAAAAACGAGGAAAATATCTGTATGTAGCCATTCATCATAAAGGAGTAGATGCTATTAACAGAGATTGATGCCCTCTCTAGTAAGTTCATAGCTCCTTTTTCGATTATACTGTCGTAGTTCATATTAAAAATGTTTTTTATGTATGAAATGAAATTGCCTTTGTTATACTCCTTTGCAAACTTTTCTCTAAAAATTGTGAATAGTATCGTTAGCAGTTTTGAGGCAAGTATAAGTAAGACTATGAATACTATCTTCTTCGTATCAAGCGGCGTGCCATTTGCCTTCCATAGCTGAATGAATATCGGGGCAAGTAGTGCTGATATCGATGAAAACAGTATCAATATAAACATGATTATAAAAAATTTTTTGTACTTCATAAGATCCTCCCTTGTAATGATTTAGCAAAATAAATTATTATTAATTGTATTATACCACCCACCCCTAAAATATACAAGCAATATCACTATATTAATACGAATATCTTATACTTTGCTTGTTTATTATAATCTTCTCTTATATAGTTGCAAAAGAAAACTGAGTAAGATCTCTTACTCAGTTTTCTTGTATTAATTAATATTAATTACTTTTCATTGCAAAGTCTAGGCTTATTGTGTTGTTAAGTATGTTCATATACTCTTTGTCTGTTACTAGTTCAAGCTTTAATTGCTCTTTGCCCTCTACTGTTACGTTCGATGCGTCTGCCCTAAGCTTAAATGTATCTTCGTCTATCTTATCTAAGACTGACTTGTATCCTTTCAAGCGCAATGTGATAAACTTATCGTTTGTATCTTTTAGTTCGAAGTCATCACTTAAGTTTACTAGCTCAAGGTTTGCAAGTGGCACCTTAATTTCTCTTTCTGCCTCTTCTTCTACTTCATAAGTAACGCTTATCTTAACGTTCTCATCAAGTAGTTCAACTCCCTTAGGTAGTATAGGCTTAACTATAAGCTCGCCGTCCTTAGGTTCGACTGCGTCGTTAACCTCTATCTTCTCTGTCTTGATTGAGCTAATGCCATCGATATCGTCTTGGCCTTTGATAACTAATTTTTGCGGATTAGTTTTGATATTAACTATCTTGTAATTACTTGGCAAATGGCTTACAAAATCTGTTTCGATAGGAACTGATTTTGTTTTATCTATCTGTGCATTGATATTAACCACTTGTGGATATAGGCTCACTTGATCTATCTGATTATCTTTTATATCTACCGCATATAATTTACTTGATATTGTAAATGTTTTATCCTTGTTTGTTAAATCTATCTCTGCGATGACTTTGTCTACCTTTGCTAAATAGCTTTCTGGTCCAGTCAATTTAACATTCTCCACGTCCATGGATATGTCGGAGAGAGCATGATTTTCTTTAACCTCGCCTTTTTGTCTTACCTCTATAGGTTTCTTATATGACTCGACGCTGTCAAGGTTGAATATAATCTCTGACGGTCCCACTGATGTAACTTGTAGTGTGTTGTACTGACCAATGATCTCTGCCTTAACGGGCACTCTTGCTTGTCCTGCGCTGTATCCTCTAAAGTCTATGGCTGCCTTGATGTTGTTTTCGTTTATATTGTCAAGTTCGCTCTTCTTACCTTTTACTTGAACTGAAACTTTTGCCTCATTTGGTCCAAGGTTAACAAGCTTTGTATTGTTAAGGTAGTCAAGGCTCTTAAACGCAACTGTTATGTTTCTATATGTCCTTGTTTCTTCTGGGTTAACAAGTCCCATAACATAGTACCAAAGGAAGATGGCAATGATGACTGAAACTACTTTTGCAATGATATTACTCTTGTTCTTGATCTTGAACTTCTTCATCTTGAACTTCATCTTTTGCCCTCCATTTGAATAATGTTTTTTCTTCGTTACTTTCTGGTAAGTAGACGCTTAATAGTTTTTCTCTAAGTGTGTTCTCGTCTAAGTATCTAGAGATAACACCTTCTTCTGCTGTGGAGATGGATCCTGTCTCTTCGGATACAATAACTGCAAGCGCGTCACTCATCTCTGTTACGCCAAGTGCTGCTCTGTGTCTTGTGCCAAGCTCTCTTGGTACGTTTTGATTGTCTGTAAGCGGCAAGAAGCACGCTGCGGCTCTGATCTTATCGCTCTTAATAACAACCGCTCCGTCGTGTAGAGGAGTGTTAGGTATAAAGATGTTGATAAGTAGGTCGCTTGAAACAAGGCCATCGATATCAGTACCTGTATCGACTATCTCATTAAGACCAGTCTTTCTCTCGATAACTATAAGTGCGCCTATCTTTTGTCTTGATAGTGATAGACAGGCGTCTACTATCTCGTTAACTGTTTTTGAAAAATTTTCTTTTTTAAACTCGGAAATTGATTTGGAAAAGAACTTCATCCTTCCTATATACTCAAGTCCACGTCTCAACTCTGGCTGAAATACAACAACTAAAGCGATAAGACCTACATTGAATAGGTTCTCGATTAACCACCTAAGTGTATATAGGTGAAAGACTTCACTTAGCTTTGTAACTATAAGCAAGGCCAAGAAGCCTTTTGTTAGCTGCTCGGCTCTTGTTTGCTTTACAAGCTTGTATAGTTGATATATTATAAGCGCGATAATTGTGATGTCGATAAGGTAGCTGAGTTTAAAATTTACAAATATATCGCTAATTTGTCCTAACATAGGTCCTCCTACATAAGTTCTTCAAACTTATCCATAAACTCGTTAAATGTATCTAAACTGTTTAGTATTGGGTCCTTCTTTGTCATATCTACTCCTGCTTCCTTAAGTATGTCGATTGGGTACTCGCTTGAGCCCTTTGATAAGAAGCCAAGGTATTTTTCCACTGCTCCTTCTTCTTTAGAAAGCACTTTTCTCGCAAATTCTGTTGCGCAGCTTATACCTGTTGAGTATTGGAATACATAGAAGTTGTAGTAGAAGTGAGGTATTCTTGCCCACTCATACTTGATCTTATCATCAACAACTACATCATCGCCGTAGTAGAACTTATTTAAATCGTAGTAAGTTTTGTTCAAGTAGTCTGCGTTTAATGTGCCGCCTTCTTGTGCATACTTGTGAATTATATTTTCAAATTCAGCAAACATTGCTTGTCTATATAATGTAGTTCTAAATGACTCAAGGTAGTTGTCTATGAAGTATAATTTTTCTTCTTTAGTCTTAGCATTGTCAATCATGTAGTGAGTTAGTAGTGTCTCGTTCATAGTTGAAGCAATCTCTGCTAAGAATATACTGTAGTTTGCGTATTGAATAGGTTGATTTGTGTTAGTTAGATATGAGTGCATAGAGTGGCCCATTTCATGACAGCATGTGAAGACTGAGTCAAGTGACTTGTTATGATTTAAAAGGATGTATGGATATGTTCCCTTAACACCTGATGAGAAGGCTCCGCCTCTTTTGCCCTTTGTTTCATAAACATCGACCCATCTTGAGTGATATCCCTTATAGGCTATGTCTTGATACTCTTTACCAAGTGGTGCAATTGCTTCTTTGATAATCTCTGTTGCTTGTGGGTAATCAATCTCGAACTTTAAACTGTTAAGCATTGGCATGTAGATGTCATACATGTGTTGTTCTTTAAGTCCCATATACTTCTTTCTAAGCTTCATATATCTATGAAGGTAGCCAATCTTGTCATGCACTGCTTCGATTAAGTTGTCATATATCTTTTCATCAACAGCATTGGCAAATAAGGCAGCCTCTCTTGCACTCTTAAAGTTTCTAACTTCAGCTCTGAAGATGTTCTTCTTAACTGCTGCCTTAAGTGTTGCTGCAAGCATATTGATATGGTCAGCGTAGTTGTCGTAGTATGTGTTGAATGTATTCTTTCTTAAGACTTCATCATCTTGTGAAAGAAGTTTTGTGAAGACTCCAGAGCTTAGTGGATGCATATTGCCATCTTTATCTGCAACTGAATCAAACTTTAAATCTGCATAAGAGAACATTTGATATATGTCATCTGGCGCGCTATATAGGTCTCCCGCCTTTGATAGAAGTGCCTCTTCCTTTTCGCTAAGAGTGTGAGCTTCGTATCTAAGTATGTCTTCAAAAGTCTTTCTATACTCTTCAAGGCCTTTTTCTTCAGAAATGAATTTTTCTATATTCTTTCTTCCTACCTTTAAAATTTCAGGTGATTCGAAAGCTAAGATAGTTGAGAATTTTACTTCTAATGATTGTGCCTTGTCAGCAAGTTCTTGACTCTTTGTATCTGTAGTGTCTTGTGAGAACTTTAAGCTTGCATAAACAAATATTAGCTCAAGTCTATGAATAAGTTCGTATTTTAGCTTAGTAAATTCAAGCAAAGTCTTTGCACCTTCGCCAAGCTTTCCTTCATACTCGCTTAACTTTAAAATGTCTTTTGAAATCTTGTCGTACTCTTCGGACCATTTGTCATCGTTTTCAAAGATCTTCGTTAAATCCCACTTAAATTGTTCATCAATTTGATCTCTTGTTTTTAATTCGTCCATGTTAACATCCCTTTCTATTTATTGTAATTATTTATTAGATAATTGTTTATTGCCTTAACAATGCCTTGCATTTGGTAGCCCATCTTCTTTTGGTCTTCGCTCACAACACAGATGCTGTAGTCAAGCTTATCAGACTCTATAAAGCTTACTAGCCAAGCGTTGTACTTACCCTTGCCAAGCTCTGCAGTACCAGTCTTAGCACCTATAGTGAATCCCTTTCTATACAAGGCCTTCGCTGTACCACTCTTCACAGTCTCTAACATCGCTTCCTTTACTTTGTCAGCGTCCTCTTTATTGCCAACTGTCTTATACACTTCGCTCTTTGTTGATTCAAGCAAGGTGCCCTTATTGTCCTTGACCATCTTCACGATGTAAGGTTTAAGCATTACACCTTTCTTGGCTATGGCACTAGTCATCATAAGCATATTAAGAGGGCTTACTAGTATTGAGCCTTGACCTATAGAGTCCGCTGCAAGCTCTGTTTTGCCTGCATCTCTATTGAACTTCGATTTAGCAAAAACTAAATCAAAGGTAAAGTCCTTGTCTATATAAAAGTCTTCTATAGTATCTAGGAATATATCCTTGTTCATGCTCATAACCTTGTTTATGAAGTAGGTGTTGATTGACCTGCTCATAGCAGCGTTTAGATCAACATCGCCATACTTCTTTGCACCAGAGTTTTTGAAGACATAAGAGTCGACTGTTTCGCTACCTGTGTCGGTGTAGCTTAAGTCTTTCTTTGCCTTTAATATCGCCATGGCACTTACTAGCTTAAATGTTGAGCCCGGCTGATATAGTCCTTGGGTCGCTCTATTTAGTAGTTCTCCGCCATTTGAATTGACAAAGTCGTCCCAGTTTTGATCTATAGTTGATGGATTGAAGCCAGGGTTTGAGTGCATAGCAAGCACTTCGCCTGTTCTGTTATCCATGACTATGACTGCGCCTTTGTCCCTTGCAAAGTTCTTCTCTATAAGCGCTTCTAAGTTATTATCTATAGACAAAACTAGTGACTTACCAGCTCTGTCATTAAATATCTTTCTTATGTCCTTGAAGTAGTCGTCCTTGTCTGTGCCCGTTAAAACATCGTTGAAGGTACTTTCAAGGCCTTGCTTGCCATACTTCTTGCTAGTGTAGCCAATGACGTGCGAGTACCTTTTTCCAAATGGATACATCCTTTCTTTCTCTTCGCCCTTGACCTTTGTCGCAGCAAGTATAACACCGTTTCTGTCATATATAGTGCCTCTAATAACATTCTCCTCGTCTACTCTGTTACGCCTGTTATAAGGATTGTTCTTTATATCATTTGCAAGAAATAATTGAAAGTATGTTAGGTAGAATATTATTCCAAAGAAGGCCGCTAAAAATATTATTAGTGAAATTATAATTCTCTTATTCGTTCTATCCATCGACTTCACCTTCCATGCTCGATAGCTGAACCATAGCTAGAATTATGAAGGACGCTAGTATCGATGTGCCTCCGTAGGCAACGAAAGGAAGCGTTACCCCTGTTAGTGGTATAAGCTTTAGTACGCCTCCTAAGATTAAGAGGGCTTGCACTGAGAATAAAACTGCGCAGTTGAAGCTTAAGACCTTGTAGAAGGTATCGTTCGACTTAAGCGCTATCTTGAATATTCTTGAAATAAGCATTATGAATAACATAATGATGGCGATGCCAACTAGTGTACCCATCTCCTCACATATAGCTGAGAAGATAAAGTCGCTTGTCGCAACTGGTATAGTCTTAGGTAGACCTAGACCTATGCCTGTGCCAAGAAAACCACCTGAACTGATGGCAAAGAGCGACTGCGTTATTTGTAGTCCGATGCCATCCATATAGTCCCAAGGATTGATAAAGCTTAGGACTCTTACTCTTACGTGACTGAATAAGTAGTAGCTCACAATGCTCATCACTACAGCTAAGAGTAGGTTTACATACTTTAAGTACTTCTTCTTTTCAAAGACGAACTCGCTAAACATCATCATACCGTAGATGATGACTGCTGAGCCAAGGTCCTTTTGTAAGAAGAAAAACATTATGAAGCTGTATGTTATTAGTGTAAAGATTTCAGGTCCATACTTCATATTGGCATACCTTTTGTAGTTCTTGTAGTAGATTGCTTGCAAGAATATATATAGTATCTTGATGAACTCGCCTGGTTGGAACCTTACTGGTCCAAGCCTTATCCAGTTTCTCGCTCCATATTTCGTCTTACCTAGTACAAGTGTCAATATGAACAGTATGTAAATAAGTGCTAAGACTAGAAAGAACATCTTGTCAAACTTATTCTTCATCGCCGTCAATATAAAGATGGCGAGATAAAAAACAAGTATACCTATGCTTATCCAGATAACTTGCTTAAAGCCACTTATCTCATCAAGCCTTAGTATCTCAAAGGTCCCTATTGAAAAGAGCATAGAGACTATAAGGTTTAAGTAGCGATCTGCCTTCGGTGATATCTTGATAAGCAAGATATTAAGTAAGTAGATAAGCACAAGCACGCCAGCTGTGTAATATATAAAATTATTCGTTGGCTTCATGTCTTTGTAAAAGTAGAATAAACTTAGTTCTAATATTACAAACATAAAGACCAGTAGCAAAGGTCTTGCTATGTTTATTCTCTTTCTCATCTATAGCTCCCTGTTCACAAAAACAAATTTTATATCATTTACTTCTATGACGTCTCCGTCCTCAAGTATGACCTCGTCATCAATCTTAGTGCCATTGACATAAGTGCCGTTTTTGCTACCAAGATCTCTTAGGTAATACTCGCCTCCGTCCTCTTCGATGATGAAGTGGTTCTTCGATATGAAATTGTAATCAAGCCTAATGTCTGAGTACCTATCGCGTCCCACACTTAAGCTCTCTCTAATTGGATATATCTTGTCCTTCGCTTCGTCATCGATGAGCTTTAAGTAAGCACCCTTCTTCGAAGCTTGAGTAGACTTTATATCTTGAAAAATCATCTTCGCTATTTGAAAGACGAAGAGATATATAATAATTATGAATACATACTTTAGTATCATAGACAGTATTGAAAAAAAGTCCACAGCCTTCACCTCATATTTATTTTATCACAAAGCAAGAGTTTTTGCTATGAATATTGAAAAATATTTACTAATCTGTTAGAATTAATTAAAGAGGTGTATTATGAACGAGAAGGCTTATAACTATGCAATTAAATATTTGAAGAACATCAAGACTAAGAAGGACGTCTACGACTACCTAATACGTAAAGGCTTTAGTGACGAAGAGACTAGTGAGGTCTGTGACTATATAGAAGAGGTCGGCCTTGTTGATGATGATCTATACATTAAGTTCTTCGTTGAAGATAGCTTTCGCATTAAGAACAAGGGTGCAAGAAAGATCGCCTACGAGTTAAAGCAAAGAGGCATAGATGATGATAAGATTTACGAGGCGATGGAAGAAGCAAAAGATATGGAATGCGATGCACTTAAGGATGCATATGAAAGAAAACTCGACGCAACAAAGAGCGAGACTGACCAGTACAAAAGAAAGAACAAGATCATTCGCTTCCTAATAAGTAGAGGCTTCGACTACTCAGACATTAAGGACATAGTTGATATATAATGAGTAAGCTCTACTACATCTACATGCTTAGGTGCAAGGATGGTTCCATATACACAGGCTACACCGACAACATCTACAAGCGCATAGAAAAGCACAGAAGTGGCAAGGGTGCGAAGTACACAAGAGGGCGTGGACCCTTTGAGCTCGTCCACTACGAGAGTTTCTTAACAAAGGAAGAAGCCATGCAAAGAGAGGCAGCGATTAAGAAGCTGACTAAAGAAGCAAAATTAAAATTAATAGAGCGTGACGCAAAAAAAGAGTAGACCAATCTGTCTACTCTTTATCTATATCTATATCTTGTTTTTTATCTGTACTTAATCTCGTAGTTCTTTTCTTCTTCCCTCTCTTTGCCATCGAGCCCATCGCTATAGCGACAAAGAGTGATGTAAAAGCACTCGTTAACGATATAACTACAAGCTTCAAATCAATTACCGATGTTTGCAATATACTTCTCTTGTTGCCCTTTATTAATAATAGAAAGGCAAAGACTATCAAACCTATAGTCGGTATATACTTTACAAACTTATACTTCATAAAGCTTACGTGCAAGAACAAAACAAGTACGGCAAAGACTAGTGCGACGACAAATAGTATCGCAGTCTCCGTCATATATGGTCTTACCTCTGTAAGTATTTTTTCTAAAATTGATTTTATAGTACCCATTACTTCACCTTCAATATGATTACTTATTATACAACATATGAGGGGTATTTGCAAGCGTAATTATTTTATCTTTCTAGCTCCTAAGGATATGAATTTCTCTCTCCACATATTGCCATACTGACCAAGTGCCCACTCATTCATTATGATGTTCGAGTTTAGATCCATAGTAAAGACTTCACTAGCTAAACGAGACCTATGCACCTCGTATGCGCACAGAGCTTTGTCCTTATATATCATCGCCATGGCCTTGTTAGGAGAACTGAACGCATCTCTAAGTTTAGGGAACTTCTCCTTCAACACTTCGTAATTAAAGTCAAGCTCGTCAAAGTGCACTAAGTTTTTGTTTGGCCTCTTCATAACGAAGCTGTCCTTATATAGACCAGGGTAGTTTATGTCTTCCTCCCTCTTCTTAAGTATCCAGTAGCCGTTGTTCCTAGCAAGTGTAATGTTTCTTGCATCGTTTGATATGTTCTTGAACTCGTCCATGCTATAGGTCTTAGTGTTATCAGTCTCTTCATCTTCTATAAGCTCACGAAGTGATGCCTTATTGTTCTGACTATAGTTGTCTAGAAAATATACACCTACGTCGCCGTTGTCCTTAAACCTCGACTCTATCTCATATGAAAAGTAGTCGTTGCCAACAAAGAGAATCTTTCTAGCTCTATCTAGCTTTCTATTTTTATTTGCGTCATATAGTACAAGTGACTCAAAGGTATTAACATGGTCATTAATAACTAAGAAATCTTCTTGATATATGCCGTCCTTTTCAATATTTACGCACTCAATCCTTGTAAAGCCATCGCGCCTTGGCACTAGTAAATAATCAAGCTCATATGCCTCGCCCTTGTATGGCTGCATGTATATGGTCTTGTACTTAGGCACGCCATCTTCATCATTTCTAAGCCCTATCAGGAAACCTATGTCCTCATCTATGGCCTCGTGGGCTTCATCTGATGTGCTCTCAACAAGACTAACTAGCTCTTTAAGATGCATCTCGTCAAGTGTCTTGTCTGTCTTAGTAAGTGTGTATAAATACTTACCAAGCTTAGTCATCATCTTGTCACCATTAATGATAAGGTCGTATCTAAAGCTTCCGTCCTCATACACTGAGTACACGTCTGCATATACGCCTTTGATGTCCTTAAGCTCTATCTTGTAGTTGAAGAAGAGGTAGTCACTTAAGAGCACTCTCCTATACTTTAGCTTCGCACCCTTGATAAGATCGTTACCTATGATGTAGTCGTCATCACTTATATAGATGTAGTCGTCCACTCTTAGTGATGAGTCGACTTCTCTTTGCTTCTCTTCAACGTCCATGATATCCTTTACTTGCCACACTCCATATAGGTCTGGATTCGATACCCTCTTTCCTGTATTACATGAGGCTAGTAGCAGCATCATTAAGATGAGGCTCAATAAACTAAGAAGCTTTTTCATCTTTGATCTCCTTTGCAAGCTTTACTGTGAACTTAGTGCCCTCATCTACTTTTGATTCGATATATATCTCTCCCTTATGCAGCTCAACTATCTCCTTAACGATGGCAAGGCCAATGCCAGTATGCGACTTTGACTTTTTACCTGTGTAGAACTTTTCGAAGATGTACTTAAGCTCTCCTTCTTCTATGCCGACTCCTTCATCAATAACATCTATGAAGTAGCTGTCCTTGTCTTGATAAAGGTTGACTGTTATAAGTCCTCTCTCTTTATTAAACTTAACAGCGTTATCAAGTAGATTAATTAGAACTTGCTTGATTCTGTTTTCATCACCATAGTAAAGGTAGGAGGCGTCAGCAATGTTTAGCTCTATGCTCTCTTTGTTCTTCTCAAGCTTAGGGAAGACCTGCTTAGTGATGTCTTCAACGCAAATCTTAAGGTCGAAGTAGTCTTTATTAAGTGAGATTTTGCCCGAGATAAGACTTGAGAAGTCAAGCAGCTCTTCTAATAATGAGCTAAGTCTTTCACTCTCACTAATAAGTATATCGTGAGCAAGCTCTGTTGTCTCTTGATCAAGCTCGCCATCTTTTAGTGTATATGCCCAGCCTGTTAATGATGTAAGAGGCGTTCTTAGTTCGTGTGAGATGTTTGCTATGAACTCATTCTTTAACTCGTCATGCTTAATTATCTCGTCTGATAGTATGTTCATCGCGTTTGATAGCGCGCCTATTTCATTCTTAAGCTTAAGTCTCGATTTGTCCTTGTAGTTACCCTTCGACATACGCATAGCTATCCTTGTAAGGTATTTGATTGGATTAACTATGGAGTCGCTTATGAAGTTAGAGATTATTATACAAACGAGCAAGACTAAAAGGCTTATTGCCGCTATGATGATGGAAAGCTTGTTCGTAAAATCATCAACTTGCCCTAAGCCGAAAAATAATCTTAAATAATATATAGGCTCCTCGTCGTGCATAACTGCCGTACTAACTGTTAAGACCCTCTTACCTGATGCAGAGTCGCGGCCTATCCAAGTCGCACTTGCGTTTTGAATGAGCTTGTCCATCTCAGGTGCTGTAGTGTACTTATAACCTTCCGAGTCAAACAGCACTGTGCCATCTAGGTCTAAAATTTCGAGCCTTTGATCGATATTGTTGTAGAAGAGGTTTGGATGCTGATTGATTGCTTCCTTTAGCTTCTCATTGCTTGTAAACCCGTAAAACTTTCTGTCGTAGTCAACATACATGTCCAAGGTGTCCTTCGCGTTCTCTATAGTCTGATTGTAGTAGAACCTCTTGAACATATACGAGGAGAATATATTGATCAGTACAAGCGATATAAAGACAAGCAAGATGAAGTTCTGCATCAAGCTCTTCTTTAAACTATTCTTTGTATTCAAAAGTAAATCCCTCTCCCCAAATAGTTTTTAAGTGTTCAGGATTCGATGGATCCTTCTCTATCTTCTTTCTAAGTCTGGATATGTTTACATCGACAAGCTTAGTATCCATTAGATAGTCGTAACCCCAGACAGTCTTTACTATGTCCTTTCTCTTGACAAGTATGTTTGCATTCTCTATTAAATACTTGATGATACCAAACTCAGTTGGTGTTAGCTCTATCAGCTCATCATCAACATAGAAGTCCTTTAGGTTTAAATCGACTCTGAACTTGCCAAGAACAATTTCTTTCTCTTCCTTCTTCTCATTGATAAGCCTTCTACTGATGGACTTGATCCTTAAGATAAGCTCCTTTGGGTTGAATGGCTTTGAAAGGTAGTCATCAGCTCCCGACTCAAAAGCGTTTATCTTGTCTATGTCCTCGCTCCTTGCAGTCAGCATGATGATTGCCATGTTTGGATAGACTTCTCTAAGAATTTTAAGAAGCGTAATGCCATCCATCTTCACAAGCATGATGTCAAGTACTGCTATGTCAAAATTTATTTCTTTGCACGCTTCAAGTGCTTCTTCTGCACTCTCATAGTCATTAACAAGGTAGCCTTCCTTCTCTAAGTTTATCTTAACAAACTTCCTTATTGCTGCTTCATCTTCAACTAATAGTATTCTGTAATCCATATCATCTACTCCATATCAATAAATTTATCTTTTGATAGAATAAATAGTCTCGCACTTGCATCCTTTTTGAATATAGTCTTAACAGCTTCTACATACATAGACATCTGCTTAGCATATAGCTCCTTAAGTGCATTGTCATCAAGACTAGTGAGCTTGTAGTCAGTAATGACTACTCTGTCATCATATACATCTAATCTATCAATAACCCCTGTGTATATTATATCATCTTTAATGTAATAATACTCGAATTCCTTATATGTTTTGACATTCTTAACAATTTTGTAAAACTTTTCATAGTTCTTCGCACACATTAGTAATAAATTTTCTTCCCTTTCGCTCAAAGCATATGCGTCCACTGTTGCCTTAAAAACTTTATCGAAGTCCTCTCCCTCATATGCTTCACAAAATCTATGTGCAGCTGAGCCAAGCTTCTTCTTGTCACTTAAGCCACTTTCTAAATCGTCTCTTTCGTCATCATATACCTTAAAGGTGTTTACATTATAATCATATGCATATTTAGACCTCGATGGTAGAGGCGCATATAAACTCTCGTACTTCACCAGGTCCTTCGTTATAAGGTCATTGTCACTTGCAAGGCACTCTTCTTCATCTATATCGAGCTCTCTTTCATAAAAGTTTGCCTCTTCACTAGTCGCATCAATCTCTTCTATATATGGGTTGAAGCCGCTCTTGCCGCCTGACTTATATATGATGAGCTGCTCCTTTGCTCTCGTAAGCATTACATATAAGTTTCTTATCTTCTCTTCTTCATCTAGTTCACTATCGCCACTTTGTGCCGCCTTGAAGTTTGAGTAAAGATCTTTAAACCTTAAGAAGATTTTATCATCAGAAAGCCTTGCAAAGCTAAAGTCGCTCGCTCTTTTAAAGGCCATCTGTGCACATATAACAACTTTTGCTTCAAGACCCTTCGCCTTGTGTATAGTCATGATTCTAACTATGTCATCGTCCTCGCTGATGTATGAGGGCTCAGCTGCTCCCCTATCTCTTAGCATAAGGATCTTATCTACAAGTGTCTCAAAACTCGTTATGCCCGACTCATAGTATGATCCTAGTCTATCTAAGAAGCTACGAACGTTTGTGTAGCTTTGCGCGCCTCTCTTCCTTATAAGCAGCTTCTCCATATACTTAGTCTCATCAAAGAAGGCCTTCAATACTTCGTCAAGCCTTTCTTCATCCTTCATGTGTATATACTTACGAAGCTCTTCCTTGTAATACCTAAAGTCATCTCTGTCCTTTGTCAAGAATATCTCATCGTCATCTATGGCATAGAAGCTGCTTCTTAAAAGCGCAATTAGTGAAAGCTCGTCCTCATACCTTAGGTAGTGAATGAAGTTGTAGATGTCTTCCATCTCGTCACGCTCGTTCAATGCTTTGTTTGCTGTGTTATATACAGGCACCTTTGACCTCTTAAGAGCCTTCTCTATGGCAGATGAGTCTCTATTGGAACGCACTAAGACAAGCATATCGCCAAAGGCAAGGCCGCCCTCGTTTAGATCCATAATCTTGTTTGCTATGGCAGTAGCTTCGAGCTCTCTATCGTTCTTGTCATTGTAATTAATAAGTTTCACTTCACTATCATTAATGTCGCCCTTAAAGACTAGGTCCTCATAGTCCACTATCTTATCTTTAAAAAGTTTGTTGACAGTGGCAATAATTTTTTCGCCTGTTCTATAATTTTCGTTCATGCTAATGGCTGTGGACCTTTCATCATTTAAAAAGTCCTTCTTAACTGAGCGATATAGACTCACGTCTGCACCTCTAAACGCATATATGGACTGCTTGAAGTCACCAACGACGAAGAGTCTGTCTCCACCAAGCGCCTCATTAAGTAGGTAGTATATCTCCTTTTGTATAGGTGAGGTATCTTGAAACTCATCAACCATGATGTAGCTAAGTCTACCCTTAAGTGTCTTTCGCACCTCTTCCGTCTTAAGTAAATCCCTAAAGAGTATCTCCAAGTCATTAAAGTCAAGAGCTGCCTCTTTTTCTTTGTAGCTCTTATACTTAGCATGCGCCCTCTCAAGTAATGTGAAGAAGTCCTTATATAGACTAAGTTTATTTACTTCAAGCGCTTTAAGTATGTAGCTTGCGCTGTCCGTGATGGCATCGTAGCACTCTTTCTTTTTTGCATTCACTCCGATATTGTATGCAAAGTCGTTAAGTAGGTTTATATTAAGCTCATCTACTCTCGCAGTCCTTAGTGCGTCTAATGAGCCTTTATATTTATCAATCACCTTGTATAGCTTAGAAGTCTCCTTTATATCGCCTTTCACTTCATCTATGGCGTCCGCCATCTTATTAAGAGCCACGCTTATACTAGCTTCGTCATAGCATGAACTGATGTAAGTTATAGTATTATCATACAGCTTCTCAAGGTCCATGCCCATAGTCTTCTTTATGATGCTCTTAAGGCTACTCACAAAGTTGTCGTCGTAGTTTCTATCAAGAGCCTTAAATAGCTCTTCATAGTTTTTCTCATCAAGCGCTTCCCTTACTGCCTTATCAAGTAGCTCATCTGCTTCGTCCTCTTCCACAACTACCGCGCGTGGGTCAATGTTTGCAACGAGCGGAAATGCCTTTAGTACCTTGAATGCAAATTGATGCACTGTAGAAACATTTGCGACAGGCATATTGTTGTAGTAGTCTTTGAACCTTGCATCACTCTTTGATCTTTCGTAGACAAGCTTTGAGATTCTTTCCTTAAGTTCGTTACTTGCCTTCTTTGTAAATGTTATAGCGACTACCGACGAAAGTACATCGTCCGAATTTATGCATGAGAAGTCACCCTTGTCCAAGATCTTTACAAACCTATTGACAAGGACTGTGGTCTTACCTGTGCCAGCAGAGGCGTCGAGCAAAACATTTTTGTCTATTGTATCAACAGCAAGTTGCTGCTTTTCATTTAAGTTCATCACTCTCTCCCCTTCTTGCACATGCTTCTATATTCACAATACATTAGGCACTTATCCTCGCTTGCTTCGTCAATGATATTAAAGCTATATGTCTTAATTTTTTCTATCAAAGATTTAATTTCTTCTTCACAAGCATCAGCATCGGTAGGCATAAAGTTGATATTGCCATCGAACTTCGATATTGCTACAAAGGCTGCGCCTATATAGGCACCACTTGGCTTGTAGTATAATGCATACGCAGAAAGCTGAAGACTGTCCTTCATAGTGGCCTTGCTCCTTTTGTAGTCGATCACGAGTAGTTTTCCAGTGATAGTATCCTCATCGACTCTGTCAATCTTGCCTTTGATGATATGTCCATCTACACTAATCTTTATGCTCTTCTCAAGGTCTTTGACAATGTAATTACTATGCTTCATCCTCTCCTCATCGAAAATTATAAAGTCTTTGATGTAGCTCTCGATATTCTCAAGTTCAAAGCCCAAGACGTCCGCGTATTCATTCGTGCTTTTTATATTATTAATGCATCTTTCCAAGATCCCCTCATCGAAGATGACCTTAGTGCCGATAAAGTTTCTGTAGTAAAACTCCAAGACCTTATGCATGTAAGTGCCGATGTTTCTCGCCTTCATGTCTTGCTCCACAGGCTTTATATCGTAGATGTAACTAAGTAGCGCTGCATATGGACATGTCTTAAATGTCTCAAGAAAGCTCACCGTTAATTTATTTTTCACAAAATCGTCAACCACGCTCGTGGCTGAGTAACTCTCTAGTTTGCCGTTGTACTTCGAGATGACACCTTCCGCTCTAAGTTTATTAATCTCATCATAATTTATTAGCTTGGATTTAGAAATATTTTTATGTGCCTCGATAAGTATCTTCTGCTCCTCATTTGTGGCAAGTGAAGTGCTCTTCTCTATAGCGGCAAGGCTCCTTATACGTGTCCACTCATCAATTTTAAACTCGTTAAAGAAAGATGACGCACCTTGATCAGCATCCGAATTCGTTCTTGCTGAGTAAGATATTGTGATCTTATCTCCTGCCGCCTTAAAAAGTTTCTTCATCAAGTTCTTAGACAGCCAGGGCATATACTCTCTCTTGTCATAGTTAAGCTCTTTATATATGCTATCTAATAAAAAGTTCTCATTCATAGTCTTTGGAAAAGCATCAAGACTCATACCAAGTACATAAACAAGCTTGTACTCTCTTAAGGTATCGAAGTCGCCATTATATATAGATACGCCTGCAGCTATCCTGTCCTTGCGTCTATAAACCTCGTATTTAAAGGCAAGCTTAAGTAGATCTACGAGCTCGTCTTTGCTTATAGCATCACCGTAGACTTCATATATCGCGTCCATTATCTTAGTAAACTTATCTAAAAGGACCTCATCCTTTGTGTACTTAGAAGCTAGTTCAAGTACTTCTGCCTTTGTAAGTTCGTCCTCATAAGAAGCTAGATCCACTAATAATTTATCTTGCCACACTAGGTCTTTCATATAAAGAACCCTGTTTTTGTTCCTAGGCACATGGTAGGAGTCAAGCATCTGTGTTAGAAGCGGCTCCTCTGACTTATCCATTAGGTAGATAAGAGCGTCTTCGTATGAGTAGCCACGCTTCAAGACAGATCTTTTAATATCTGTAAGCACGTAATCAAGCTCCGCCTCAACTGAGTCCGCACGTACAAAATCTATGCCCTCAGTATCAAGTATCTCTTCGTTAAATAAGTTCTTTGAGACTTGAGCAAAGCGCGCCTTGCTCACCTCAGCCTTGTGATATTCATCCTTAATACCATCTAAGTAAGAGATAAGTTCATCTGATGCAAAGTCTTGCTCTATAAATATGTTTAACTTCTTGTCTAAATCCTTCGCAAGCCCAATAAGATATATAAGCTTATTGTTAAGCTCGTTAAAACCGATGAAGTATATGGAGTCCGCTTCTTTAATCTTAAGATCATCTAATTTAATATTCTCATTAGAGGCAAGGTAGCCCTTTTTCTTTAGAATATCCTCGTAGTCTAAGTATATCTTCTTATACTCTCCGCCATAGGTCATAAGGTCTATGTCCTTCTTATTTGCTTCCTTAATCGCTTCAAAGATGAGGTCAATGTAAGATGGATACTTAAGAAACGGCATAGATCCAAGGTTCATATCTATCGCCTTCTTTATGATAAGGCGCATAGACATATCCGAAAGGAACTTATATGCACCAATCGCATACCTTATGTAAAACTCGTCAATACTAATCACACTTGTATCTACGAGCATGCCGAGGCGCTTCAAGCCCTCTTGGACAATGAAGTCTTTATACTCTGTATTTTTAGTGATGATAAGAACTTTGCCACCCTCATCCATGCGCATGGCATCAAATAAGTTCTCGGCATCCTTCTTCGTTTCGTATACCTTAATCATTGAAGAGACTCTCCTTCACTTTATCATAAGTCTTCCAAGCGTTTGCATAGAACTCTTTATTGCTTAAGTAGCTAAAGAAACCATCAAGCTTAGGAAATGAAATTTTGTATGAGTAAAGCAGCTGATTATTAATTAAGCTTGCAAGCTTAGCGTTAGTAGCCGCATCACCATACTTTCTATCACCTACTATAGGATGTTTTAAAGTCTTTAGGTGGAAGCGTATCTGATGAGTCTTGCCAGTTAGTAAAAGCACCTCAAGCTCAGTAAAATTGTTTTTCATATATATAGTCTTGAAGTGCGTTATCATCTCGGATCCATCATCCGAAAGCTTCATCATGTTCTTCTTCTCGTTTTTCTCATACGAAACCTCAAAAGTCTCATCAACATCGAAGCGTCCCTTGACTATGGTCTTGTAGTACTTATTAATCTTTCTTTCTTTGATAAGCCTTGTCATCTCTTTAAGCGCTTCATAGTTTTTGCATCCGATCAAAAGACCCTTGGTGTTCCTATCGAGTCTGTTTGCAAGCGCTGGCCTAAAGGTATTCTCGCTGCGAGGCGAAAATTCATTTTTATCTATAAGGTACTTTATGAAGCTATCGACAACGTTCTTTTCAAAGCCGTCCTTAGTAGCATGACTAAGAAGCCCCTCATCCTTGTCAATGATGGCGATGTTCTCATCTTCATAAACTATCTTCAAGTCGATAATGTTTGGGTTGTACTTCTTTTCCTTTTGAGTAAACTTATCAAAGGTCTCATCAGAGAAGAAGACCTTAAGCACATCTCCAGTAAAGACCCTCTCTTCGCCACTCGCCTTCTTGCCATTTAAAACTATGTTCTTCTTTCTAAGCATCTTCATTAGAAAGGACTTAGTCGCATTAGGAAAAAATTTCACAAGGAAGCGATCGAGTCTTTGATCATTATCATTTTCGTTTATTTTTATCTCTTTCATCAATTTCACCTTTTATTTTGTTATATTATATGATATAATTATAATACAAACGGATAAAAAAATAAAGTTATCAAATAAGAGGTGTAAGAATGAATTTTTGGGAAAAATTTAAAGACTTTTTGTATAATTCGATTGATTACATAATTATGCTTATAGTAATCATAGCTGTTGTATGTATAATAAGCTGGAGACTTGACATACTATTCGTTAACAACGGTGCGAACTCCATACTAACAAAGAACATTGAGAACAGTAAGGACGACAAGAAAGTCGTTGAAAACATAGACGAAGGTCAAGACGCAAATGCTAACAATGAAGAAGGTGCTGACAAGGTAGAAAAAAGCACAAGCGATACTAACGGTGAAGAAACTAGTGAAGCTCCTAAAGATGGAGAAGACGCAAAGCCCCAAGAGGAAGAAACTAGTCAAGAAGAAAAACCAGCAGAGAAAGCTCCAGAAGAAAAACCGGCTGAACCAGCTCCACAAGCAAGCGGTACAGTTGAAGTTAATATACCTGCTAAGTCACTACCAGGCGAGATAGGTAAGATACTTGAGCAACAAGGTCTTGTTACAAGCAGCAAGGACTTCGTTAATAAATGCGTTGAGTTAAAACTTGACACAAAATTAAAATCAGGCAAGTTCACAATCAATAAGGGAGCAAGCCTTGACGATATCGTTAGAACTATAGCAAAATCTAAATAGACAGTATAAAAGCCAGACTTAAGTCTGGCTTCTTTTATGATTAAATATTACTTTTTCATCGACTCTCGAATTTTTTGTAGAGTCTTCTTTTTTATATCCTCATTCGCGCACTCACTAGCTAGATAGTTCTCAATGGCATCCTTCTTCGTAAAGTATAGCTCGCACAAAAGCCATGCAGCCGCCATATTGACATAGTAAGTGTCCACACTTATCTTCTTAATAAGATGGAGCAATCTCTCTATGTATATGGCATTATTAAAGTGCTTAAGCATGATGACTAGTCCTAAGCGCACAGTGTATTCTTCCATGCTCTGAATGTATGAAGATGCCTTATCAAAGGCAGCCTCCTTATGAGCCTTATCAAAGCGAAACTCGCTCGCAAGTAAGTCTGTCACCTCCCAACTATCGATATAAGGCAAGAATGCATCAAGTGATTTCATGGCATCTTCGAACTTTGAATTCATCTTGAAAATGCACAAGGCATATAAAAGCTTCTCCTCTCTATAAGTGAATGAAGAGTCACTAAAAATATCAAGATTAGAATTTTTCCTTACATCACGAGCTAGACTCCTTAAAGCGCCCATGCGCACACCAAGTATGCTCCGCTTCTCAATCGCTGGAGTGAGCTTAGCAACAAAGTCCTTATACTTTGCGTCCTTCTTAGCATATAGCTCTTGAAGTATATAGTTATAAGTCAGCATAACTACGCCTTTGCCTTGCAAGTTAATTCCTTCACGCAAATTTTGAAAACACGTGTCCTAGGTATGGCTGCCCTCGCATATACAAATTTTTCGCTTGGTATATGGTACTTTTGTACAAGGACTTCGAGTGCATCCTCTTTATCATCATATTCAAGAACTTCATATACTGTCCCCCTACCTATGACAGACTCGTAGTTCATAGTGCAGTAGCCGCGTTCCTTATCCATGATGAGCTTATGATTAGCACTCATTTGAAAACTAAGAGTAGCTCCGTCCTTAAGAAAGTCATACTTTCTTCCATCCATCGCTCCATGTATATATAAAGTGATCTCGCCACCTTCTTCTCTAACTCCAAAGTTAACCACCAAGATGTATGGCGAGACTTCATCATTGAAGGCAAGCACGACATCATCGCAGTCCTTCATTATCCTAAGTATTTCATTTATGTCCTTTACTTCTCTATTAGCCCTTCTCATATTTACCTCCCTTATTTAATCTCACAAGTAAGCACAGCCTCAAAGCCCGATGGCACTTCAGATATTATCATGCCATTAGCAAAGTAAGCTGCACCTCCCTTAGCTATGTAGTCTTCATCAAAGTCGTAGCACACAGAATTCACATATAGGACAGGTGCTTTAAGTAAGGCCGCCTCTTTTGCGTACTCGTACTTTTCTTCTTCGTTCCAAACTTTAGGCGCAAAATCAGTGTAGACAGGCCACAGAACCAAGTCCTTGTCAATCTTACTCGCTTCATTAAGATATTCCTCGTGCCAAAAGTCGCCGCATGTGCCGACCATAAGCTTCTTATCTTCAAAGTCAAAAGTGTGAAAGCCTTCACCCTCTTTGTAATGCTCATCAGCGATAGCTTCCTTCCAGCCACTAGATACACGTCTAAAGACATCTATAAGCTCGCCACCCTTGCCTATTGTAAGCTGTGACGAGTAAAGAGCCTCGTTAAAACTCTCTATCATACCAAAACTCACGGCAATATCATTATCCTTAGCACAGGCGCGTATCTCATTAATGATATCATCATCAAGCGATATGGCAATCTCCTTATCAATATCATAGTTCCAAGTCAAAGCCTCAAAGCCATGCAAGAACGACTCACCAAAGACAAGCATGTCCGCCTTGTGAGAGTATTCATTCATAGCCTTGATAATTATGTTTTTATTATGCAATACATCCTTAGTTTTAAACGCCAAAGACATTAAATTAATCTTCATATGATGACCTCCTTTTACTATATTATACCATATACATGAAAAAAGACGCCAAGCAAATTCCTTAGCGTCCATGAATTTAATTTAAATATTTCTCATACTTAAGCTTTTGAATAATGAGAACTTACTAAAGCGCTCACCATAACACCGAGTACCATTGTAATGACTACAGTGACAATCGCTTTCTCTCCGCTTATCACTCCTTTAAATATCAATAGCGATTCAGCAGCTAGTAAAAAACCAAGTAAGAGTAACGAAAGGCCAGTTGCCTTAGCTAAAAGATCTTTATTGACATTTGAGTCAGCTTTATATCCAGCCAATAACTCCACCATTTTAAATTTCCATAGCATTGATCCAATAATTATTAATGTAAGACCTGCTAATAACGATGCATAAGCCATAATATACCTCCTATTCATTCAGAACTATCATTCTTCCACTTTTGAAATGCTACTTTGAATTTCTCAGCATTTAATTTAAAAGTAAGACCATCTACATACTTACCTTTAAACTTTTGATAAGCTTTGTCTGTGTGTATCAGCTCAAAACCTAACTTTCTAAATAAGCCCAGTACCGGATAGTTTTCAGACCATGTTTGAGTATAAATATCTTCTTTGCCGTTCTCCAAAAGCCAATCTATATACAATGACCAAGCTTCTGCCCCATAACCCTGCTTGCGATTTTTTGGATTATAGATATCGATACCAATTGTTAGATTTTTACTCTCTTTAGTATATTCATAATTTTCGTCAATATTATACGAGTTAATCCTACCTATATGTTCTCCAGTATCTATGATTTCAATTTCTCTAGAACTATATATAGATATTGGGCTGTTCTTTTCTAGCTTCAATAAGGAAAACTCTCTATATTCTTCGATATTAAAATCATTTTCTTCCCATGGAGCATCCCACTCCATCCACTCAATTTCTATAGTATTCCATCTTATATAGTCATCTATATCACTTTTAGCAAAAGGTCTTAATTTAATTCTTTTACCTATTACTTCCATAAGTCACCTGCCGATTATTTGTTTTATATTTTACTTATATAGTAGCTTGTTAGAAGTGAGGCGGGCTATGCGCCCTCTAATACTCTATCTAGATTAATACCGTGAGTCACGAGATAGAACGGTTATTTAAAATTCTATCAACGCCAAAGTTTATTTACTCAAAATTTATGAGATAAAATTAGTGTATTTTTGTAGCTTGAGATTTTTACACTCCGCCAAATTTCGCTGGAAAATTTGATGAGAAAGGCGATGTGCAGAATTTTTGCGAGTGAGTCGTATAGACGATACGTCGCAGCGAGCAAAAATTAAAAACAATCCTTTATCGCAAATTTAACGCGAAATTTTATTCCCACTCTTCTTTTCCAAACATCCGGTATATATCAAACCATTCAAAATACTAGATTTTATTTTTTCTAATATCAGCACATCCATCTAATTATAGGACATTTTCAAATTTTTAGTCCCGTCCCAGTCCCAGTACCGGACAATAAAGGCAAAAATAATCTATTAAATTTTAAAGAATATTATCTTCCTTATGGAATCCTTAAATTTGTATTTTATACTAAGTTTATAAAATGAAGAGGAGGTTCATTTATATGGAAAAATTGATATTAGAAACGAAAAATCTTACTAAAACTTTTGGTAAACAAAAAGCAGTGGATAGTATTTCTTTAAAAATAAAAGAAAATTCTATATATGGATTGCTTGGACCTAATGGGGCTGGTAAATCGACTACATTGAAGATGATTACCGGAATGATTCATAAAACATCTGGAGAAATCTTTTTTGAAGGTCACCAGTGGAGTCGTGACGATTTATCAGATATTGGTGCGTTGATAGAAATGCCTGCCTTGTATGAGAACTTATCAGCTAGGGAAAATTTAAAAGTTAGGACACTCCTACTAGGATTACCCGATTCTAGGATTGATGAAGTTTTGGGAATAGTAAGTTTAAAAGATACTGGTAAAAAGAAAAGTGGTCAGTTTTCTTTAGGCATGAAACAAAGGCTAGGTATCGCCATTGCCTTATTAAATAATCCTAAGCTTTTGATTTTAGATGAGCCAACTAACGGACTTGATCCACTTGGAATTCAAGAATTGCGTGATTTAATAAGAAGCTTCCCAAATAAAGGAATAACTGTAATTTTGTCTAGTCACATTTTAGCAGAAGTTGAACAAACTGCTGATCATATTGGGATTATTAATAATGGAAAATTGCAATACCAAAACATTATTAATCATGATGACAATTTAGAAGAACTTTTTATGAATGTTATAAAAAGTGGGATAGGAGTGTAAAAAATGATATTTTATATTCTTGCTGAAAATTTAAAACATAAGGGCACTTTCTTGAAGAAGTTAGTAGTTCTTATGCCAATATCTTTAATCTTATTGTCCTTATTTCTTATGCCCAGCTACTTTACTACCAATTCCTATAACTGGTGGTATGTAATAATAATGCCAGCAACTTTTGCCTTAATACCAGCAATGATGCATAGAAAAGAAAGTAGAAAATTAAACTACAGAGCAGTTTTCCCTCTAAATATTAATCTCAAAAAGTTATGGGTTTCAAAAATAATTACAGCATTTATTTATATGAGTATTGCTGCTATAATTCATATGCTAGGAGTGTATATTTTTCAATTTTTAATTGGAGAGCAATTAACACCTAACTATGGATTTTCAACATTACTATTTGCTAGTTCCTTACTAATAATAGCCAATATTTGGCAAATCCCATTTTGCTTTTTCTTGGCAAAAAAATTTGGATTTATTGCAAGTATTATAATTAATGCAGTATTAGGGTTAGGATTAGGAATCTTGTTGTCAGACGGTGCTTTTTGGATTTATTGTCCATATTCTTGGGGAATTAGATTAATGATTCCTGTTATGCATATTTTACCAAGTGGTGTTTTGACGGAAGTATCAAATCCAATAATATCAAGTACATCATTATATATTCCTTGTGTTTTATCTGTATGTCTATTTACATTACTTACAATAATAAGTGCAAATTGGTTTTCAAAGCAAGAGGTGAAATAATGATAAACATAATAAAATCCGAAATATATAAAATCAAACACACCTGGCTTCCTTGGATTCACATAATCTTACCTATAGCCTATTCTTCATTATTCTATGTGGCATCAAAAACTACTGGATTAAAAAATTTTGAAGAGAGTGATATAATACAAACTTATTTTATACTTTTAGGAGCAGTAATCCCAATAATATTAAGTTTTATTACTTCAAAAGTTGTTGATATGGAAATAAGTGCTGGAAAATTTCAAATGCTTTTATCTACTACAAAATCTAGAACTAGAGCCTATATAGGAAAACTTATTGTATTAGAATTGGGATTTATTATTTCTCTGACTTTAGCGATTATAATTTTTGCAATATTGTCGGGATATCAAAATATCTTAGATTGGGTTATTGAATTTTTCTTAATTGTTATTAGCAGCTTTTCTCTATACATGATTCATCTTTGGGTATCAATCATATTAAGTAGCGGTGCATCTATTGGATTGGGTTTTCTAGAAACAATGATTAATTTACTTTCAATAACTGTCATTGGTGATAGTATTTGGTATTTTTTACCTTGTACCTGGGCATCTAGACTTCCAGCTATGTATATTACTATGAGCAAGGTTTCGGATTGGTCTTATTTTTACAAAGAGTTGAGACTGTGGAGTTTTGTAGCTTTGTTTATTATATTAATCCTATTTGTTTGCTCATTAGTTTGGTTTAATAAGTGGGATGGAAAATCTGTTAGCGAATAGAATAGAGGCATTTTTATGAAAAATAAACATAAATTATTAGTCATTGCGATAATCTTTGTTTCTTGTTTCTGTCTTTCTTCTTGCAGAAATCTTAGATATAAAATGGATCAATATTCTAGTGATAAAGAATCTTGTATTTTGAACGATGAAGATGTAAGACAATTTTATTATAAAAATAAGTCCTACACCATTCTTGATGAAGATTCTTCAAATGAAGATATAAATAAATGGATTGGAGTTATTAGAAAACTAGTTGCAGTTGATGATGGAGGTAAAATAATTAAACAAGTTGATGCCACCAATTTAGGCATAAATAGTCTAGACAACTTTGCAAAAGATCTAAATAATGATATTCATGTCCTTCAATTCTTTGATGTATATACAAATGATAAAGCTAAAGACACATTAACCGTAGAAGTAAATGGTAGCAATTACAAAGCAGTTCCTACAAATAATATAAATAATGAGACAAAGATTTTTGATTTTAAGGAACATTCGAGAGAACAAAATTCAGAATTTCAAATAAACCCCAAAAATGCTACTCAGTTATTTTATGATGGAGCAACCTATCAAGTTACTGATCAGGTTGTCTCAGAAGATGATTTGGAAGATTTTATAGGTATTATTGCCAAAGATGTTGTATTTGATAGAGATACTAAAAATATAATTATAAAAGAAAACTTAGGTGAAATTGACTGGCTAGGTAAAAATAAGTCTAAACGTGAAACACGGTTTTATTTAGATGTTTACAAAATTTCCGAAATAGATATTGATGATGGATTTGCAGTAAAAGTAAATGACCAATATCTAAAAGCAAAATCCAAGTAATATCTTAATGATAAAGTAGGTATTTTATAAAAAATGAGGAGGTGATAGGATGTCTTTAATTCTTGCAGTTGATGACGAGTTAGATATGCTTGATCTAATAAAAAACATTTTAAAAAAGAACAACCATAAGGTCGATGTATATCAAAACCCTAAAGATATTGATAATAGTAAACTTAGTAAATATGATTTGATTTTACTTGATGTGATGATGCCAGATGTTGATGGAATTAGTTTTTGCAAAGAAATTCGCAATAAAGTAGACTGCCCTATTCTTTTTTTAACAGCAAAAACTATGGAAGAAGATATCGTCGAGGGATTATTAATTGGTGGAGATGATTACATCACAAAACCATTTGGAGCAGCAGAACTAGTAGCTCGTATCGAAGCCCATTTAAGACGAGAAAAAAGAGAACGCCACACCAGTTTAAATCTTGGTGAAATTCGATTTGATTTATCTTCCAATGAAGTGTTTGTAGCGGAGAAAAAAGTTTATTTGACAAAATCTGAGTATCAAATTTCAGAATTACTAGCAAAAAGAAAAGGACAAGTATTTTCAAGGGATCAAATATACGAGCTTGTCTTTGGATTTGATGGTATAGGAGATGCATCTGCAATATCAGAACATATTAAAAATATTAGGGCAAAGTTTCAAAAATATGGGAAAAATCCAATTGAAACAGTATGGGGGATCGGATATAAATGGAATTAAAATCAAAAGGTCAATCTCTTAAAAATATTCTTTTTAAATATTTGTTAAGTATTGCACTAGGACTAGTAATCTCAGTTGGATTAATAATAGCTTTTATATCTGCTTCTTACCAATTTAAATGGATATTTCCTGCAAACTATACTGAGAATTTAATTCTTGAAAAAAGAACAGATATTGCCACTTCAAAAAATTTCGAAAAATCATCACTTCCAGACAATACATCTTATCTATTTCTATCAAAAGACGATAAAGTTATAGAAACAAATATGAATAAGAATATCCAAGATGTAGCTTTTAACTATCATAAGGGATCTGGTAATTCCAATGCCAATTTATCCTTTATGGAAATAAAAAGATTAGATGGATATGTACTTGTAGCTTATGAACTAAAGCCCTATTATAAAAGTTCTTGGATGCAAAAAAATCTACCACAAGTAAATAATTTATTTCTAAGCTCACTTATAATATTTTGTCTTATTAGTATTATTACTATCACATTAATTTGGGCAAAGAAAATATCAAATGAATTAAATCCATTACTAGTTGCTTCAGAAGAAATCAGGAAACAAAACTTAGACTTCCAAGTTAAAAAGTCTAATATTCAAGAATTTAATGCCATATTAGAAAGTTTAGAAAAAATAAAGTTAGGGTTAAGTGAATCTTTAAGAACAAATTGGAGAGAGGAAGAGAAAAAAAGAAATCAGATTTCAGCATTAAGCCATGATATAAAAACTCCAGTTTCAATTATAAAGGGAAACTCAGAATTATTAGGAGAAACAAACCTAACAGAAGAACAGCAAACATATCTAAATTATATTAGAAAAAACACAAGCCGTATTGATAAATATATCGAAACTTTAATGCTTGTTAATAAATCTAAGCAAGCAAATGAATTAAATTTTCTTGAAATTAGGACAGAAAAATTTGTAGAAAATATTGAAAAACTAGCTACAGAATTCACATCAACTTACAAGTTAAATCTTTTAGAAGATATTAGTTATAAGAATGATTTTTTAATAGTAGATTTGAAAAATTTTGAACGAGCCTTTCTAAATATTCTTAGTAATGCAGAAGAAAACAGTCCTAAAAACTCAACCATTAAGCTACTTATAAGTTCCAAGAATGATAAGCTTCAAATATCAATACTTGATCAAGGACATGGATTTACAGGTGAAGACCTATTATATGCAACAGATCAATTCTATCAAGGAGACAAAAGTAGGCATTCAAAAGAAAACTATGGTATAGGCTTATTTGTTGCAGAACAAATTATTAAGATGCATGGAGGAAGTCTTATTTTAGACAATAGAACTGATGAATGTGGCGCTAAAGTCAGCATACTATTGCCAGTAAAGAAAACTTAGGGTCTGTAAATAATTTTGTGTATCAACCTAAAACCTGATACAGTGGTAAGGGTTGATACATTTTTTTGTATCAATGTTTGTGCTTTCCTAAGGAATAGACTTTTACTTAATTTTACACAACTTTAATAAACTGTCAATTTTTTCATGAAAATTTACAGATCATTTTATATGATGTATTTTTGTAATTGCCATGCTAATCCCAGAACTTTCTTTTGATTTATTGAGAAGAAGGGAATGGATCTTCCATATTTCTCTTGATAAGTTTTCTATTTCTTTATTCATTGAATCAATTTCACTTTTGTAAATAACACTAGTCGTATTAGTAGCCTTTGCAATCTGATTTATATTATTTGTTGCATTTCAAAGTAATCATTGAAGATATCTAAATAAATTAATTCTTATAATATGTAAGCAAAAGACCGTAACTTTATGATATGTACCCTCCTTACTGGTTTGTTCAGTAAAGAGGGTACATATCATGACTTCTACCGTCTTATTACAGTTAATCATTAAATAAATTTTGTTAAATCTAAATAGCTATACTTTCTACTTTCTTTTATAGGTGGAGTATCATATACATAATTAATGAATTGATTCCATGATAACATCTTTGTGTTTTCAAATACTTCATTTATAACTTCAATTTCGTTAACATCTAAGCCGTCATAGTGTATTAATTCTTTATCATGTTTAGGTCTTACTATATATTTAATAGTACCAAAATTTGAAAATGTACTTTGAATACTAACTGTCTTATCTTCATCAGCCTCATCAAGCACATCGGATACGTATGGACCATAATGATCGAAATACCATGAAATTTCCGTCATTTGCTTCCCATATTTTTTTGTATATTCCCAATCTATTAAATAGACTAATTTGGTTATTCTCGTTTTTGTTAAATCATCTCCGTAAGGATAATTCTTAACAATATATAGTAAAACATTTCTTAATTTAGTTTTCATAAGACTCATCCTCCTTCAACTTATTACTTATTTCAAGCATTGTTTTCAAATGAGGTATAATTAATTTTTCAATTTCATCATTTAACTCTTTGGGTGAAACACTTATGTCTGGATTAATTGTTTCTATTAATAAAATTCCTACATTATTTTTGTTATCATCTTTGACTAATCTAGCAAAATACGCCCTGCTCTTCATGGAAAGTTTTTTTAAGGATTCAACAGACATACCTGTTTCTTTTGAAACTGTGTCAAAATACTTTTTCTGTGTATTTTTTGGCAAATTATTTTTATAAAAATATGGTTTTCCATCATTATTTTCAAAACATTTCGCTATATATCCTTCATTTCTAGGATATTCCTCTCTATTGCAAAAATCATATAATGGATTTTCACTATACCTCCCAATAATTTGAAATTTAGTTTCATTAAAAACATATAATGATATTCTATCACTATTGCTTAATCTTAAATAATTTGAAACCTGTCGCAAAATCTTTGGTAAACCAGCTAATGATTGACCTAAATATTCCATTGATAATTCTAATTCCTTAATCTCTTTATTTTCATTTCTAGATTCTTTTTAAATTTTCTTTCTTTACTTCTTTATCTCAGAAATCTCATTAATAAAATAAATAAAATAAGCAAAAGAAAATATCCAGAAATTCTCATTAAAATATTCTACAAAGGAATATCTCGTAATTATTATAGGAAAATAAATAATGCAAGTTTACAAATAAAACTTAATTTATTTTCTCAATGCTTTTATCCACAATGGAAAATCTTTTATTAAATTAAATTTACTTCATCATTAAATCCATTATAACTAACTCGCTCTTTTATACTAACATTATATGTTATTTACCAATATTATAACAAATTTATTTATATGCTATCATTCGATTAATAATTGCCATTAAAATATCAACCGCAATAGAATTTCCGGCCTGCTTATACAGTTTGCTTGAAGTACAATTTTTTCTTCTTGGATGTATTTCCTCTAATTTGTCTATATCACTATCATCAAAACCCATTAGTCTTAAACATTCTCTTTCTGTTAAATACCTATACCTACCATTTCCAATATCTATTATTCCAGAATTAGGTACTCTCATCTGTTTTGTAGAAATAGTATAAGAAAAATCTTTAATCACTTTTAGTCGCCCCCTAAAACTGTTATCTATTCCTTTATTTAAAAATTTCAGCATATAAGGTTGAGTCATTGTGTAAAGTCCACTTACATCTTTTGCTAAAAATTCACTTAGTTGTATAGTTTCTTTTCCCTCCAATTCATTAAAAGAAAAGTTATTTACTCCAAGACGTGAAACAACAAATATCCTCGCCCTTTTTTGAGGTATTCCAAATTCCATTGCATTTAAGCTTTTAAATTTTCTTTTATATCCAAGTTTTTCTAACTCCTTTAGATAAATAAAAAAGGAGTCCCTCATATTTCTGATGTGTGATGTGTACCCAGAAAACTACGGTCTAATTTTTTGCCCAAATGTAAACCACTTGGAACTATTATTTAGTTTATTCTTTTTAGCTTCCAGTACCATTTGAGTACCAGTAGCCATTTTTCATTCTCTTCATAACTTGTAATTAAGCCATATTAGAAAATTTTATTCACATAAATACAGTGTGTCACGAGATAGAACGGATGAAGTAGGCGAAGATGGAAAAAATTTACGATGATTCGTACTAAATGTACGTTGAAGAGTAAATTAAATCCTATCAACACCAAATTTCGTTTATTCAATTTGTGAGAAAAAACGGAATTATTTCGTTCAGTCACATTAAGCAAATTTATGAGATAAAATTAGTGGATTTTTGTAGCTTGAGTTTTTCGCTCTCCCAAATTTCGCTGGAAAATTTGATGAGAAAGGCGATGTGCAGAATTTTTGCGAGTGAGTCGTATAGACGATACGTCGCAACGAGCAAAATCTTTTTTATCAACACCAAAACCCATTTATTCAAATTTGTGAGATAAAACGGAATTATTTTGCGATGTGCAGAATATTTAGGAGTGAGGCGGGCTAAACGCCCTCCCATATCCTATCTAGTTCAATGCCGTGAGTCACGAGATAAAACGGTTTATTTAAAACTCTATCAACGCCAAATTTTATTTATTCAAAATTTGTGGAAATAAATGGATGGATTAGACGTAGATGAGGAGGCTCACAAACGAGTCGTATAGTTAATACTTCGAGTTTGTGAGCCGACAAATCAAGTTTAAGCCGCCATTTAGGCCGCAAATTTTACTCCCACTCTTCATTATCAATCATACGCTGTATCTAAAAGCATTTAAATCAAGCCATTTTATTTTTATAAATATTAATAAATCCGCTTAATTATACCACATTTTATTATTTTTATACCCATTCCAGTACCAGTACCAGACATTTATTCACACTTAATCAATTCTAATACAAGTGATACTAACGATAGCATTCTAAAATATAAATATTCGATAAAAGAACTATTTGGTAATTTCTTTTGTGTTGTTTCTGAATGTCTTATATTGTATGAATTACCAATTTCTGTTAATTCAATAAATTCTTTATTTATTAGTTCTTCAATTTCTTCTTGATTACTTGAAATCTTTTTTATAATTTTATCTACGGAAGATTTTTTATTTGCACACTCTAAAGTCTTAAGTCGTTCAAACGCATCCCATATTTTTTCAAGTCCTATTTTCTTTTCTCTAGATCCTTTTTTACTAATATATATTTTAGACTCAAGAATCAAATTTTTTAATTCTTCTTCTGCTGAAGATGTTGTACATAAATTTAGCAATTCTTTTGAATCATTACTAATGTTATTTCCTTCAATTTCTAATTCATCCTCATTCATTAATACCCATGTTAATAATGCGGCTTTTAATTTTTTTAATTCTGGCCTGTAATCATATTCTTCTCCAAGTAATGCTGCTTTTCCTTCAACTTTAATAACTGAAATTATCTTTGGTAAAATTAGTACATATTTCGTACTCAAACTATTCCACAAATCTTGAGAACCGTTTCTATGCTCTAATTGTTGTTCAATTACTTCTATATCAGCTTGTATAATACTAAACACTTTATTTTTTTTCATATTTATCACCTAGCTATATCTAATTTCATATCGTTAATTTTTTGATCTAAATATATTATAATATCTTTCATAGATAGTTTTTTTAGAGCTTGCATTAAATTTTCCATAAATGTAAAGTCAATTTCTCCATTTTTATCTACTGGAAATTTGATATATTTATTTTTAACTACATCCCAACCACCTAATTTGTTTTTATATGAATATATAGGCAAATCAGTAACTTTATTTATACAAGATACAAAAAACAAATAAACATTAGGGCTTAAATTTTTATTTTTATCTTTCCATTCAATAGCATAGGCATCTGACAATACTGAAAATTCTCTAGACTGATAGTACGATCTATATACATCGCTATTAGATGGGATAGAAATAACATTTTTTATTATAGTGGCACCTGTCTTAGGTGCAAAATAATTTAAGCCTTGATTCATAAAGCTTGAAGTTAAAACGGGAAGAATATACTCTCCTGTAGGTTCTTTAGGCAATTTCTTTGCTTTATATGGTAATTTCTTTGTTTTTACTCTTTCAAAATAATCTCCTATTTTAAGTTCTTGCCACTTAACTTTCTTTAAATTATCTATTGCACTTATTTCTACATCCTTTAGTTTATAATCTTTTAATCCTGTAACATTTAGATAAGCTTCTAGCTCGGAGAAACGCTGAGCTTCCAGTTCGGCGACAAAGGATTCTATAAACTCAAAATCTATTTCATTGTTTTTTTGAGGAAGTAAAATTTGTGAATTCAAAAAAGTGTCATTTACATCTCTAACTAAAACATTTAATAAAATTGGTTTTAATGAATTTAAAGCTGTTGTAAAAAATGGTACAGTACTACTTTTTACATTAAATAGCGGGATTATTTTTCTTACAAATTGACCAGCATACCATTGTTTTTTTCTATAAACAAAGTATAAATTTCTAATTATCTTTTTATATTTTCTTAAATGCTCGTAAAGCCTTATTCTATGTGCTTTCGAGTATTTTTACTGTAGGAAGATACTTCACGTTTCTTTGCATATTTCCTCATGTCTTAGCTGTCAGAAGTGGTAAATAAGTAGTAAATTCATTTGTACTACTAAGCAACAAGACGCTCCTGTTGCTTCTCTTTATTCAAGCGTTTCATTTCTGCCATTGCAGAATCGAATGTTGCATGTGCGTAATAGTTCAGCGTCATGGCTATATTAGCATGTCCCATAATGTACTGTAATGCCTTTGGATTCATTCCTGCATTTGCATAGTTGGTACAGAATGTATGTCGCAAACTATGTGGAGTGATGTGTGGCAATTTATCCTCGTTATACTTATTGTATTTCTTAACAAGACCTTTCATCATGCCGTTGTAATCACTTGCCACTTTTGGATAGTTCTTTCTATTAAGAAAGAGGAAATCACTATATCCATCAATCTCAACACGCTTATCATTCTTTCGATTCGCTAACACTCGCTTAAATGCTTGATAGGCTTCTTCAACCATAGGAACTTGACGTTCGCCACTTTTGGTCTTTGGTGTTTCAATGTAGTACCCAATTTCAGTATCTCTCAATAGCTGATGGTCTATATTGACAAGACGATTCTCAAAATCTAAATCTGGAAGTGTCAAACCACCAAACTCTGAAATACGAAGACCTGTTTTTAAGAGTATCAGAATTTCATCATAATTTTTGCTGTAGGTTTTATCAGCTTTTGCAAAGGCTAACAGTTTTTCTTCCTGTTCTTCTGTTAGTACGGTCTTAGGGACAGTATCATCATCAAGAACTGCTTTCAGTTGAAAGTCAAATGGATTCTTCCGAACACAATCATCTTGTATAGCAATATAGAATGAAGCCTTTAAAGAACGTTTGTAGTTATTGATGGTTTGATAAGCATAACCATTTTCACTCATTCTAATAGCCCATTCTTTAGCGTCTGATGGCTTAATACTGTCAATACTTCTTACACCTAACTTGTCTTTCTTCAAAATATCCATAAGATATTTGCGTCCAGTTTCAGTGTTTTTTCTAACCTTTGGTCTTTGAGCGTTCTGTTTTGCGTAAAGCTGGCAGAGTGTCATTTTCTTTCCTACAACATCAATACCATCATGAATGTCTTTCTGTAACTCTGCGATTTTCTCTCTAAGTGAGATACAATCACGCTTTCCTGCTGGTACTCGGTCTGTAGCCACAAGTTTCCACGAGTAAACAAATTGCGGTTCTCCAAATGAATCTATATATTTGTATAAGTATCTTCCGTCTTTTCGTTGGCTCTCTCCAGTCTTTAAGATTCGACCTTTATTGTCACGTCTTTTTTCTGACATGGCATTTGCTCCTTTCCTTTATGGAAAGAGCCTTGATACGACTTAATACTATTTTATCATATACAAGACCCTTTGGCGACGCTAGATTGCGTCCAATGTATCTATAATTTTTTCAAATTGTTTTCGTTTAATCTGAATACGATTGCCATTCATAATCAGCCAATTTGCATTTTTATTTTCCTCTGCCAAGCGTCGTAGCTTGTTTTCGCCAATACGAAAATATTTTGACGCTTCTTCAATGGTTAGGGTATAACGTTCCCAAATAGGAATGTCAGTCTGCTTCATAAAATCCTCCTTTCCAAATCACTTATTTGGATTTCATAAAAGTTGTTTTACCAGCAATCGAACAGCTTTAGCAAAGCTCACGGGAGTTCCACCCCTGCATGGTTCTCATGTAGCCATACTCATTGCCTGCGACGGTTTTATCACGCTCGGACTATTGACTGTATGGGAGTATCATTATCACGATAAGAATGTCGTTGCAGGCAATCCTGCTAAAGATTGCTTCTCGGATCACTAACATGAATCGCTCGCTATCTTTATAAGATAGGTCATGGCGGTTAGTTCCGTTGGCTCTTTTCTTATCGAAACGTATTCGATTACTTTTATTCAGTTTTCAAAGAACAATGGCTCGTTAGCCTATCAAAACACATTGAAAGCTCAATATGCTTTGGTGGAATAACAAACCTCCCTGTTCGGGAAGCGTGGAATGGTTTAGCACGCTTCCACGAAAGGAGAGAGGATATTACTTAATTTCAAATGACAAAATCTTTGTAATCAGTCTGGTTTCCATTCTTCCACGTAAGACTTCATCAACGACCATACTTTGATTGCCATATTCATCTTTCATAAGTCGTAGGGAACGCTTCGTTATGTACCCTCTGTAATGATGTAGAATCTGGTTAATCGCTTCGGTATCGCCATCTGTTGCCTTTACAATGAGAGGAAAGGGAATCATAGGATATTGTGTTTTCATTCTTCAAATTCCTCCATAAACTTTTTAATTAAGGCTAGTCCACTGGTTCTATGCCGATAGACAGTAGAACGGTTCAATTTCAACAGGTCTGCAATTTCTGAATCGCTCATGTCCATAAAGTAAAACAGCAGTAGAATTTCACGTTTCTTGTCTGGCAACTCACGTAATGCTTCACTCAACAAATCATTTTCAACGCCTACTGATAACCCATTGAGTGTAAAAATCTGAAAGTCAGTTGAATAGTTATCTGTTGTCGCAAACTGGCTAACAAGATAATCGCCAACATCCGAAAAGGACACCTCACGCTTTGCAATCCTTGAAAGATAAAGCATATAATTCTTTCGCTCGTCTTCCATAGCACGTTTACAGATATAGTCAAACTGATTTTCTATTGTGGTCTGAAAAGAAGATGGTTTCATGTTTCTCACCCCCTTTCTGTCTAGGAAAGGAAGTGAGCCTTGCTCGTTTATCTCCTTTCACTCTTAGTCCCAATGTGAAAGGGGGATTTGTTGCATTACTGATAAATAAACTTTGTAAAAAAGTTCTGAATAGCCAAAAAAGCATATAAACAGATTTATTTCTCTGTTTACATGCTTCTGTTATTCTATCTATATGATTTATAAAACCACATTGGTGGACGTACTTATCTATTGCAGATAGACGACTTTTTTTGACAAGAACCCAATGTAAGGAAATTTATTGTATATGATGTACTTCATGGCGACGTTGACCTCCAACAAACCGCCATTTGGAAGTAATATACAATATTTTAACAGCGTAAATAGCACTACCATATAACGGTTTTTTTTATTGGCGTTTAGTAGTGCTTTTTATTAAATATAAACCTATAAACCATATAACACGTTTTTCTATACCTGTTTTTAATTCAGTAGGAACAATAAAATGTATAGAGGTGGTCTACTATGCGTAAAAAAGAAGATAAATATGATTTTAGAGCCTTTGGTTTAGCCATTAAAGAAGCTCGATTGAAACGAGGTTTAACTCGTGAACAAGTGGGAGCATTGATTGAAATTGACCCACGGTACTTAACTAATATTGAAAATAAAGGGCAACACCCCAGCATACAAGTTCTTTATGACCTTGTATCGTTACTTCATGTTTCCGTTGATGAATTTTTCTTACCTGCTAATAACTTGGTAAAAAGCACCCGACGATTACAGATAGAGAAATACATGGATAGCTTTACAGACAAAGAACTATCCTTAATGGAATCTTTAGCCAGCGGTATCAACGAAGCAAGAAACATCGAAGACTAATTAAAAGAATCCATACATAACGGAAAGAGCCGATAAAATGAGATTGTATTAATCTCATTTTATCGGCTCTGCGTCTTTGCGTCTGGCTCTGTAATCACAGTTACTTTGAACTGCTTTATTTCAATTAAATTTTCTTGTCTGCATTTCGGACAATAGAGGGGGAATTTTTTTAATTCAGTATCTTCCCTTATCTTTAATCGTGTTTTATTTCCACATACAGGACACAATATCCACTTGTAGTTTATAATAACTATCTCCTCCTTTACACTTTAATTCAAATCTTTATTAAAAAATATTTCATCTTATTTAACAAGAAACCATATTTATATAACAACATAAAATACACTAAGTTATTTTATTGAACATATATCGTACTTTATCTATCCGACTATTTGGACGACGGGGCTGGCAAACAGGTTCACCGGTAGTAACATGGTACCCTTTTAACTCTGTTAAACAAACACTACGTCCATTTGTAAAGAAAGTTAAATCACTACGATATTCTTGAATACACCGAGCAGGGATTTCTCCACTAAGAATGACCTCATTATTTTTCAATTGAGTGTCTACGATGTTCGCACAATATTTAGGAGCATCGTTGTATGCTCGTGAAAGATATTCCTGTGGCGCATAAATTTTAAAACTAAGATATGGCTCTAACAATTCTGTTCCAGCTTTTTTTAAGACTTGTTCCAATACAATAGGAGCAAGCATCCGAAAATCTGCTGGGGTACTAACAGGGCTATAGTATAAGCCATACTTAAAACAGATTTTACAGTCCGTCACATTCCAACCATATAATCCTTGTTCGCAACCATAGCGTATCCCTTCCATAACTGCATTTTGAAATGATTGATTTAAGTATCCAAGAGAAACCGAGCTCTCATACTGCATTCCACTTCCCAACGGAAGCGGTGATACAGATAAACCAATGGAAGCCCAGAAAGGATTTGGCGGCACTTCGATGTGAATGGTATATTCTGCATTTTTTAACGGTCTCTCCATATAAATGACTGTAGGCTCTTTTAGTTCTATCTCCACATGATACTTTTCTTGCAACAGTGCACTAATCACTTCCATTTGTACTTTCCCTAAGAAAGAAAGTATAATTTCATGTGTCGTAGAATCCACGTAATATCGTAGAAGCGGATCACTATCTGAGATTTCCAAAAGGGCATCAAGCAACATTTCTCTCTGTTCAGGTTTACTCGGTTCAACAGTTGTTTGTAGTAGAGGGTGCGGATTTTCAATCTTTTTTCTCTGTGGCAATAGTTTTGTATCTCCAAGAACACTATTTAACTTCAAAAACTCATTTTGCAAAATAACAATTTCTCCAGAATAAGCCTTATCGATTTTACATAATTCACCATTTATTGAAGTATACATTTCTGTAATTTTTATTTTTTCCTTTTCCGATATTCTAACCGAATCTCGCAAATGCAGTACGCCACTATAAAGACGTATATATGCAAGACGCTGTCTTTTTTCCGAATACTCAATTTTGAAAACTTTTCCGCAAAGTTCAGACTGACCTCGATGTGTTGATGAATAAAATTTATTCGTAATCACTTCTATAAGGTTATCAATCCCTATATTGTTTTTTGCACTTCCGTGATAAACAGGGAACAGGGAACAATTCTGAAATCTTATGCTTTCCTCTTGTTCGAGTTCCAATGCTTCTAATGATTTACCGGACATATATTTCTCTAAAAGGTCATCGTTTCCCTCTATTACCGTATCCCATTGTTCAGATTCGGTAAAGTTCGTCACACACATATTAGGATACAGTTCTACCTTCTGTTTGATTACAATTTCGGCAGAAAGTTTCTCTTTAATATCCTGATAAACCGTTGATAAATCAATTCCATTTTGGTCAATCTTATTGATAA
Organism: Fenollaria sporofastidiosus; assembly: GCF_943169635.2. Taxonomy (NCBI): domain Bacteria; kingdom Bacillati; phylum Bacillota; class Clostridia; order Eubacteriales; genus Fenollaria; species Fenollaria sporofastidiosus. Next base: position 65,420 of record NZ_OW968186.1, read on the forward strand.
AAAAGATTGTGGGAATCCCCATTTTCCTAAGTGCATGAAATAATATACGAGTTTGTGCTTGTACGCCATCTTTTGCAGAAATCAGTAGAATTGCCCCATCTAAAACTGATAATGAACGATATACTTCTGCTAAGAAATCCATATGTCCTGGCGTGTCTATGATGTTCACCTTCGTATTTTCCCACTGAAAAGAGGTTATTCCTGTCTGAATTGTAATTCCTCTCTGACGTTCTAAAAGCGTATTATCCGTCCTCGTTGTACCTTTGTCCACGCTTCCTAATTCTGTAATCGCTCCACTGTTATATAATAAGCTTTCTGTTAAGGTAGTTTTTCCTGCATCAACATGAGCTAAAACTCCAATATTAATAATTTTCATGTGATTTTCCTCCATTCAAAAACCCAAAAGGGCATAAAAATCCCAGTGATAAATACTTTTATCACTGGGATTTTTATGCATAACCATAGGTATACAAAGCATACAGATATTCTCTGGATACTTTAGAATCACATGATAAAGGTATTCTTAAACTGGGTACAAAAAACTAAGCCCTCCTAAAAAAGGACATCTAATTATTTGTTCCCACTATCAAATTGACAGTTTATTTAAGAATACCTTGCCGCATATTTATTAACTCCTTTTAAATAGATACTTAAATAATAGCACGTAAGAGCATATTTGTCAAGGAATCTCCAATTTTTTATCAAAGAGAGTACGTGATTACAAAATAGCTGTAATAATGTACCAATATTTGTTATTCTATAATCTTCCAATTACTCCCGTTCTTTTCAAGTACCAAATCAAATTGAGATACCTGCGTTGCTTTGGTCTGCTGGTCGATATACTCCACTGTCAGCGATACCGTGACTTGATTATCCTTACGATTGTGAATAGGATTTACCAGTTCTTGAAAGATGTACTCTTTTCCGATTGGTTTTAATATCCCGTCATTCACATAGTAGGAAAGTTCACTGGCTGTCGCTGTAGGATAGAGCTTGAAGAACGTCGTTAAAAACTCATTGATTTCATTGGTTGTAATGGAATCAACCGTCCCCTCACTTTCAATGGCTTTTGGTTTATAACTTGATTTCTTAGGTATGTTGGTAATGGTCGGATTCTTAACCAGTACCATATTTCCAGAACCATCTACATAGACACTCACTATATAAGCAGAGTGGACGGTCTTTGTATTTTCTCCCTCTGTAATGAGCTGGTCTACACTGTAGGTTACATTAAACTCATTGTCGCCAGTTGGCTCTACCGTCCATATCTGAAATCCTCTTACAGAAGACGATACAGGAATATCTTTGCGTACTGTATCAACATTGAGAGCTTGAAGTTCATCTGTCAGATAGCCTTTTAGACTTTCCATTCGATTATCAATGGACTTATCGGATTGCTCCCATGAATAGTAGACTTTCGCAAAGTTCTCTACAAAATTTTCTACATGATGAGTATCAACGTATTCCTTTTCTATGATAGTTGTTTCGTGAATAGTATGAGTATCTATAGCTGTAAAGTGCTTGAATATCGCAAAGCTGAAACTAAGCCCTAAAAGTACCCACAAGGCAATCACAACCTTTTTATGAGGATTGACCTTATAGTAGACACGAGGTTTCTTTTCCTTTGGTATCTGTTTTTCTTTATTCTGATTTTTTCTAAATTTCATCATTAAATCTTCCTTTCTCATTGTTTGATTCGTCCTGCTCCCACTAAATGCTGTTGCCAGTAGGGGCTTGTTAAGTCGGCATAACCGATTGGGTCGCCTGCATGAAACATACGGTTATTGCCAAGGTATATCCCAACATGAGTAATATAAGAGCCAGCGTTATAGGTAGAATGAAAGAAAACCAAATCGCCAGCTTGTGCTTCCGATAGTGGGATATGCTGGGTCACATCATATTGCTGTTGTGCGGTTCGTGGTAAGTTAATTCCAGCTTTTCCATACGTCCATTGTGTCAGTCCGCTACAATCAAAAGAAGTAGTCGGGGAAGCTCCACCGTAAACGTATCGCCAGCCCTCATATTTCAGTGCTTCGTCCATGATGGCTTGTACCGTATCATCATCAAACTCTGTTGTGACAAGATACTGCGTTACCAGTTGCACATAAAACATATTGCCATAGTTGTATCGCCAGCCCCCATTGATAGGTATGGCTATGGGATTGGGGTAAGACACTTTTTCGCCACCTGAATACTCTTTTGAGAAACTTTGAGCCAGTTCAAAGGTATATTTATTTCCACGATTAGCCACATACCCTAAGAAACCACCACCATAATTGTAGGACTGGATAACCGATTCTAAATCTACACTGAGCCTTTCGCTACTGGCTAATAATTCACTGAAATACTTCACACCTTGCTTAATGGATTCTTCTGTACTCAATGAATTAGGTGGAAGACCGAGGGATTCCGAGGACTGCATAACATCTTCCGCAGTACCGCCCGATTCCACCTGTATAATCGCAAGAAGTATGTTGACATATTCTTCAACGCCATATTCTTTGGCATATTTTTCTACCATAGGCTTATGAGCCAGCACTTCTGCGGAAACATTCACACCTCCATAATGAATATTGGAAATTCCGCTGTCCTGTTCATCTGAAAATAAAATGGCAACAAACAGAAGCAGTGAGAAGACCATCAAGAATAATCCAGAACCACCAATCACTAAAGTTTTCAACTTCATGGTTTCTTACCGACTTTCTTAATGGTGGCGGTTTTGATTGGTGGTCTACTTCTTGTATTTTGTAGTGGTACTCTTTGAACAGTAGACGGACGTTCTTTTGTGATTGGACGTTGTGAAGTTCTATCTGCTGTAGTGGTTGAAGTTGCTGGCTTTTGAACGGTTTTTTCTTGAACGGTATTGCCTTGGCGTTCCACTTTTGGACTTGAAAAATCGGACTTAACTGCTGGACGCTCTTGTTTGGCTTGTTGAGATTCCTTATATGAAGTCTGAATATTAGACTGTTTTGAGGTCTGTTCATCATGATATTGTTCTTGTCTTGTAGTCGGTCTTTCATGAACAGAAGAAGCAGGCTGTTTTTTCTGTTTGACCTGTTCCATTTCAGAGCGACGCTTCGCAATGGTTTTTCGCCTTTGTTCCTGCTGTTCCTTGCGTCCACTGGCTCTGTCCGCTTTGGTTTGAGAAATACTACTGGTTAAATCACGGACATTCTCTTTTACTTTGGATTTTCCTTGATATACTGCATATCTTGCATTGGTCGGCAAATCTTTAACCTGTTCTTTCAAACCACTAGCAGTGTCTACCATTCTGTCTTTGGTATCAGCTACTGTACCGATGGTTTGACCGATACGTTTTCCAAGTGTTGATTTTTCCTTTCCGTCTGGTCGGGAGTGATCTGCTTGTGTCCTTGCAGAACTCCCCGAACCCGACTGTCCTTTTTTACCTGTAACAATGGCAGACCCAGCCCCTAGAGTAGTCATGGAACGTCCAAGTTTCCGCTGTAGACGGTGCATGTGAGCGTGCATAAGCATACGAGGTTTTCTCATCACACGACTTCCCACACTTTGAGAATCGTTACTCTGTAGAGAAAACATACTCATTAAATCGCCCAGCTTGAAGTAGATTCCTGCAAAGGTCACAATCTGTAGAAAAGCAATCAAAAAGAACGGATAACCAGCCGATAAGGTATAGAGCATGGTTGAAATACTAAATGCTGTCGTAATAATCAATGTGATTCCAGCTCGTGTCAAAATGGTATTAAAGAGCTTTGTTATGGCTCGTTTTGACATACCATCAAATGATGGAATCATGCTTAAAATAAAGCTCACAGGCAGAAACATAGCATAGATGATAAAAAGTACCTGCGAGAAAATCATGATTCCTGTTAATAGGAATACAAATATGGAAATCCCAATATTGAAGACAAATAGGAAGAAGACTGTACCTAAACGGTTAATGGTCTTTGTAATGGTTAGATTGGTATTGCTTCTGTCTTCAATTTCTTCCGCAACAATTTTTTCTCTGTCTTCGCCATTGTTGGAATCTGGGCTGGTGGAGAGCAGGCTTTCCACACGGTCAATACCGATACTTTCAATGTCTGAACTGTTGTATTGAAGCAGTAGCCACGGTTGCTGAACCTGTATGGAAAACAGGCTATCTCTGATTAAGTCCACGCTGTCCTTGCCTTGACTATCGGAATGGGGCATGACAATCTTCGTGCCAAGTGATAAACTGGCATTACTGATGTCTGATGAAAAGTCATTGATTTTTTTAATGTAGTCGGGAGCGTAGGCAATAAAGGAAGCCGATAGGATAAACACCAGCACAAAATTCATAATGGCATGAATTGCCTTTGTGGTTTCTCTCTTTATCAGTCCCGTATAGGCAACATAAACCCCAAGAACCAAAATCAAGAGTAAGAGGAATCCAACATAGAAACCCTCTGTTGAAAATCCGTTTGCACTCACACCAGCTAAGGTCTGCATATTCTTACCAATGGAATCTGCTGTAGCGGAAATGAAGTCTAAGGAATAGGCTTCCTGTACTAAGTAACCTGTCGCATTGGAAACATACAAACTGATTGTCCAAATAAAATTGGTAATGGCATATAGTCCATACATGACCTGTTTTCCAATCCCGTCCGACCAGTTCCACGGAAGCCAGCCCCAGCTATTATCCACATAAAAATCCAGTTGATAGTTTTCAAGTGGGTATCGGCTGTATTCATTTGCCACATTGACCGTATCATCTACCAAGCCCGCAGCTTGAACCACCGTTCCCAGCATGGCTAAAAGAAAAATGGCAATCACAAGTGTGAAAGCCACTGTCATTGCCACTTTACCTAGACGTTTCAGCATCCAGTTTGATTTTATTCTGTTTACTATTGATGGTTTCACATTTACACCTCTTTTCGCACAGGTGGTCTGGTATCAAAGGCATGGAGCAGTTCTTCAAATACAGGGTGGAACTGTATCACACCGACACGACCATATAAATCACTGATAAGGCATTGCCCGTTTTCCAAATCACGCAATCGCTTCTGATTGTTTTCGTCCTCTGGGTCTACACCAAAAAAGGCTAAGGTCTTTTTAATCTCGTTAAGGTCAGTGGAACGAAATGCAAATTTTAAGCCGAGGTTATTTTTCAGTTTTTCATCTAAGAGGTCGTCTGTATTTTGGGTCACGAAATATACCCCAGCGTTCATAGCACGACCAGCCCGAACCAGCTTCATAGATAGTGTTTTTCCTTGTGCTACCTGTAAAAAGCTCCATGCTTCGTCTAAATCTACAATCTTGAAAATGCTTCGGTCTGTATGGATAAAGTCTAAAGCAAAGGTACTAATGACAATCAGCATAGCAACGGATAAAAGCTCCATAGTGGTATATTCCTCAAAGGAAGTTTCCTTGTCGGGAAGTACCAAGTCCGCAACCTGTATAATGTTCAGTTGTTTTTCTAAGCTGATAGACTGCTCCACATAACCATTACTGAATAATAAATGTGCAAAGTCATAGTCTGTAAAACTTTCGATATGGTCGGCTATACTGGTACTTAGTGGCGTATTCTCAACCCGTAATTCCTCAATCACTTTCATCAACCCTCGTACTTCACTATTGGTTACTGCACGAATGGCTTTTCTAAGGATTGGGAAGCGTTCCCCATCACGAGAGGAAATCCCCGTAAGGAATGTCAGAATATCAATAGCCAGTGATTCAGAATCTTTGGGATTTTTCATAATCACATAAGGGTCAAGTAAGCCTTTGTTTTTCTCATCAGAAGTCAGAGTGACGATATTGATTTCATGGGAAATCTCTGGCAAGGTTTCTTTCCATCTGCCACGTTCTGCTTTTGGGTCTACAATCACTGCTTGTGCCCCATAAAGCACCGCATAATAGACGATAAGGTTATTCGCAAAGGATTTACCACCACCCAGCGAACCAACAAAAGCCGACGCTAACGCATTGGTTACTGAACCCTTAACCCCTTGACTGGCAAGAGCAGGTTTCAGATAGACATTGCGTCCAGTATCTAAGCTGTAGCCAACATAAATCCCCTCATTTTCCCCCAGCATTTGAGTAGCACCAAAACCTAAACCAGCGAGGAAATCAGAGGTCACGTATTGAATATAATCATTCATATAACGCTTGCTGGCAGGTAAAAATTCTTCATGTAAGCCGAGCATATCCCCAAATGGTCGTACCAGTTTTACGCTTAAATCGTCATAAAAATCTTTCACTTCATTACAACGACGTTTGAGTTCGTCAAGATCATTTGCTGATACCCTTACCACATAAGACAGCTTGTACATAGATTCCTTGCTTTGGTCTAAATTGGTTTCCAGCTCATTCACACTTTCCAGAGCTTCCGCCACATTGGAGCTGGTTTCATTATCACTTTGCCAAGCGTGGTTATCCAAGTCTTTCAGTTCTTTCTTTTTATTGCGGACAGTAGATAGGGCTTTACGATTCGCTACAATTTCCACATTCATTGACGTATCAATCGGGAATGTAAATTGCTGTTGCTGGTAGTAGAAGATTTCAGAGGACGGGAAGTCCAGTTCTCCGACAATGCTGTTAATGGTAAAGTAAGCTACATAGACGGTTTCATCTTCCTGCTGGATTTTCAAATATCGCTGTTTTTCTTCCACCAAACAGCGAGTAGGCTTAATCAAGTCATAGTATTTAATCAGCGTTTCATTATCCAGCTTTTTCTTTGATAGATGGTACTCATACTCTTCATAGGCAGTGCCTGTCTGTCCGTAAAGGTGTTCAATCAGATAGCCGAAGTCGTCCTTATCTAACCTGCGGATTTTGAAACGACGAGAGATTTTATTTTCTAAGAGCTTTTCCATCTTCTGAAAACGCAGGATTTCATCATTACTCATACTAACAAAATCGCCCATCAGCTTATGGTTCACATCATAGACAAAATCAGACAAAGCATTTTTTGCTTCAACGGTAAGACTTTTCATAGAAAACTCCTGATCGTTGAGAAGCAACTTAAAGCCGATAAAGAAACGGTAGTTCACTTGATTTTCGCCAATCATGGATATTAAAGCGTCTGTCTGTTGGTCGATTTTGTCATAGGCAACCGCTTTGAGCTTGCCAGTGACTTCATTTTTGGAACGCTCTTGTGCAGAACGTATGCTGGATTCTGTACTGATTTGTAAAGCATGAATTTTGCCATCACGATTTTGTGCGATAAGCTGTCTGAAAGAATCATGCACTTGTATTTTCTGTTCTGGACTTAGAAATGAGTAATTGTAAGGAACAAGCTCATAGTAAGCATAACATTCCCCGTCTTTATTCCAGACGAGATTGTTTTCAATGTATTTAATTGGATATGCCATAAAATTCACTCCTAACTGCTGTAATGGCTTCTTGTGGCTGGTTTCTGCCAAGCGTTACTTTTTTTCCTGCATAGGTCAGCTTTGGTCGCAGTGCATAAGCAATGACAGACTTCAAAAATCCATAAGGCTTTTTACCATCAAAAGTTTTTGTAGACATAAACCATGTGAAAGCCACAGGAATCCCAAAGTATTTGAGAAATGCTCCCTCTATCATGGAAAGAGGGGGCAAGTTGCCAAGTATCATCACTGCAAAGAGTGACACGACAAACCATGTCATTTGCGTAAAGGTTATGGGAAACGGAAGTCTAAAATCATTGATAGAATACAGTACCTTTTCCACAGACCAGATACTGGTATAGCTTCGTATTTTCTTCATGTAATCAATCCTTTCATAAAAAATAGGGGTAGCTGATTGAGCCACCCCGTAAAATAGAAAATCTGCCAGTAGTAATGTACCGACAGATTTAATAGACGATTTCAAAAATCCCATGATTGGTTGAGATAAACGTTCCTGAAAGGTCTAAATCCCGACCATAGGCTTGATAATCAATATAGTTTTGAAGACTAGCTGGTACTTCGCCTAAAGCACCCGTTTCTTCAATGTAGTAGCGTGCCACGTCATACATATCATCACAATCGGAATGAATGATAATATCCTCTTGATGTTCGCTTAGTTCTTCAATGCTTGAAAAATGAGTGAGCAGAGCAGATAGCTCCGATTGTAATTCTTCGGGTAATTCCGATACCATTTCCCATAGTCGATTGAGTTCGCCAATGGAAGTGTATTCGTCAACCGTAAAGGGTAACTCGTAGTCATGAATGGCGTATTCCTCATATTCATCATTCAAGCCGATTTTCTCTTTGACTTCCTCAAAGTCAATGGGAAAGGTAAACCACGCACCGACCAATTCGCCCTCATTGTATTTGCCTAAATTCGCAATATAGACTTGCATATCGTCCATATATTCACGTCCTTTCTTTGTAGAGATTCAAAAATCCCTACCGCACTTCGTTTGGTGTACCATTCCTTTGCGGAACATAAGAAAACCACTTATATTCCACAAAAGAACGGTTTTATTTAAGCACCAATAATGCGATTGAATAGCTCTAGTAAAATGTCTTTTACTCCAGCAGCGTTGAAGACTAAGCCAACCGCAATAATCGCAATAATTAAAAAGCCAATCAGTTTGCTAAACTCACGCTTGAAGCCAAGATACAAGCCAATCACAACGATTGCTAAAAGCACCAGTGATTGAGCGTTTGATAGAAACCAGTTATAAAGGTTTTGTCCAAAATTCATAAAAATGTTCTCCTCTCTATATTCAATGAATTTGTATTTGAGTTATTTTTTTGTTGTTATCACGTCCTGTTCTTTTACTGACTGTTGCTTCAAAATCTGCTTGTGTCGGTCTGTCAGTTTCGCATGGTCGAGAATGTCTTTTACAACCTGCGTCTGGTTGATTTCATCAAGTTTAATCGCAACCTTTAAGGTCGGGGCAACTTGATGAGATAGCCAGTTCAGCGTCCTTTGGAAGGAGTAAGGCTCTGGTTTTGTGGTTAGTTTTAATCGTTCACGATTGTTCCCAATAAACCAAGCCCATTCTTCATTCAGTTTCCAATCAGAACGAGGTTTGGAATCGTCTTTATCTACAAAACGGATATACCGATTGATAATTTTAAAGGCGGTATGCTCTGGATTGTCATAGACGAGTAAATCACGGACTGCATAATAGGCACGCTCATTTTTCAATCGAATCTCAAAACGGTTTTTTACTTCTGCGTCTTCAATGGGAATATCATTTTTCTTGTACTGCTCGTAGTCCTTTTCATAGATACAGAAATAAACTTCACTTTGTAATGAACCGATATAGAGGGTGTTTCCCATACATTCCTTTTCCTCTTTGCGTACCAGTTCGCCACTGCGATAGCTTTTAAAACTGCGGAAGACGGAGATACATTCTTCCTGTTGGCACTTTTCAGTGAGTACAGGGATATTTAAAATCCCTGTCTTATCGTTAATGGCAAGGTCAAGGCGTTTCATCACACCGCCAGCCACCAAAACGTCCATAAAGAACTCATACCAGCTTCTTTGTTGTGCCAGAAGATAGCTTTCAAATTGTCTGCACCCACGACCTTTCAATTCCACCAGAACTCCTTTGTCCAGTTCATGGGAGCAAAGGACGAATATGTCGCCTAAAGCATAATGCTCTGAATAAGAATAGAAACCATAGTCCTCATGAAGAAAATAGGACAGTTTCAGTTGTAAGATGTTTTCGACCACCTGCTGTACGTCTGTTGTCGGAAAGCGAATTCTTACATAATCAAACAGCATTTCAAGGGGAGCGTCGGGATTGAAGCGTTCCAGAGCTTCCCAAAGGGACTGCTGTAAATCCTCTGATGGCTTGACTTTTCCTGTTTCAATATCGCTTAGATACTGCCTTGTAATACCAGTCGCAACAGCTAAACGGTTTTGAGATAGTCCATAAGCCAAGCGTTTTTCTTTTAAATGCTGTAACCAAGTTTGTTCATTCAGTAAAAATCCCTCCAATCAAAAAGGCGTATGTCAACTTTTAAAGCCCATTTGACATACGCTGAAATTTTGTAAATCCCTTGTAACCAAAGGATTTTCTAATGTTTTTTTGACTGTTTCCTGTCGATTTGTACCCCCCTGTTAGATACGGGGGGTTAAGTGCTGGCGTGGCTATTGCCACACCAGCCAGCAAGATCAGTCCACACCTGCGACTTCCGCTTCGCACGTCGCCTGCGTGGACTGTCTGCTGTTGGATAACTTTTTAATTTCCTCCAAGAAATCATATCCTTTTGGTACAAGGGGAGTATAAAACTCTGATATGACACTTGTTCCTACATCAACATAGCCACGACCTTTGATTCGCTTTAAGAAGAAATCCTTTTGTACGTCACTGCCAAACATCATGCCATAGCCCATTTCAGACATACGACCTAAAGCCACTCTGAAATTAAACTGATCACGGATTCCGTCGCCTAAATATTTTGCGTCTGGACGTTGACAAGCCAGTATTAGAAAGAAGCCAGCTTGACGACCTAACATGACAATCTGTTTCAGCTTATTCATAACTGCGGTGTTTTCTTTTGTTCCCAGCATTTCCATGAAAGCGACGTATTCATCAAAGATTAAGAAGTGTGCCGGGAGACCTAAGTAAGCATAATTTTTGCCAGTCTTATAGTTCTTCATCTGCTTCATTTCCTCACTACGTTTCATCATTTCTTCATAGAATGTTTCAATGCAAGAAAGCAAGTCTTCTTTTCTATAGTAGACATTTGCCATCACAGAACCTAAGTCCGCAAGATCAGCATTTTTCGGGTCAAGAATATACAGTTTTGAATCTGTATGAAGCAAGGCTTCAATCAGTGTCAGTATAAAGTAAGTTTTACCGCCACCTGTACCACCAGCAATCAACATATGAGGGAGCTTATCATATTCCCACCATACGTTTTTCATTAAGCGAAGTTTACCATCTTTAGCTTCTACTTCATCAATAGAAATACGACTGGCTATGGTGTCATAGAGCAAAGTATATTCCACATAGGAATCCTTTAACTCTTTATCCGTCAGCTCACAGTACAAGCCACTCTCTAATTTCTTTTCCAAGTGTAAGAGTTGGTCTTGATATTTTCCCAGCGTGATTTCCACCCGTATCTGTATCAAGCCATTTTTAAGTCGATAATACATTTTAGGGAAGTAGGTTATCTTTTCCTTTGTACGACCAGCACTATCTTTAAAGAAACCCTCTGTTTTGACCTGTTCAGATTCATACCACTTGTTTTCAAGTATCATCTTTGCCAGTTTTTGACGGTGGTAAAGTTGTTTAACCGTATCATAGCGAACCCGTTTGAATACAAACGCTACCAGCAAGCAGATAAGAATTGCGACACTGAAACTGATAATTAAATAGGGAATGTCAATCTTATCTGCTTGTGATAGGTTAAAATCCTGCCAGTTGATCTGCTGGATTGTCTTCACATGAAACAGTCCGACAACCAGCAGGAAAACAGGCAGGAGTGACGCTATCGTAAAATGAAAGACTAAATCTTTACCAGATGGGCGAATCCTTTTACCACGCTGTTTCATGCGAAAAAGTCTCCTTTCTACCTAGCGACTATTTGTCTTGTGTCGGTTCTTTCTTTGCTTGTGGTTGAGCTTTGAATGAACTAGAATCCTTTGTCAGCACAATATCGTCTGCCTTGATATACCAGTCAACATCTGCTCCTTGATAGGTGGCAGTAGCAACGGTGTCCGCAATGGGATTGATAAGTTCCACCCGTGCGTTATAATCAAACTCTTTCAAAGGCACGCTGGCAGGAATACTTACTTGAATCATGCGTCCTTGTCCTTTGGATTTTAAGTCATAGGTACGTTCCTTGATTTCATCTGAAACCGACCCGTCTTCATTTTGGATTCTCACTTCACGACGTAGAGCAGAGAATTTCAATTCTCCAAAAGTCGTGTCTTTATCTAATACAATGCCATTTGCTAATCTCATCATTTTTCCTCTCTTTCTTTATTCTTTTATCATGTCGTCAGCATGTAAAAGGTAATTTGTAAAACCACGAGTGCCGATTTTGTAGCCCTCTGCGGTAATACGTGGATTGACTAACTTCACACGTTCCTCAAAGCCGAAATGTTTTTCGCCAGCTTCAGCAGGAAGCACCACCACAATATCATCTGCTCTTTGAACATCAGAATAGAGATTATAGCTTCTTGATAAGACAGTTAGCCGTCCGTTGATTCTTCGCTGAACGACTTTATCCTCGCCAGCAAATTCTAAATTGCCGAATGTTTTTTCCATGTTGGGAATCACAAATTTAAGTTCCATATTTTTACCTATCCTTTCTTTTTTATTGGCTGAATGAATGTTTGATGGTCTTAAAGAGTGGGGAACGACCTTTTGATTCTTGATTTTTTGTTTTCATAAGTTCACTTCCTTTCAAAATCGGGTAAAAAAATAGACACCTCATTTTTTGAAGTGTCTACCTATTAAATATTCAAATTTTATTGGAAGTATCTTTATATCTTCACTTTTCAAGGATAAATCGTCGTATCAAAGCTCATTCATAAGTAGTAAATTAGTAGTAAATTGAGTGGTTTTGACCTTGATAAAGTGTGATAAGTCCAGTTTTTATGCGGATAACTAGATTTTTATGCTATTTTTAAATTAAAAAAAGTCCATTTGTAACAATCCCAAGCTCCAATTACCAGCTAAATTGATATTCTCTTCATTTATAAATCCTGTCGTTTGTAATACTCCCTGATTGTAGGATGTTCTTGTTATATAATCATATTCTTTACCATCTACTAATTTATCAGAATTAAAGCTTGATGTTTTTTCAATATTAAATAAGTCTCCAACTCTAAATTCGCCCCACTCAACATTTTGGAGTTTCTCGTTTAGTGAGGCATCTATTTTTTTAAGAATGGAGCCTCACTTTCATTTTTCATAACAGCTGATACTTCCCAAACCAGAAAGTCTGCTACTGTTTTTTTAAAATCATCAAGTGTAGGCCTTTTATCAATTGGTGCTGATTGATTCCAATCCGCTCCATTTTCTGGGTCAATGTTGCTTTCGTAGTATTCATCTTCAGTAAAAATATTTAATTTTGACTTGCCAAACCTAACTAGGTCTACCACTTCTTGGTATCTTTCCTTTGCTCTATCAGTATCTCTTAGGTTGTTTGATGCTTTTTTCCTGTTGCTCCTTGTATATCCGTCATTAGAAAAATCAATAAACCTTACTATATCATCTTTTTGATGACCTTCTCCAACCCTAAACACATAGACATTGGTCTGTACACTTGATTTTCCCATAAACAAATCAATAGGCATCCTTATACTTGCTATTAGTGTATTGTTTTCTAATATTTTTTTGTTGTATTCTTTAGCCTTTCCACTTCCAGCAGAACTTTGAATAATAATTGCAGCATATCCCTTATTCATCATAGACAAGGCCTTTTTTACAAAAATCATTCCACAACCATCAGCTGAATAAGGTGGATTTAATACAAAAGCTGTAGCGGGAAAGTCTTCATCAGCCTTGCCAAAGCCATACCTCCCATCAAAATCTATAAGAGAGTCTTGGTTTATGATATTGGATGAACCGTCACCCATAAGAATCATATTAAGTATTGCAAGCATATAAATATTTGGCAAAATTTCTATACCCAACAATTGTTCTGCCTTGATTTGTAGGATTTTTCTCTCTAATTCTAGGGGCGATTTTATTTTGTTTTTAGCATCAATCATCATTTCGTTCATTGCTGCTACTAATAGGCCTGCTGAACCAGTTGCAAAATCCCATACATAAGAATCTTTGTCAACTCTTGCAAGTTTAACAAGCAGGTGTGCAACATAGGATGGGGTAAGAACAACATCATTTAATTTATCTTGGCTAAAACCAAGCCAAGAATACATTTCATTGAATAACTTTCCTGTAAAATCAGTTGTTAATCCAATTTTGTAATAAATTCCTAAGTCATCTACAATTTTACAAAAAATTCTCTTTAATTGACTTTCTCCATTATATGGTTTATTTATATTTTCTGATAATAAAGTGTTTTTTAGTGTTCTTACAATAAGATTTTGTTTTTTCTCTGTTAAGTTTTTATTTTTAAGGAAGGCTTCTATTTTTCTTACGATAATTTCGCCATCTGTATCTCCTTCTTCAGTAGATGATTTAAGGTCTGATTTTTCTAGTGGTCTAACTTTTCCAGCTATGCCCAGTGTTGCCATAATAGAGGCAGAAACTAGATAAACCCTATCATTTTCACTTAAGCCCTTTTCTTCTTTATAGATATCATTGTTAAGCTTTGTAAGAGATGTCTCAATTTCTTTTTCTCTTTTCTCTCTTAATTTATCTAATTCATCATTAGATAAATTAAGTTCATTAATCTTTTTTATAAAATCATTAAAGTTATCTTTATTAAGGAAAGATAAATCTGTGTAATCATCAACTTTTTGACCTATGCCTAAATTATTTTTAGATACATAATATACCCCTATAGAATGTTCTATTGAACCATCTAATCTCTTGAAGCCAGTAACACCTATAGAAATTACATCTGTATAAGAAGTATAGTGTAGTATTGCATTTGCATAATGAATAGCTCCGTTAACTGCATAAGAATTAATATTTTTATAGTTTGGTTCATTTTTGCTAGTTGTGTTATCTACATTTCCATCTTTATTTAGTTTAACTAATTTATCCTTATATCCCTTGTATTCAATCAAAATAGGATAATAATTTAAGGCTTCATCTTGCAATAATAATTTAGCATCTGGTCTATTTCCTCCAGCTCCTCCACTTTTAGATGCATACTCATTTAATGCTTTATCTATTTCATCATTCAAACTTTCCTGTTCTAGTTTATAGTCTAAACCGTAACTCTTCAACCAACCATTTACTAAATCAGCTATGTTAGGTTCAATGGATTGTAACTTCGCCATATTAATACCTCCAGTTTTACTTTTATTAATGATATTCTTTTTCAATAATTTTTTTAATGTTTACACCTAAATTGTTAATAGAGCAACTTATTGATTTTAATTGATCATTTTGTTTTTTAAGTGCACTTACTATATCATCTTCAATTGAATTTACAGTATATATAGTCATATAATTTTGCACATCTATACTAAAACTATTGTTATAAACTTTACCATTTGAGCAATAAGTTATTTCACCTTTGGCAGGCTCTTTATGTTCTTTCTTTATATAATTATTAGCTCCAAAAAATAATAAATAGCTTTGGTGTGTTCCTAAAATGCATATTTTCCCTTTTTCTTTTTGTAAAAGATTTTTAAAGTCTGGTTCTAATCCATTGATAAATTCATCTGATATATTTATACTAATGTTATTGGCAATTCTATTACCATTATTTGTGAATTTTAACCCGAAAAATATCTTATTTATCAACACAAATTCAACATCAATATATGGTCTAGTATTCTCTTCAAACTGAACTTTCATCTCTTTAACTTGTCTCATAGATGCCTTTGCCGATTTTAAATTAGCTACGCATATAATTATAGAAGCAACAACGTTTATTAAAGTGAGAAAGAACATTGCCCACTCTACTGACATTTGCTCAACTCCTTTATTTTAAAATAAATCAAAACTTGATTTTTATATTACTATTATAAATATATTTATTTCATTATATCACATTTAGCTTTATATTGTTATTAATAATTTTCTATGCACTTCGCATTATCCTTAAATTTAATTTGTAAAGTTCTATAAATGTAAGATGTACACATCAAGAAATGTATATTTTACACTTCTTGATGATTACTATATCACAGATAGTATTTTATTTTATTTAACGTAGATATAGCCTCTATATTATTTTTGAGCCTTTCTGATGGAGTTAGTTTTTCAACTAGAACCTCATTCGTGATTTGAAAGTTTTTTAAGTTTTGATCAACAAAAAAAGAAGCCTTTTAGCTTCTTTCTCCAAATCTATTCTTCTATTATTTCCTTTATTAGCATCTCTCTCAGTGCTGACATCATCACTGGATATTGAGGACTGTCCTCGCTCTCTATCTTCCACGCTTTCATCATTCTCGGCTTTTCCGTCTTGATGAAGTTCTCTGCTCTCACTTGCGTCTCTTTCAAGTGGTCTATCAAGGTCTTGTCCCAATATAGTTCTTGAAGTTTCATCCAGTTCTCGTCCGTTTGTTCCAGTGACAGATAATCCAGCCTCATTATCGCCCAATTCACTCCATGATTTTTTTGGAATTCCTCGTCCGCTAGTAGCTCGTCCTCCACTATCTCGTTCATCTTGTACGCTATCTCCTCCGTGTCCTCGCATTGATCGAACGGACTCTCTATCCCAATCTCCTCGTATTCTTTCAGACTCTCCTCGAAGCTCATTTTCTATACCTCCTATATCTTCTCTTTTACTTTAGTGCTATTGTACAATATATTATTAACATTTGTCAAGCCTTTTCTTCTTTTTTCTTATTAAGCAAAATAAAAAAGGAACTATAAATAATTATAGCTCCTCTATATGATTTTTAACATGTTTCCGAAGATACCTCCATCTCCCACGCTAGGGTCTACAGATAAATCTAAACTGTAATGTTTTTCGCTATCTCGGGTATTTCCGACGCTCCCGGTTAAGCTAAAGGATAAAACATTAACCCCCAATTCTCTTTTAATTGTAAGTATATTATAGCACATCTAAGATAGTCTTTCAACTACAAACAAACAAATAAAATTGTGTTTCACATAAACTAAACACTTCTAATGCAAAAATCAAAAAGGAGTAATGCTGATTCATCACTCCTTAGTCAATTTTATTGGCTTTTTAGCAATACAACCTCACTAGCCCTTGAGTCCACCGATAAATTGTAACGGTGATGTTTTTAGCTATCTCGGGTATTTCCGACGCTCCTGGTTAAGCTAAAGGATAAACATTAACCCCCAATCCTCTGTTAATTGTGAATATATTATAGCACATTTAGCTTAATCTTTCAAATTCTTTTTCAAGTTCTTTAGCTTGTAACTTAAGCTCTTTAATTTTTTCAGCCGAATCCTCTTTTTTCTTATTTTCTTTCTCAATTTTGTCAAGAATTCTCTCTAATTTATTCATAACATACCTCCTTTTTACTCATTTTAATTTTAAGCTATCTAAAACGCTCATATCTCGATTTTATATACTTAGCCTGCTAAGTATATGGAAAGACTCTTAAAAGCCGTGCTACGCTTAAAATATGATTAAAAATAGAGTGAGCATAAAACTTGCTTTATAATTTAAAACCAAGCTTTTCTTTTCCCATTCTTAAATATTTTCTTCTTAATCCCAAGCAGTTTCGATGGATATTTTTCTATCACTTCTGCAAAATTTATTGAACCGTAAATTTCTCCATAATTCATTGCTTCTAATATATCATCTTTATTTTCTTTAACTTTAAAAAATCATAGGCTGATACTTTTAATTGCATAGGTAAAGTTTTTATTTCTATATTTAAACTTACCACCTCTTTTTATATTACATTATAAATTTATTTACTATTACCTTCAAATTTCTTAGGGTTTTTTAATAACTGTGAATACAATTTATATAAATTCTTTGATAAATTATTCAAATCTTCTTGCATCTTTTTTACATCATTTTTATAAATAACTGCGTTTGTATTTGCAACTTTTGCAATCTGATTTATATTATTCCCCACTTTAGAAATTTCCCATTGCAAATCTCTAAACGGATTAAGATCAACTACATTAATTTCTTTTTCTAAAACACATTCTCTTATAAAATGGCTCATAGTTTTGCACTTAGCTTTTCTCATTTTCTCTTCAAAAAGGTCTCGCTCTTTTTCTGTCAATCTGATTTCTAATCGTTCATTTCTAACTCTGTTTTTCATAAAATTCTCCTTTCACTACCTACTTAATTGGGGTCTTAGGGCTCTCCCTAACATGCATAAAATTATTAAAAAATAAACATAGTTTGAAAGTTTTTTAATCAAATTTTTCGCAAGTGTACGGACACTTGCTGTGCTTGCTACTAACATATTTACAATAAACACCAATAAATTGTTCAACAGAAAATGTAATTGTAATTGTAATTTGCAAAATTAAAACTATTAAAATCTGATAAATTATTTTTTACCTATTAAGATGTTTATATTATCTAGCTTTTATTTTTATTAATTCTATTTGAAAAGTTTTTAAAGTACAATTACAAATTACAAAATTACAATTTACTTAAATTTAAATCTCCTATTATTTTTTAATTATCTTTTTTCCATTCTTCAGGTATGCTTTTTTTATCTATTTCTATAAAATCAAAATTAGAATTTATTTTCTTTTCATAATACATAGTTACAGGGATTGATACACCACTTGGCGATATTCTTTTAGTTTTAGATAGACGAATCGGATTCCATTCTGGAAAATAGTTATACATGATTTCTGAAAATGATTTTGACTTAATTTGATATCCTTGCATAAGTAATTCCTTAAAACATGTAATGTTTGGTTCTACACTACTTCTTTTATATTCTTCTAAGAAAGATCGAATTTCTTCTACATCTGGATTCAGGTATTTAAATTTTTCTTGTTCTTCTTTTAAGTCTTTTAAAAAATCATCTGGCAAAGTCCATGAGTGAGATTTGTTTTTATATATTTCATACCCTAACGCAAATGCCTGGCTAAAATCTTTTTTTATTGTATTGAGATAATCTTCTTCGGACGCTCCTCCTAGAAAATCTTTATCTAAATAAATTGGTTTTAATCGTTTATCTTTGTTGCATGCAACTGGAAGATATCTCCTCTCGCCTGTATGATCATTAAGAAAAGTTATTTCATTTAATGTGCCTATAAATATACAAGTTCTTGGAACATCTTTTGAAAATTTTTCATAAGGGATTCTAATTCTATCATTTAGTTTTGATAAAAAAGATTTCGCCTCATTAGCAGATTTTGCATTTCTTAATGCAACAAATTCTTCGATTTCTACAACTGTTTTGCCCATCATATTCATTATAGAATCTTTTCCTTGTATTGTATCTAAAGTGCAAAACCAATCGTCTTTTAGAGCAAGGTATCTTGCGAATGTAGATTTGCCTATACCTTGTCCACCTACAAGTACCATCATTTCATCAAACTTAGATCCTGGTTCAAATATTCTTTTTATTATACCTAAAATCATATGTTCCATAATCCAGTTATTTAAGTCTGTATCCTCCGACCCTAAATAAGTTGGCAGCAATTTTCTTATGGCGTTTTTATCTCCATTCCAAACAAGACTTTCAATATACTGTACTGGTGGACTAATTTCATTCTTATTAGCAACGTATTTAACTGCCTCTAACATTTTATTAGAATTGTAATTTATTCCAAACTGTTTTTCTATTTCAATGCCTAGCCTATTATTTAATGAATCATCCCAAAGACGAATTTCATTTGGTTTAATATTTTTTTCACCTATAATTTTTCCTTGGAATTTAATCTCCTTTGTAAAGCTATCACGAAAAATTTTGCCTTCAATTATGTTGTTTTCAATACAGTATTTAGGATTTAAAATCGTTGTTATAACATTATTTACATTTTGATTTACAGTGCCATTTCCATTAATCTTAAGGTCTGAATTTAAATATGTTTTATCAGCTTCAGGAAATATTAAATTGCTATAACTCATGATAAAACCTCCACTTTTTAAATAACCTATAATTAGAGCATTCGCAAGGAGTATATTTCATAAATTTTATAGTATTCTTAATAACATTTTTAAAACACTTAATATAATTTACATCATCTTTTTTACAAGTTACTTTCCTTTTCTTTTTTTTCATTTCCACCAGCAAATATTTACACTTATTTAACATTTTTTTACCTCCTAGCTTGTATAAATATAGCTCCTGTGGTATAATGAGCTTGCTACAGAACACTTCACAGGAGTGTGGGCCTTTACTCGCTATAGTAAAGGCTCTTTTCTTTTTTAAGTTGTTCATAAATTTCTAATACATATAATAAAATGTCGCTATCTTCTCCATCTAATTTCCCATACTTTTTGATAACTTTTGCTAATTGAAATATTTCTTTAGATATGCTATCAGCAAGTCTATAGTCAGGCACAATATTAATCATGGTATTAGATAGCATACTGATAAAATAATCTTGTTTTTTAAGCCCACTAAGTTCAATTTTTTTACATATTACATCATATTCTTCTTCTGAAACTCTAAAATTTAAAATCTTATTTCTTTTTCTGTTTATATTAGGCTCTTTTTCTTTCTTTTTAGCTTTTAAATTTTGCATATACTTATTTCTAAACATAGGTATCATCCTCCAATAATTCATTCCAGTTATTTTGTGTCTTCTCTCTAAGATGTGTTAAAGAAATAGCCATTTCTTTTTGTTTGCTTGGGAATAAATGTGCATATCGGTAAGTTATATCGATTGATTCATGCCCAACTCTATTTGCTATTGCCGTTGCAGAAAAACCAAGCTCTATCAATAATGATACATGAGAGTGCCTCAAATCGTGTATTCTAATCCTTTTCACGTCTGCTTTTTTTGAACCTCTATCCATTTCATGGTGCAAAAAACTTCTTGAAAAGTTAAATATCAAATCTTTGGGTTTTAATTTGTAAAACCCTTTCAAGTAAGATTTAATTTCATCCGATAAAAAATCCGGCATAACAATTGTTCTTATGCTTTTCTTAGTCTTAGGTTCTGTAATAATATTCTGTCCATCAATTCTTTGCAAAGACTCATTAATTGTTAAAGAGTTTGTGTCGAAATCAAATTTTTCTTCTGTTAAAGCTAAAAGTTCCCCTAATCTTAGTCCACACCAATACAATATCTCAAAAGCCACAAATGATTCTGGTTTATCTTTAATCACATTAGCAAATAATTCATACTCATCCTGTGTCCAAAAAAGCATTTCTCCTGAATCTTTTTCTCCTATTGATCCTACATCTCTAGCAACATTAGTTTTTAAGTTATAGTATCTGCAAGCATGATTTAGTATACTACTAAATTGAGCATGAATTGTTCTAAGATAAGTATTAGAATATTTATTACCTCTGTCATCTTTAATTTTCATTAACTCATTTTGCCACTGTATAATTGTTACTTTATTTATATCTTTCATTGATAAATTTGCAAAATATGGCATTATTTTATTATCTACAATGTATTCCTTAGTTCGCCATGTATTTTCTTTAACACGTGGCTTTTTATCTCTTTTATATAGCTCGAAAAACTCTCTAAATGTCATATCAATAGAATCAGCGTACTGATTTAAGAATTCTTTTTCCCAATTATTAGCTTCTTTTTTTGTTTTAAACCCCCTTTTTTTCTTTACTAGTTTTTCGCCCCTCCAATTTGTGTAATTAAATTTGCAAAACCAAGTTTTGTTTCCGCTTTCATCTCTAAACGCTGGCATTTTATGCCTCCTTTACTTCTTTAGATCCATAACAATATTTTTCCATAAAATATCTTCTATTAACTTTTCCTCTTTGTACTCTATATCCTAGTTCTATAAGATCTCGATTCATATCATTAATAATTTGATATGCTGTTGTTCTACTAATATCTAGGAATTCTTGTACTTCTTTTGCATTCATAAAAATACTGTTCATATAGTCCTCCTTTCAATTTTATTGTAAGATTCTACATTCCTAAGATAATTAGGACGAGCACTAATTTAAATAACTTACTTTTTTAGTTCATATTCGAACTGTTTAAATATATTATATCAGTTCTTTTATGTTCTGTCAATAGTATTTTTTAAATAATTATTAGAAAATATTATTCATATTTCAAATAATATTATTAGAACATTTTTGTTGCTATTTTATTTTTATTATGATAAAATATATTTATAAAATATAATTTGGGTGGTGTAATTATGATTTCTGGAAAAAAATTAAAAAAACTTAGACTATTACGGGGTTTAACACAAAATCAATTAGCCATTAAATCTGGCATAACCGATGCAGCAATAAGAAACTATGAGTTAGGGAATAGATCTCCTAACAAAGAACAACTAAGAAAAGTTGCAGAAGCTCTTAATTGTGATATATCAGCATTAATTGACCACGAAGCTAACTCGCCTTTTGAAATAATGCAAATAATTTTTGACTATGAAAATGACATGAAATTTAGGCCTATAACAGGAGGCGGAGAAACAACAAGTCTGTTATCCAATGATATTGATTTTAATAATTTTCTAATAGAATGGGATGAAATGAGGAAAAAACATTATAATGATGAAATAACAGATGAAGAGTTTGAAGAATGGAAATTATCATATCCAAAAAAATCAAGATTTTTAAAATAAAAATATGTACGCAAAAAGACCGCAGCTTGAAGCTACGGTCTAATTTTTTTACATTTCTTTTTCAAATTTAGAATGCCAAAATACTGCATATATTTGTATAGAAAGATAGATTGCAACTAGTATTATTATTTGTAACTCATCAACACCCATCAATGAAAACATAATAAGCATGGCTGCAAAGAGATAGGTCATTAAGTCGTAGGCCTTTGCCTTTGATTTTTCTGCAATCAATACGTTTCTTTCGTCCTTCTTATCAATTTCAAGCTGTCTTATTAACTCTTTGTTATTTTTTGTAGAGAAATATTTAATTATATTTCCCATGAAATGTCCGAAAACTCCACATCCAATACCGATAAATAAATACGGAATAGCGAGGACTGTCTTATTTACACTATCGATGCTTTTGTGAAGATAGAATCCCGTTAAAACCAGTGCTACTCCAAAAAATACTAAAATCCAATCTTTTAAGATGCTTTTGTTTCTATTCATTTTCTTCCTCCTCATAAATAAAAATATCTTCAATTGTCAATTTAAAAAATTTAGCAATTTTAAAAGCTAAAATAATTGAAGGATTATACCTTCCATTCTCTAGAGAACCGATGGTCTGCCTTGACACTTCAAGGATATTTGCCAGTTCTTCTTGAGTAATTCCTTGACTTTTTCTAATTTCTTCAAGTCTATTTTTCACATTTAATTACCTCCCATCAAATGACAAGTTAACTTTACATATATTATAATTCTTTTTAGAGTAAATGTCAAGTAAACTTTCCATTTTTTGTGATGATAAATTTTATTTATGGTGTTGGTTTAATATAAATTTTTGATATTTTGTTTAGTCTTATTTCTGGTCTTTTTCTTGCCATAAAAATTCCTCCTGATTATGATTATCTAATCAGGAGGAGTTTATATACACAAACTAATTCAAAGTCTCAATTTTTTGTCCAAATGTAAACCACTTGGAACTATTATTCAATTTATTCTTTTTTACTTCCAGTACCATTTGAGTACCAGTAGCCATTTTTCATTCTCTATATAGCTTGTAATCAAGCCATTTTAGAAAATTTTGCGATTACTCCCACTCGATTGTTCCTGGTGGCTTCGATGTTATATCATACACCACTCTATTAATTCCTTTTACCTCATTTATGATTCTATTTGAAATTTTTGCAAGTATATCCATATCTATAGGGTAGAATTCTGCTGTCATGCCGTCGGTGCTTGTTACTGCTCTTAGGGCGCATACGTAGTCGTATGTTCTTTCGTCGCCCATAACGCCTACTGTTTTTATGTCTGGTAGCGCTGCAAAGGCTTGCCAAATCTTTCTATATAGGCCGTTTTTCTTTAGCTCGTCTATATAGATGGCGTCTGCTTCACGAAGTATGTTTAGTTTTGCCTCTGTAATCTCGCCTATAACTCTGATGGCAAGGCCTGGTCCTGGGAATGGATGTCTATAGATAAGGTCTTCATCTAGTCCAAGTTCAAGTCCTATGGCTCTTACTTCGTCTTTGAATAACTCTCTTAGTGGCTCTATAAGTCCTTCGAAACCTATGTCATCTGGAAGTCCGCCAACGTTGTGGTGACTTTTGATGACTGCTGAACCGTTTGTGCCTGATTCAACTACGTCTGGATATATGGTTCCTTGTACAAGGTAGTCAATCTTACCAAGCTTCTTTGCTTCTTCTTCGAAGACTCTGATAAACTCCTCGCCTATGATTTTTCTCTTCTTTTCTGGTTCGGATACTCCAGCTAATTTGTCTAGGTATCTCTTTTGTGCGTTCACTCTTATGAAGTTGATCTTGAATCTGTTCTTAAATATCTCTTCAACTTGATCGCCTTCATCTTTTCTAAGTAGACCGTGGTCAACGAAGATACATGTTAGCTTGTCACCTATCGCCTTGTGCATAAGTACTGCGGCTACTGATGAGTCAACTCCTCCTGATAGTGCAAGTAGTGCCTTCTTGTCTCCAACTTTTTCTCTAATCTCTTTAACTTTATTTTCAATGAAATTTTCGCTCGTCCAGTCGCCCTTAAGACCTGCTATGTCATAAAGGAAGTTTCTTATCATCTTGTCGCCGTCGATGGAGTGCTTTACTTCTGGGTGGAATTGCACTGCGTATATCTTTTTTTCTTCGTTTTCCATCGCTGCGATAGGACAGTTGTCTGTCGATGCTATGCACTTAAAACCTTCTGGTAATTTGGATATGTAGTCTGTGTGACTCATCCAAACTTGACCGCTCTCTACACCCTTAAACAGCTTTGACTCTTCATAGTGGCAGATGGTCTTGCCGTACTCTCTGTTCTTCTCTGAACCCTTCTTTACCTCTCCACCTAGTAGGTGTGCTGTTAATTGAGCCCCATAACATATACCTAAGATAGGTATGCCTAGTTCGAATATCTCCTTCGATATTGATGGTGAGTCATCTAGGTAGGCTGAGTTCGGTCCGCCTGTAAAGATTATTGCCTTAGGCTTCATTGCTTTTATCTCTTCAACGCTCTTAGTGTAAGGAATTATCTCTGAGTAGATATTGTTCTCTCTAACACGTCTTGCGATTAATTGCTTGTATTGTCCTCCGAAATCTATTACTAAGACTAAATCGTGTTTCATTTAATCACCTCTTTCAATAATTATATCACAAGTTTATTTTTAAAGCTATAAGTTTATCAAATAAGTTACAATTTTATCGATATTGTTATATAACTATAGTAAAGTGGTATAATATATACAAAGGAGATGATATTATGCTTAAAAGATTAAATGTACTTGTTTGTGCTATCATCATTATGGCTATAGTGGTATCGGCTATGCCAGGGCGTGCGCTTGCACAAGCAAAGACTAGTGATGCAGCTTCTGATAAGGCTGTAGAGAAATTAGTTTTAAAAGCAAAAGAGGTATTTAATATCAAAGACGTCTACGACAATTTCGAGGTCAATAGTTCGACTGACAACGAATACGGCACTATATACAACTTGTCATGGACTAAGAAGGACGGCTCGAGTGATGTTAATGTCAGCATATCAAAGGATATGCACATCACTAATTACAACATTTACGATAACAAAAAGTATGAGACGCTTAAACCAAATTATTCATATGATGCTTTGAAGAAATATGCTCTTGATATGATCAAAAAGATTGACCCAGTAAATGCTAAGAGCCTTAAGCTAAACGAAAACTCTTATCGAAACATCGACAGTGACAACGCATACAATTTTAACTTCGATAGATATGTAAATGGTAAACATGTTTTAGGTGACGTCGCAAGCATCACAATCAGCTATCTTGACAAGAGCATACAAATGTACTCACTAAACTATAACCATGGTTTTGACTTTTCAAAGACTGATGAGTTCGACTCTCTTAAGAGCAATTTAACTATGGACGAGGCTATCAAGATCTACAAGGACAATGAATATCTAAAGCCTATGATTAAGTTTGTGATCAATGAAAAGAAGGAACCAAGGCTTACTTTTAAGACTATATATAGCAACGAGTTAAATGCAAACTACTATGTTAATTCGACTACTAAGAAATATGAGCGCTACAACTACCCTATCTTTTTAAATAATTATATGAAGAAGGACGCTGCTGCTACAGAAGAGGCTATGGATGGTCTTAGCGAGTACGAAGTTAAAGGCATTGACAAGATTAAGGGCATCAAGTCTAAGGACGAAGCTGTTAAAAAGGCAAAAACTTTTGTGAAGGACGCTAGCAAAGCAAAGGTGACTTTATCAACTTTAAATCAAGACTACATCTCTAAGGACTACGTCTACAACATCAATATGGAAAGTGGCAAAGATGAGAAAAAGACTTTCTATAACATTTCTTTAGATGCAAAGGACTTAACTCTTCTAAGGTACAATGTTTATAGTAACTTTGACAAAAGCGATAGCAATAAAAAAGATTTAAGTCCTGACGAATTAAAGAAGATTGCTATGGACTATATCAAGAAGAATGCAAGTGACATAGCTGACAAGAGCCTAGAACTAATAAACACTGAGAATAACTCTGTATACTTTGTAAGAGTGATCGATGGCTACTACGTTCCTGAAAATTTCATTAACATAGATATATCAAAGGATACTAAAGAAGTTAATTCTTATTCTAGAACTTGGTACAGAAAAGCACTTAATTATGATAAGGCAAAGATATCTACAGATGAAGCATATGATCTAGTGAAAAAGGAAATTGATTACGAAGAAGTTTATCAATATATAAGGGATAATTCTGATCCAGCTAAGTCAAAAGTAGTAATGAGCTACATTCCAAAGAGTGCTAGAATCGAGATTGACGCAATAAGTGGCAAGCTTGCTAAAAATTCTAATGAATTTAGAAACTACTCTGACCTTGAAAAGTCTAAGTATAAAGACAAGGCTACTCTACTTAAGCAAATGGGCTACAGCTACCTTGAAAATGAAATTATGCCAGAGAAAAACTTGAAGCAAAAAGATTTCGTAAGCTTCATGTATAGATATGGCTCTAAAGATATTGACAAAGATGACGCAATAGACGATGCTTATCAAAGAGCTATAAGAAATGGCATCATAAAAGAAAATGAAGTGAATAAAGAAAAAGAATTAAGCACAATTGACCTAGCTAAGTACATGGTAAGACTAAAAGACATGGAAGAGCTTGTAGGAAAGGATATATTTAAGCCAGTGAATGCAAAGGCTAAACTAACAAACGAAGAAAATTCTTATCTAAGCCTTGCAAAGGCACTTGGCTATATAAATTATGACACAGTTGACAAGAACGCAAAGATTAATAGAGATGAGTTTATAAACATAGCTTATAACTACGTATTCAAGTAAATATACGCATAAAAATGCTTACAGCGATCGCTGTAAGCATTTTCTTTTATACAAGTATTAATCTTCTAATAAGTAAGCTAGTGCTAGTCTAAATGTTGCGTCAACTGCTTCCTTGTGTGTTCTTTCAAAGCTGTGTGATGCGTCAACACCTGGTCCTATAAGTGCGGCTCTTACGTTCCAGCCAGCTCTTAAAACTGCTGATGCGTCTGATCCGTAATATGGATATATGTCTATTGCGTATGGAATTTCGTGTTTTCTAGCAAGTTTGATAAGTTTTTCGCTCATCATCTTGTCATAAGGTCCTGAAGAATCTTTTACACAAACAGTGCATTTATATTCAGATGATGTTTGTCCTGTACCTGGCGCTGCCATGTCTACAGCTATGAACTCAACTGTCTTTTCAGGTAGGCCTGCACTTGATCCGTGACCAAGCTCTTCATAGTTTGAGATGAAGAAGTTTGTTGTGTGCTTTGGCTTAATATTATTTTCCTTTAAATATTTAACTAGTCCAACAAGAACTGCAACGCATGCCTTGTCGTCAAGGTGGCGTGACTTAATGAAGCCTGATGGTGTAACCCATGTGCCTGGATATAGGTATACATAGTCACCTACATTTATGCCAAGCTTCTCTACATCTTCTCTCGACTCTACCTTTTCGTCGATTCTAATCTCCATAGAGTCTTCGTCTCTCTTTGTCTCGTCAGCTTTTGCTCCATAAACATGTGTTGAAGAAACATTAGTAAGTATAGTTCCTGTGTACTCGCCATCGTCGATAGTTGAGATAACGCACTCACATCCTTCGATAACATTCCATGGGTAGCCGCCTAATTTAGTGAGTTTAAGTCTGCCAGTAGATGTTATGTCCTTAACCATGCAGCCAAGTGTATCAACGTGAGCTGATAATGTTACTTGTTCTTCATCGTCTTCGCCTTCAACTGTTACATAAAAACCGTTCTTAGCATTCTTGTGTGCCTTTAGGCCGTACTTATTAAATTCATCTTCAACTAAGTTTAGTGCCTTGATAGTGTCTCCTGTTGGTGATGGTGTTTTTAAAAGTTTCACCATAAACTCGACCATGTAGTCTAAATCGTACTTAATGTCCATTATTATTCCTCCCTTAATATATAGTCGATTGCTAATTTATATGATTCAAAATTGAATCCTGTTATCACTCCGTCACATGCTGGTGCTGTGATAGATTTTTGTCTGAACTCATCGCGTGCCAATATATTTGTTAAGTGCACCTCAACTTTTTTAAGCTTCAAAGCCTTTAACGCATCGTATATGGCGTAGCTGTAGTGCGAGTAGGCAGCAGGATTGATGATAAGTGCGTCGTAGTCTTTATAAAGCAGCTCTTGAAGCTTGTCAATGATGACGCCTTCACAGTTTGATTGAAACTCATCAAGGCTTGCCCCCTTATCACTTGCATAAGCTTTAATTTCCTCTACTAGCTCCTTATATGTTTTATTGCCATAAATTCCGGTCTCTCTCATACCAAGTATATTGATATTGGGTCCGTTAATTACAATTATCTTCTTCATTTAATCACTCCTTGTACCTTAAGGCGTCTCTTGAGCTCCTTACACATCAAGAAGACTGACTTGTCCGTCTTTATACTCATGTCTTTATACTTTTCGAAGAGTGGCTCCCTCTCCTTATATAGCCTAGCCATAGGGTCTGTACCCTCTCTTAGTAGAGGTCTGCGGCTTGTATCGAGCTTAGTCATTAAAAACTCGAGCGGCCTCTTTAGGTAGATAACGTAGCCATGCTGCTTGAGATATATCATATTCTCCTCGCGTATTACTGTACCGCCGCCTGTTGCTATGACCCTTCTGTCAAGACTAGCCGCCTTCTTGCATGCAGCCGTCTCCATCTTCCTAAACTCTTCCTCGCCATACTTTTCAAAAATTTCGTTTATGCTCATGCCTGCCTTCTTCTCGATCATCCTATCCGTGTCGATGGCTCTATAGCCAAGCATCCTTGCAAGCTCATGCGCTATGGTAGTCTTGCCACTGTTGGGCATACCTATGATGACTATGTTCATGCTCTCACCAAGATATCATAGAGAGCAAGTGCCGCATAGCACTTCATAATTGTGTAGACGCGTGGCACGACTGCTGCGTCATGTCTACCTTCTATATTGATGCTAGTGTTCTCCATGGTCTTCATGTTTATGGTTCTAAGCTCACGTGATATTGATGCGATAGGTTTAAAGACAACACTTACTACTATGTCCGCACCGTTTGATATGCCGCCTATGATGCCTCCATTACTATTCTTTAATAGCTTCACTTTGCCATCTATAACTTGCATCTCGTCAGCGACTTCGCTGCCTAAACTATGCGCATAGCCTAGGCCATATCCAAAGGAGACTGCCTTAACTGATGGTATTAAGTATAAGTACCTCGCAAGTTCTCCATCAAGCGGAGCAAATGGCGGCTCGCCAACTCCTGCTTTAACGCCTTTTATTATGAGCTCAACCTCTGAACCTACACTGTCGTTTGCTTTCTTTATATCAGCTAAGTACTTATCAATCTCATCGTCACTGTGCTTGTACATATGGTAGCTCTTCGATAAAAATTCTTCACCGCACTCTTCGTCAATTATATCGCCCAAGCGCTTTAGATGCGTTTCAAAAGTGATGCCTTGCTTCTCAAGCTCCTTTAGTACTATGGCTGCTGCTGCACAAACTGGTGCTGTAAGACGTGCGGAGAATATACCTGAGCCGCGATAGTCAT
This sequence comes from Fenollaria sporofastidiosus, assembly GCF_943169635.2. NCBI lineage: Bacteria > Bacillati > Bacillota > Clostridia > Eubacteriales > Fenollaria > Fenollaria sporofastidiosus. The sequence goes on from NZ_OW968186.1 coordinate 95,106, forward strand.
TAAAGCCCTTGTACTTTATATATGCACCGTAGTCTGCCTGCGACGGCCTAGCAAGGTCTTTGTTCTTCTCGTAGAAGCTACTGTCGACATCTGCGTTCTTTATAAGTATGCTAAGTGCTGCTCCTGTTGTGCGTCCATTAAAGACACCGGATATGATCTCGTAGTCGTCCTTCTCCTTACGCGCACTCGCAGCTACTGAGGAGGGTCTCCTAGCTTCAAGTACCTTGTCAATGTAGTCTGTATCGACCTCAAGTCCACTAGCAAGTCCATCGAGCGTTGCAAGCATATACTTACCGTGCGACTCGCCTGATATTGTTAGCCTTATATTATTTCCAATTGTCGATGACATTGACCTCGCCTCCTAAACTTTGGTAGTCTTCAAAGAACTTTGGATAAGACTTCTTCACGCACTCGTAGCCACTTAAGAATATGTCTTGATCAAGCTTAGTCGCAAGCACAGAGAGCATCATCGCTATCCTATGGTCATTATACGCGTCAAACTTGTTAGTGTACATAACTATGTCCTCTAGTGGATTCACAATCAATGCCTCATCAGTAAAACTTATCTTCGCACCAATCTTTTTAAGCTCATTTATTATGGCTTGCACTCTGTTTGACTCCTTATAGATCAGCCTCTTTATCGATGTGAATGTCGTCTTGCGCTTTCTAAATAATGCAGCCATGGCTAGTATTGGAACTATGTCAGGAGAGTCTTTCATATCGATAATAAGGTTTTGCGTTTGATCGTATCTAGCTAAGATGTCTATGACTCTTCTGTCGCCTTGTATGCTACCCGCCTTCATATCCATAATCTCAATATCTGAGCCAAGATAGTTTGCTACGTAGAAGTTCGCAGCATTCGAGTAGTCTCTCTCTATAGTGTACTCGCCTTTAGACTTGAACTCTTGTCCGCCCTTAATCTTAAATTCATTCTCACTCGCATCGACCTCTATGCCGAAGTCTTCAAGGCACTTGATACTCATGTCTACATACGAGCGTGACGATAGATCACAGTCTAAAACTATGCGTGAGTCAAAATCCATGCGTGCAAGTTTAAAAAGTAGCGACGAAACAAACTGGCTCGAGATGTCTTCTGTGATTATGTATTCATCCTTTACCAAGTCACCCTTTATGCTTATGGTTTTCTTCGCATCGTTTCTGTGAAACTTTACGCCGTTGTCGTTAAAGATTTTAAAGACTGGATCGTTCGGCCTTTCATATAGCTTGTCGCCCATGTATATCTCGTGCAGCTTGCCATCAAGTATATTAAAGAGCATGAAGCGAAGCGTTGTGCCAGATGCTTCTATACGTATTCTGTCAGGACTCTTCTTATTCTCACGCGGCTTAACAAGAACGTCACCGCTGTCTAAAAGATCAAAGTCTGCAAAGCTTATCAGGCTAAGCATAGTGTCTTTGATGTCTTCTGATAAGTCAAAGCCCTTGATGATGGTATTTTCTCCAGCAAAAGAACTTGCAAAGATGTATCTGTGCAAGTAGCTCTTTGAGTGGTTTACATAAACTTTACCCTCTAATTTAGAATTTTTTATTCTTAATATGCTCATTATAAAGCTCTACAACCTTTCTTTCATTCATCCTCTTGACTATGGCATTGTGCCCCTTCAAGAAGACAAAATTTATCTCATCACCCAAAATCTTCTTGTCGCTCTTAAGTGATTTTATCTCATAATTTATTTCTTCAAGTGGATAATATCTGTGAATTAATTCAAAACTTCTCTTGTAAGTTTCTTCATCTGTTATACCTAAAACCCTACCAAGCTCTAGGGCAATCTTCATGCCGATGGCAACGCATTGTCCATGCGAGTAAGTGTAATTACTCATCGCTTCTATCACGTGGCCAAATGTGTGACCAAAGTTTAACGCCATGCGCGCGCCCTTTTCATTTCTGTCTTCACAAACGAAGTGAACTTTCGTAGCGATGGACTTCTCTAAGACATCTTCAATGTCCCTCTCATTGATAAGCATCTCATATAGGCCGCTCTCGTATATAAGTGCGTGCTTAATGACTTCTGCAAGACCCGAGATGTACTCCTCTTTAGGAAGCGTCTTAAGCGTGTCTATAGCGATGTATACCTTGTATGGATCGTAGAATGTTCCGACTATGTTCTTTTTATCACAGAAATCGATTCCCGTCTTGGAACCAATAGATGCATCTGTCATTGCAAGTAGACTAGTCGCTAAGTTTATATGCTTAATGCCTCTATATAGTATGGACGCTGCAAAGCCACCAAGGTCCGTTACTACACCACCACCAACGTTTATGATTAATGAGTACCTATCAAGTTTATCGCAGGCATACTCTAAAAGCTTTTCTAAATTAGAGAAGCTCTTCGACTCTTCGCCTGCGTCTATCACATAAAGGTAGGCAGAGTATCTCTTCACAAGCTCATCTATAAGTGCTCTTTGCTCTCTATAAAGGTTTCTATCTGTTAAGACAAGGTAGTGTGTGAAGCCTTCTACATCTATCTCACTCGCCTTACGAATTATTTTTATCTCATAAGAAAGTTCTTCTTTAGTCATCGATCTTGCCCATTGCCTTAAGTATCTTCTTTAGATCAAGCACTAAGTCATCGAACTCCGCATAGTTTATTGCCTGCTCGCCATCAGAAAGCGCCTCTGTCTTCTTGTCATTAACTTCGATGATGATGCCATCCGCACCTACTGCCGCGCTTGCAAGACTAAGTGGCTTTACAAGGTAGTCTATGCCGCCTGCATGCGAAGGATCAACTATGACAGGAAGGTTTGTGTACTTCTTAAGTATAGGTACACTTGCAATGTCAAGCGTGTTTCTCGTTGCAGTCTCAAAGGTTCTTATGCCTCTTTCGCATAAAATGACATCTTCATTGCCGCCCTTTAATATATATTCAGCAGCTGCTATAAGCTCTTTTATCTTATTCGCAAAGCCTCTTTTTAATAGAACTGGTTTATTTATCTTACCAAGCTCTGTTAGTAATGAAAAGTTTTGCATGTTCCTTGCGCCAACTTGTATGATGTCAACCGCATCCATAAAGTAATCAAGCTCTCTTAAATCCATTAGCTCGGAGACGAATTTCACGTCATAGAGCTTTTTGATCTCTTTAAAGTACTCAAGCGCTTCACGTCCCAAGCCTTGAAAGCTATATGGCGATGTCCTCGGTTTGAAGGCGCCCGCTCTTATAAGCTTGATGCCGCGTGATGATAAAAATTTTACTTCATCAAGAAGCGAATCATAAGACTCACACGCACAAGGACCGGCAATCACCGTAAAGCCGTCGCCTATCTTTTCGCCTGCTATATTAATAATTGTCTTTTCTTTATATGTTTTTGATGATTTTTCTTGTTCAAAGTTCATTTCTATCAGCTCCAGTCCAAATTTTAAACGCTTCCTCAGCTTGACCCATAAACATGCCCCAGCCGTTCATAGTGATGAGACCCGCTTCTTTAGCAAGTGCCAAAAACTTTGTCTCTTCGGGGTTATATGTTAAGTCGTAGGCAAAACCTGCCCTGCTCATCTCTAAGTCTTCTATTGATAGTGGGCTCTCATCAAGCCTTCCTTCCATGCCAAGACCTGTCGCGTTTATAATGACGTCTTGCTCCATACCATAACCGTATGGATATATCTCTATATCGTCTTCGAAGTTCTTTAGCTTGTCGTGCGCTTCAATCTCATCACGCGTATAAACTGTGATGTGGAAGATATCCATCTTAAGTAGCGCGTATATGATGCTGCGAGCAGCTCCACCTGTACCTAAGACTGCATAAGAGTACCTCTCGTACTTTGGTATTAAGCTGCTTATGTCCTTCATAAAGCCAAGGTAGTCAGTGTTGTGAAGGCACAGCTTATCATCTTTAATGTAGGCAGTGTTTGCCGCCTTTAAAAAGTCTACCGCCTCACTTACTTCGTCTGCGTGCTTTAGCACCTCTTCCTTTAGAGGCGTTGTGATGTTAAAGCCAAGCACCTCGCCAGACTTTGCTTCACTTATAAAACTTGCGAGACTATCTTTATTCACTTCGCGCCTTTCGTAACTTAAGTCAAGTCCCTTTTCATCAATAAAATTCTTCATCACTTCTGGCGACTTCGAATGTGTGGTAGGGCTTCCTATCACGTATAATTTATTTCTCATAAGTCTTTACCCTTCTAGTCTTTATATAGTAATCAATGATCATCCTCGCAAGCTTGTCACTATCGTGTCTAACATAATCCTCGTCATCATCTAAGCAGTCACCTTCGATGTAATCAACCCTCTCTTCATCTAAGAATTTCTTGTCATCATCCGTTAAGAATATTTGCTCTTGACACTCATCAAGGTACTTTTGCTTAAGCTCTTCACTGAGGATTTTGTTGTTAATAATGACAGCGTCTATAAGTTTCGCCGAGTGCTCATATATGGCTTCGATGTGATCTTTAATACTCATCTCGTCAGTCTCACCGTGCTGCGTCATAACATTTTGCACGTAAATCTTCTTTGCAGATGAAGACAGTATCGCTTCCTTCACACCCTTTACAAGAAGGTTAGGTATTACCGATGTATATAGACTACCGGGACCTATAAGTATAATGTCCGCCTTCATTATGGCATCTAGCGCTCCATCGATAGGCTCAACATCCTTAGGACAAAGTTCCACCCTCTTAATTTTTTTATTATCTTTAATAGCTTCTGCCGGCAATATGCTCTCGCCAAAGGCCTTGCTCTTGTCATCATATGTCGCTTCGATATTGACATCGTTCACGGTGATGGGCATAACAGTACCCTTGACCCTTAGTATGCTCGATGCCATCTTGACAGCTTCTTCAAAGGAGCCGTATATCTCATTCATAGCAAGCAAGAATAAATTGCCGAAGGATTGACCCTTTAGCTCGCCCTTCTCAAAGCGATGCGAAAGCAATGTGTTCATCTCGGGCTCAATGTCCGACAGTGCTAGTAGGCAGTTACGCACATCTCCCGGTGGTAGCATACCAACACTTCTTCTCAAAACGCCGCTTCCTCCTCCATCGTCCGCCATCGTTACAAGGGCAGTGATCTCTGATGAGTAGTTCTTGATACCCTTTAAAAGCGTCGATAGTCCAGTGCCGCCACCTATGGCAACTATCTTTGGGTTTAAGCTTCTATAATTAAACATTGCGCGCCTCTTTATACATATCCCTGTTCTTTAAAACAGTAAGATTCTTCTTTTCTTTCAAATATTCATATAACCTTTCAGCCATGTAGACACTTCTGTGCCTTCCTCCAGTGCATCCCATGCCTATAGTAAGCTGGTTTTTGCCTTCCTTGATGTAGTTTGGTAACAAAAACTCAAGCATGTCCACAAGCTTTTTAAAAAATTCTTCAGTCGCGTCAAATTTTTCTAAAAATTCTTTTATTTCATCATCTAAGCCTGATAGTGGTCTTAGATCGTCAAGGTAGTACGGATTTGGTAGGAACCTTACATCGAATACAAGGTCTGCCTCCTCCAAGATGCCATACTTAAAACCAAAGCTCTCTACTACTATGGTAAGCTTCTTTCTAGTGATGGTGTTTGAAAGTATATCGTAGAGCTTATCCTTTAGGTCGCTGCTCTTCATAGAGCTTGTGTCTATGATGTAATCCGACTTGTTCTTAAGCTCCTTAAGTATCTCTCTTTCCTTTTGTATACCGTCTTTTAATGAGCCGTCCTTGCTTAATGGATGCGGCCTTCTTCTTTCGTTGAAACGCTTAATAAGCTCACTATCTCTCGCGTCTAAGAATATTAGTTTGAAATCTAAATTCTTTTTTTCAAGCCCATCTATCACAGTGAGCATATCGTTAAAAAATTCCTTACCTCTAATATCCATACCGAAGGCAACCTTGTTTATGTCTTCATTGTCACTGTCTATTAGCTCAAAGAATTTTGGCAATAAAACAGGAGGCATATTGTCAATGCAGTAAAATCCATTATCTTCCATAAAATTCAATAAAGAACTTTTGCCGGCACCACTCATGCCTGTTACTACATATATGTCCATATTTCGCCTCCTATTCTACATAAATATTTTTAATTCTCTTAATATCAATTTGAGCTTCGTTCGCTCTTCTTAATGCTTCTTTAACATCGCCAACACGCTCTAGTTTGTGCGCGTCCGAGCCAACATATAAGTCAACATCTATATCCTTAATCTTGATTAAGTCTTTAACACTAAGGTTTTTGTGCGATGAATTTATCTCTAGCGCAACGCCGTGCTCCTTGCATGCCTTTGCAAGTCTAACAACATTGACATCTATCTTGTCACCCGGGTGAGTAATGATGTTTATAGGGTACTTCTCTATCGCCTTGATGTACGAGTCGGTAACCCTTTCAGTGATTTTTTCGTGCCACTTTTTGAATGGCTTTGAAATCTGCGGCAATAATGAGAGCTTCATCTGCTCTACGAAATTATTCGTCTTGATGCCGTAGTGAAAGCCCATAAGCACGATGTCAAGGTAGTCCATGATGTCCGCGTCAAGGTCCACAGTGCCGTTGAAGTCAAGTAGGTTTGCTTCAACACCCATAAGTATCTTAAGGCCCTTCTCGTTATATTCCTCGTTTAACTTGTCTATCCTTGCTCTAAGAACTGGCAAGTTGCTTCTTTTTATACCAAACATATAGTGGGATAGGCCGTGATCTGTTATCGCAAGCTCCTTAAGACCCATCATATATGCTTTCTTCGCACTCTCTTCAGGCGTTTGTGAGGCATGTCTTCCAAGATTGCCCTTAGTTCCTGATGAGTATATAGTGTGCGTATGGTAGTCGCCATATAATCTAATTTTATTCATTTATTATCCTTATCTCCTCTTTGAGATCAACAGCAAACTTTTCTTTTATTATCTTCTTCACTTCACTTATCAAAGTTACTACATCATTAAAAGTAGCTCCTCCTGTGTTGATAATAAAACCTGAGTGCTTAGGACTAACCATAGCACCACCTACAGAGAGTCCCTTTAGTCCTGCGTCTTCAATCAGCTTCGACGCATAGTAGCCTTCCGGTCTTTTAAATACCGATCCAGCCGATGGATACTCAAGTGGCTGCTTGTCCTTTCGTCTTTGCGTGTAATCTCTTTGTTCTTTCTCTATATCTTCCCTAGATTTCTCGTAAAGCTTGAAGTATGCACCTAGTATGACATAGCCTTCATCTTGAAAGACACTTCTTCTGTGCCCAAACTTTGCTTCACTCGCATCTATCTCTACTATCTCCTTGTTTTTTATACATCTTATCTTAGTCACTAGATCTTTGATCTCGCTACCATATGCGCCGGCGTTCATATATACACCGCCTCCAACAGTGCCAGGTATTCCAGAGATTGCTTCAAGGCCGCCAAGACCTAGCTCAAGCGCCTTGTTTGCAAGACTCTTAAGTGATGCACCCGCCTCGGCATATAAAACATCTCCATCAAGCACCTTTATCTTTGCAAAATTTTTGTCAAGCACAATGACAGGTCTAGTGAGTCCCTCGTCACTAATAAGTAAGTTGCTACCCTTACCTATGAGCATATATGGCGTCTTCGTCTCGTCAAAGAGCCTTACAAGATTTAGTACTTCCTCGTCACTCTTTGCTTCAATCAAAAGTTCTGCCTTGCCACCTATCCTAAACGTAGTGTACTTAGATAAGCTTTCATTCTCTTTAACTGTTTCTATATTTAATTTTCTTATCTCGTCAATTATCTTCTTCATACATTCCTCCAATGTAATTATATCATAAGTGGGGCACATTTTCTATATCTATGTAAAAAAGGGTCAAAGTTTTTTACGCTTTGACCCATAAGCCCTCTTTGCTTATGTATAAAGCTAGCATATATATAAGAAGCCTCTCACTATACACCACGCCTCTTTTATATATGCAAGCGACCTATTATATGCCTCGCTTACTATATATAGACAAACTTCTCACTATATACCTCACTTACTATGTATATGAAGCCTCATCATATAGCAACGCTTTGCACATAAAAAAGAGTCCCTTACGGGACTCTTTTGTAATAGTAAACAATTTTTAGAACATCATCATTGCAACAGTCAATACAATTATTGAGAATATTACTGTGAATATAAGAGGTTTCTTAACCCACTTATACCAAGTACCTAATTCCATCTTTGAAATTTGTATTGCACCCATAACAACGCCTGATGTTGGTGTTACATAGTTTACAACACCTTCTGCAGCGCAGAATATTAATATCATAACTTCTGGTGAGTAGCCAAGTTTAGCAGCTAATCCGCCCATAACTGGGATAGATAGTGTTGCAAGACCTGATGTTGATGGTATGAAGAATGATAGTGCGATATAAACAACGTATGCAAATGGTACGAATAAGAATACTGGTAAACCAGATAGTGCTGTTGCTGATCTGTCTAGTATAAGAGCGTCAATGTGAGTTTGAGCCATTAGTACTGATGCAGCTCTTGCTACAACGATAACTAAAACTACTGACAATATGTCTTGAGCTCCAGCTATGAATGCATTAACCATTTCTTTTTCAGATAATCTTCCGATACAACCGATAATGATTGATACTAGGAAGAATAATACTGAAATTTCTGGGAAGTACCATTCACCAAGTGGTGTTCCAGTTAATACTGCTGACCAGCCTTCAAATGCTGTTACACCAAAGTCTGGCCAAGGTATTAATGAAATAATCATAATAATGAAAGTAATTGCGAATACAACAAGGATAAATTTGTGTCTACCTGTAAATACTAATTCATCTTCACTCTTTGTAGTTCTGAACTCTTTGTCCATAACTTCTCTTTCTTGAAGTGATAGTATTGTTGATCCTTTGTCTTTGTGTACTTTGCTAGCGTATTTTAATACGAAGTACATAGCTGTACCTAAAGCAACTGCCCAAAGGATAGCGCCTATTAATATAACAGTACCTTTGTTACATTCAACTCCTGCACCGTTAAGTGCGTCCATAGCTGCACCTGTAGCGAATGGGTTAACAGTTGAACCAAGTACGCCGGCACCTGCTCCAAGAAGAACAGTTGCTACAGCAACTAGTGTATCAAAGCCTGCAGCTACCATCGCAGTGATGATTAAAGGATATAGGGCAACAGTTTCTTCTGCCATACCGTAAGTTGATCCACCGATTGAGAATAGGATCATTAGTACAACGATAAGAGCCATTTCTCTACCCTTCATGTTCTTAACTAATCTGTGTATACCAGCTTCAAGAGCTCCTGTTTTGTTAACAACTGCTAGGAAACCACCGATAACCATAACGAAGATGGCGATATCTATGGCGTCAACAAAGCCGTTGTAAAAACTCATTGCTATGTCTGGTAATTTCGCTGCTGATACTTCAGTAACAGCTTCTTCAGCTCCCTTAGGTACTACAGGGGCAAATTGTGCTCCATTAAAAATCCATGATAAGATTGCAACAAATAGTATTATAAGGATAAGAATACTATAAGCACTTAATGAACGTTTCTTTTTTTGTTTTTCCATCATTTTACCTCCTTAATGATTGTTTACTATCCTTAATATTAATTATACTACAACGCATCTATTTATGCAACACTTTTTTATCCTATAGTGATAACTTTATCAATATCTAATTCAGTTGTATTGTCTTTATGCTATCTTCCATATATAATATATAAGTACTCACTCATCATATTGGGTATCATATGTCTATTGGAGGTGCAATATGAAATTAAATAATATAAAGGCAGCGTTCTTTGATATGGATGGCACTATAGTAAGCTTCACTTCGCATACTATAAGTGAGAGGGACATAGCTGCGATTAATAAATTAAGAGAGAGAGGGATTAAGGTCTTCATCTCCTCAGGTCGTGATGAGAGTAACATAAAGAAGGTCTTAGACAAGACTCTTGAGGTCGATGGCTATGTGTCGATGAATGGTAACCTTAACGTTGTTAATGACGAGGCGGTATCTAAGTACTTTATGCCATATGATGATGTTAAGTTTTTAGTAGATGCATCAGATAGGTTTGGCTTTGCCTTATCGCTCTTTACTGAAGAAGGCGTCTTCTTGAACAGAATCGATGATAGGGTTCACGCCGTGCATGACTATGTAGAGGTGCCTATGCCGAAGGTCATTGACTTTAATAAGCTCGACTTAAGTAGAATCTTTCAAATGAATACCTACACTACTAGAGCCTTTGATGAGGAGCATCTTGTTCCCTATGTAAAGAACACTGTCTTTAAAAGGTGGAACGACGACTTTGCTGACATCAACAGCGCGTCTACATCGAAACTTCACGGTATACATGACATCATTAATAAGCTCGGCATCGATATAAAAGATACCATCAGTTTCGGTGACAGTGAAAATGACCTTGAGATGATAAAGGGTACTGGCATCTCTGTCGCACTAGGTAATGCCATGGACATCATCAAAGATGCTGCGACATATATAACAAAGGACTGCGACGAGTCAGGATCTGCTCACTTCATCGAAAACTACATCTTATAAGCTTGATTTTTTCTATGCTATGTGATAAAATTCAAGAAGAATTTAAAATAAAAGAGGTTTATAGATGTCAAATAAAAAAACTGTTATAAAATCATTGGCAATGATATCCGTCTTCACGCTTATAAGTAAGATCATGGGCTTCTTCAGAGAGACCATGATAGCGTCGAAGTACGGTGCCAATCTTGAAACTGATATGTACACTGCTGCAACAACTGCAGTTATCTTTTTAATAGGTGCACTAGGTAGTGGTCTTAACACAACACTAGTGCCTATCTTTTCAGAGGTAGAAGAAAAGGAAGGCAAGCGTGGCAAGCTTAAGTTCATGAACAAGATTATGAACATCATAGGTCTTATATCCATAGTCCTATGCGTTCTTGCATACATCTTTGCTCCTTTCATCACTAAGGCCATAGCTAAGGGCTTCACAGGCGAAACTCTTGCCTACACAAGCTACCTTATGAAGATAGGTATACCTATCATACTTTTCTTGTCGATCACGTATATTTTCTCAAGCTTTTTACAATCTGAGAACGTTTTTGGTCCCTATGCCATCATGGGCATACCATACAACTTAATCTACATCTTCTTCCTTATCTTCTTTGCAAGAAAAGGTAACATTGACCTGCTTATGTTCATAAGCGTTGTCGCAGCGTCTATGCAGTTTCTTATACAGCTTCCTGCTGTTAAGCACAAAAGGTATAGATTCACACCTGACCTTGACTTCAAAGATCCATACGTACAGAAGATGTTTAAGCTTATCGTTCCTATACTCATAGGATCGAGCGCATACCAAATCAACCTTGTTGTAGATAAAACTCTAGCCTCAGAGCTAGTAAGTGGATCCATCTCGGTTCTAAACTATTCATCCAAGATATATCTTATGATTATATCCGTCTTTATTATGGCACTGACAACTGTTATCTTCCCTAAGCTATCGTCTTCTATGGTTAGAAACGAAAGCAAGGAAATCAGAAGCATAATCAGTGAAAGCGTTGACACGGTTGCGCTTATCACTCTACCTGCTACCTTTGCCATAGTCTTTTTAAGCTACCCTATAGTCGAGATTTTATTCCAAAGGAATATGTTTAACGAAACAGCGACACTTATGACATCGGGTGCGCTAACATTCTATATACTTGGACTCTTCTTTGCATCGCTTAGGATGATATTTGAGAAGGTCTTTTATTCAATGCAAAAAACGAGGATACCTATGATCAACGGTCTCATAGCCGTTGCAGTTAACATAGGCTTCGACATCATACTAGTTAGGTTTATGCAGCATAGAGGCCTTGCCCTTGCGACATCCATCTCTTCACTAGTTTCGGCAACAACACTATACATCAGTTTGAAGAAGGTTTATCCAGACATCGAGATCAAAGATAATCTTATCTCGCTACTAAAGATACTCGCCTCTTCCATACTCATGGCGGTGACTATGTACTTACTTTTCACTCTTGGAGTAAAAGTTTTAGGCGAAAAGAAGATAGTGAAGTTCCTGACTATGGCTGTCACTGGATGCATCTCTCTAGGCATATACCTTGTATCACTTAAGGCTCTAAAGGTACACGCTTTAGATGCTGTATTAAACTTCAAAAGGAGGACTAATGAAAAATAAAGAACTAATCAAACGCTTTTTACCCTACTTTAAAAAATATAGAAAAGTACTATTCCTAGACTTGTTCTGCGCTGTTCTAACAACAGTGTGTGAACTAGTCTTTCCTTTATTATTAAGAAGCATCACTAACACTGCTTCGAAAGACATCTTACTCGTAACTAATGAGTATATATTAAAGGTTGTATTTATCTACTTTTCCTTACGTATAGTTGAGATAGTTGCGCAGTTCTACATGACTAAGGTCGGTCACATCATGGGCGCATACATAGAAAAGGATATGCGTAGCGACGCCTTTAATCATTTGCAGCACCTATCAGATAGTTTCTATAACAACACTAAGGTCGGACAAATCATGGCGAGGATTACCAATGACCTCTTCGATGTAACAGAGTTCGCGCACCATTGCCCAGAAGAGTTCCTTATAGCAGGAGTGAAGATATTCATCTCCTTCATCATCTTGGTAAGGATCAATGTCTTATTAACCGTAGTCATGTTTACCATGATACCGATTATGATCTACGCATCAAGCTCGTACAATCACAAGATGCGCCGCGCCTTCAAAGAGCAAAGAGACCACATAGGCGACTTAAACTCTGGACTTGAAGACTCGCTGCTTGGCTCCAAGGTCGTTAAGTCCTTCGCCAATGAAGATGTTGAAGTAGAAAAGTTTGAGAAAGACAACGACAAGTTCCTTGAAATCAAAAAGAAGAGATACACATACATGGCAGGCTTTGCGACAGTAAACAGAATATTCGACGCCATCATGTATACTATGATCATAGGTATAGGCGGCTTCTTAATCAAGGCTGGCAAGATATCCGCAGGAGACATGATAGCCTACGTTTTATTCGCAACAAGCCTTCTTACAACCATCAAAAGGATAGTCGACTTCATGGAGAACTTCAACGCCGGCATGACTGGCATAGAACGCTTCATCGAGATTATGGATACAGACGTGGACATCTTCGACAAGGAAGATGCAGTAGAATTAAAAGATGTTAAGGGCCACATCGAGTTCAAGGACGTAAGCTTTGCCTACCCTGACGACAAGAACAAAGTCCTATCAAATATCAACCTAACAGTTAATGAGGGCGAATCCGTTGCCATAGTAGGACCATCAGGCTCAGGTAAGACTACTTTGGTAAACCTTATACCGCGCTTCTACGATGTTACTAAAGGCGAGATACTAATCGATGGCAAGAACATCAAAGACTTCACACTAAAGTCACTAAGACAAAACATCGGCTCAGTGCAACAAGAAGTCTACCTATTCAGCGGCACTATACTAGAGAACATCAAGTATGGTAAGATAGACGCTAAGAAAGAAGAAGTCATCAACGCAGCAAAGCTTGCAGGCGCCTACGACTTCATCATGGAACTAAAAGACGGCTTCAATACCTACGTTGGTGAGCGTGGCGTTAAGCTATCAGGTGGACAAAAGCAAAGAATCGCCATCGCGAGAGTCTTCCTAAAGAATCCAAAAGTTCTTATACTTGACGAGGCAACATCTGCTCTTGACAACACTAGTGAAAGACTTATACAAGAGTCGCTTGAAAAGCTTTCACAAGGAAGAACAACACTAACCATAGCACACAGACTATCGACTATAAAGAACGCAAAGAAGATCATAGTCCTTACAGACGACGGCATCAAAGAAAGTGGTACACACGACGAGCTTATGTCCAAGAAAGGTCTATACTACGAACTATATACTGGCTCGCTTCTTGATCTTAAATAATTTAACACTTTTGTAATCTCTTTTTATGCATTTCTATGTTATAATTAACTTAGTAATCATAGTAAAGGAGGAAAACATATGAAGAAAAGAATAATAAGCGCCCTACTTTTAATTGTAATTTTGCTTACAAGCACAGCCATGGCCATGGATACACCAAAATTAAAAGGACACTGGGCAAAGGATAAGATCGATACAGGCTTTATGGATAAATATTTCGCAGAGCTTGCAAAAGAAAAGTACGCAAAGTTCGATCCGAACGCTCCACTATCTGCCATAGTTTTCGCCAAGGCACTTGAAGACCTCTCAAACGAGTACGGCTACTTCAAGGTCAATATATATGCTAACTCCGAAACACTTACGAGAGAAAAGATGATCGACTACATCTTTGACGGTGTGAAGAACATAAAGTTTTCGCGTAATGACAATAAAGAGCTTGACTTCACAGACATCGAAGACATGGACAAAATCAGAAAAGAAAAGCTAGGCTACCTTGTAAACAAAGGCATCATATATGGTAACATTAACAAGACTTACGCACCAAAGAACAAGCTTAGTCAGGCAGAAGGCATACTAGTCGTGCAAAGGATATACGAGATCTTGAAGGCAAACGAGGGCGAGAAGAACGCAAAGAACCTCTCCTTCGAAGTGCAAAACATCTCAGAAGGACTTAGCAACAACGACCAAAACATCTACTACAAGAAAGTTGATGATCAAGTGCTCATTACCTTCACACTAAAGTTTCCTAGTCCCGGCTACGAAGTCGGTGTAGAAAAAGTACTGCTTAGTGAAGGCAAGATAACGATATATCCGCAAGTGCATGCACCCGGACCTAAAACAATAACCCTTCAAGTCATCGCATACAAGACAGTGACACTTGCACTAAACGCAAGCGAAACAGGAGACGGACCATTTAGCATCAAAGTTATAGGTAATGATGACAACAATCTTGAAATTAATACTAGATAATAAAATTAAGCACTTCATTATTGATGAGGTGCTTTTTTCATGTCAAAACACAAATTTAAGAAATTCTTAAGACTTATTTAAGAAAAAATTAAGAATTGCCTTGTATAATGAGATTATGAAAGGATGATCTTATGCGTTATATTGACCCCGATAGTAAAACATATAAAAGGAGAAGTGCTAAACGCAGCGGCAGAAGAAGAAAGAGAAGCAAAGCTAGAAGATTAGTCTTCTTCGTCGTTGTGCTTCTAGCCTTATACCTAGTCTTTGGAAGAAATATTTTAAAAAGAGCCTACAATAGACTCTACTCCTTTGTAGAAAGGTCGAGCCTTGCTAGACTCATAGTTCCTAGCCCATACACAACTATAAAAATGGATACTAACGAAAAGTACGCAGGACTTGGTCAAGAAAAAACTTCCGGCGATGGATATTTCACAAAGTTCACAACAGTGGATGCTAATAAAAAAACTTATATTGAGTATAAACAAAATATCGACCCGTGGAAGAATAATGATTATTGGAACGGCAATATGGAAGACTACGGCTGTGGCATCACAGCTATGTCCATAGTTTTGTCTGGCTACGGTCAAAATCTTACGCCAGAAGACTTAAGGACAAAGTACTACCCTCGCCTTGATTATGCCAAGCTTTCAAAAGAGCTAAAAAGCTATGGCGTAGACAACACAGACTTTTATTTCGATGCAAAATCTTTATCAAGTGAGAGCATCATTAATCATCTTAAAACGAATAGGCCTGTTATAGTATGCATATGGAACAAGCCTGAAGAGAACCGCTTCACGAGTAAGTCACACTACATGGTGCTCTTAGCAGCAACAGATGATGGCAAAGTCTACATCTCAAACCCCAACGGCGGCGAAAACGACTACAGAAGCTCAGGCTGGTACTACATC
Organism: Fenollaria sporofastidiosus; assembly: GCF_943169635.2. NCBI lineage: Bacteria > Bacillati > Bacillota > Clostridia > Eubacteriales > Fenollaria > Fenollaria sporofastidiosus. Next base: position 110,757 of record NZ_OW968186.1, read on the forward strand.
GACGAGATACTTCCTTACCTAGCCAAGGCGATGTACATCACATCTTATTAATACACAAAACACCCTATCAATCGATAAGGTGTTTTTTTGCATCCGTTATTCACTTTTTACTAGTTGATACGCCCTTCTCTCGTCGCCGCTTTTTAGATAAATGATGCCAGTGTATGCAAAGCCCAATTTCTTTAGCAGCATGCACATGGTCTTGTTATCTTCGTGAGTGTCAATGCGCACATTGTCCACCGTCCTCATCGCATAGTTAACAGCGTCCCTAAGCAAGTGAGTGCCCCTACCCTTGCTCGCTATCCTGTGAATAACCGCGTATCTTTCATCATTAAGCCACGCGCCATCAATCACTTCATACGTCTCCTCGCCCGCGTAGCTCAGCATGAAAACCCCGTACACGCCCTCAGGGCCCTCAGCTACATACAAGTCTCCCCTTGCTATGTCAGTAAGTAGCGCCTCTTCGTCAGGGTATTTATCACTCCACTGCTTCATATTGCCCTCAGCACGCATCTTCGCCTTCGCTTCCTCGTATATAGGCATGATACTCTCTATATCGTCCTTCTTTGCCTTTCTAATCATAAATCCTCCTACGTATATGTATAAAAAAGGCAGCCCCTATGGACTGCCTTTCGCATTGTTTCTTAAATTACTTTAATGTAACTTTTGCTCCAACTTCTTCAAGTTTCTTCTTCATTTCGTCAGCTTCTGCCTTTGGTGCAGCTTCTTTGATTGTCTTAGGAGCGCCATCTACTAGGTCTTTAGCTTCTTTTAAGCCTAGGCCAGTGATTTCTCTAACTACTTTGATAACTTTAATCTTTTCAGCGCCTGCTTCTTCAAGAACAACGTCGAAATCTGTTTTTTCTTCTGCTGCTGGAGCTGCTCCGCCTGCTGCTGGTGCTGCTGCAACTGCAACTGGTGCTGCTGCTGATACTCCGAATTCTTCTTCTAGTGCTTTAACTAGTTCTGATAATTCTAATACTGTAAGTGATTTTACTTCTTCAATTAAATTTGTAACTTTTTCTGACATTATAAATACCTCCAAAAATTTTTTATGCTTCTTTTGCTTTTTGTTCAGCAATTTGGTTAAGAGCTACAACTAAGCCCTTCATAGTTCCATTTAATACATTGGCAAAGCCTTGGATTGGTCCGTTTAAGCCACCAAGTACTTGTGCGATAAGAACTTCCTTCGATGGTAGTTCTGATAATTGTTTTAATTGATCAAGTCCAAAGATGTCTTTGTTAACTAAACCAACTTTGATTTCAAGTTTGTCGTTTCCTTTTGCAAACTTGTATGCTACTTTTGCAGCTGAGCTTGGGTCGTCGTATGCAAATGCTACTGCATTTGTTCCTTCCAAGTACTCGTCTAGTCCTTCAACGCCGATTTCGTGTAGAGCAAATCTAAGCATTGTGTTTTTGTATACTTTGTACTCTACGTTGTTTTCTCTGCATTGTTTTCTAAGGTCTGTAACGTCTGCAACGTTTAATCCTTTGTAGTCCATAAGAACTACGGATTCTGATTTTTCAAGTTTTTCTTTAATTTCTTGAACTACTTGTTTCTTTTGTTCTAAAACATGTTCTTTCACTATTTCACCTCCACTGGAAAAATAGGAACCTTAGCTCTCGGCTAAGCCCGTTTAAGTCTATGTCAATAAAAAACCCTCTTATAGACATAAGGGGGTTGATACTGGCTATCTATCCTCGGTAGGTAATTAAGCTTAACGCTCCTACTGTCTACGGTTATATATTCCTATTAAATTAACTCTGCTAACTAGTTTATTATATCAAATGCTTTGTGAGTTGTCAACAGTTTATTCAGTAATTTTTGAGCTGTTTACTCTTACTCCAGGACCCATAGTCGATGTAAGTGTAACTGATCTTAAATACTTTCCTTTTGCTGCAGCTGGTTTAGCTTTGATGATAGCTGACATGATAGCGTCAAAGTTTTCTCCAAGCTTTTCAGGGCCGAATGATACTTTTCCGATAGGGCAGTGAATAATGTTTGCTTTGTCTAAACGATATTCTACTTTACCAGCTTTGATATCTTTGATTGCCTTTTCAAGTTCGAATGTAACTGTTCCTGACTTAGGGTTTGGCATTAAGCCCTTAGGTCCTAGTACCTTACCTAGTCTACCGATAAGACCCATAGTATCTGGTGTTGCAACGATAACGTCGAAGTCGAACCAGTTTTCTTTTTGAATCTTTTCAACCATGTCTTCTGCTCCAACATAGTCTGCGCCTGCTTGTTTAGCTTCTTCTTGTTTGTCTGCCTTTGCGATAACTAAAACTTTTTTAGTTTTACCTGTACCGTGTGGTAGTACTACTGCGCCTCTTACTTGTTGGTCTGCATATCTTGAGTCAACACCTAATCTGCAGTGTAGTTCAACAGTTTCGTCAAATTTAGCCTTTGCTAGTTTAACTACTAGACCGATGGCATCTTTTGCGTCAAAGTATTCTTGTCTATCGAATTCTTTTAAACTGTCTTGGTATTTTTTACCTCTTTTTGCCATTTTCTAACCTCCTTGTGGTATTAACGATTTTTCTCCCACCTGTAAGTAGAATTACTCTTCTACTTCAACGCCCATACTTCTTGCAGTTCCAGCAACCATGCTCATAGCTGCTTCTACACTTGCTGCATTTAAGTCTGGCATCTTCAATTCTGCGATCTCCTTAACTTGATCTTTTGTAAGTTTTGCTACTTTCTTCTTGTTTGGTTCGCCTGAACCGCTTTGAATGTTAAGAGCTTTCTTGATCAATACTGGAGCTGGTGGTGTCTTTGTGATAAAAGTAAATGATCTGTCTTGATATACTGTTAAAACAACTGGTATAATTAGACCTACTTTATCTTGAGTCTTAGCATTGAACTCCTTTGTAAATTGCATAATATTTACGCCGTGTGGTCCAAGTGCAGTTCCTACCGGTGGTGCAGGTGTAGCTTTTCCAGCCGGTATTTGAAGTTTGACAATTGCACTAACTTTTTTTGCCATATTCGCACCTCCTCGATTATTGTGCTAATGCACTTATATATATTATCTTAAATGATAATAGCTATTTAGTGATAGGGCTTACTTGGTAGTATTCAAACTCTACTAGTGTGTCCCTACCGAACATATTAACAGAACACTTTATTGTTCCTGCGTCTTCGTTGACTGAATCTACAACTGCTTCGAAACCCTTGAACGGTCCGTCTGTAACGGCTAGGTGGTCTCCGTGTTTGTAGTTTATGTCTTTCTTTGTATCGTCGATTATCGACTTTGTATGAACGCCTAGGTTATAAAGTTCTTTCTCTGTTAATGGTATTGGTTTTGATTGTGGTCCAACAAAACCTGTTACTCCTCTGGTATTTCTTACTAGATACCATGATTTATCGTTGATAATCATCTTGACTAGCACGTAGCTTGGGAATATCTTTCTGGATTTGATTTTTTTGACGCCATCCTTTTTTTCTACGTATTCTTCTGTAGGCACTTCAACTTTAAACACTCCGTCAGCTGTGCCACGATTAACTATCATCTTTTCAATTGTAGCTTTTACCTTGTTTTCATATCCTGAATACGTATGGATTACATACCATTGGGCATCTGCTTCTCTATCTGATAAATCGATAGATGTAGCTTTGTTTTCGTTTAAATCTAAATCACTCATTGTTATTTAATAAATAGTTTAAATAATGCACCAATTCCCAGGTCAATAAGGTAAACTAATGCTGCTACTGCAACGCTAATTCCAATTACAACTAATGTGTAATTAGTTAAATCCTTTTTACTAGGCCAAATAACTTTTCTCATTTCAGCTTTAACGCCTTTTAAGAATGTACCTGTTTTACCTTTCTTTTCCATGCTATCAACTCCTAAAAATTATTTTGTTTCCTTATGTGCTGTGTGTTTCTTGCAGAACTTGCAATACTTTTGAAGTTCAATTCTTTCTGTTGTGTTCTTTTTATTCTTCTTTGTTGTGTAATTTCTTTGATTGCATTCTGTACAAGCTAATACGACCTTTTCTCTCATTATATACACCTCCTACTCATATAATACTCTAAAAAGTATTATACAACTACCTATATATATTATCGTAGTTTCGTCAATTTGTCAAGCGTTTTTTAAATTATTTTGATATAAAATTTATTATATTATTCGTCACTCTTTATATTAGTCGTCATATCTGTATTTATATCTGTTGTCATAGCCGTTGTCATATCTATAGTCATCGTATCTATAGTCATATCTGTCGTTTGACTTGTAGCGATCACCAAAGCCATTTTTATCAAGGCCATCGTTTAAACAGCCGCTGTTTGCACTTGGATACTTACTTTCGTTCCACCTGTGATCTTTTGACATCTCTCTATCGTCTATAAGAAAATACTTATACCTAAGCATATCTCTTCCACTGCTTGAAACAGGGTCGTCCCACGTAGTATCTATATGATAAAGCCTTCCATCAATCTCAACTAAGTTCCAAGCGTGTCCGCCCCAGCCTGAAGAGTTATTTGCCTCGCCACTTATTAATTGCGATTTTAATCCAACTTCTTTAGCAAGTAGCTCAAAAGTTTCCGCATATCCTTGACAAATTGCGATGCCGTACTTGAATATTGATATAGGTGAGTAGACGTTGAGTCCGTTTTGAAGTTCATAGTTACCTGATTTGTATTGATCGTAGGCATATTTTGTCTTATTAACTATCCAGTCATGTATATACTTTACTTTGTCGTAGTCGCTTCTGCCATTAAGCTCGCGAACCATATCATCGATTTGGCTTAGATACGTCTCTAGTTCATCTTTTGATACTGGATACTCATACTTTAGTGTTACTTTATTACCGCTTTCGCTATAGCTTTTGGGTACGGCTCCAAAGTGTTCTTTGAATTTTACTGCATCGGTTGCTAAGAAAGCACTTGAGTACTTACTCTTGTATGCATATGGGTTGTATGTGAATGTAAATGTCTCTTCACGGTTTCTAAGTGCTACTCTTAGTTTTTCTAGAGCTTCTTCATATGAGTTTACAAAATCTTTTGATTCACGAGCTTTTTCAAGTTCACTTTTTTGGGATATCTCACTTTGGTTTTGCACATTATTTTCTTGTGTAGTATTTGTATCGTTATCCATAAAATTAAAGAGATTTTGTTTAAATTCATCTATCATATTGTTAAGGTCGTTCGCTGCTCCAACATTGTAGTTTTCTCTTAATCCTACTACGTTAAAATCGAAATTAAAAAGATTGTTTTCTTTAGCATGATTTAATTCGTCCCTATCTATGAAGATGTTTTTTGTTTGCATATTATATATAAGACTTGCGACTTCAGCTCTCGAAAGTGGACTTGCTGGATTAACTTTATTTTTGTTATCTCCTCTAACGATGCCCATGTCTTTTAAAATGCAAAAATCTCTCACACGTTTAACTAGCTTACTATCGTTAAATGTTAAATTTGCTTGCGGCGTTTTATTTGGAAATAATTGCCCAAGTAGTCCAAAAGCTTCGTCTCTTGTAATCAAAGCACTGCCATCAAAGTAAATTCCATTTTTTATAAGTCCTAAGGCTACCAAATCATTTAAATATGCTGAGAACCAATCGTTTGGAACAACATCTTGTGACTGAAGAATGTAGTCTTGATTGTCAAAACCTTTTAGTTTTGCAAGTATCGTTACGAACTCTGCTCTTGTAATCTTTTTGTTCGGTTTGAATGTACCGTCTTGGTATCCTGTGAAGTATCCAAGATTCGATGTGTACTCTATATATGGTTTTGCCCAATGCTTTGCTACATCGGTAAATGTTTGTGCGTCTGTCTTATTAGTGAATGTGCAAAGAAGTACAAATGCTAGCAATGCGAGTATAAATTTTTTCTTCATAATTACCTCCAAAGTATATTTATAAATTTAAATCTTTTAGCTTTTCTAGTTCTGTCTCATCGATGCCGGATATCTTCATATTGTTTATCATGTTAATCTTCTTCGAAATTCTCTTTTGTGTTCGCTTTGAGTTCTCTATCTCTATTGCAAGCTCTCTAGAGCTAAGTCTTGAAGCGCCTCTTTGAAAGATGAGGCTCTGCTCTGCAAGGTCACTGGTTGCGACTCTGATTCTATAGCCATATGGCATATTCGCAACTTCTCTTTCGATATATGAGTCTGCTGTAATATTCTCTTTAGTAAAAACTATCTCAAGACCCTTGACTATTTTCTTTTCGCCTTGATTGCCTTTAATGAGGTGACCGTCGTAGACTAGTATGATGCGTTCTTTGTTGTAGCGCATGTACTCTTCTAGGATGTTCTCTAATTCATCGCGAGCTGCCTCTAGCGACTCTTCCTTTCTATCTCTCAAATGCTCCCAAGAGTTGATGATGTTGTAGCCATCAACAAAGAGTATCTGCCTAAGCTTTTTCTTTTTCATCCTTTTGTCTTAAGATTTCATACATGGCAATAGCTGCCGCATTTGATGCGTTTAGTGAGTTTGTTTTGCCAAACATAGGTAGGCTAATGATAGCGTCGCAGTTCTTTCTTACTAAGTCCGAAAGCCCCTTGCCTTCTGAGCCAACTACTAGTGCAACCGGGCCTAATAGGTTTGCCTTTGTGTACTTTTCTCCGTCCATATCAAGGCCGTAGATCCAAACGTTTCTTTCCTTAAGCTCGTTTATGGTTTGGTTAAGGTTTGTCACGTTTACGACTAGCATGTTGTCAACTGCGCCTGCTGATGCCTTGTAAACTGTTTCATTAACCATGGCTGACCTTCTCTTTGGTATGATGACTGCGTGCACTCCTGCGCACTCAGCTGTTCTGATGATGGCGCCAAGGTTGTGTGTGTCTTCTATGCCATCTAAGATTACGAAAAATGGATCCTCGCCCTTTTCTTCTGCAAGCTTAAAGCCATCTTCCAATGTTTTATATTCGAAGCCTGCTGTGAATGCAACGACTCCTTGATGCACCTCGCCCTTTGATAGTGAGTCAAGCTTTTCTCTCTCTACTCTTTGAACTATGATGCCATGTTCATTCGCAAGGCTTAGTATTCTACCTATAGAGCCTTTTAGCTCGCCCTTTTGCACATATAATTTGTCGATGGCTCTATCATTTTTCAAAAGTTCCATAACGGGATTTCTTCCGTATATATATTGTTCTTCCAATTTAATCCTCCAAACATTTCTTAACTAAATCTAGTAGTCTAGTGTAGTCTTTCTTCAAAAACAGATATGCAATGAGAGCTTCAAAGCCTGTTGATACCTTGTATGCACTGTTGTCTGTGTTCTTAGGTGCCTTGTGTGACTTGTGGTTTCTGGCTCTTTTAAATACATAAAGCTCGTCTTCCGTGAGATCTTCCTTAATTTTCTCAAAGGCATCTCTTTGCGCATAGGCACTTACATACTTTGTCGATAGCTTTTGCAGCTCGTACGCCTTTAGCGGTTCTTTCGCAATGTAGTAGCGCACGAAGAGCTCGTAGACAGCGTCGCCAATGTAGGCAAGCCTTATAGGGCTCATCTCGTTTATCTCGGCATCAGAGTACTCTATGCCGAAAAGCTCTGTTATATCTAGATCCTTTCCCATCTTTGTCCGTCTTTGCTATCTATAATCTTTATGCCCATAGCTAGTAAGTCATCTCTGATCTTGTCTGCCTTAGCATAATCTTTATTTGCTCTTGCTTCGTTTCTTTCGTCTATCATCTTTTTAATCTTGTCTTCATCTTCGCCAAGTGATGCATCTGACTCATCTTCTTTCATTACGGCTTCGCTATCGTCAAGACCTAGAACTCTTAATAAATCGTTTAGCTTTGCTTCGATGTACTTCGCGCTTTCGTAGTCGTCGTCTCCAAGCTTGTTTATGATCTTAACTATGTTAAAAATCCTTGTAAGTGCGTCCGCAGTGTTGAAGTCATCGCTCATAGCTGCAATAAAGCCTGCTACTTCATTATCAACGTCTTTGATAATCTCGTCTGAGGCTTTTTTGCCTGTATCCTTAATGGCTTCAAGCCTCTTAAGAGCGTTGTGTATCCTCTTAATCGAGTTCTTTGCGCCTTCCATGCCTTCTTTTGTAAAGTTCATAGGCTTTCTGTAGTGAGTCGATAGTATAAAGAACCTAACAGTATCCTTGTCGTAGTCATCAAGCAAAGCTTTAAGCAAGATGAAATTGCCTAGTGACTTACTCATCTTCTTGCCATCGACATTGACCATGCCGTTGTGTAACCAATACTTAGCGAATGGCTTACCTGTTAGAGCCTCACTTTGCTGAATTTCATTCTCATGATGAGGAAACTCTAGGTCGCTACCGCCAGCATGTATATCAAGCGTATCTCCTAGTATCGCCCTACTCATAGCCGAGCACTCAATGTGCCAGCCAGGTCTACCGTCTGACCATGGTGATGCCCAGTGCGGTTCGTTTGGTTTAGCCTTCTTCCATAGAGCAAAGTCTAGTGGATTCTTCTTCTTTTCATTTATATCAACTCTTAAGCCTGAGATAAGGTCGTCTATGTTCTTCTTTGAAAGCTTGCCGTAGTCCTTCGCCTTAGTAGTGTCGAAGTAGACATCTCCATCGGACTCATAAGCAGCGCCTTTCTCGATAAGACCCTTGATGAAGTCTATGATCTCGTCCATATGCTCAGTCGCTCTTGGGTTGATGTTACGATAGTCATATATGCCTAGTCTAGTAGCAACTTCTTTGAAGCGTTCAATGTACTTTTCAGCAACTTCGTTTGAAGTGATGCCACTTTCGTTCGCTTTATTAATTATCTTGTCGTCTACGTCAGTGAAGTTAAAAACATACTTTACGTCGTAGCCCATGAATATCAAAAATCTTCTAACTGTATCAAATACAACTAAAGGTCTGGCATTGCCTACATGTATATCGTTATAAACAGTAGGACCACAACAATAAAAGTTCACCTTAGTATCGTTTATAGGTTTGAATTCTTCTACTAAACCACTTAGTGTGTTGTGTAATTTAATCATAATTGCCTCCTTGTATAATAATATAGTTATTTTATCATATAAATGGCTTTTAGTCAATCGTTTTGAGCTCCATAGAAGCTAAGTTTTAAGCGTGAAAGACGTTGTATATAGTAGTGAGTCACTTATATATTATGAGGCTTCATATGTAGTATGAGGCTTCATATATAGTGAGTGGCTTCATATATAGTGAGTGGCTTCATATATAGTGAGAGGCGTGCTATATAGTAGGTGGCTACCTATATAGTGAGAGGCTTAGTATGTCTCTTTGCGTTTACTTAAGATGCCCTTTATGATATAATGAAGAAAGTAAGCAAAGAATATTTGCCAAGATTATAAAAAAACATGGAGGTTAAAATGAAAAATTTAAAAAGACTATGCGCTTTAATGCTAGTATTTGCTAGCATACTTTTCTTGAGTGAGAATGCATTTGCGTTTACTGATGTAGACAGCTCTGACTACTACTACAAAGCCATAACTGAGCTTTCAAGTAAGGGTATAATTAACGGCTATGCAGATGGAAGCTTCAAGGTATACAATCAAATCACTAGAGCTGAGGTTGCGGCGATACTTGCAAAGGCCTTTAACTATGACGATGCAAGTGCGAATACATCATTCAAAGATTTGAAAGCTGAGAGCTGGGCCTTTGAGCCTGTTATGAAGGTAGTGAACAAAAACATCATGTCAGGTGTTGGAGACGGGTTTTTCAAACCGCAAAACAATATTAGAGAGAACGAACTTATGAAGATAGCTGTCTCTATACTTGGACTTGACGAGTATGCAATCAAGGCTGGTGCATGGCCAAACGGCTACAGAAACGTTGCACAAGACATCGGCATATACAGCTTTGCCGGTGATGGTAGTAAGTTTCTTAATAGAGGCGAAGTGGCGTTGATCGTACACAATATCCTTACTTACAAGGAGCTAATGAATGCTGATGAAAGCAAGGGACTTGTACTAGGCGGCAAGAATTGCTACATCGGTATGAGTAGTAGTGAGTTTGGAAGTCCTGATGAAGTACTTAACTCTAAATATAAGGACGCTTCATGGTACGTTTATGGCACAGGTGACTACGATAACTTCTACGCTGTCCTAGTGAAAAATGATCTAGCAATAGGTTTCTTGTCTTCTGGCAATGGCTTTAAGTACAAAAATTATAAAGCAGGAGATACTACAAGTGAAGACATTCCTGAGCTAGATACAGATAAAAATGACGGCAATATCATTCACGCACTTTACTACGTTTCAAAAAGTGTTGATTATGATCAAGATAAGAATGATTACTCAGGAGAGGAGAAGATAAACTTCCACCTAGTAAATGCTTTTAGAAAGTTCCACAGACTAAATACTTTGCGTTGGGACGAAATACTAGCTGAAACTGCTAGACGTCATAGTGATGATATGCTTAAGAAAGGCTACTTCAGTCACATAAACCTTGAAGGCAAGAGTCCATTTGACAGGATGCAAGATATGGGCATCACATATTATTCGGCAGGCGAAAACATTGCATATAACTACGGTGATGGCTATGGTTCATATGTTGCCTGGGTTAATTCAAAGGGTCACAGAAAAAATATTCTAAATTCATCTTACAATACACTTGGCGTTGGTATAGCCTGTGACGGATCCTTATACGCTACACAAAACTTCATAGGAAGATAGTTTATAGTAAATTCATAACTATATCGAATAAAAATACCCTCCTTACTGGTTTGTCCAGTAAAGAGGGTATATATCATTTGGGATCTACTTCTCCTAAAAATTTATTTTTCATTATTCACAAATTTTTTTATAATTTTCTAGCTAAAAATACTAGATGCTCTTTCTCGTTCAGATGGTATTCGCATTTAAATCCTATCTTATTTAATGTTTCTGTGAGATATTCGGGAGAATAAACTTCAAAATCTAGCATATCCGCCCATTTTTTTATGTTTTTATGCTCTCTATATGCTCCTTCGTTGCATATTAGAAACTGACCGTCCTTAACTAAAACACGATGGATTTCCCTAAAAGATACTTCTATATTCTTCCAAAAATAAATTGTTTCAAAGGCAGTTACTATATTTATGGATTCATCTTCAAAAGGTAGTTTAGACACGTCTGCTTCAATAATTTTACACCTGCCATCTCTTATAGCTTCGCTATTTACTGAACTTGCTATATCTACACTTGTTTTAGAATAGTCCATTCCATATACTTTTTTAGCCTTTGTTAAGAAGTATTGAACATTACGTCCACCGCCACATCCTAGATCTAAAACTACATCCGAGGTTTTAATATTCAGAAAGGATCTGCCCCATTTAGCCAATTTTTCGTGACCAATGTTCATTCCTTTCACCATGAAGCGACCGCCGAAATTATTTTTAGGATTTTTTACATTTTCAAAAAATTTTTTTAACATTTTTATCTCCTGCCTCCCGTTGATAACTATTATCAGTGTAATTTTATCATAAATTTTACGTTTATTCAATAATATATCCTATCCACCTTGATATTTGCCAGATTTTCGATAATCGAAATTCTTGATTTCCGATTTTCGGAATTCTGGACTTCTGCTTTTCGGAAGTCTTGTTTTTTGTATCTAAGGGTGTAACTTTTCGTTACTCCCTTTAGATTTCTCTGGTCATATCTTTTTTGCTTGGTTTTACTTCTACAATTTTTTCTAAGACTTTTTTTCATCTATGATGTTGTCTACAAAATGTCCTTCATGATCCAGTGCTGAAATTGATATGTCATTGTGCTTCCACTCCTTTCTTTGGAAATACTTTTCATGTTCTGTTATCTTCCAGTAGGCTTTGTAGACTTCTTCGCTTACAGGTACGGCTTTGCCTTTTACATAAAGGTAATATTCTTTATTAGCCATTGTGTTATCCTTCTTTTCTTTTTCTCTGTTTTGCTTTTTGAGAATAAAAAAAGAGGACTTCTACACTTTGGCGTAAAAAGTCCTCCGAAAATAACAATCAAATTAACTCTTATTGTTATTGAATTATTTAATTTTTGTGTGAAAAGTTACTTTCAAAAACTTTTATTATCAAAAAACATCGTCATCTCCCATTAAATACTCATTTATTTAGTCAAAGATCAAAATAGATGTATTTACTTAAAACTCCATTTATTTGCTTGCTCTCTTATTGAAATGAATGATTTATATATCCCATCTTGAGTTATAAGCTCATTATGCGTTCCTTCTTGTACTATTTCCCCTTTATCTAAAACTATGATGTTGTCTGCTTTCCTAACAGTTTCTAATCTGTGTGCAATCATAATAACTGTTTTATTCTGTACTAAATTATCGATGGCTTGCAAAATATGGTGTTCATTTTCTACATCTAAAGCACTGGTAAATTCATCTAAAATCACAATGGGAGCATCTTTGAGTATTGCTCTAGCTATCGCTATTCTTTGTTTTTCTCCACCGGATAAAGTGCTACCCGCTTCACCAATTTTAGTTTCGTATCCTTTTTGCAAGCTTTTTATAAAGTCATGACAGCTCGCTTTTTTTGCAGCGGATATAACATCCTCATCACTGGCATTTGGCTTTGCCAAACGAATATTATTCATAATTGTATCTTCAAACAAATACACATTTTGAAATACCATACTTATATTTTTCATCAATTCTTCGGTGGAGATATTTGTTATTTTTGCTCCACCAATCAGAATTTCTCCTTCGCTTACATCATAAAATCTCGGTATAAGCTTGCAAAACGTTGTTTTTCCTGAACCTGAAGGTCCGATAATCGCTGTAAGTGTGTTCGGTTTAAGAGCTACTGATACTCCCTTTAAAACTTCTACTTTTCCGTAAGAAAAACTCACGTTTTTAAATTCTATTTCGTTGGATTTTATATTTTGAATAGGTGATAATACCTTTATTTCTTCAGCATTTTCCATACTGCTTATATCCTTTAGTGAACTATCTAAAAGTCCAATCATAGAAAGAATAGAACCTGCTTGACTTACAGACTGGAATATTACAAAGCTCATAATCAATAAATTGATGGCTTTTTGAGGAGAAATTTCTCCACTATTCCACATAAAAAACGCATAGCTAATAATCATAATTTCAAACAGCTGTATCGTAAGATTGGCACATATGCTTGAGGGAATAGATTTTTCGGATAAATTTATATTATTAGCACAACTACCATCTATATCTTTTTTTACTCTTTCATCTTTTTCTCCCATACCAAAAGCCTTAATTACGCTTATTCCCTGTATAAATTCAATAGCACTTTCCGTTAATTTTGTTTGTGCTAATTGTCTTTTGGGAGCTTCGCTTCTTGAAATTTTCATTTGATAATTAACTACAAACAAATATGTTAATATGCCTGCAAATATTACAACGGAAACTTTCATTTCATAGTAAGCAAATCCTAAAACTATTGATATAGCAGATAAAATTCCACCTATCACATGAATTAAAATGATTGGTGCAACTTGTTCTACAGTTGAAATGGATGTAGTCAGTGTTGAGTTTATATTTCCTACTGAATTTTTGCTAAAGAACCCTAAATAGAGTTTTTTAAATAATGAGCCAAAATATAACCTTTTATCTTTCGCCATCTCAAATCCAACGGATACAGAACCCAGTTGTGTGAAATAACCAAAACCAAATACGCCGATGATACATACAATTCCGAGTATCATTACCTTATAAATATAATTGTCCATTAAATTGCTATTAAACATGGCGTTTACCGCTAAAATTATTGCTATCATTTTCAGCATAACGAATATGCCTTCTATAAATGATAGAATTAAAATTTTGACTAAACTGCCTTTTCTTTTCTCACTAAAGTTCCATACACTTTTTAGAGCTTCAAACATATTCTCACCTCCAATCAATTTGCTATTTCATATAAATGCTTATACGCAGAACACGACTTAATAAGTTCTTCATGTTTTCCATCGCAAATGATTTTCCCATTTTCCATGTATATGATCTTATCTGCATTTATGACAGTTTTAATTTTATGTGTAATAACAATTAGTGTTTTTTCTTTGGTAAATTCCAGTAACGCTTCTTGAATTTTTTCTTCATTTTCAATATCTGTACTTGCAGTTGCTTCATCTAATATGATAATTGGAGCATTTTTTAGAATTGCTCTGGCGATAGCTATTCTTTGCTTTTCTCCACCGGATAACCTATCCCCTGCGATGGTGTCATATCCATCAGGCAAAGTTACAATAAAATCATGGCAACCGGCTCTTTTAGCAGCTTCTATCACCTCATCATTCGTTGCATCTTTTTTACCTATTCTAATATTTTCCAAAATAGTATCATCAAATAAAAATGTATTTTGATCCACATAGGAGATAAGAGTATTCAGGTCATTCATTGAAAGGTCTTTTACCGCTATACCACCTATTTTTATGTTTCCTTTCTCAAAATCCCAAAATCCGGCTAAAAGTTTCATTAGAGTTGATTTTCCTGAACCTGAAGGACCAATAATTGCAGTCATAGTTTTTTCTTTAATGGTTAAATTCACATCATCAACATCATTTTTTGTCCCATCATAAGAAAATTGTAAATTTTCAAACTCTATGTCGTATGTCATTTTTTCTTTTAAATTAGAATTCTCACTTCTCTTAAGTTCCGGATAATCTAAGATTCCTTTTATTTCCTTAGCAACAGTTCCCATCTGTGCCAATTGGTCAACATAACTGGATGCTTTAACAATCGGTTTAAATATTCCAAGAGAAATCATCATAAACAAAAATAAACTTTGCTCAGTAAGAAACCCATTATTAAAAAATATCAATCCCACAACAATTGTTGGAAATATAGATACAGGAGCTATGCTATAGGAAAGAGACGCATAAATCTGTGAGCTTTTCATCCAGTTTATAGCATACTCCGCATGGCGTATGACTGCATTTTTATATTTAGCATAGGAACTATCTTCCATATTGAAAGTTTTAATTACCTCAATCCCCTTGACATACTCTATAACCGCTTGATTCATATTCTTTTGTGCCTGTACTTGTCCCTCATATTTTTTCTTATATCCAATCATCATAAGCATTCCGATTGATAGTCCAAATATAACCCAAAGAAATATAATCCCGGTAAGCTTAATATTAACTGCAAGCATCCAAACAATCATGGCAATAGGTATCAATAGATTTGCAGTCATCTCAGGAAGTAGATGTGCTAATGTTTTTTCTATATCTTCCACCCTGTCTACCAATATAGTTTTTAATGTTCCACTAGGATTCATATCAAAATATCCCATCGGCAATCTAACAAATTTATCACAAATTGCATATCTTAAGTCCTTTAGTGTTAAGTATGCTGCTTTATGAGATATAAGTGTTGAAATATTTGAAAGCAGCACCCCTGATATTTTGCAGATTATAGTGAAAATCAAGACATATATCATGTTGTTTCCATGAAATCCTTTGAAGATATATCCCGCTAAAATTCCAACAAAAGCATAGGATAACAGTTCGCATAGAACAGAAAGCATACTTAGCATAACAGATAAAATATATCTTTTTTTGTATGGCTTTATAAACGAATCCATTTCTTTAAAAAAGTTTGGTTCTTTCTCTTTTTTCATGACTTTACCCTATTAATTAGCTTCTTTTTCTAAAATATGTTTCCTTACGACCTTGCTACCTATATAAGCTCCTGCGATTGCTGAAACTATAACTAAGGCAAGTAAAATCAGCGTTCCCCAAGAAGAAATCATTTTGCCTGCCGCTATAATATTTGAAGCTAACTCCTTTTGTTTCATGGCTCCTATAGTTTTATTCAAGGCTATTGTATATGGATAAATTACACTTCCAATTGAAGCCAAAGTTTGCTGAATAACATAGCTGATTCCAATAACTTTTAAATTACCATAACCTTTTTTATATAATAAAAACTCTGCTATCAATCCTGAAATTACAAACATCAAAATATATGGTGGATAGAATGCTATCACTCCTTGAATAAGGGAATATATAAAAAACGCTCCTCTTTTTTTCACTTTCACTCCGATAACATAGAAAACAATACCCTGTAATAATGAGTAAAGCACCGGTGTTAAAAGTATGGTAATTGGTGTTGCATACATGAATGTTCCTATCGAAAATATCAAAATGTTACACAATGATAATAAAGTAACTGTAATGATATCTTTCGCTTTCAATTTGTTTTTGTGCATGATTAAGTCCTCCTATTTTTATAAAATATTTATCATCAAAATTACTATCATTCCAATCATCAATATGTAATCGCATAAATTGAACTGTAAAGTAACATAAGATGATTTTTTATGATTTAAAGCAATTCCTCTTGTTTCTGCTGAAGCTGATAAAGTTTCGCCTATTCTTACCACTCGAAAAATGAGTGATACAATCAGAGCCTCAAGATATTCTATTTTTTCTTTTATTATATTTTTATGCTTGCAACTTCCTCTATTTCTAAGCACCTGTCTAAGTAATTTAAAATCATTCCTTAGCACCGGGAAAAACCTGAAAGAAACTGCAAGAATCAATAATAACTTCTCAGGTATTCTTATTTTTCTAAGTCCAGCAAGCATATTTGTTGCCCCTCTACCTCCAAGAATAATAGGAAATAGTAGAAATATTAAAATAAATCTAGGAAACAAATTTGCCGTAAATATTGTAATTTCATTCGGATATATAATCTCAAGACCGTAAATAAGCCCTATAATGACAGAAGTAATTCCTAAAGTCTTGTATCTTCTATTTGCAAGAGAAAAAACGAGAGCTAATAAATTGCATTCAAAAATCAAACTTTTATTGTCGATTCCTACTGCAACCATACAAAGAAGCCAAAACAAAATATTTGTTCTCGGATCTAAAAGATTTTTTTCTCTTTTTGCCGGAGCTTGATCTTCTAAATCTTTTTCAAATATACTTTTAATGCTTTCAATATCTCTATTCTCTTTTACTTCACAAATCCTTTGTATCGTTCCATCATCAAGTTCCAAACATTTATCCGCAACTGATGAAATAAATTCTAAGTCATGGCTAATTGTTATCACGATTTTTTTCTTTTTCATATCGTTTATCAATCCCACTACAGTATCTAAACTTTTTTTGTCCATTCCTGAGGTTGGTTCATCTAAAATAACCACACTTTTATCCGAAAGATACGCCATCATTAAGGTTAATTTTTGCATTTGCCCACCTGAAAGAGAAAATGGATGTCTATCACGATATTTCCACATATCAAACTTTTTAAGTAGAGCTTCTATCTCATCATATTTGTTCCGATTTACACCGTACTTCAGTTCAGATAATACAGAATTTGTAAAAAATTGAAATTCAGCTTCTTGCATAATAAAGAGGCTATCCTGCGATAGCTGCCTATGGCTCAATTCTTTTTCCTTTAGAAAAATTCTTCCCTTTTTTGGTTTCAATAGTCCACATATACATTTTCCTAAGGTGGTTTTACCTGAACCATTTTTGCCAATCAAGCAAGTCACTTCTCCCAAATAAGCTGTAAACGACAAATCATTTAAAATATGTTGTTTTTTATATAAAAAGGATATATTTTTTACCTCTAATTTATCATTGACAACATTAGAACACTTCTTCTGAACCTCAATCTGCTTCAAATCCGTAACTCGTAAACACAAATTATTTAATTCATCCTTAGAAAATATCTTAAAATCGTCCTTATCATACTTTTCATAAAAGCTTCCATTTTTTATTAGCCAGTATTCATCAGCCAACTCTTTCAAATAGTAAAGCCTATGTTCACTGATTATTAGAGTTTTTCCATCTTCTTTTAGAAGCAATAAGATATTTTTCAGTTTTTCTATGGCTAAATAATCTAAGTTTGCAGTTGGCTCGTCAAGTAAAATAATATCCGTATCCATTGCCCAAGCAGACATAATCGCTATTAGTTGACGTTCTCCGCTTGAAAGTTTGAATACTTCCCTGTTTTTCAAATACTCCAAGCCAAATTTTGAAAAAGCTTCTTCTGTTCTTCTTTTTATTATTTCATGGCTTAACCCTTTATTTTCAAGTCCAAAAGATACTTCCGTATCGCTTTCCATCGTAAAAAATTGACTTCTTGGATCTTGAAAAACGGACGAAATCAATTCTCCAACTTCTCCAATGTTCTTGTTTTCTATATTGTTGCTATTTACCAAGATATAGCCATTAAATATCCCATCATAGAACTCCGGTATTAAATGGTTTAAGCACCTAAGTAATGTTGATTTTCCACATCCACTTTCGCCACAAAGAACTATGCAATCTCCTTTTGATATGCTGCCAATTACATCATCTAACGACTTTTCCTTTTTGCCTTCATAGGAAAAATCTATTTTAAAATCTAAAATATTTTCATCCTTCTCGCCTTTATCGTACATAAATTCAATACCTCTTTATAATTTCATCAAATATCTTTCTCCAACCCGCCCCAATAAATTCGCCGAGCATTTTTATGTATTCGATTGTCTCCTCTTTGCTATATCCTTTTTCAACCACTAATTTAAAAGCACTAAATTGTTGATTCATTAAAAGCTCTACCAAATCTAATTTCATCTCACTTATATTCGGATCTATATTTTCCCTTATAAATTGTTTTGTTATGGAAATTTTATTATTCATCATTTCACGAAACATTCCTTCTACAGAACTGCCTTTACTTGAGCAAAGTATTAGTTTGCACTCCTCGTAATATTTAAATAACACATCTACATATCCTTTGGTTTCTTTCTGAATGCTACGCAAAAAATGATCAAAGTTTTTATCTACGCAATATTCCCTATACGAGTATTCGTTCTCTTTTCTTTTCACACTTATAGCTTCTAAAAATTCTTTTATCAAACTATAAAAAAGTTCATCTTTCCCCTTATATCTTGTATAGATTGCTCCCGTTGTAACTCCCGCTCTTTTAGCAATATTGCCTATTGTAGCAGCCTGAAATCCATATTTCAAAAACTCTATTTTAGCAGCTTCAATGATTGGTTTATCAAGTTCATGGTTTCTATTTGCCATGTCCATTCCTCCATTCTTACAAAACTTTAATTTTAATAGTATAATCAATAATCGAATTATCAATAATGATATTATTTATTATACATCATTTAGTGTTATTTAGCAATAGTTGTAAGATGTTTTTTTAGAAAATTTACTGATTTACATATTTATTTATATTAAATAAAATAGTCGGTGCAGTTTTAAAACTACGCCGACCACAAAGTCATAATTTTTTCCATACTAGCTTTTTTCTTTTTTAAATATCTGTAATTATACTCTCTCTTCTTCTCTCTCTTTTTCCTTAGCTTCTCTAGTTCATCAAGTTCCTCTTGCGTAAGTTCCTTAGGTTCTTCTTGTGACAATTCAAACTTGCCAATAAAGTTCAAAGCCAGAATATTTAAGAGGATTTTAAAAGATAAACTTAATTTAAAACTCGGAAATTTCCAGATTTTAATTTTTGATAGGTTGTAACGAATCCTTACTCCCTTTTTAAATTCCATTACATAGCTTTTTATTCTCAACCTAATGAAATTAATCTTTATTTTTTTCTTTCTAAAATTATTCTTTCTTAACTCAATATTACTAATATTTTATAGTTATTCTCCGATTTTTGGATTTCTAGAAATCTGTTATTAGAAGTTCTTGAATTTCGATTTTCGGAAGTCTGGACTTCTACTTTTCGGAAATTAGATTTTGTATTATTAGTATATTTTAAATTTATATGTACTCACTTCCTAGAAAAAAAAGAGCAGCCTTATTTAAGCTACTCTTGTAGAAAGTATAAAATGGGTTTTATTTTATTATATTTTTCTTTGTGTCTCCTCATACCAGTTGCAAAACTACTCTTACGTCCATGTAATTTTTTTGGGTCTTTTTGACGTATCCTTCTTCATCTTTATCGAAGACAAAATGCTTATAACCTCATTAAAATGCAGGATTTCTAAATTTACATCTTTTGTATCAACACTATAGTCTCCACATGTGTTGTCAATAGGATAGGAATACAAATTATTAACCTCGTCGCTTGAATGAGGATACAATTTGTTGTCAGTTTCCTCATTAACTTCCTTGGCATTTTTTCTTCTGCTCTTGAATAATCTTCCGTCCTGAGAATCTTTTTTTCCAGTCTTATATATGATAGTAATCATTGCAGGATCAATTTCACCTTCATCGTTAGTTCCCCCAATGATGATTTTATCTACTATACTTTCAAATACTGCCCTATCAAATTCCTCAAGATATTTATTGGACTCAAGTAATTTTTTAAACCCCTCGAGCCTTTTCTTCAACGCTTTTTCATCAGTGAGTGTTACTTCTAAAGTCCTTTTTTCTGCAAGTAATTTCTCTTTACTAATAGCTATTTCATTATACTTATCCTGATATATATCCATGCTGATTGACTCATTCAGCCTTAACTCAACAAGATCCTTTTCTTTCTTTAGTATCTTATCAAGTTGATTTGTTATCTTCTTCAGGTCTTTAGCTAAACTGTTGTCTTTCAATTCTTCTTCCACAGTTTTAAGGAATTCATTAGTAATTTCAACATTATTGTGGCATACCTGACGATAACTTTCCATGAATGCTTTTTCTATGGCTTCTTCTTCAATCCCTTTACTATGCGGACAATACTTCTTTCCGTTTTTAGTAGCATTGACACACTGCCATATAACTTTTGTATACTCTGAACTCGAATGCCAATTTCTTCTTGAAAGATTATGACCACAAAATCCGCATTCAAGCATACTGCTAAAAGCATATTTTCTTGAATACTTTTCTCTCTTACCGCCATTATTAGCAACGGTATTTCTGTTTTTTGACCTTCTTAATCTAATACCTTGAGCTTTTTCAAAATCTTCTTCCGAAATGATTGGCTCGTGATGGTTCTCTATATAAAACTTATCCTGTTCTCCGAAATTATCCAATCTTCTCTTTGAAATAGGATCAACCGTATAGGTCTTTCCCATCATAAGATCCCCTTTATATTTCTCATTTTTTATGATTCCTAAAACTGTTGTTTCCGTCCATCTTTTATTTCCTCTTGGCGATAAATATCCTTGTTCTTCAAGTTCTCTGGAGATTACCATACCGCCAACACCTTCAATATATCTTCTGAAAATATATCTTACAATCTCAGCTTCTTTTTCATTGATAGAAATGCTTTTAGTTTCCGGATCATAGTCATAGCCTAAACACCCTTGAAAGCCTACCATTTCTCCTCTTTCCATCTTCATTCTCAAACCTTTTTTGACATTGGCTGAAATGTTCTCTACTTCCTGTTGCGCAACTGAACTTAAAATTGTTAAAAGCAACTCTCCGTCCATTGTTAAGGTGTTTATGTTTTCCTCTTCAAAAAAGACCGCAACATTAAACTCTTTCAACTTTCTTACATACTTTAAGGTGTCTAATGTATTTCTTGCAAATCTTGATATAGACTTTGTAATTATCATATCTATATCGCCGTTCATACAGTCATTTATTAATCTTTGAAAGTCAATTCTTCGATCAACCTGTGTTCCTGTTATCGCCTCGTCAGCATATATTCCGGCAAGAGTCCACTCTTTATTTTTCTGTATAAATTCTGTGTAATGTTCTACCTGAGAATTATAGCTATTAATCTGATCTTCAGTATCCGTACTAACTCTGCAATAAGCTGCCACTCTCTTTATTGAGCGTTGAACACACCCTGATGCAGTTCTTTTCAGTGTGGTATCACCTTTAATAACTTTAACATCCTTTTTCACTGCACTGCCTCCTTTTTGTATCTTTCTATGCAGTTCTATTATACCACACTTGCAAAACATTATAAATATAATTCTGTAGAGATATTATACTTTTTTCATCAGCTTTAGTTTTATCTTTTTATATTCAATATCACTGAGCAAGTGCTTAGAAAGTAACATAGACAGCATAGATAATTGGAGGCTATATCTTAATAGTTCATTATTCATTCTAAATCCTCCTCATATAATTTTATCTAAAGTTTTATGACATTAACGGGTGCTTAGGATAAGCAACATTGGAATCTCACCACCGCCCCTGTTAAGATGAGCCGGCTTTCACTAAAGAAGTATCATTATCATTACTTAGGTCATCGCTCGCAAAGTTATCCTCGTTCTTTGCTTTAAGAAAATTTATTTATCGCTCGTTTCCTTCTATCCTTGTCTTTGACAGTATTCATTTAAACCGAATTTCTTCAGCAGGAAAGTCATGGCGTAAATTCCTTTCGCTCACTAAGTAATTAAAAGTCCCGCCATGGTCTATTCAGTTTTCAAGGAACAATAGCCTAACGGCTTTAAGAGAGATTCTCTTCAACTTTATTGTTTTCATCACTTCTTTAAAAAAATATAAGGACAGATCTCCCTTCAATTTATAAAGGAAAATCTGCCCCCATCTACAAGGCGTTTACTTTATAAATTCTTTCAAAAGCACCTTTAGCTTTTTAAGAATATTGTTTTTTCGCCATTGTATAGCTTGATAGCTTACTTTCTTACTTCTTGCTACACTCGATAATGTTTCATCATTAAAATACAAACGCTCTATGATGTCCCTTTCTTCATCATTCAGCCTTGACATAGCCTTTCTGACTGTTTCAATTAAGATCTGAGTTTCAATTATTTTTTCTACATCCACACTTTCATCAGCAAGGTTATCCACAAAATTCCCGTCATGATCCAATGATGAAAAAAAGAGCAAGTGGTTTTTCTTGTCCACCTGCTCTAAATACTTTTCGTGTTCTTTTTCTCGCCAGTAGACTTTATAAATATCTTCACTGACTTTTACCTTTTTCCCTCTGACATAAAGGTAATACTCTTTTGCCATAAAGTTTCCTCCATTTCTTTTTTTGTCTGCGTTTTTAGACAAAAAAAGGAGGACTTCTGCACATAGGCATAAAAAGTCCTCTAAAATGAACGAAACCCGTTCTTTCCTTAATTGTATTTAATTGTTTAGACGAGTGAGTATATGAAAAGACTGACAGATATAAAGTCTATAGAAAAAAGGGCTATTTTTATTGCGACTTATTATTTGAAATAAACATATAGACTTTCCCATTTTATTCCTCCATTTATTTACCGTTTATTATCAATCTTTTACAATCCAAATATCATCTTGATTAACAACACAATTCGAGCATCCCGAACATTGACTTTGGCATTTACTTGTTGCAGACCTTTTAGTTTTTACCAAATATCCATTATTTTCGAGATATTCAATTTTCATTTTTACACTATCTAAATCCTCACCTGTCAGTTCAGCAAGTTCTTGCAAAGTGCAAGTCTTTTTCTTTTTCAATACTTCTAATAGTTGTATAAGCATACTTATCACACCTTAAAAAATCAGTAGTCCAATATGATATGCAACACAAGATATAATTAGAGCCGATAATATATAATACAGTGCTATTTTTATCGTCCATTTTTTTGAATGTGTTTCTTGTGCAGTAGCTGCAAGAGCCATTAAACAAGGCATATTGAAGAAAAAGGCAAAAGTAAATGCTAAGGCTTCCGGCTTTGAAATCATTGTCAACATATTATTGCTTAGAATAGCGGTATCTACTGTCCCTTTAACCTCAACTGCATGCCATATTCCTGAAGAAGTAAATAATGATGCCATTACTCCAAATGCCGATTCTTTTCCCATTGCAGAAGCAACAAAAGCCATAAATAATTGCCATGGTAACCCAAACAATTTTGTTACAGGCTCTATAAATGTTCCTACTTTATAAATAAGGCTGTTAGCTATATTTCCATCAGGCGTATAGGCAAGAATCCAAAATATAACAGAAATAAGGATAATGATACTCAATGCCCTTTTCAGTACATTTCCCATCCTATTCATTACAGAAGAAAGTAAATTTTTCCAATGTGGCTTGTGATATGGTGGAAGTTCCATAATCATTCCAAAATGTTCACTTCCCTCATAAAGCGATTTTCTAAAAATCCTATATGTGATTAGTAAATGTAGAAAAGCAACTGCAAATAGGCTTAATATCACAAATACTGCCTGTTTTCCGAAGAATGTTCCTGTAACAAGCCCGACTACTCCCCATGTTGACCCGCAAGGGACTACCCAAGATAATGCAATCGTCATAACCCTCTGTCCCCATGAATCAATTACTCTCGTTCCTGTGATTCCACCTATATTACAGCCGAAACTTAACAAGAACGGCATAATTGCTTTTCCTTGCAATCCTAATTTCGACATAGTGTTGTCAAAGACATAGGAAACTCTTGCCATATATCCTACATCTTCCAAGAATCCAAATACTAAGCTAATTCCCAATACATAACTTGCCATTTGCAATGCAAAAGTAATTGCAGTCATTACAGCTCCACACAAAAGTGAAATCAGCCAATTTGATACTCCAATGGCGACAAGCCCCTTTGCCAACAATGTTGATATTTTAGGTATAACAAACCCGAACAATCCCATTAGCGGAAAGCCGATAAGCATGGAAACAATCAAACCTAAAATGATAACTCCGATAGCCATAGGTTTTCCGAAAGCTTTACTTGTGGCTATACGATCAAATTTGCTTCTCTTAAATACTCTCTTTTTCTGAATAACATTTGCATTGATAAGTTTATCTATCCAATCGAATTTGCAATTACCGGTTATCAGATTCCCATTTTTGATGCCTCTTAATATATCCTCTATTTCTTTAAATTTGTATTCATCAACATTATCTTTTACCAATTCGATTACTTTCACATCTTGATCGAATAATTTCCCGACAATCCATGATTTTGAAAATACGCCTATCCCTTCATCAGGAATGTAATTTTTCAGCAATTTATATTTATCTCCGGCGACACTTTCATATGCTCTTTCAAAATTATTGTCTGCTAAAATCCTTCCGCTGTCTGAACGCTCCAGAAAAACATAAAACTCTTTGTATTTCTTTTTATCTGCCGCAACGATAGGAATGACAGGTATATTCAAGGATTTTTGTAACCCCTTTATATTTATATTTTTCCCTTGACTTGTAGCAACATCCATCATGTTCATGATTAAGACAACCGGAATATTTATTCCAATGTAGTCAGAGAGCATAAATAGACTTCGATTTAATTGTGAAGCATCTGCCATAATAGCAATTAAGTCTGCGTTCCCGGTTTCTATATATTCTCTTGTTATAACTTCTTCCTCTGAATTTGCTGATAAGCCGTATGCACCGGGTAAATCTACAATTTTGTATTGGGTGCCTTTATGTGAAAATTCACCTTCTTTTTTCTCAACGGTTTTACCGGGCCAATTTCCAACATGTTGATTTGAGCCTGTCAACCCATTAAACAAAGTCGATTTTCCGGAATTAGGCTGCCCAAGCAAAGCAATCGTTATTTTCTTCATATCTCAAAGTACCTCCATCATTATTTTCTCTGCCTCTATCTTATTGACAGCTATCATCGTATCTCTACAATAAATGAGAATAGGTTGCTTTTTATAATTCTGGATAACTTCAACATCGCTTCCGACAGTTATTCCGATAGATATTATTCTGCTTTGAAAATGTGTATCACCAATAATTTCAACAACTTTACCTTTTGTCTTTTCTTTCAAAGTACTAAGCCTCTCCATAACTATTCTCCTTTATCATCCACTTTTTCGCTCTTTCCTGTGTATTTACCATTTCATAGTAATGTCCTTTTTTTCCATAAAGTTCATTATGATTTCCTTGTTCTTCAATTCTTCCGTTATTTATCAAAATAATTTGATTAGCGTTTTTAATGGTATTCAATCTGTGAGCAATAACAAAAACTGTCTTTCCTTGCATTAAATGCTCCAAAGCATTATTGATTTTAGCTTCATTATCAGGATCAAGAGAAGCTGTAGATTCATCCAACAAAAGAATTGGTGCATCCTTCAGAATCGCTCTTGCAATAGCAATCCTTTGTCGTTCACCGCCGGATAATGTACTTCCTCCATCTTTTATTTCCGTTTCATATCCATCCTTCATTTTCAAAATAAATTCATGGCAACAAGCTAATTTTGCAGCTTGATAAACTTCTTCCTTTGTTGCATTAGGTTTTCCAACCCTGATATTGTTATAAACAGTATCGGTTAACAGTACATTATCTTGAAAAACCTGACTAACATATTTAAGCAACACATCAGGTTTTATGGATTTTATATTTTTTCCACCAATTATAATTTCTCCACTATTTACATCCCAAAATCTTGCAATCAAATTAGCGATTGTAGTTTTTCCTCCACCGGAAGGACCAATTAAAGCTGTAGAAGTTCCTTCTTTTGCTTCAAAAGAAATATTGTTCAGAATCGTTTTATTTCTATCATATGAAAAATTTACATTCTTAAATTGAATATCAAAATTTTCTAATTCAACTTCATTTTCAGAATAAGGCAATGGCTTCGTTTCATAAGCTTTCTCAAGATTACTTGCAGCTAATTTCAAATCTTTCAATAGTCCATAGGAATGTTGAAAGGCAATAAGAAGTGCAGATAATGCTAAACTCATAAGCATAAAAGCCACAAACTGTTCAGTTCTAACACTACCATCTATAAGCAAATATCCTCCTATAAGAAGAACTATCGGAAGCAAAAAGTTAACTGTGATAAAGTACATACTTGTAGGTAACGCCATTTTCTTTTCTGCGTTTACGCTTGTCTTTCTAACATTTTCAAGTGTATTTATCATTCTTTCAAAATGTTCACTTGTCATATTAGCTGACTTAAACGCTTTCATACCTTGAATGTACTCTAAAATAATAGAAATCATCTTAGAATTTAAATTTCTTTTTCTTGCCCCGTATTTTTCTATCAATTTGTTGCCCCATATCAACATAGGATATGCGATAAGCAATACTAAACACTCTAATAATGCGAGCTTCCAATCGATAAAAAATGTGCCTAATAAAATCAATATTGCTGTAACTGCCGTTTTAATAACCGATGGCAAGGTGTGCGTTATGATCAGTTCAAAACTACTCAAATCTTTTGTAAGAGTTGATAATAGATAACCACTACTATTTTTTTGGAAATGACCAAGGCTCAAACTCCTATAATGATTTGCTAAATCCAAACGCATATCTCCACACATTTCAGCTCCTCTTGAAAAGCTCAAATAGTATGCATGCCTATAAATCAGTATCCTTGCAATCATACTGATGAAACATATTACCGTATATTCTATGATTAAGGTTTTAGTTAATGTATTTTGCAATATATTAACAACGGTAAAATAGAGCATTAAATACAAAACAATGCTTCCTATCGAATCAATAACCATTAGAAAAATCGGTAAATACAATTTTTCTTTTTTATCTTTCAGAAGTGTTCTAATAATCTTAAGCATTTGCACTTACCCCCTCTCCAAAGTAATCTTTTGTGTATGTATTCCACATACTTTCATAGACCCCTTTTCTTTCTAAAAGAGTTTTATGTGTTCCAACCTCTACGACTTCCCCTTCATCAAATACAACAATTTGATCTGCATTCTTAATAGTATGCAAACGATGAGCAATCATAATGATTGTTTTATTTTTCAACAAGTTTTGAAGTGCTAACTGTATCTGATACTCATTTTCTATATCTGAATAGGAAGTTGCTTCATCAAAAATAATAATTGGAGAATCTTTGAGTATTGCCCTTGCGATTGAGATTCTTTGTTGCTGTCCACCTGACAATTTCACCCCTTGATCCCCGATTCTTGTCTGATATCCATTCGGTAAACTCATAATAAAGTCATGAATTTGTGCTGCTTTTGCAGCCTCGATAATCTTATTTTCATCTGCATCTGTTCCCATACGAATATTCTCATAGAGAGTGTCCTCCAAAAGAAATACATCTTGAAAAACAAATGATGTAATATCCATCAAATTATCTATTTTTAATTCATTGATCGGTATGTCGTTAATTTTAATTGCTCCACTTGTTACATCCCAGTACCTCCCAATCAATTGTGCAGCAGTTGTCTTGCCTGCACCGGAAGGTCCCACAAAAGCATTTATTGTATTCGGTTTTAAGGATAAATTTATATGTTGTAATGCTTTATTTTTTGTTTCTTCATCGTCATAACTGAAAGTAACGTCTTTAAAATCTATTTTCATACACTCATTCTTGTTTATGATTTTTGTTCCGTCTTTCAATTCATCCATATCCATTATTTTTTTTATGTTATCCAATCCGCTTCCAAGCTCCATAGATTGCATAAAGATTGTTACCATATTTAAGAACGAAACAAAAAAGCACATTGTAAGCATAATAAATAGCAAATAGGATGTTGCTGATAAAGAATTTCTCAAAAAGAAATATCCTCCGAACGGCAATGTAAATAAGATTGCTGAATCCAAAATCACTAAAGTTATTGATAAAGGATAGCAAGAACTCACACACATCTTTTTCCAACAAGTAATATACGCATTCAATGAGCTTCTATATTGTTCAAATTTTTCTGCTGTTAAATGATACATTTTTATTACAGGCATAGCCTTTATAAATTCGTTTGCCGAAGCATTTAAATCAGCAATATCTTCGGATAGCTCCGTTGACATATCCGGATAATTTTTTATTAGCATCATAGGAATTCCTAATCCCAAAATCATAGGAATAAGCATAACAAGTGCCATCATCCAATTTAATTTCAACATGAAAATGAACATAATAACCGGAACAACTGCTGCCTGAGCTAATTCCAAAGTGCTATGAGCCAAAAAATTTTCAACTCTATCTACATCATCAAACAACAATGTTTTAATTTCTCCGGGGGCATGCTCTTGAAAGAATCCCAAATTAAATTTTGAAATATGATTTACAACTTTCAGCTTAATTCTGTGTATTGTGTTAAAAGCTGCTGTATGAGATAAAATGCCCGCAAAGGACATTAGTATTGCTTGCAAAACAGCACTTATAATTCCTATACCTGCCCACATTAAAATTTCTGTATACGAAATATTTTTCTGGAATATCATTAGTAATATCTTATAAACTACAAAATAAGGAACTAATGATAAAGCCGCAGAAATGACAGATAAAAACATTCCTAAATGTAGCTTTTTTCTCTCATTTTTTGCTAATTGGAATACATAAGATATCCCTGTCTTCTTTTTTTCCATTAGTTATTCCATCTCCTTTCCTGACCGTTAGCTATATCTAACTAACTACATTTATTATAAAGCTAATTTTTTATAACTCAAAATCTAACCACGAATTTCGGTATTTCTTGTAATCCCTTTATTTGTAAGCTTTTCATCAGTATTTCTATTTACATTTTTATAAATTTGTGATATAATTAAATAAATTTGTGATATTAAAAGAGGTGAGCAGAATTGATGGATAGAACAGTTATTGATTATTTAACAAACTTAGTACATGACGCTCCTTTTATTCCTGTTCCAACTTTATCAACTGAAAACAAACAAATCTTTCAAATAGATCCCCATTTTGGCAAAGGTACTTTTCGCATACTAAAATTTGACAGCAGTTTAATTCTAATTTTAATCGCTAACTTTACTCCAAACAAAACACTTGAAAAAATAACTGAAGTATCTGAAAAGTATTTAGAGATTAGTCAATTTGAAACAGAAAGTAGCTCATTTAAAGTTGGTGGAAGGAAGTTAAATAATGTAGAAAAAGGTATCTATTGCTACTTAAATACAGAAAAGAAAACTTATACCTATTGTGAGGCAAATAAGCCTGTAAAGTTTACGAAAATAATCTTAACCAAAGAATACTTTGATACTTTCTTAAAATTAAAATATGATGATTTTGAATATGAAAAAGCAAAGATTCTCAATTCTTATTTGTTAAAAACTCAAAATTCTCCGCAGTTGAATTTTATATTTCAACAGATAAGAGAATCCCAAGCTGAAGGAAAGATTTTGCCTTTATATTTGGAAAGCAAAGTTATGGAACTATTATCTATCATAATTACAGAGTTAGAAGAAAAGGAAAAAAATATATCCGTTGTCTTAACTAAAAAAGATAAGCAAAATCTGAAAAGGGCTGTATCGGCTATGAAAAAAGATTTATCGGTTCATATTGACGGACTTGAACTCTCTAAAATTGCTTTAATGAGTCCTGCACGATTTCAATTAGCTTTTCGCAAATACTACGGTGTTCCTCCCTACGAGTACTTAAAAGAATTAAGGCTTAATAAGGCATTATTATTGCTGAAAAATCCTGAGTATAAAATATCTACGATAGCAGAAAAAGTTGGCTATACACACACAGGACATTTTGCTAAAATATTCAAATCAACTTATGGTATCACACCAAGTAAATATAGAAGTACAATTACTTAAACTAATATTAGAATTCAATATGTGCTTAACGCTTGCTACCATGATCAGTCTTTTGTAGCAAGCACAGTAAGTGTACGGACACTTACGAAAAAATTGACGAAGCAGCCCTTTGGGATCTGCTTCTTTTTTTATCAATTTTTAACTTGTACCCTCGCCTAATAGTTTCATCAATTCGAGCAAACTCTCATTGGAAACTATTGGCTGGGGCAAACTTTTAGGGAGAACCCTAAGACCCCGAAATACACCTAAAGGAGGAAATACCTATGGCAAATAGAATACGAAACGAAAGACTTGAAATTAAACTAACCGAAGAAGAAAAGGCTCTTTTTGAAGAGAAAAGAAAACTTTCAAAGTGCAGAAATATGAGCCATTTCATCCGCAAATGCGTTTTGGAAAAGGAAATTTATCAAGTGGATTTAGAGCCTTTCAGAGATTTACAAGGCTTACTTTCTAATGCAACAAACAACATCAATCAGATTGCAAAGCGAGTAAATTCGACAGGTGTAATCTACAAAGAGGACGTCAGTGATATAAAAAAAGAGATTGAACATTTCTCAAAAGAGCTGTGGCAAATTCATTCACTACTTCTGAAAAGAACATCTGAAACGGAAGGTGAATAATAATGGCTATTACA
Organism: Fenollaria sporofastidiosus; assembly: GCF_943169635.2. Classification (NCBI taxonomy): domain Bacteria; kingdom Bacillati; phylum Bacillota; class Clostridia; order Eubacteriales; genus Fenollaria; species Fenollaria sporofastidiosus. The sequence continues at coordinate 141,520 of NZ_OW968186.1, forward strand.
AAAATACACCCAATAAAATCGACTCTTAATCTTGCTATCGACTACATTGTAAATGGAGATAAGACAGACGAGCAGCTTTTAGTAAGCACTCATAAATGCCACGAAGCAACTGCTCACACTCAGTTTTTAAGGACACGAAATGACGCAGGAACAAAAGGAACCGTTCTTGCAAGACATCTCATTCAATCATTTTTACCGGGAGAAACAAGCCCTGAATTGGCTCACCAGATTGGTATGGAGCTGTGTAAAAAGATACTCAAAGATGAGTACGAATTTGTCTTATCTACTCACGTAGATAAGGGGCATATCCACAATCACATCATCTTCAATAATGTAAATATGGTAACAGGTAGGTGCTACCAGTCTAACAAGAAAAGCTACCACCAAATCCGTTATCAGAGTGATAAACTGTGCAAAGAAAATAGCCTATCTGTTATTGACGAGTTTTACGAAAGCTATAAGAAAAAATACAAGACTAACGGTAAATCTTGGTATGAGAATGAACAGGCAAAGCGTGGTACTTCTTGGAAAAGTAGACTTCAATTTGACATTGACAGAATGATTAAACAGTCTAAGGATTGGGACGAATTTTTAAAGAAGATGGCTGATCTTGGCTATGAAATCAAATACGGTAAGCACATTGCTTTTAAGCCCAAAGATAAGGCGAGATTTACAAGGACTAAAACAATCGGAGAAGATTATACCGAAGAAAGATTAAAATAACGAATTGCAGAAAGAGAGTTTATCAAGACTCCCGACGTCAAAAAACGCATCGGCAATGTTATTGACATGAACACCAATGCAAAGGTAAAGGAAAGCAAAGGCTACGAATATTGGGCAACCAAACATAACCTTCATACAATGGCTGACTCTGTTATTTATATCAGAGAACATGGCATTAAATCCGTTAAACAGCTTGACGAGTATATTCAAAAAGCAGCCGATGAAAGGCAAAATATACAAGAGAAAATCAAGTCTATTGATAAGGAAATGCAGAAGCTTTCTACCACTATGGAGCAAGTTCATACCGTTAAAAAATACAGAGCGTGCTACAAGGAATATACTGCTAATCCGTCTGACAAGGCATTTTTTGAAGAGTACAAAGCTCAGATTACCCTATATGAAAATGCTCTCTCAGAGCTTAAAAAATCTTATTCCAAGCTCCCAAATTCAAAGGATATTTTAGCTGAGCTTGATAAATTACAAGAAAAAAAGAACACCCTTATGCAAGAGTATTCTTCCTCAAAATCCACTATGGACGAGCTTTATAAGATACGAAAAAATTACGGAATTTATATGGGTAAGGAGATGGAGAGATAGCCATCTCCTAATAACCCCTGCTGTATCAAGCATCATTCATACGTTGTAAAAGCTCATAATTTTGAACATACATCTCACTATTTAGTAAACTATATTTTTCATTTTCTAAAACTTTTATATTTATATTCGAATTGATGCTATAGTCTTTTTCTGAAAATCCTATTGCCGAAACAATTAACTGACTAAATTGATCTGCTGATTCCATAATATACTCGACCAATGCCTGCTTCTTCTCCTGGTCTGTTTCCACATTATTGGGACTATCAAATACCATTGGAAATGTTGTTCCGTCAGGATTAAATTTCTGTTTTAAATCATTGAGTGTTAGATACCATATAACAGTTGATAATGGTTTATTGCTTCCACTTGCACAAAAATTTTTAGATAGTCGCTCATAGCTGTCACTTTCCAACTCATTTAAATTGAATCTTATCTTTAGTTTGTCAATCAAATAATAGTAATTTTCATCAACAGATTTGATTTTATCGTTAACACTTTTAAATTCCTTCTTTAGTGGCTTCAAATCCTCCTTTGTACTATCTATAATTCTGTAATTAATCGCCAAATCATTATTAATCTCATCGATTAGTTTATTTAATCCTCTAAACTTGATATAATCCTTGATTTCCCTTTTGTTTTTACAAATCTTTTTATCATGTTCCTCCAAAGCCATAGCCAAGTTTGAATATACGCCCTCATTTTTCAGTATTTCGTCTTCAATATGGGCATTTTCTGTTTTTATTGCATCTTTCAGACTAAGAGCATTGTCAATATGATTATACCTCTTACTCCTTAATTCCAAAGTTGAATCTAAAACAGAATGACATTCAGGACAAACTTTTGACTTTAAAATGGTTTTTATTTCCTTTTCTTCTTTTGTCTCAAATTTAGATATTTGAGATAAAGTGATATTCTGTTCAACTAATTGATTTCTCAAGTCAACAAGCTTATTTCTTACTGAATTCATTTCATTAATCAGCGATGAATATTTTTTAGTTTCTATATTAAGCTCATTTTCTAAGGCGCTACTTGTTTCCGGACATGAAAAACCATCCAAAATTGAATTGGTTCTGTCTTTCATTTTAATTAGTTCTTCAATTTCTTCTTTCTTGCTTTTAATTTCAAGTTCCAATTCTTCTTTGTGTTTCACAAGTTCGAAATATTCTTTATTGTAAATGCCCAAATGTGAGTAAATAACATTAAGTTTAAAATTACTGAACTGAGCAAGACTTTTAAACGAATTAAATTTTGTACCACTGTATTCATCTTGATCTAAAAAATTCAGCAAAAAACTATATGCAGGTGGTGCTATTACTAATTTATTTGTATTTTTTTGCGGTAACCATATAGAAAAATTAAATAAATTGTCAAAAAAATATGCTAACTCACTTCTGTGAATAGTAGTAAAAATTAGATCACCTTTTAAATTAAATATTTTAAATAATTTTTGAGATCTATAAATCGAAAAATCTTTATCATCCACCTTAAAAAATAATATATAAACCTTATCTTTTTCTCCCCACTTCGAGTCAAAGTGAGAATCTGCACCCAAGGCATGGTACAAGCTCCTTAATAAAACTGATTTCCCTCTATCTGTTCCGTCTATACCACTTGATGTAATAATATTAACTCCTTTTTTAAATTCTGTCGAATAAGCCTCTTTTTTTACAACATCAAATATATATATTTTGTCAAATATAACATTCATTATAAGATTCCTCCTGAAGCATACATATAATAAATCATTATGTATTGAACTGATTTCATATCATTAGTAAATTCCACATCAAAATCGTCATTAAATAATTTTGATATTTCTTTTAAATAATTTTCAATATCATCTAATGAATCCTCATGTTCTGCAATATAATTATAGATTTTTATTTTTATTAATCTTAAAGACTCACTTTGCTGTATTTCAAGTATATTACCAAGCGCTGTATTATATCTTCTTCGCTTAGCAAATGGCAGATTGTTTATATACTCCTGTGTTTCATTGATTCCATTTTTAGATTCTTTTTTATGTGCATTTAACATTTTATCAAATTCACTTCTCGTAATGCCTTTATTTTTTACAACATCTGCATAAGTACCTAAATCAAATTCATAAGAAGCTTTTTCTTTAACAGAATCAACGACCAGTCTATATAATGCATTCGGATTTTGAGGTTCTTCGCCTTTAATATCCACAAAAGACTTTACTAATTTCCCTCTAATAGAATCCTCTGGATTTAATAAATCCATGTTATCAAATATATAAAATACATTATCTAAGCACACTGTGTTTAATTTTAATTCTGCACACAACTTTTCCCTAACATCATCAAGTACATCTTGATCTAAATCTCCAAAACATTGCTCAGGAAAATCAATTTCCTTATTTTTGATTTTAAGTTGTTTATTACACACAATTGCTAATTTTATATTGTAGTTTGGTGAGTATAAAGCATATAATTTTCCTAAAATAGAGTTGTTCTCATTCTTGCCTTTCTTACATAAATTATTCGAATTATAATTACCACTTTTTTTCGTCTTAATTTGGTAAAAATCCAATTCATCATCTTTATGTAATTCAATATCACATTTAAAATCAAAAATTATCGTATATTCATTATTCGCTTTATGCTCATCTATTATCTTACTAATTCCCCATAGTAATTCTAATCTAAAGCGATTTTTAGCGATACTTCCAGATAAATCTTTTGGTAGGTTCATATAGTACTTTTCTTTATCCATAATTAACCTCCTTTCAAAATCTATTTATCAATTCTTATACACTCTACTATTTCCTCAATATCACAATCCAAAGCATTGCAAATTCTAAGCAAAACATCTGTAGTTACATTTTGCCCATTCTTCATTTTGTAAAATGTACTTTTACTCACTTTTGCCTTTTACATCAATTCATTATTTATTATATTATACCATTAAATATCGGTTTAATATAAAACGTTCTCTTTAAAAGAACATTTAAATTTATAAACAGTAGCATATTAACCCATATTATCTAATAATTAATATTTTCTTGTCTATGATTTGCTAGACAGTATCCATTAAATTACATCTCATTAATTCTATTTGAAATAATTATCACTACTTCAATAACCTTATTAGAGGTCAAATCACCAATATACTTATTTTCAAGATATAGGTCATAGAAGTCTCTCATTCATATTGTTTTACTTAAACAAATCTGAGTGTAAGCCTGTTCTTACTAATGATAATATTAAAAACTCTCCTATTTTTTCATATATTAATAAAAAATCGGGCTCTATATGACATTCTCGAGTCTCTTTGTAGTTTCCAGCTAATGAATGGTCTCTATATTTTTCATCAAGAGTTCCATCCTTTGCTATTTTTTTCAATAACATCAAAGAGCTTTTTAATATCTTTTCCTTGCTTTTTAGCCTGCTTTAGGTCTTTTTTAAATCTACTTGTAAACTTTATTTTATACTTCAAGGGCTTTCCTCAAGTCATCCATATTATCATAGGATTTCACATTCGTATCTTTAGCTATCATTCTTCCTTCTTCAATCGCTTTTATAGTTTCACCATCTGGAATATCAAGTTTTAAATCAAAAGGAATGCCACTTTCTCTAATACTTGCCCTTAAAAACATGTTAATTGCAGTGGTCATATTTAAACCTAAACTGGAGTAGATTTTTTCTGCTGCTTCTTTTATTTCTTTATCTGTTCTTATATTCAAATTTGTTGTAGCCATATCCTCATCTCCTTTGACCTTATTATATGTCAAAGTTCGTGCTTTGTCAATACATTGTCATCATTAAATGTTTTTACATTTTATATAACATATGTAACGAATCCTTACTCCCTTCAATCATAACCACCAGCGTAGCCGGTGGTTTGCTCTGCCCCTGCAAGGGGCTTTTACCTGCTGTGCACCTTGTGCACGCTGAAAGTCTACCACTTGCACTACTTTCTCAACTGACGCTAAAGCGCCTCTTTACTTCTTTTTACTTATTTGTCTTTTCTCCAGTGAATGGATCTATATATTCTTTAAGACTTATTTGATCTTTTGTAAAATCTTCTTTAAGTTGATTGCGTATATACTCTTGTATCTTTTTAGCATTTTTCCTGCTGTATATACGTAGTAGCCTCTGCACCAGAAATTTCTGTTGCCATATTTATATTTCAAACTGGCATGTCTATCGAATATCATTAGACTACTTTTTCCTTTTAAATATCCCATAATTTCTGAAACACTATATTTTGGTGGTATTTTTACTAACATATGAATGTGGTCTGGACACAGTTCTGCCTCTATTATCTCTATTCCTTTTCTTGACAAAAGGTCTCTTAATATTTTTCCTATATCTTATTTTATTCTTCCGTAAATTATTTGCCTTCTATATTTTGATGCAAATACGATATGGTATTTACAATCCCAAGTTGTATGTGATAAAATATTCTTATCCAATTGGATTAACTCCTTTCTGATATTTATTGTAGTTTGGTAGACTATTTTTATTATATCATGAAAGGAGTTTTAACTTGAAGCTAAAGCTACTGATTCCCCCAGCATAGCTGGGGGGGGTTATTGTGGTCAACCCACAAGAAAAGCAGGTGGTTTTTTCTGTCCACCTGCTCTAAATACTTCTCGTGTTCTCGTTCTCGCCAGTAGACTTTGTATATCTCCTCGCTGACTTTAACCTTTTGCCCGTTGACATAAAGGTAATACTCTTTTGCCATAAAGTTTCCTCCATTTCTTTTTTGTCTATTTGTTTTTCAGACAAAAAAAGAGGACTCCTGCACTTAAGCATAAGAAGTCCTCTAAAATGGAAGGAACTTGTTCTTCCTTTTAAATGTATTAAATTGTACTGAATAGTGTTTGGAAAGCTGAGCAATTATGAAGCCTATTGAAAAAAAGATTATGCAAAATATTCTGGCTTCCTTCTATAATAAATATAAAAATTTTTTAATTTTCAACCCTCCATTCCTTACAGCTAAATTATGAAATACACCATCCTTCCGCTGATTCTTTTATGTTTATAAAATTTTTATAAATACCATCTTGATTAATCAGCTCAAGATGATTGCCTTTCTGAACTACATCACCATTATCAATAACCAATATCTGATCTGCATCTTGAATTGTTGCTAATCTATGAGCAATAACAATTACTGTTTTTCCTTTTGTTAGTGAGCTTATTGCATTTTGAATTAAATGCTCATTTTCTGGATCAACACTTGCTGTAGCTTCATCAAGTATTATTATTGGAGAATCTTTTAAGATAGCCCTTGCTATTGAAATTCGTTGTTTTTCTCCTCCCGACAAGGTAGCCCCGCCATCGCCTATAATAGTGTCATATCCATTTGGTAATTTTGAAATAAATTCATGGCAATGTGCTTTTATGGCTGCATTTATTACTTCATCATCAGAAGCATTTGGATTGCCAAATAAAATATTATTTTTTATTGTGTCATTAAATAAGTACACTTTTTGAAATACCATTGAAATATTCTTCAAAAGATTATCACAGGTTATATCTTTGATATTTTTGTTTCCAATTGTTATGGTTCCGCTATTCACATCATAAAATCTTGCAATCAAATTACAAATCGTTGTTTTCCCACTTCCAGAAGGTCCTATAATAGCTGTAGTACTCCCTTCTGGAATATCAAAAGATATATTATTCAATATTTGTTTTTTATCATACGAAAAACACACATCAGAAAATTCTATGTTATATTTTTTTAATTCTATATTCTGTCCATTTTTGTCTATAATATCTGCTTTTTCTATCTTTTCTAATTTATCCAATGTTTTATTAACAACTTCTATTACATGAATTGCGTTACTTAATGGCTCTATTTGGCTAAACATAACAAACGAAAACATATCCATCATAAGCATTATGTTTAAATCCATTTTCTCAAGGTATGTCAAATATGCACTAATTGCTATAATTCCAACTGATGTAGCCTTTAATGCAAATTGATGTAAACAATTGTATGGACAATTTTCAAACTCAATTCTAATATTTACATCTTTATGATTCTTATAAGCTCTTTGAATTCCTTCTATTGATACTCCCTCTTGTTTAAATGCTTTTATAGTTTGCATTCCTCTTAAAAACTCAATTGTATTTTCTACTATACTATCTTGAGCCTTTTGATGAATCGCAGCATTTTTATCACTAATTTTAGCTGCAATATATAAAAATAGAGCAGATATAATCACACCACTTAATGCAATAACCCCTGCTAACGGGCAATAGATTAGTAAAAATAATATCATTACAAATACTGTAATATATCCATTCACAACAGTATTAATCATGTTCATAGAGAACATTTCTATAAATGATAGATCTGTAGTTACAGCAGAAGATATTTCACCCATATTGTTGCTATTAAAAAATCCAAGTGAAACTCTTTTAAAGATATTTCCAAGACGAATTCTCTGCTCAGCTGTTGCTTCACAACCAACACTTTCTTGAGTACTGGCTCTTAAATAAGAAAATAAAAACCTTCCTCCGATTACGAGAATCATCAAAATAAAAATGTAAACTATTTGAGCATTGTCAAATGTTTTAATGCCTTTATAATCATCAATAACTAAACCCAACCCATATGTCGCAAGCATGATTGGCATGGAAGTAAAAATACTGTTGATAAAAGCATAGATAAACCCGACATAAATCCTTTTTTTATACTCTCCTGTCCAATTGATAAGTCGTTTTATCATTCCAAACATTACAATTCCCCCTTCTTCTTTGAATTAGCCGACCAGTTTTTCGCTCCGATATGAGATAACCACATGTCATGATACAATTTGCTATTCTGTAACAATTCTTCATGATTACCAATATTCTCAATCTCCCCATTATTTAAAACCACTATCTTGTCAGCATTTTTGATTGTGGATAATCTATGGGCTATTACCAATAACAATTTTCCTTTAGCCAATAACGACAAGGATTGTTGTAACTTATTCTCATTTTCCGGATCAGTAAATGCAGTTGCTTCATCCAGTATTACTATTGGAGAATTTTTCAATATCATTCTTGCAATGGAAATTCTCTGTTTTTCTCCACCTGATAACTTATTCCCTGCATTACCGACAATAGTATCGTATCCATTTTCTAATTTTTTTATGAACTCATCGCAATGAGCCAATTTTGCTGCATTAAATACTTCTATATCCGAAGCATCAGGATTTCCAAGGCGGATGTTTTCTTTAACAGAACAATTAAACAAATAGGTGTCCTGAGTAACAAAACTAATTAATTCATTCAATTTTGAAATAGGTATATCTCTAATATCAACTCCACCTATTAATATACTACCTTCATTTGTATCCCAAAATCTTGCTATTAACCTTGCTATCGTGCTCTTGCCACTCCCAGAAGGACCAACTAAAGCAGTAAATTCATTTTGTTTAAAAATACAGTTTATATCGGACAATACTTTATTATCCAAGTTTCCACTATATGCAAATGAAATATTTTTAAGTTCAATTGTATGATCATTTATCTCAATATCATTTTTTGAATCACTTAAAACCGGTATTTCAAGTTGACTACTTACATCATGTAAAGCATATTCTATTGCCTTAGCCTCATTGATATAGTTTGTGAAATTCATCATAGGTCCCACAACACCTAATGATAAAATCAAACACATAACCAAATTTTGGGGAGAAATCTGCCCATTAACATAAAGAATAAGTCCTATTGGTAATACACCCAAAAAAGTCGATGGAAGAACAGAGTTTCCAAAATTCATGTATTTCCAAACACTTTTATACCATGCTAAAGTCGAATTTCTAAATGTTTTAATTGCATCAACAAATTTACTATATGAGGTTGCTGATTGATTAAATGCTTTAATCACTTCAATCCCCTCAACATATTCAACAATAACACTATTTACATAATTACTCGTTTCCATATATTTGGCATACTCAGAGTTAAAGTTCTTCATCATTATCATATAAGAAGTACCGGCAATCGGTACTGTAATCAGCATTGCTAACGCCATTCTCCAATCAATAAATGTTAAATATGCAAATACACTTATTGAAAGAGTAATATTAGATATACATTCCGGTATTACATGTGCTAAAGGAAGTTCGATTGTTTCTACTCTGTCAACTATTACACTTTTAAGCTTTCCAACAGATTCTCCCATTACATAGCCAAGCGGTGCTTTAACAAATGTCCTTGCCAAACTAAGCCTGATATTTTCCAATATGTTATATGCAGACAAGTGTGATAATGTAGTTGAAATTCCATGGAATAAGTATCTGACAGCATATCCTGAAACCGCCGCCAAACAATAATATGCAACCTGACTTAAAGAAATACCCCCATTAACAAATAATTCAATTATTTTATATGCACACCAATATGGTACAATTCCCGCAAAAACACCAATAATAGCACAAATTACTGATAATAAAATTTTCCATTTGCATTGAACTGCAAATGAAAGAGCTATTTTTATCCAACTTTTCTTCTTCATTACAACTACCCCTCCTAAAAAAATAAAATAGAACCATGATTTTGTTCATAGTTCTATTTTATAGATTTCTAATATATTTCGCTCCCCTGAATAGCTATATATTACTCTGTTTGGATATTTATTTTTCTATATTCCATCGGGCTTTTGCCATAGTTCTTTTTAAAAGCCTCTGAGAACTTACTCATATTAGTATAGCCAACTTTCCCTGCTATTGCTGTTACACTTTCATCTGTTTTTAACAATAAGCTGGCTGCTACATTCATCTTGTAACTACTTAAATATGAGTATATCGCCTCCCCATATACACCTTTAAAGCACTTTTTCAAAGCTGATAATGATAGGTCATACATTTTTGCTAATTCTGTCATTGTATAGTGGTTATCTAAGTTGTCTGTAATCAAACTTTTTATCTCTTTAATTTTTTCCACTTGTGATTTGTAGAAATACTGTTGTGTTTTGTTTACCTGAGTTAGATCAATAGATTTTAACAAAATAAACAGCTCTATTATTTTTATCTGTAAATATTCCTTCTTTAATTTGTCCGGAAGCATATATAACTCTCCAAAAATATGATTTATCATTGCCTCCTTGTGTAATACAAATGGAGTATTGTCTGATGAAAATAGATTCTTAATCTCCATAGTATTAATATTAAAATAACCTAAAAGTTCATTCAATCTTCCCTCTACATTCTCTGACAAGGAAATATTAATAGTTATTCCATGGAAATATGATAATGGGAGACTACAGGTACTATATTCTGAATCTAATTTTTCAATTAGAACATCTCCCGGTTCTAAATATAAATAATCTCCATTTATAGTTTCTGATTCAATTCTTCCTTCCTTACAGTGATGTATGCTAAGACAATTATTTTCTGATTTTATGCGTTTTGAGTTTGTGGTGGCATGAAAATTATTATACATCACCGAAATTCCCGGAAAAACCTGATAACAGATTATTGTACCATTTCCTCTATCTTGTTGCATTTCATACACTGCACAAACTCTATCTTCACAAATTTTATTCATACCTTGCTTTAACATGAATTGATTTATTTCAAACAAACATATCACCTCAGTTCAAAAAATATTCTTTTAGTTTAACAAATCCCTTATTGTCTAAAAGATACTGTTCTTTTATTTGTCCTTTATCTATTTGAATTACATAGTTACAACAGGTAGCTATAAATTCATAGTCATGAGTAATTATTATAACGGTTTTCTTTTTATCCGCTAACTTCTTAATTTCATTAGCGACCTGTATCATATGACTTAAATCTAAACCGCTCGTAGGCTCATCAAAAATCAAAATATCACGATTTGATGTCAAAGCGCTTGCAATTGCAACTCTCTGTTTTTGACCGCCTGATAAAGACATCGGATGTCTTTCTCTTAATTCCAGTAAATTAAGTTCTTCCATTATACTTATTATATCATTCTTTATAGTTTTATCTGCCCCTAATAACAGTTCATCTTCTACGCTTTCTGTAAATAGCTGATGATTTGTGTCTTGCATCACCATATAGCAATTACGCAATCTGTCCTTTTTCTTTAATATTTTATCATTATATTTAATTTTACTTCTATCTTTATTTTCCAAGCCACATATACAGCGTGCAAATGTAGATTTCCCTGCACCATTGTCTCCAATAATTGCCACAACATTATTTAATGGAAATTGTAAATTTTCTATATCAAGTATCATTTTGTTTTTCTTATAAGCAAATCTCAAATTTGATAGAATAAAATTTTCACTTCCAGTCAATTTTCTTACCTCTATCGGATACTTACTTAAAGTAAACGGTCTTATTTTAGATTTATGTTGCTCATAAAACTTGCTTTCATCATCATAGCAATCAACTATTCTACCTGATTCCATATAAAATATGTGATCCAGTAAACCTTGTAGATAATATAATCTATGCTCTGCAATAATAATAGTTTTTCCTTGTTTTTTCCATAACTCTATTATATTCCTTAAATCTTTAGTAGACTGTTTGTCAAGATTTGAGGACGGCTCGTCCAAAATTATAATATCAGGATCTGTAACAGAAACTGAAGCACAAGCAATTTTTTGTTTTTCTCCTCCCGATAAGGAAAAGATGTTTTCCCCTAACAAATTATCTATATTAAAAAGTCTGACCGTTTTCTTTATCTTAGAAATAATTTCAGTCTCAGAAACTCCCTTGTTCTCACTTGCAAAAGCTAATTCACTTGTCGTATCTACAGTGAAAAATTGTGTTTTAGGATTTTGAAAAACACTTCCGCTAATATTAGATATATCTTCCAAACTGTATTTATCCGAATTAACACCATTAATGTATATTTCCCCTACTATATTTCCTTCATAATAGTTGGGTATTAATCCATTGATAAGCCTTACTACAGTAGATTTTCCACAGCCTGAATCTCCACAAAATAATACCGTTTCTCCTTTTTTGATAAAAAAACTAATTTCTGATATACTGTCTTTCTTCTCACTTACATTACCGTAACTAAAGCTTACATTTCTAAATTCGATCATCTATTATCACCACCCTCATTATAGAAAGATAAATCCTAAGAAAAGCAATGATGAATATATTATTAATAACACATCTAAAAGTTTAAATCCAATTTTACATATATTGGTTCTCTTTCCTGATGAATCTAATCCTCTAATTAATGCTGAAGCTGATAATTCTTCTCCTATTTTTGTAATCGAAATCATAAGTGGCACTAACCTGTATTCCAGCAATTTAACAGGATCGCCACATAAATTAATGCCTCGCATTCTCATTGCATCTTTTATATATGAGTATTCTTCTTTTATTGTAGGAAAAAATCTGAATACAACAGAAAGTGGGATAATAATCTTATCAGACAAATGTATTCTCTCCATTGCTGCTATAAACTCACTTACTGTTGTTGTACTGATAAAATAATACCCCATAATGAATCCCGGTAGAATTCTTATATATATGCCTATTAATGCTCCCAAAATAAAAAAGCCTAATCCTGACAATATCGGTAATATTTTTAGTTCCAATATGAAAAGGATACTATATGTTAATAAAAGTTTGCAAACTATATCCCACTTTTTATCAATGCTTAACAACAATAAAGGTAAGATAAGCGTTGCAAAGCGTATATAATACATTATTCCTACTGAACTACCGGCTGTCATTATTGTGGTAACTATTATCATTAAAAAAATTTTGGTTCTTGGATCAAGATATATAGATTTTTTGCTTTCAAATATATAATCTATCTCCATTTTCATTATACTATTCCTGCTTTTTTAAAATGTTTGTTTAAAACAGCTCTGCCTAATATTCCACCTAAAATTCCACCAACAAAACAAGAAAGTACAAAAACCGGAAGAGTCCAATTTGGAGTAAGTTCAGCTAAAGTTTTTGCATACTCCGCTCCATATCCTTCTGATACAGTTTTCAAAAACTCACTTCTCATAAAATATATTCTTGCAAAAAATCCACTGCTTAATAATGAAAAAAAAGAATATCCTAATATAATAAATTTTATATCTTTATACTTACCTGCTCTCATAACAACATCAGCAAGTATTCCACAGATAACACAACAAACCAAAACTAAAATTCCACTACCCATAACCATAAATAATATTCCTATGATTATTCCTGTTAAACTAACCATTCCAAATTTGTTTATTTTAGTAACATAAAGCATAAACGGTATTCCACATACAATTGGTGTAAGGATTCCCAACAAAATCGTAAAAACAGGAATGTATCCCAACATCATAGTTGCAAAATATAAAACAAAATAAATTGCAGTAAAAATTCCTACATTTATTAAATCTTTAGCGTTTAATTTGTTGTTTTGAGATTCTTGATTCATAATAATACCTCCATAAAATTTACAAATAATTAAGTTAGATATTGCTAACTTATAATTGTTCTCATTATACAGGAATATTCTTTGTGTCTCTACTCTAAATAGTTATATTATACTCCAAATGGTTTTGTTTTGTTCATAAAATCATATCAATATCTGTTTTTATATGTTATAATAAAATCCAGATATGCTTAAAGCTTTCTACAAATCATTCTTTTATAGCTTTTATAGCAAGCACAGTAAGTGTACGGACACTTACAAAAAAATTGATGAAGCAGCCCTATTGGGATCTGCTTCTTTTTTTATCAATTTTTACCTTGTACCCTCGCCTAATAGTTTCATCAATTCGAGCAAACTCTCATTGGAAACTATTGGCTGGGCAAACTTTTAGGGAGAACCCTAAGACCCCAAAATATATTTTATAAAGGAGAATAAAATGACAAATAGATTTAGAAATGAAAGAATAGAAATTAAGCTAACTAAAGAAGAAAAAGAAGTTTTTGAAAAGAAAATTAAACTTGCAAATCGCAAAACTATGTCCCACTTTCTTAGAAAGTGTGTATTAGAAAAAGAAATTTATGTTGTAGATTTAGAACCATTTAGAAACCTACAATGGTGCTTTCAAATGTAACAAATAACATAAACCAGATTGCAAAAGCTACTAATACAACTGGTGTTATTTACAAGAATGAAATTGAATCAATGAATAGACAGATAGAAAAATTATCAAAAGAAATATAACAGATCCATTCCCTACTTCTTAATAAATCAAAAGGTAGTTCTGGTGACTAATATGGCAATTACAAAAATACCTCATATCAGTAGGGATGATACACAAATTCTTTACACTATCAATTTGACAATACTTCCATAAAAGAAGATACAAGACCTTTTAGTCTTATGTATCTTCTCTTAAATTTGTTATACTATAATTCACTCGCTGATTTTATAATAATCTCTTCTGATATCACTTTAAGTAATGGTATTTCCTTTAATAAGGCTTTAGAATCTTTAAAAGGTTTATAAATTCCTCTTTCATTCAATCTAACTTCATTAGACTTGCTGTGAACAAGTGAATTTCTAGTTTTATATATTCTATTAGCCAACTTCTTAAATATTTGTTTTTTGTCTCCTATTAAATCTATTGCATCTCCATTTGAAAAATTAACCGTATTATTTTTATAGTATTCTATAATGTCTTCATTAATTTCATTCAATTTTTCTGTTATCTTTTCAATATCTATATACTTTCTTAATGTTAATTCTAGTGCTTCCAATTCACTTCCTACCGTACTTTCAGTTCTTTTTTTGTTAATTAAATCTACAAGTTTCATTATATCTTTTTTTCTTTTTGTAGAAAATCCCGGATCTAGCAATATTTCTTTAACATTATTAACAACACCTTCTTTATAGATTTCTTCATAAAAATATTCCATAATATGATAAAATCCTATAAATTGTACAAAAGGATCTTCTGAAGATACTGCCATATGGTACTGTTCTGTTAAGTCTTGTTTATATAATAATCTTGGTGCATCTAACTCTTCACTTTTGTAAGAGCTATTTTTATTCCTATACCTAATATTTAATAATTCATCTAAGCTATTCATAATCCTGAAGGAATATCCATAGTTATAGCAAAAGTTAAATAAAAATGAATTAATATAATCATTAAGTTTATTTTTATCAATATCTTTATTATATGAAACAATTAATGAATAAGGATTTCTAAAACAAACTCTTAATAAATTAAAAAAATTTTCACCTTCATCTTCTGGCAATCTAGGAGGAAAAATCATAAAATTTCTTTTTAAACTTTCCAAGTCTATTTCTTTAATAATATTCCATACCATTACATCTGATATTTCTTGAAATTTATATTCAATATTATTCATGGAATCTTTAATATTAGTAAATATTATTCGTTCCTCAAATTTATACGGCAATAGTCTTCGAACCATTTTATTTGTTTGATAAATAATAACTTCATAGCTATTATTATTTGATACTGTAAATTGTGACAAATCCGATTTCATTGCATCATTGCTAATATTATTATAGTCAGATTTACTAAATTCAAAACTTTTTTCACCTACAATATAACTAATACTATCTTCGCTATAATCTATATTAAATCTTCTCAATATAAATTTTACTTTATCAATAAATTCATCCCATTCCATATTTACTCTTCTCCTTTAAAATTTGTATATTTTTATAATGTTGAATTTTTATTGCTTTTTCCTCCTTGATATTAGTATCATCTTACTTTATATAAGTTGAAACCACTTCTTTTATCTAGTTTTTAGTCACTTATAAATTTTTTTCTTTGAGGGCTTTCCTTTTGCAATATATGATAGCTCCATTTTCAAACTCTTTGGTTTTTTCTGCTAATTTAATGCATCTACTACAAACGTTATAATGCTAATTCTTTTATGTGTGTCAATAAGATTTTGTTCATCTTCTTCAATAAAACCTTTTAAAATTAAATCTTCGATAATACCTCCATATATTTTCTAATTTCATCTTCTATTTTAAATAGTCTACTGTATTTTATGAATCTTCTTAGGTTTTTATTTGGTGATTTAAAGTATTTTTTTATGGCTTCTGTGAAAATTTGCTTATCTATTTTTTCTCTGTCGATTATGATGTCACAAATTGTTCGATCTATATCATAAACTGGAATAAGGTTGCCTTGTGGTGATTTTATTTCTGTCTTTCCTAGTTCGTATAAATCTTTTTTACATAGTGAACTTGTAGATCTTCATATCTTTTCTTGATATGACTTGCATTGTAACCTTGGGGGTACAGATATATGAAATACATTTGGAGTTCTGTCGGATAGGTCGTGGAGGTAGATGGATGTTTGATGGGAAAATATAATTCGATTACTATTTGATGATATTAAAACAAAATCGTCTATTACTTTCCCTTTTAGTTGATATAGTCCTGGTCTCAATCTTTCTAATTGTCCACTTTTTGTTAATACTGATAAATTATGCCTAGTATATCCAAGTTCTTCTGCTTCTTTGTTGGTTATCACTAAATTTTCTTGTATATATTCTTTAAGTGTATTCATAGTCCGCCTCCTCTCATTTATGCTTTTATTATATATTATAAAAGCGAATATGTAAAGTTGCTTATGAGTTTTCCATTTTTTGAAAAAGGATGTGACGAAACATTACTTCCTTTAATAAAAAAAAAGAGCAGCCTTTTAAGCCACTCTTGTAGAAAGTATAAAATGAGTTTATCTTATTAAATTTTTCTTTGTGTCTCCTCATACCAGTTGCAAAAATACTCTTACATTCATGTAGTTTTTTTGAGTCTTTTTGACGTATCCTTCTTCCTCTTTATCAAATACAAAATGCTTATAAAACTGCTTAAAATGCAGGACTTCTAAATTTACATCTTTTGTATCAATGCTACCGTCTCCACATGAAGCGAGTGAACACTAAGTATGTCAAGTAGCTACGATCGTATGTAGGAACATATCCATGAACTATTTAACGATAGCATAAGGTTATCGTTAAATAGTATCAGACTATAATGTCCCATACATAGAATACTTTTTGAGACATGTTTTAATGAATCTGAGTCTGTTTGTGAAAATATATCTTAAGAACTATTCAAGTAAATTATTTTATACTATTAAATTTATCTTCTTGTTTACAGTACCTTTCTATTCTTCTATCATATGTGTCTTTGTTGAAATTTTGCCGTGTAATATACAATTTATATCTTTTAAAAATTTTCTCTTTTAAAAAAATTTCTTCTATTGCACAACATGGGCTAATTTCATAATTATTGTTATTTCTAAGAAAATCAATAAATGTATTTGCTTTTTTATTTCTAAACAATTCTGGAGATAACATCCCTATTCGGAAATATTCCTTATTTTTATTATCAAAATAATGTACCACGGGCTGATTGGCAGTTATAAAATTGTATAACTTTGTATCATTTAAAATATATATTCCCTCTCTTTCAACAAAAGAGTAAGAAATATTTGTTAATAAAATCGGGACTACATTTACATTATCTATATTGCAATTAATAGCCTTAAGTCTTGAATTAATGCTTTTCTTTCCATTTTCATCCTTGGTAAAATATTTTAAATTGCGTTTAAATTTATCAATGTAATAATCTAACTCCTGAATATTACGACAATATCCTCTCACATTATCATGCTGAAATTGAGTTTTGCACTCAATAACAAACAGTGTATCATCTATATATAGTAAAATATCTAATTCATAACTCTCGCCATTACTACTTGTTTTAACATTCTTAATTGCACTAAGATTGTATCTCAATAATAAATTATGTATGTTTTCTTCATATTTTGAACCCTTTTTCGATATTTCATTATTATTAGTAAAAAGAACCATTACACTTTTTAGTGGTTCAATCATTTTTATTAATGACGGAAGTAAAAGTATAAAATTGTTGTATTCAATTAAAAATGATGAGAATAAATCATTTTTGCTTTGACCAAATACCAGATGCTTAAAAATAACCTTTATTTCAGCTTCACTAAATTTATTTTGAAGTAAATCATTTTTTAATTTTTCTATTTCTATTTTTAGTACGTTTTTCTCATTAATAGCTAGTTTATAGAAATAAGTGTAGATGGAAACCCATCTTTCCAGTTTTATGTCTAGGTATTCTTCAGTTAAGTCTTCGCTATAAAAGAATTCTTTTAATTTTTCTCTAAAGGAATTCGAATATTTAATTATCTCATTTTCATTATCAAAATCTTTCAAATTTTTAGCATTATTTAAATTATAGTACTCTAAAAATGAAAATATTCTATCCGTAATTATTCCATGATTTTCTCTAATATATAATTTATTAAATAATCCAGTATTTACTTCCACATCTCCGAACATCCAATTAACAATTATATCATTTACTAAATTGAGTAACTGAATTAAAACTAGGATATCATTTGAATTTTTATCATCAGTATTTTGAAAACACGTCGACTTGTTATTTTTAAATCCATCTCTAAGCAATGTTCCTAATCCTAAAATGATATTTTCGCTAGAAACTAAATATTGTTCTTGCTCATACTCAGATGAAGCTTCACTTAATTTATCTAAATTCATAGATATTTGATCATTAAACCTTTCCACCAAGTCTAAATATGAACACTTCATCAGCTCAATTTTAAATATATCTTCTTTAATTTGATTTCTTTTTTTATTTAGTTTATTACCCTCTTTAGATAATCGTCTAAATTTCTTATAACTATTATCTGAAAGGTTATCTTTAACCCAATTTTTTATTAGACTTTTAGTATCGTTACTAAATAATTTTTCGTTTCTATCTGTAACAAAATAACCAGAATATTTTAAAACTTTTAATACTTCTTCCTCATTTTTATTTTTATTAATATGATCCAAATAGTCTAAAGCATTATTCTTTATATTTCTTTCAATTGAATTTATTCTCACATCATTGTATTTCTTACTCATATGAATACTCCGTATTATTTTGCCAACGTTTATCAATTTCTATTTCTTAAGTATTTTAAAAGCATAATTATTGTTTTTACAATATATAAATTTTTACATCTATCCCATCAACTGCACCTGTCCGCTGTGATTTTGTAAACTCAACCATACTACAATTTCTTGATGTATGACTTCTAATAAAACAATAACAAGAAGAATACTGAAATCAAACTCATCTACTTAAACTCTCCGATGTCTTAGATTTCGAGATTTTTCTAGCCTTTAGACTCTGCACTTTTGACATCAATACCACGCACTCCCCGGTTCGCTGTCTCCAATCGCCATGTCGCTTTGCTCCTAGCTCTTGGACAGCGTCGCGCGGGAGTGTCATCTACTCACGATAACTTTTAGTCTTGTTATTGAGAGCACATCTATACTTGCAGTAGCACGCAGCCAATCAAACTTCACCTTGCTCATTTTCTTGGGCGTGCCTTGCATAGGACGCACATCTGCTTCTACTACACTACTTAGCAACTCGTACAAGCAGTGCTACCGTCTCCACGTGTATTAAGACTACTCTGATGATAACGGTACTTCAAGAATAGCAGCTTCGCCCTACTTGTGCGAGGGAAACCGGCACCAGAAATGATGTCGGAGAATGTATGTCAACGTCTTCGGAAGTTCATTGAAAGCCCTAAAAAGTGGGAGTTGAAGGATTAGCTTCTCCGTTTAATGGTTTACAGCAAGACGTATTTCCTTTTCTGTTGATTCTGTTAACCACTTGCCAAAAACCTCAGATTCTTTTGATTCGATATACCCCAAATCCCTATATCCAAGTTTTTGAAGGAGTAGCCTGCTCGGATAATTCTCTATTTCAGTGAAGCAGATAAAACCCATTAAAGGGTATAGGCAATGCAAATAATCCGTCAAAGCGGAAAGCGATTCAAAAGCATACCCCATTCTGTGATGCTTGTAGGAAATCGTGTAACCCAAAGAAAATGTCCCTTTATTAGGAAGCACAACAATCTCACCGATCATTTCGTCCGTCGCTTTTAACGCAACAGTCATAATAAACGGTTTATCTGCGGATAGTGTCTCGAATTGATATTTTTTAATCAGAGCTTTAATCCCATCCATATCTTTTGTTTGTCCACGTTGATATTTTGAACAAATTGCATTATTTCGATAGTCTTTCATCTCTACCGCATCTTTCAATTCGACGTTGCGAAGTATAAGCCTCTCTGTTTTCAAAATAATCATAATAACCTCCTTTGATATAAGTATGACAAAAATATAAAAATTTATTCAGTACACCCAATTCAAGTTTACTGTTTTCTCTTCCCTGTACCAAATTAGGACGATTGTCCGAAAACCGCTGTCATCCCAGGCTTTCACGGCTATTTTCTTTCGACCCTTGACATTAATACCACGCTCTCAACATGGCTTGTCTTTGGAAAGTTATCGAAAATTTCTACTAATTTTATCTTGTAGCCTGCCTCTGTAAATTTTTTTAGGTCACTCACCTGTGTCTTGGGGTTGCATGAGACGTAAATTATCTTCTCTGCCTTGTAATCAATCAGCTTCTTTAAAGCTTTGGGATGCACTCCCTCACGTGGCGGGTCTATGACTATAGCGTCTGGTCTTTCTTCTACTTCGTCTATGACTTTTAGCACGTCGCCATTGATAACTTCTACGTTGTCTATGCCGTTATCTTTGCATGTAAGACGCGCCTTCTCTGAAGCTTCTTCGACTATCTCTATAGAGTAGACTTTCTTCGCCTTCTTTGCAAGTATCTGGGCAATGGTTCCTGTGCCGGAGTATAGGTCAAAGAGCACGTCCATGTCTTCTTTCTCTAAGAGCTCTTGCACGCGTTTATACATCCTCTGTGCTGCTCTCGAGTTGGTTTGGAAGAAGGAGAAGGGTCCTATCTTGAACTTTAGTCCAAGAAGTTTTTCGTCTATATCTTCTTTGCCATAAACAAGAATTAATTCATCTGCCTGAACGACATCTGAGAGGCTATCGTTCTTTGTGTGGTAAATGGACTTTATCTCGCCATCAATGTCTAGCTCAAGTAGCATTTTTATAAAATCGTCTTGGGCGATATAGTCGGATGTCGTTACTAGATTGATAAGTATCTCCTTAGTAAAGTATGCCTTTCTGATTACAAGGTGCCTTAGCACTCCCTCGTGAAGCTTCTTGTGGTAGTAAGTGATGCCCTTCGACTTAAAGTAGTCAAGAGTTGCAATCCTTATCTTAGTAAAGTCATCATGCACTATATTGCAATCGTCTGTCGGGGCGACTTCATAAAAGCGCTTCTTCTTATGTAGTCCAAGGCTTAAAGTCCTTTCTTCGTCACCACAATCAGAGAAGGTGTACTCCATCTTGTTTCTGTAGCCTTCTACTTCTAAGGATGGATGGAAAACTACTTCGCCAGTATAAACTTCCCTGTACAGCTTTGCGAGCATATCCTTCTTTATGCGCGTCTCGTCCTCATACTTAAGCGTTTGATATAGGCAGCCGCCGCACTCTTCGTGCGCAGTGCATGGAGCCCCCTTCTCAAGTGGACTTGCTTCAAGTCTTTCGAGAACGTCACAAAGGTAGGCGCCGTTTTTCTTTCTCTTCGTTCTTAGGCGAAGCTTGCGTCCTTGTATTTCATTTTTTACCATATATTTTTTATCTTCATAAAAAGCAAAAGCAAGGTTTGGATACTCTTGCTCTTGTATGATTAAATCTAATTCTTCTCTTTTATTTCTCAAGTTTACTCACCATAAAATCTATAAGTTTCTTTGCTGGATCATCTTTATAGTTTTGCTCCAGGCTTCTTAGTATATTGCCCCTAACGAAGTCATTGTTCATAAAGGTATTAAGTGCTTCAACCTCGCGATACGTTTTTGATGAAGCAAGTATAAGCTGATGATTTGATAAGAACTCTACATTTCTCGCTTCTTGACCTTGTATTGGATCAACAACTATCATCGGTAGACCTTTAGCAATGCACTCGCTCGTTGTAAGTCCTCCTGGTTTTGTTACGATGATGTCTGCTGCGCTGTAGTACTCTTCGATGTTTGATACAAAGCCCACTATCTTTATAGAGTGCCTTAGATTCATCCTCTCTATCCTCTTAAGAAGGGTCTTTCTCTTGCCTAAGAAGACTACAACCTGAAAGTCGTTTGGCAGGATGTCGATTCTTTGCAAAGCTTTGTCGACTCTTACATGGCTCATAGATCCACTCATAAGTAGAACTGTGTCCTTGTTCTCATCTAGCCCAAGCTTTCTGCGCATCTCTTTCTTGTCGAGATGCTCGAAGAATTTCTTGTGTATAGGTATGCCGAAGTGAAGCGCCTTTGTTGTGTCAATCTCTTTTCTGTGCATCTGTATGTCAAGGTCCTCATGTGGCAATACTAAGTAGTCAATGCCGATACTGTCTTCCCAGAATGGATGCACAGTGAAGTCAGTAATGATGCCAACTGTTAAGCCGTCGTAGAAGCCGTCAAGTACTAAGTCGCTTAGAATATTTGCCGCAAAAACGTGTGTTGCGATGATGGCGTCAGGCTTGAACTCGTCTATGGACTTCTTTATCTCTCCCGTTAATGTTTTTTGAGCAAGCTTACGTATCTGTGCAGGGTTTGTCTCTTGTACCTTCTTATCTGCAGAGTCGTATGCAGCTCCGTAAATAGTCGGGAAGTAATTTATGCTCATGTTGTAGAAGCTGTTGGCAACGTCTTTAAGCCAAGTGCTGTTGATTTGGCAAATGTCTATGACCTTGCTTTCAAAGCCGCGGCTTTCAAGCTCGTTGGATAAGCTCCTTGCTACTGAGTTGTGTCCTTCACCTGCAGTAGCTGTTAATATAATAGTTTTCAAATCTCTCTCCTATCTATATACCTAACATCACCTTTGCAACTGCAAAGTAAACAATTAATGATGTTGCGTCAACTATAGTCGTGATTAGTGGGGACGCCATGATGGCTGGGTCAAGTTTGATCTTCTTTGCCCCGATTGGTAGTAGTCCACCAACTAGTTTAGCAAGCATAACTGTAAACATAACTGATATGGAAACAGTTATACCGATCCTTGGGTCTTGGTTTGGATGCAAAATTTTTATACGTACAAAGTTTACTGCTGCAAGAACGATACCAACTAAGATGGATACTTGGAACTCTTTCCAAAGTACTTTAATCGCATCTTTTGGTTCTATCTCACCAACTGCAAGACCACGTATAACAAGTGTCGCACTTTGGCTACCTGCGTTACCGCCTGTATCCATCAGCATTGGTATGAAGATAAGTAGTGCAGGTATTGCTGCTATATAATCTTCGAAGCGTTGCAAGATTGAGCCTGTAAGTGTTGCAGATATCATTAAGAACAGTAGCCACGCTATCCTGTGCTTAGCAAGTGTAAAGGCTGATGTGTCTAGGTACTCATCTTCAGATGGACTTAAGGCAGCCATCTTTTGGAAGTCTTCTGTTGCTTCTTGTTCGATAATATCGATAACGTCGTCAACAGTGATGATGCCGACCATTCTTTCTTCGTTGTCAACAACTGGTACGGCAACGAAGTCATACTTTTGTATTACTCCTGCAACGACTTCTTGGTCTTCGTAAACATTGACATAAACAACATCTGTCTTCATGATGTCACCAATAACCTTGTCGTCGTCAGCTATAACCAATTCTCTTAATGAAACAATGCCTTCTAGCTTTCTATTGTCATCAACTACATATATAGTATATATAGTTTCTCTTTGTAGACCAACTTTTTTAAGTCTAGCCATAGCCTCTTTAACTGTCAGTGTCTTCTTAACCGAGCAGTACTCTATGGTCATTATGCTACCAGCAGAGTCCTCAGGGTAGTTTAGGAACTGATTAATTAATTTTCTCTCACTAGGTGTTGACTTCTCAAGTATTCTGTCAACAATGTTTGCTGGCATCTCTTCAAGCATGTCGATTTTATCGTCGAAGAAGATTTCCTTTAAGATGTACTCAACATCTGCATCTGTACTTGTCGCTATGATGTCTTGTTGCTGCTCCGAGTCGAAGTATGTAAATACATCTACTGCTTTGTCTTTAGGAAGGAGTCTGAAGATAACTGTTGCATCAGTTACCTCCAACTCGTCCAAAATTTCAGCTACATCGGCGGCATTCATATTCGATAGCTTTTGAATCAGAGCCTTGGGCTTTTTGCCTTTGTATAATTCTAATATTTCATTTTTGTCTTGTTCGAGCTCTAACTCTCTTCTGTCGTTTTCCATAATGAATGCCTCCTTTTTATAATATTCTTATATATTAATTGTAGATTTGCTCAGCTGAGAAGCCGTTTCCTAATCTAATGTAGAATCTTAGTAGTTCTTCTAGTGCATATGCTGGAACTGGTCCTACTAGTTCTGATGACTTAACTGTAACACCGTAGCTTTCTGCTTCGCTCTTGATAGTTTCGAATACTCTGTGTATAGGTGTCATTTCATAGTTAACTAAGTTCATAGATACTTGTGTGCACTTTTGATCTTCGATAGGTAGTGCTATAGCTCTTACTGCTGTGTATCCGCCAGTCTTTGCTCTAACAGATCTCATAACAGCTTTAGCGATATCCATATCTTCAGTGTTTAGATATACGTTGAATGCGATTAGTGGGAATCTTGTTCCAGTAACTGTTGCACCGCTCTTAGGGTTGAACTTTCTTTCGCCTTCGTCTGGTGTCCAGTTTTCAGCGTCTTTAAGTCTTTCTTCAAGGCTTTCATACTCGCCCTTTCTTAGCTTAACTAGTGACTTTCTGTCTTCTCTAGTAGCTGAGTCTTCGTAGTAGAATACTGGTACGCCCTTTGAGCCAACATACTTACCAAACTTGTGAACAACTTCGTTCATCTCATCAGTTGTCATGTCCTTAACAGGTACCCAAGCTGCAACGTCTACAGCGCCTTGACGAGGGTGTGATCCGTGTTGAGTAGTCATATCAACTCTGTCAAATGCAACGTCAACTAATCTCTTTGCTGCTTCTAGTGTGTCATCAACACTGCCTTTGAAAGTGAATACACTTCTGTTGTGGTCGCCATCGTAGTTAAGGTCAACCATAGTAACCTTATTGTCCTTTAAAACGGCCTCTTTAATTGCTTCGATAGTGTCCATGTTTCTGCCTTCAGAAACATTGATTTCTGCCATAATTGTTTTCATAATTTACCTCCTATATATCAGACTAGCATATACTTTAGTCTCGTCTTCTGAGTAGAATCTACAAGCTAACTCGTCATCCTTTTCTTCGTAAGCTAGCTTAACATCCTCTCCGAAGAGACACTGCTTTACATACTTTAGTCTTATGTTCTTTATATCTCTATCTATAAGCTTAATAATCTCATCTATATATACTGCGTTGTTGACATGGTGGTACGAGTCTATATGCTCACTTTTAATCACAAAGTCCCTTTCATGCTCATATCCAAGATACTCCTTAGTCTCAAGGTCTTGATCTGTGAAGAGCTTTTGAAAGTCATCATCTAAGCCAGATGCTCTGACTGGTCTCATACTTTCCTTGTCAACATAAACTATCTCGCATGTCGCCTTGATTATGTTTTTGCCAGCGGCCTCAATTAGAAACTGTCTATATGAGAAGAAGCGGTTGACACCTGATGGCGTTGTATGAACTGTGATAGTATCAAAGTCCATAGTATAAAACTCATCAGCGATATCTATGCACCACTTGTATATCATCCAAGCGACTTTATCGTCTTTGATACTGTGTGAGTAGAGCTGCTTAAATGCCGCGTCCACCATCGACTCAACTGCTTTCTTTATGCTTTTTTCTTTAAATTTATAATCTTTTGTATATACTTCCATAGTTTTCCTTATGTAAAGCCCTCAAAAAAGGGCTCTTAATTTCTTAGTTATTTAAAGCTTCCATCAAGCGTGTTAGGTCTAAACCGTGTACTTGGCAAGCTTCTTCGATTGATTCCATTTGGCTTGATGGGCAACCTACGCAGCCCATACCATGTTCCATAAGGATGTATGCAGCCTCTGGTTTTACTCTTAATAGTTCACCTATTAACATGTCTTTTGTTATTTCCATAATATCACCTCTCTTTATTTATACCCAAATGTATTTATTTACCTTCTAATTTGTCTGCTACTTCGTCTGCTATTTGACGCAATACATTGTAATCTTCAGCTGTTGGGCAGCTCTTTGTTTCAACTGTAGTCTCAACTATGTCCATAGCTGATGCGTCTCTAAACTCTTTAAGTGACTTTAATGCACCGCCTGACCAGCTATATGAACCGAAGACAGCAAGTACTCTGTTTTGAAGCTTGTTCATCTTAAGTACGTTGACTAAATCGTTCATTAGTGGGAATAGGTCGTTGTTGTATGTGCATGAGCCAAGAATAAGTGCCTTGTACTCCCAAATTTCGTTTAGGATGTAGGACTTATGTGTCTTTGATACGTCAAACATCTTAATGTTCTTAACGCCTCTTTCAGCAAGTCTTCTTGCTAGAGCCTCAGCCATCATCTCAGTGTTGCCGTACATTGTTCCATAAACAATGACAGCTCCGTCTGTAGTCTCTTGTCTAGACCACTTGTCGTAGCAATCGACAATCTTTTCTGGGTTCTCTCTCCAAACTGGACCATGAACAGGACAAACCATGTTGATCTTAAGTCCTTCTAGCTTCTTAAGTGCTGCTTGCACTTGCTTTGAGAACTTACCAACTATGTTGGAGTAGTAACGTCTTGTCTCTGATCTATATAGATCCCAGTTCATTTCGTCGTCGAAGATAGTTCCATCAAGTGCACCGAAGCCGCCGAATGCGTCTTGTGAGAATAATATGCCCGACTTTTCTTCATAGCTAACCATGGATTCTGGCCAGTGCACCATCGGTGTCTTAACAAATTTAAGTGATACTTCGCCCAAGTCAAGAGTATCAAAATCATCAACAAGCACTAGATTGTCTTTGACATGGTAGAAGTTTTCAAGAAGTTCAAAAGTTTTCTTGTTACCAACAAGCTTAACGTTTGGATAAAGATCGATTATAGTCTCGATGGCACCAGAGTGGTCTGGCTCCATGTGATGAATAACTAAGTAGTCAAGATCTCTACCTTCAAGCACTTCTTTTAATTTAACAAGAAAGTCGTCTACTTTTGTAATTTTTACTGTGTCAAGTAAAGCAGTCTTTGTTGATTTGATTACATATGAGTTATATGATACACCTCTTTCAAGTGGCCATTGATTTTCAAACAATTGAGTTTGTCTGTCGTTAACTCCGATGTAATACAAAAAATCATTTATCTTTACTGATAACGTGTTCATAATATCACCCCAAATCATTATATAATAAAGGAAGAATTTTTTCAAGCACTTTATATAGGCAATGACCTTTATTATAAGAGCTCTTGAAATATAGCCTCCTTCGTTATATAATAAGAGAAAGATTATATGTTAGGAGTTAAACTATGTTACTTAAAGATATATTAAGAGGTGTCTATGACTACAGTGGCACTGAGTCCATAGATGATATTGTATACAATAGTAAAAATGCAAAAAAGGGTACCCTCTTTGTAGCACTTAAGGGTGCACTTAGTGATGGTCACAAATACATTAAGAACGCATACGAGTGTGGCGCACGTGCCTTTGTAGTAGAAGACGATACCATGGCGCGTGACTTTCAAGATGCTACCTTTATAAAACTTGATGATACAAGAAGTGCTCTTGCCATAATGTCGAGAAACTTTTTTAATAAGCCTGATGAAGACATAAAGATGATAGCGATAACAGGCACCAAGGGTAAGACCACAACAGCCAACATCATATACGCCTCTCTTAAGAAGATGGGCGCAAGGCCTGGTATTATAGGCACTAACGGTGTCTTCTACGCTGATAAAGAAGAGGAAGTAAATAACACAACACCTGAGAGTTACGAGGTATATAGGATACTTAATAATATGCGTAAGGCGAAGGTGACTCACTGCGTTTTGGAAGCCTCGTCCATCGGTCTAAAGATGAAGAGGCTACTGGGCATCACTTTTGATATAGGTCTGTTCACAAACATCTCGCACGACCACATAGGCGGCATAGAGCACCCAGACTTTGATGATTATTTCAAGAGCAAGATGCTACTAAAGGACGTTTCAAAAAAATTTATATATAATAAGGACGATGCTAAGCTAAGAGAAGCAATAAAGGACGGACTCAGCTTCTCTATAGAGGAAAAAAGTGACTACAAAGCTGAAAATATTGTAGTCTCTGACGATATATTTAAAATACAAAGTGACTTTGATCTATGCGGCAAGTCTTTTGAGGTGAAGAGTATCTCCTACTACGACATATATAACTACCTTGCTGCCATAGCTGTCTTGAAAGAGCTTGGATATAGCTTTAGCGAAATCGTAAGTGCCGTTAAGAATATATCCATACGCGGCCGCTTTGAAGAGGTCAACGTAGCGGGTAGGCTCTACATCATTGACTACGCGCACAACTACATCTCCTTAAAATCAATACTAGAGACTGTGAGAAAGTATAAGAAGCATAAAATAATAACTGTCTTTGGCTCTGTAGGCGGAAGAAGCGAAAAAAGACGTGAGGAGCTAGCCGAGGTAAGCGACGCACTCTCTGATATAAGCATAGTAACATCTGACAATCCAAACTTCGAAGACCCAACGAAGATATGTAAGGAGATTGCTTCCTTCATCAATGGCACTCACTACACTGAGCCGGATAGAGCTAAAGCGATTGAGCTAAGCTACGAGCTTTCTGAGATAGGCGATATCATAGTCGTTGCTGGCAAGGGTCACGAGACTTATCAGCTAATTAAGGGCGAGAAGGTCCACTATTCTGACAAGGAGTCGATATTGAACTTGAAGGAGGCGCATGATGCATAAATTAAAACGAAGCCTAATAATTTTAATAATAGTACTAATGCTATGTACAAATTTAAGCTTTGCAAAGGACTTAGAAGTAAAGAATACAAGGTCATATATACTATACAACGCAGAGAATGACTCCATAATATCGAGCTCATCAAACATTAACGAAGTCGTACCCATAGCCTCGGTATCAAAACTAATGACTTTCTATATAGCACTAAATAAATTAAAGAGCGGCGAAATTCATGAAAATGACGAGATTGAGATAAAAAATGAGGACTGCTACCCTACTGGTAACAGACTCGGTGTGAAACCTGGCGAAAAATACACTCTTCATAGAATGCTTGAGATTATGATGACGAACTCGTGTAACGATATCACGGCTGCCATCGCAAGGCACATAGCAGGAAGTGAAGAGGCTTTCGTGACTATGATGAACGAAAAGGCGAAGGAGCTTGGCTACAAGGGTGCAGCATTCTATAATGCACATGGACTTCCTCGCCTACCTGACTTTAATCAAAACTCGATGTCTGCAAAGGACGTACTTGATCTAACAAAGAGGATAGTTAAGGAGCACCCAAACTATATTGACTACACCATTACAGTGGCGATTGACTACCCTGAGAAGAGCTACCACGATGACAATACTAACCCGCTTTTTGGTCGTGAAGGCGTTACTGGTATGAAGACTGGCACAACGCGCGATGCAGGCTTTTGCTTCGTAGCGACTTTCCACACTAGTGGTGACGATGTGAAGACAAAGAACAATGAGTTTATCTTCGTAATGCTTGGTGCCAAGACTAAGGCACTGCGTGAAGAAAATTCCGCTGCGGCTTACGAGTACGCTCTAGAAAATTATTCAAAAAAGATACTTCTTTCGAAGAAGCTGGGCAAGATTGCAAAGTATGGCCTTGATGATTACAAGGAAGAAGTACTTGAAATAGAGCCAAAGGATGAGTATACAGTCTCTATCAAAAACGATGTGAAGACCGAGACTAAGTTTATAATGAACGATAAACTAGATTATAGTCATGTAAAAAAAGATGATAAAGTTGGCGAATACAAAGTTTACATCGATAGTGAAGAAGTTTTTAAGACAGATGCCATCGCTATGAACAATCTAACAAAGAAGACCATCTTTGATAAGATATATGAGTTCTTTATGAATGTATGGAGCTTTGATAAAGTAAGTACAGCTGAATAATATAAGTGTAGAGATAAATTAAGGTAGCTAGCAATTGCCAGCTACCTTTTTCGTGTCAAAACTATTTTTTATCTTTTAATTTTTCATTCATTAGCTTTTCTACCCTTTTATAATGCAAATAGTTTAAATACCATAATATAACCGCAATTGCAACTGGCACTATAAGCATTTGAAGTATATCAGCTACTCCGTAGCCGTCTTGTATAAAGCCAAAATTTAGAAAAACTACTATCATAATACCAATACCTGTAATCAAGTAAATAATTGACTGAAGTGGCAAGCTTATTGAATCAATGTTAAATATAAACGAAGGAAGTCCATATCCAAGACCTATTAACAATGCTCCAATCATCGCCTTGGTAAAGCCATATGATCCAAGATCAAGAACTCCGCCTGAGACTTGCTCTTTACCTATAAGGCCAAAGACTGTAAAAAATAACGATATCGCTATCGCATATAACGTAGACTTAAATAAATTTTTAAACTTCATGGTAACACCTCATATTCCTAAATAATTTTTCAAAAGAGCTATATAGTTTCTTGTTACATAATCTTTCAGTGAGTTTTCAAGAAAGACTGTTAAATTGCCACTAAAACCAGCCTCAACACGCTTTAACTTGTCTGCATTGATTATAACCTGCTTTGAAATGCGTATAAAATTCTTGGGAAGTCTCTCTTCGAAGCTTTTCAAGCTGTCCTTAGATAAGTATCTATCACTTTCAAGATATATCGCTAGCCCCTCAGCCTCCACTCTTAATAGATAAATCTCCTCTGCCTTTATTATGATTTTTACATCATCTTTCTTTACTATGATGGGCCTACTAACACTATCAAGCATAGCTACTAATCTGTTGATTTCTTCTGTTACTTTGTCTGTACGTATTAATATCTCAGGCTCTCTATATGCACTTGATACTTCAATATTAACTTTCATACTATATCCCCCTTTCTTGTCTTAATTATACTATGAGTTCTTAGATATGTAAGTATCTTCTTAATAAGATGCATTTAATCACTTCTAAGAAGCATAAGAAAAGCCCCGAAGTGATTCAGGGCTTTATCTATAAATTATTTATTGTCAAAGTGTTGTGTTACCTTTGCATCTTTTAAGTCTATCATGCCGTTGTCATATAGGTGGCATGCGCAGAAGTGCTCAGGTGTTAACTCCTTAAGCTCAGGTTCAATTTTGTGGCAGATGTCCATTGCATATCTACATCTGTTAACAAACTTACATCCTGGTGGAGTGTTGATTGGTGAAGGTACTTCTCCTTCAAGCTTGATTCTGTTCTTAGCAGATCCTGCATGTGGATCTGGTACTGGTATAGCACTCATCAAAGCTTGTGTATATGGATGAAGTGATGCTTCATAAATTTGTGAACTTTCTGCAAGTTCAACGATTGAACCAAGGTACATTACTGCGATTCTGTCAGAAATGTGCTTAACCATGGACAAGTCGTGAGAGATGAACATGTATGTTAAGCCAAGTTCGTCTTGAAGCTTGTTTAGTAGGTTAACGATTTGCGCTTGTATAGATACGTCAAGAGCTGAGATAGGTTCGTCGCAGACAATGAATGATGGCTCTACAGCAAGTGATCTTGCTATACCAACTCTTTGTCTTTGTCCACCTGATAACTCGTGTGGATATCTAAGAGCATGTTCCTTGTTAAGACCTACCTTATCAAGTAACTCATTTATCTTTGCTTGTCTTTCTTCTTTACTATAGTGGAAGTGAACATCCATACCTTCAGCAATGATGTCACCAACAGTAATTCTTGGGTCAAGTGATGCATATGGGTCTTGGAAGATGTATTGAGCATTCTTCTTAAAGTCAATAGCTTCCTTACCTCTAAGTGAGTGTATGTCCTTACCATTAAATAAAGCTTCGCCTTTAGTAGCTCTGTACATACCAAGAACTGTTCTACCGCAAGTTGTCTTACCGCAACCAGATTCACCTACAACGCCGAATGTCTCGCCTTTGTAGATATCAAAGCTAACATTATCAACAGCTTTAAGAGTTTTACCCTTACCAACATTGAAGTGTTTACTTAAGTTTTTAACTTCTATAAGTTTTTCAGTAAATTTAGCCATTAATATGCTCCTCCTCTCATTGCATCCCAGTCAATATCTCCAGCTAATTCGTGTTCTAGCCAGCACCAGTTGTGGTGTGTTGGAGAAAGTTCAGTCTTTGGAGGGTGTACCTTTCTACAGATTTCCATTGCTCTTGAGCATCTTGCTGCAAATGGGCAACCTGGTAGTGGTAACAATAAGTCTGGTGGTGTTCCACCTAGAGCTCTTAGTTCAACGTTTTTAGCGTGAACCTTTGGTATAGAGTTAAGTAGTGCCCATGTGTATGGGTGTCTTGCATTGTAGAAGATTTCATCAGTTGTACCTTCTTCAATTATGTCACCAGCATACATTACTTGTATTCTTTCAGCGAAGTTGGCAACAACACCAAGGTCGTGAGTTACAAGTATGATAGCAGTATTTAATCTAGTCTTAAGGTCTTGAAGTAAGTCAAGTATTTGTGCTTGAATAGTTACGTCAAGAGCTGTTGTTGGTTCGTCAGCTAACAATAACTTTGGATTACAAGAAAGTGCAATCGCAATCATAACTCTTTGTCTCATACCGCCTGATAACTCGTGTGGATATGATTTAAGTCTGTTCTTTGCTTCTGGTATTTGAACAAGTTCAAGTAAGTCAGTAGCAACCTTGTCAGCTTCTGTGCCATTTAAGTGTCTGTGTATTCTTAATGCCTCTTTGATTTGGTCACCTATACGCATAGTTGGGTTCAAAGAAGTCATTGGGTCTTGGAATATCATAGATATGTCGTTACCTCTAAGGTCAGTTAACTCTCTAGAGTTCATAGCTAGGACATTCTTACCGTTAAACATTATTTGTGATTCTTTTTTTATTTCACTACTTCCCTTAGGTAGTAGTCTCATTAGTGATTTTGCTGTAACGCTCTTTCCGCATCCACTTTCACCTACGAAAGCCAATGTTTCACCTGGATAAAGGTGGAAGTCTAAACCTCTAACAGCCTTTACTTCTCCAGCGTAAGTATGGAAAGAAACGTTAAGATTTTTAACATCTAATAGTTTTTCTCTATTTTCCATCATTAGCCTCCTACTTTCTTAGTTTTGGATCAAGTGCGTCTCTAAGTCCGTCGCCAAGTAGTGTGAAGCATAACATAGTTATAGCTATCATTAGCGATGGGAAGAACATTTGATGTGGTAAATACATGAAGGTAGTTGTTGCTTCAGAGCACATAATACCCCATGAAGTTGCAGGTGGTTTCAAACCTATACCTAAGTATGATAGGAAGGCTTCTGAGAATATAAAACCTGGCACGTCAAATGTAATACCTACTATAAGTATAGGCATAGCATTTGGTATCAAGTGCTTAGTAATTATCTTCCAGTTGCTAACACCCAAAGTCTTAGCTGCAAGAACGAACTCTTGAGCCTTTATTCTTAGTACTTCGGCACGAACTATACGAGCAGTACCTGTCCAACCTGTTATAGTTAGTGCAAGTAGTAGTGTTGAGAGGCTTCTTGAGTTAAGTCTGATTTGTAGTATGATAACTACAAGTAGATAAGGTAGTGATGCAAGAATTTCTAGAATTCTCATCATTACAATATCCACAGCTCCACCAAGGTAGCCTGAAACAGCGCCATATAGTAGACCAACTACTGTTGAAATCAAAGCACCAGAAAGTCCTATGAATAAAGAAGTTCTTCCTGCATAGAAAACTCTAGTGAATATATCACGGCCGGAACCATCGGTACCGAACCAGTATTGTGCATTTGGTAATATGTCTTTTGTTTTTGATGATATCTTTGTAGGACTGTAACCATTAAAGTATGGTCCGAATAAAATCAAAAATACAAGTAGTCCAAGTAATATAAGTGCTAACATAGCAACTTTATTTTCTTTTAATCTTCTCCATGCGTCTTGCCAAAAAGATATTGAAGGTCTAGCTATTAATTCAGCTTCTTCATCGTTTTTTGGTATCCTTTTGAACATCTCAGGAGTAAGTTTTAAATCTTTTTCTTCCATTTTTACCTCCTGATTAATCGTCTGTTAATTTAATTCTTGGGTCGATGAATACATATAGAACGTCTACAACTAATGTAGCAACTATAAATAAGAACGCAAAGAATATAGTTGATGAAATTATCATTGGATAGTCTCTGTCGTTAATTGATGATACTAAGAAGAATCCTAAACCTGGTATAGAGAAAATCTTTTCTATAACGAAGGAACCTGCGAAGATACCACCAATTTGTGGTCCAAGTATTGTTAGTGACGGAATGAATGCATTTTTAAACACGTGCTTTCTTACGATATTAAACTCGCTTACACCTTTAGCTCTTGCTGTAAGGATGTAGTCTGAGTTTACAACTTCTAGTACAGATGATCTCATGTACCTTGCGTATGTTGCTATAGTACCAAAGCTTAACGCGATTACCGGCATAACAGCATGTTTTACTGTTCCCCAGCCCATAACTGGTAGTATTGCTAACTTGTTAGCAAAAACATATTGTAGTAGTGTAGCCAATACGAATGAAGGTAGTACTATACCTATGATTGCTAGGAACATTACTAAGTAATCTGGCCACTTTCCTCTGTTTAAAGCTGCTATAATACCAAGGGTCATACCTAGTACGAAGCCTATAACAAGTGCGCTTCCACCTAAAGAACCTGATATTGGCGCATTTTGGAATATTCTGTCCGCTATCTTTACACCTGGATATGTAATTGATTCACCAAAATCTCCATGGACAGCATTTTTTAAGAACAATGCATATTGCTCTCCTACCGGCTTATTTAATCCATACTTTTCCTCGTAGTTTTTTCTAACTTGTTCAGGTAAGTTCTTTTGTACTCTGGCAGTTAAAGGGTCTCCTGGGATAGTATGCATTAGATAAAATGTTGCCGTAGTTATGATAAAAAGAGTAAGCATTAAGTAAATGACTCTCTTTACGATATACTTTATCATAATATCCTCCTATATCTTCTATCTAATTTAAGAAAAGGGGAAGATTCCCCTTCCCCTAAATTAAATTTTGCAAGTAATTATTTTCTTCCGCTAGTGTATATTCTAGACATACCCATAGAGTCGAAGAAACTGTAAGCTGCGTTTCTAATGTAAGCTCTTCTGAATGTTTGAGAAATTCTGTGAACTACTGGCATTAGAGCTGGATCATCATGAACTACAACTTTTTCTGCGTTGTGAAGTATTTCAGCACGTTTGTCTGGATCTTGTTCAACTTTAGCTTGTTCGATTAGAGAGTCGAATTCATCGTTCTTGTATTCAACTGCTGGATAAGCTAATGTCTTTGAGTAGCATGTTTCTAGGAAGTTAGATGGGTCGTTGTAGTCAGCGTTCCATGCTAACCATGCTAAGTCAAAGTCCTTACCAGTTTTAACGATGTTGATGAATTGTGACCATTCTTGGTTATCAACTTCAACGTTACATCCTAAAACTTCTTGGAAGTTTTGTTGAACGAATTCTGCTGATGTTCTAGCATCTTGGTCAGTACCTGAACCAAGTAATCTTACTGTTACTTTTGATGGATCATCACCAAGATTTGCTTCTTTCATACCTTCGATGAATAGAGCCTTAGGATCTGGATTTTCGTCCATTAATGTCTTAACCCAACCTTCACCAAGTTTGTTGAATTCTTTACCTTGGCAAGTAAGTG
Source organism: Fenollaria sporofastidiosus (assembly GCF_943169635.2). Taxonomy (NCBI): domain Bacteria; kingdom Bacillati; phylum Bacillota; class Clostridia; order Eubacteriales; genus Fenollaria; species Fenollaria sporofastidiosus. Next base: position 177,386 of record NZ_OW968186.1, read on the forward strand.
CTGGTGGTACAAAGTCATAAGCTGGTGTAGGAACACCGTTGTAGCATGCATCAATTAATTCTTGTCTGTCAAGAGCTATTGATAAAGCTTGTCTCATCTTAGCACTTGGTATATGAGAGTCTGAACTTAAGTTAAACATCATATAAGTTGTGTCTGGTCTTGATCTAACTAGTGAGTAGTAATCTGGATTGTCAAGGAATTGAGATTTCCACTTAGGGTCACTTACGTTAGCGTAGTCGATTTCACCTGTCTTAAGTGCGTTATAAACAGTGTTTGTGTCTTGGATTATAGATACTTTATATTTACTTAATTTTACTTCGTCTTTATCCCAGTAATTTTCATTCTTTTCGTAGTTTTGTTCTGAGTTAACTACCCAGCTCTTAAGGATGAATGGTCCACATTGTGGAGATGTTTCTGGGCTTGTTGCATATGTGTCTCCATATTTTTCAACCCAGTCTTTTCTTTGTGGGAAGAAAACTCTTTGAGTTACGATGTCTAAGAAGAATGCTGTTGGGCTTTCTAGAGTTACTTCTAGAGTCTTATCATCTAAAGCTTTTACGCCTACTTTTGAGAAGTCTGGTTCTTGACCGTCAGCTAATTTTTGATTGTTAGCTGCTTCTGCACCCTTGATGTAGTAGCAAAGGTTTGCATATGGACAAGCTGTTCTTGGGTCGATACTTCTTAAGATACCATATTCGTAATCTTTAGCAGTAACTGGCTCTCCGTCATTCCACTTGTTTCCTTCTCTGATGTGGAATGTATAAGTAAGTCCGTCTTCTGAAAGATCCCAGCTTTCAGCTCCTGCTGCGAAGTATTCAGTTTCGCCTTGTTTTCCTTCAACGTCTTGAACTCTGATAAGTGGTTCAACGATGTTAGTAAGGATTGTGTTACCGTACATATCACTACCCTTTGATGGGTCTAGTGTGTTTGGATGAGAGTTATCAAATGTGTTGATAAATTGATCAGCATCTGGTTCTCCACCTGTAGGTATTTCGTCTGAACTTGCAGTTTCAGCTGGTTTTTCAGCTTCTTTGCCTTCTTCAGTCTTAGCTGGTTCTTCAGCTGGTTTTTCAGCTGGTTTACAACTTGCTAGTACGCTTATAGCCATTACTAATACAAGTAATAAAGCTAAAAACTTTTTGTTTTTCATTTTAATTTCCTCCTTAAAATAAAATTAGTATCTACAATTACTATTATAAGCTTTCTTATTATAAAAGTCAAGTTATTTGATTAATAAGCTTATAAATAGGCCTCGACGTTGAACATCTCTGTTCACATATCAAGGCCTTAAAGACGTATATATGCTATTATTATTTTTTACTTAACGCGAGAACTGCACCATGTATTGTTTCAATATCGTTTCTAAATTCTCTCCTAGTTCTTCTATATCTACTTCATCTGTCTTCTTAGTAATATCATTTACTAAGTCCCATATAGCTACTACTACCTTAGATGCGTTGGAGCTATACATCCTCTCAACTATGTCAAGCGTTGTAAAGTCTTTCTTGTTTGTGTAGTCTTGCACTCTTAGTTTCATATCGCTTGACGAGTTTAAATACTTATCAAGCTCTTTCATATCGAAGTCTGAACTGTAATATATGGTCATCTTGTCAAGGTTCAGTGGCAAGCTCTTGTTGTTTGGATTGATATCAAAGGCGTCTTGTATAGTTCTTGCTTCCATAATTTTATTGTCCTTCACTATCTTTCTAATGACTTTCGAGTTGCAAGTAATATAATCAGTGAAGACTTTATCCACTACAGAGTTCTCTTTTAGCACGGCAAATATTTCTTCGATAGGGTTCTTTTGCGCGCTTATCGTATCTTGATCTAGAGTCTTAGCATCAACTTTGATTGTTGTCTCGTAGTCTTCTATATCGACTAGTCTTATATAGTCAAAGAGCCTTGCATAATAAAGATACTTTTCTTTTACATACTCATAGTTATCAAAGGCTATGAAGTCAAAACTATACACCAATCTCTTGTCAATTTTACTTAAATCTCCATCTTGATCCTTAGCATTAATTGCGTAATTAAGTGGTCTTAGCTTGTTATCAACTTCGAAGTAGTCCTTCTTTGCCCACACGTCTGAAGAAAATTCACTTGCGTACAATGGCACGTCGCAAAGCACTTTCACGCCAAGACCATTGGCATAGTTCTTTAAGTTTAGATACTGTCTATATAAAAGGAACTGAACAAACTCTTGAAACTTCACTTCGTCCTCTACTTCTTCTGTGATGCTCTCCTTATATATATTTATATTAATCTCATTAGCATCAAAATCTTCGAAGGCTTTCTTGTCTTTGGCTAGGCTCATAAATAGCGCGAAGTCCTTTAGCCAATATGCGTTATCCTTTATAAAGTCTTGGTATATGGTCTCTTTTGTGAAGTCTTGGTAGGCTCTCTTATATACAAGGCGAAGTGCTTTAAGTTTTTCTGACTTGATTAGCTCTTTGTCGTGCATTTCAAACTTTTTCTCTGCTTCTTCGTCAAGCTTAAATATCTCTGCTGTACTAAGCAAGCCCATATTTATAAACTCATCTAGGTCTGCATATATTGGGTCAAGTGCAAAGTGTGATAGCACCTTGTATGGATTAAAGTCCTCGTCCATATACATAATTGGTTCTATATGCCAAATTTTTTGTTTTGACTTGTGCAAAAAGTCTACTGCCTTCATCGCATCTTTAAAGGAGCCATGTTTATGCTTGCTCTTTAAGATCCTAATTGGTAAAAGCACACCTGCTTCTCTAAGTGTATCCAAAAAATCACCTTCTACTTCATATCGTTTAGTAAATCATCTATCGCTTTAGATGGGTCGAAGTAATACTTCGTACTTCTGATGCTAGCAAAGTTCCAGCCAACTCTTTCCAAAATATCTCTCTTTTCCATCTGATTAATGATTGTCTCGTCATCTATATCAAATTCTGATCCTTCCGCCTCAACTATGAACTTCTTATCGTCCTTTATAGCAAGTAGGGCTATGTTATAAAGACCTGCTTCTACGTTAGTCTTTACTTCTACATCCCTTGCTTCAAGCTCTTTCTTGATGTCTTCTTCAAAGGATGATAGCTCGTATCTGTTTAACTTATCAAAGACCATCTTGTCCTCGGGATTTATAAAGAACTCGATTAAAGTTCTCCTAATATCGCCAAGCTTTAGGTCCTTCTTGTAATCAAGTGATGTTACTAGTACGACTTGGTCCTTCGCTCTTGAAACTGCAACATTGTACTTTTTCTTGTTCACATCGTAGGCACCCTCATTTAAGACCTTAAGTGCTTCGTCCTTGTCGTTCGAATCAACTGTTGTTAAGAAAATGATGTCTCTTTCGTCTCCTTGGAAAGCTGCGGGTCTACCGCATAGTATGTTGAGCCTGTCATAATCTTGCAAGCTTAACTTTTCTATAAGAAGCTTATCTATAAACTTAGCTTGATCTTCGCTAGCTAGCGATATCACGCCTATGGTCTTGCCTTCGTAATCAGGCTCGTCCTTTATCCTTACAATTTCATCTACTATATAATTTGCTTCAGCTTCGTTGACTCTATCTTCATCTTTTGTGCCATCAAGTTCAACTAATTTAAGTGCAGGCTGAACCTTGGTAGATGAAGACTCTCTAAGCGGCTTTATAATGCCGTCGTATGAAATAAAGTTTGAATAGGCGGCTATCATTGGCACGCTTCTAAAGTGTTCTTTTAGAGTGAGTACTGGGAAGCTTGTCTTAAGTATATCGTACAAGGATGAGTTCAAGTCATATAAGTGGCTGTTTGCAACCTTGTCCTTGATATACATATCGATAAGCTTGTTTTGTTTGTCTTGGTCAATACCGACTGCTTGCGGACTAACTTGCTCATCGTCACCGACTATGATGGCCTTCTTTGCTAATTGCAAGATAGGTATAGAAGATATATCTGCTTGCGATGCCTCATCAATGATTAAGTAGTCGAACTTTTGATTGTAATCAAGACTTTCAAGCGCCTTGTCTATGGTCATAATCCACGCAGGTACACATCTTTGGCACTTCTTCATAAGCTCTTTTGCTTTCTTCTTTAAGCCAACAGCTTGCTTACCTGTGCCCTTGCCTATCTTCTTCATAGTTAACTGCCAGCCTTGTAAGGCTTGCTTCTTCTCTATATCGTCCTTGATCTTAAGCATAAACGAGTGCCATGCCATGTTTGAAGCAAGCTCTTTTGTGATGTCGTAGAGCTGCTTTTTGTACCAAGTCATCATCTTTTGATACTTTTCATATGGCGTTCTATTTATCTTAGAGATGATACCATCAAATTGCTTGTAATACCAGTTCTCTTCGATGTTTTCAGGTGCATCCTTAAGCCCATGTATATCAAAGCGGTTGTATATAAATTCCTTCCATGTAGGTGCTACTTCAGCTAATTTATCAAGTAGCTCATTTCTCTTTCTAAGTATCTTAATCTTCTCGTAAGTCTTTTTAAGATTTTCAAAGCTGTCCCTGTAGCTCTCGTAGTACTTAGTCTCTATCGCAGTGTTCATTAGTAAGAGCAAGTCGGACTTATTATCTTCATCTACTTTAAGTTTTTCAAGTGTATCATCAAGCTTTTCTTTCGCAGGAATATATTTTAAGTCATACTCATCAACTAGCTCGATGTACTTTCTTAAGTCGTTTTTAATAAGTGTCATCTCTTTAATGAAGGCGTCCTTAGGAGCTAATACCTTGTTATTAACAAAGATGCTGTTTATATTGAAGCCCTTGTCTTGCATTAGCTTAAATAATGCTTGAACGTTCTCATCGTAGAACTTCATAAGCTTAGTTATAAGTGGTAAGTAGCTTAGTAGCTCTTTACCCTCAATAAGCTTTTCTCTGTCGAAGTCATATCCTGTTTTATATATAAGTTCGTCAAAGAGTGCCTTTAGCTCAGATATCTTGATATCTAAGTTAATATTAACTATCGCGTCATCCATATCCTCAACCGTAACAAGTCCTTGTCCGTTTATGCTAACGCTCGCAAGTACCTTCTTCCACGCGTTCTTAAACATTGCCGAAATGCCTTTGATCTTCTTGCCTTCAACAAGTCTTGCTCTCATCTCTTCAAGTGACTGTCTTAGCTCTTTTTGATTCATCTCAGCTGGGTAGATAAGTCTTTTGCCTCTTAAGTGTTCGATGTTTCTATCGTAGTACTCGTCAAGGTCAGTAATCAGTTCAGCAAGTCTAATGTAGCTCTTCTTATCCGCATTACCTGCCTTGGCACTAACTATGACCTTAATTTGCCAATCCTCTAGCTTGTCGAGACTATTAAGGTAGTCAATCTTTTCGTATATATCTCTAAAATCTTCATCTTGCTTACCACTGTAAAGAGCATTTTGATCAAGGTAGACCTTCTCCTTCAAAGTGATGTTGCGTCTGATCTCTTCCTTAAGAGTCTTTGCTCTAAGTAGCGCTGCGTCCATTGCCTCCACTGTCTTCTCTAAATCCTCTGGATTGAGTATGGAGTTTGGATCAGGTAGACCAATGTTTAGCTCCTTCTCGTCCTCTCTAGTAAGCGCCTCGTTTGAGTAGTACAAAAAGTCTATGTCGCCTTTTGATATAGGCAGCTTCTCATACAGTTTTACCTCGCCAGGTATCTTGTTTAAGCCGTCATGGTCGTGAAGAAATCTCGCCGCGTCTATGGGACTGAAGACTTCCTCGCCTATAGTAATGCTCTTTAGCTCGGATGACTTGATGCTAAAGATCTTCTTTCTTGTTTCGTTAAGTCTCTCTAGCAATATGTTTCTGTCCATATTGAGCTTTTGTATCTTTTCTTTAAGCTCTTCTATGGAGTGATTGCTTATATAATCAGTAATTGAGTCGATGGACTTCTCCATGTCCTCGTTGTTGTCGTCTATAGTCGATACGCAAAGTGCTCTGATCTCTTCTTGAGTCATGCTCTTAAGTACCGAAAGCGCCTTCTTCGTTTGCGAAGCGACCAAAACAGTCTTGCCTCTTGCTAAGATATCTCCCAAAAGGTTCGCTATAGTGTGCGTCTTACCTGTGCCAGGAGGTCCTTGTACCAAGACAGTGTCGTAGTTTGCAATTCTCTGTGCTACTTCAAGCTGCTCCTTGTTCGCTTCCTTTGTGAATAAAACGCTTTGTGAGATGCCTTCGATGTTTCTAATCTTGTCTTCGATAGTCTCGGCTCTCTCTTCTGTTTCCTTCTCTTTGATGTTGACGCCGCATAAGTTAAGTAGGCTCTTGTTTACTTCAGAACCCTTTTCTATGGACTCAATCATCTCGTCAAGGTTTTGTATAAAATCAGTTTCTTTATTTCTTAAGTATAGTAGTGGTCTATTGATTATGGTGAAGGCCTTGTCGGTTTCGCTCACATTTGCTTCTTCGTATGAGGAGTCTGTATGCAGCCTCTTCGCCATGGACTTCATAAGCTCAGCCATTGACACCGTATCGAATGGATGGTAGTAGTTCATAGAGATGTGCTCCATGATGTTCTTAAGCTCTAAGTGGTTAACGTTCTCAATTAGAGATATTAGCTTTATGTCAAGCGTCATATCCCTGTTTGTATCGCGTATTGCTATGCTGTCCTTTCTTGAATCAAAATCAATAGATGCCCTCTTTATTAGTATAGGATGGTAGATACTTGGGTCGTACTTTGAGATCAAAATACCATTGGCAAAGACTAATTCATAAAGGTGAGACTCGTTCTCAAGCTTGTAGAAAAGCTCTCTAAACTCCTTAAATAAATTTTGCACTCTAATATCTTCTTGCGTCTTTTGCGAGTAAGGTCTTGTAATCCTAAGAATCACATCACTTGTTGAGTCGCTGCCGCAAGAAAAGTAGAGGAATTTATTATTAAGGTTGATATCGTCAAGGTACTTTGTCCATAACTCGTCCTTAACATTTAATATAGGCTTGTACTTGTCGTCAATAGTTTGCCTAATATACTTAAATAATGAAATTACTCTTTGTCTTTCGTCCATTTCTTCTCCTATCCTATCCTAAGAAAGTAAATAATAAATTTGCTGAAAAACCAGCTACTAAGCCACCAATAGTGTGTGCAAATATCGATTTGCCTGCTAAGTCGTTGTAGCCTAGCGCGTCCATCATGGCGATGTGTGTAGAAAGGTAGCCTGACCAGCACATGCATATAGCAGTGAAGACTGCAACGTCTGATGCACTTGCTGCACCTGTGCTAATTAGTTCAGGTACTAAGCCTATAGCTGCGCCTGCTGAGCCAAGTGCAGTGATTGGAACAGCTATGCACTTGCCTGATGTGAAACCGAAAATCGGTTTTATTATGAAGCTTAATTTATCTGCAATAAATGGTAGCAGCTTCACGCCTTCCTTTGCAGCTCCTGTATATAGACCCTCTGGTCCCGGTCCGTTTGTTAGTATAAGTACAACTGTACAGATAAGTATAACGCCAGGTACTATCGACATACCCATCTCAACACCAATCTTGCCTCCTTCAAGTAAGGAGTCGATGAATCTGTTGAAGATAGATCCGTCTCTAACTGGTCTTAGATCCATAGTTGTCTTTTCTGCGTCCGCATCACCTACGGCAACTGCCTCAACGCCAAACTTCTTTTTTGTGAAGAGCATCATTATCCTAACACTCACAATAGAGCCTATGATAGCTCCTAAGTTACCAATAAGCGCTGCCTTGATGCTGCCGTCAATCTTTAGACCCATCATAGTTGTTGTTGTGATAAAGCCCATACCGAAAGCTGTACCAATGTTTGTTAGTACAGGCACTTGATACTTCTTGAAGTACCTTAAAAAGTTTTTATCCTTCGCAAGTGCAAGTATCGATGGATTGTCTGATAAGTAACAAGTCAAAACACCAACAGATGCCGCGCCCGGTAAGTCGTAGATTGGCTTCATTAGTTTTGACAAGAGCTTATTGATTAGGGATATAACACCAAACTCGCTTAGTATAGATGATAATCCTCCCGCAACGACAGCTATCGCCATTATGTAAAAGCACACTTCCATAAGCAAAGAATAAGCAGTGTTCATGAAGGTATTGATTAAGTTGATAGCCCCCATCTTAGATGATAGGTAGTAAAAAAAGGCAAATAAGACTGCCAAAAAGATGAATGTCTCTAAGCTTATAGCTTTTTTAAATCTTCTTTCCATAGTTCTTACCCTTATGTCTAAATTAATCTTTGAAGCGTCTTAGCGCTCGTCTTTACACTTGAGCCTTCTTCTCTAGCTTTAAGAAGCTCTTTTTCATCATTAGTCATAGTATCACTCCTAAAAATAATCTAAGTTGATTATAACATAAAAATTCCTTTACTTCAATGATTTTAAAAAGGACAGAATGATTTTTTTGTAAGTTATATGGCACGTGAAATGTTTTGTGCGCGTGGAACTATATATGAAGCCATGTACTATATAGGAAGCCACCTACTATATGCGAGGTCTCTCACTATATGAGAGGCGAGGTATATGTAAGGAGCCTTGCTATATATAAAAATCAAGCTTATGATGCCCATCACCATAGCTTAGCAAGATATAAAGCTCTTGACTTTGCTATGCTAAAAGCTTATACTAGAATTGATGGACTATGCTTATTAAATCAAAGGAGGTATATTATGAGTGAGAAATATCCATTAAACGTTCCAACTCCAACGCACTTTACATACGTTGTTAAGGATTTACCAAAGGTTACAGTTGAGGAGCGTGAGAAGGCTCTTAAGGCAACTCACTACAACGAGTTTGCTTTCCCATCTGGTCTATTAACTATAGACATGCTAAGTGACTCGGGTACTACTGCCATGACTAACACTCAATGGGCATCACTGTTCTTAGGAGACGAGGCTTATGGTAGGAACACTGGCTACTACGTTCTTCTTGATACTTTTAGAGACATATTTGAACGTGGCGGAGAAAAGAACTGGAAGAAGACTCTAGATCTTGTGAGAACTGACTGCAGAGATGTTAAGAAGATGATGGACGAAGTTTACTTATGCGAGTACGAAGGCGGCCTCTTCAATGGCGGCGCAGCACAAATGGAAAGACCTAACTCCTTTATCATTCAACAAGGACGTGCGGCTGAATCTGTACTTATGGAGATTGTTAAAAATATCTTAACTGAGCGTCATCCTGGTAAGGTCTTCACTATACCATCGAACGGTCACTTTGATACAACTGAAGGCAATATCAAGCAAATGGGCTCTGTGCCAAGAAACTTATACAATAAAAAACTATTATATGAAGTGCCTGAAGGCGGCAAGTACGACAAGAATCCATTCAAGGGCAACATGGACCTTGAAAAGCTTGAAGAGCTAATAAACGCTGTTGGTGTCCAAAACGTTCCACTTATCTTTATGTGCATCACTAACAACACTGTTTGCGGCCAACCTGTTTCCATGGCAAACATAAGAGAAGTAAACAAGATTGCTCGCAAGTATGATATACCGCTAATCTTTGACGTGGCTCGTTGGGCTGAGAACTCTTACTTCATAAAGATGAATGAAGAAGGTTACGAAGACAAGTCCATCGCCGAAATCGCTACAGAGATGTTCTCATACTGCGACGGCTTCTGTATGTCAGCTAAGAAGGATGGCCATGCGAATATGGGCGGCATGCTTGCCTTTAGAGACAAGGGCCTGTTCTGGCAAAAGTTCTCTGACTTTAATGAGGATGGAACTATGAAGATGGATGTCGGCGTAAGACTTAAGGTTAAGCAAATCTCTTGCTACGGCAACGACTCCTACGGCGGCATGAGCGGCCACGACATCATGGCACTAGCTGTTGGTCTATACGAAAGCTGCGACTTTAATTACATGGACAGCCGTGTTAAGCAAGTAGAGTACCTTGCTCAAGGCTTCTACAAGGCAGGCGTTAAAGGCGTTGTACTTCCTGCTGGTGGACACGCAGTCTACATCAACATGGATGAGTTCTTCGATGGCAAGCGCGGTCATGATACCTTCGCAGGTCAAGGCTTCTCCTTAGAACTTATTAGGCGCTACGGCATAAGAGTTGCTGAACTTGGCGACTTCTCTATGGAGTATGACCTAAAGACTCCTGAGCAACAAGCTGAGCTTGCAAATGTTGTGCGCTTCGCTATAGATAGAAGCAGACTTACTCAAGAGCACCTTGACTATGTCATAGCTGCTGTCAAGGCACTTTATGAAGACAGAGAGAGCATTCCAAACATGCGTATACTTTGGGGCAAGAACTTACCTATGAGACACTTCCACGCATTCTTGGAGCCATATAAGAACGAAGACTAATGTCATATATGAATATATGAATATATGCAAAAGGCGACACTTTAAGTGCCGCCTTTTTTGATGCGCAAAAATAGAGATGTGAAATTAATCACATCTCCATCATCTTATACTTATAAATTTTCCGTCTCTATAAATTTTTCTTACGTACTTTTCAAAGTCTTTTGCTGTGAAGTCTAAAATCCTTTCGCAGCCTGTGCACTTAAGAGTGACCCCTTCACCCACGCTGATGATTTTAAATTCATCTGTGCCGCAAGGGTGTGCCTTCTTCATCTTAACAAGATCATCTACCCTGTACTCAAGCATTAGTAATCAAAAACCTCGCCTTCAATTGTCTTATCTTCGATAAGTTTATTAACTCTATCAAGGTCGTCCTTGTTAAAGACTATGGACAAGCCGCAAGATAAACTTACGTGTCTTGGTGTTGGTATCATCTTGTACTCTATAGCTTCCTTCTTGAACACGCCTTCAGCAAGTATTGCGTGGTGTGTCGAGTTGAAGCTTAAAACGTATCTTTTCATTATGATAATACTATGTTCTTATCAGCCTTTTCTAATGTTTCGTATATAGTGTACATATTAGAAATTTCGCCAACTGCAAGTTTTTCTTTTAAGCCGTAGAAGTCAAGACATGTTCCGCATGAGATGATCTTAACGCCATTAGCTTCCATGTTCTTAATGTCTTCAAGCACTTCGCTGCCTTCAGATGTTAGTTTAACACCGCCATTGAAGAAAACTATAGTCTTTGGTAGTGGTGCTGTTTGTGAAACTGTATATAAGAAGCTCTTGATAAGTATAGCGCCAAGCTTTTCGTCGCCGTGACCCATAACGTTAGTTCCTATACCTATAACGAAGGATTCTTCTTCAGATTTCACTGCAACTATGTGATCTTTATTGATAGTTACCTTGTAATCACCCTCTACTTCTTCAACTGTAGCCTTAAGTCCCATAGACTCAGCTAGTCTTGATAAGTTTTCAGTAGCAACCTTGTTGTCAACAAGTGTGCATACAACTCCTGTTTCCATTGCGTCCAATTCTTTCTTTGTTAATATAACTGGCTTTGGACATGCCAACTTTCTTGCATCTATTTCTTTCATAAATACCGCCTCCTAAGTATAATCTATACTTAAAGTATAGCTTTGTCAAGTTAAATTGTCTTATTATAAATAAATCTAATACTTTACTTAATATTTATTGAATAAATTGTTATGTTCTCATCACTTACTATAGCTATGCTGTCCTTGCTTAAGAATATATTTCTGATGTCTTCTTGAAAATCCTTCATATAGTACTTATCTTTAGATGGAATATATACTTCTCTCTCTGAGTAGACTATGAAATCGTCTTTGTACTTAAGAAGGCTTCTAACGTTTTGGTTGAAGCTGTGCTCTTCTAAGACTTCAGCCTTGTCGTTTAAAACCATAAGCCTGTCGTCACATAAAAGATATACCTTGCCACCACTTATAACTATATCCTTAAGTGTGTTGTACTCTTTTTTGAAGACTATTGATGACTCTTGCATATAGTAGATTCCCTTGTTCGTTGCAACTAGCTTCATACCCTTTAGCTCACCTATAAAGGCAATGACTTCGCCGTTGAACTTATATAGAAGCTTGTTCTCGCCCTTTCTATTGATCTCTTTATACAAGGATGCCTTGATCTCACTTGAGAACGGATCAAAGGACGCTATCTGCATAGTTTTGAAGTCCTTATCTACATTGTATGTTAGTATAGGGTTCGTTGCCTTATATCTAAAACGTTCTGTGAACTCGTCGTCATAAGTACGAAGCGTTTCATTGAAACCATCACTAAGCCATGCAGTGAATCTACCGTTCTTTTCATCAACAAAGGCGACATCTTCATCATAGTTAAAACTCTTTACATCCTTAAGGTCATCATAGCTTAAAATATTAACAATGCCACTTGGTCCATCAGTTGCATAGATGTATTTATCCTTAAATTGAACATTTGCAGCTCTCGCTTCAAAGTCCCTTCTAAGTACATCTTCATCGCTCATCTTAGTCATAACTAGAGTGCCATCTTTATGATAATAAATCTTATCATCTCTAAAAAAGACCTTCATATCACTAGTTAAGTTTCTTGAATAAAGTTTCTCAAGTGTAAGCATCTTCTCTCTATGTGCGCTAAGCTTACTTACAAGGCTCACAACTTTCTTTGGAAAAGCAAATGTCGCTAGAAGTATAAGAAGCAAAACCACAATTATGGCTATGAGTATTTTTTTGTAAACATTCATTTCTTTAAACATATTAATAATAATCCACTTCTCCCATCTTGCCATATGAAGCTAAGTCATATGGTGCAAAGACGCCTCTATCAGTAACAACTGCTGAAACTAGTTCAGGAGGCGTTACATCGAAGGCTGGGTAGTAACCCTTGACGCCCTTCATTACATGGCTCTTGCCCATGAAAGATGTTGCTTCGTGAGGGTCTCTCTTCTCTATGCTTACATCGCCAACAGACTTTCCTAAGTCAGGTATGCCTGTTACAAAGTATGGTATGCCCATGTACTTTGCGCATATTGCGAGCTGCAAAGTGCCGACCTTGTTGACAACGTAGCCTTCCTTAGTAATGCTATCGGCTGCTGATGTAAATAAGCTTATATTCTTCTCCTTCATAGTCCACGCGCCCATATTGTCAGTGATGACAGTCACGTCCTCGCCTTGACTTCTTAAAACTGATGCAGTAAGCCTTGCTCCTTGCAAGTACGGTCTCGTCTCTGGACAATAAACCTTGATCTTCTTGCCAAGGTCTTTCGCTCTAAGCATCATGTAGCCGACTATGGTCTCGCCGAAGCATTGCGTCATTATAGCTCCTTCGTCCGGCATAAGCTTTGCTAAATTCTTTGCCACCTCGTTTATGGCTGAGTACCTTCTCTCTAATGACTCAAGTGCGCCCTTGAATATCTCTTCATATGGTACAAGATCCTTCTCTATCGCATCCTTGGCTATGTCATATGCCCTTTGAGTTACTTGCAACATTCTAAAAGATGTTGTCTCTCTAGCATTAGCAAGTGCCATCTTCGCTTCGTTCATGTGCTTAATGAACTTACCTTCAGTATAGTCCTTCGCTTCGTATGCAGCCAGTGCCATGCCCATGAAGGCTGCTGTATATGGACCTGCGCTTTGCGTAACCATGTTCTTGATAGCATCTCTTACTTCTTTATAGCTCGAGCATACTTCGTAGCGAGTCTCTATTGGGTAGACTCTTCTGTCTAGTATCCTTACCTTGCCATCTTCAAACCAAGCAACGTTTTCGTACTTGAGCATGAAGCCAAGGTCCTTATCCATCCTATCATTTTTGTCCATAGGACTTCATCCTTTCAATAACCGCGTCTATATCTTTCTTGCTTAGTATGTGTACATCGTCTTCGAAGCGTACTATGTGATACATCTTAGCAATGTACTCTATGGTTCTTGCGTTTGAGTAAGCTTCTTTAACGTCCTTACCTAGTGCAAGTACGCCGTGATTAGCAAGTAGGCAGCCCTTTCTATCTTTAAGTGCAATAAGTGCAGCCTCTGCTAGCTCTTGTGTGCCAAAGACTTCATACTCTGCGCACTTAATATCTTCTCCGCCAAGGTCTGCCATGATGTAGTGAAGTGCTGCTAATGGCCTACGCAAAGTACTGTAGCTTGTCGCATATATCGAGTGAGTGTGAACTATGCTCCTAACATCTTCTCTGTTCTTATATACGAGAGCGTGTAAGAAAGACTCTGTTGATGGTTTGTTCTTGCCCTCTAAGATATTTAGATCAAGGTCCATAACAACTAAGTCATCAAAGTTCATATTGTCATAAGCAATCCCCGATGGCGTGATAACCATCGCCTTTTCAACCGGGTCATATATACTAATGTTGCCTGCTGTACCAACAGTAAGCTCGTCTTTAATCATCTTTTTTGCAAACTCAATAAGTAATTTTTTATCTTGAATAAACATCTAGTCACCTTCTATATTCTTAATGTCTTCTTGATCGTCGTCAGTGTAGGACTCTTGTACGTAGTTTCTGTCAATCTTACCTGTGTTCTTAACTTCATCAGCAAAGGTAAGTATAATCTTACCAACGTTCTCTCCTTCCTTAAGCTCAACCTTTAGTGATTGCTTAAGTATGAATCTATCGATAACAACACCCTTGCCCTTGTCAGTTACAACTATCGCACCTATCTTAGGCATCTTGTCAACAAGCTCGTTGTATTGGTCTGCCTCATAGTTTAAGCAGCACATAAGTCTTCCGCAAAGACCCGATAGCTTGCTACCGTTAAGCGTTAAGTCTTGGTTCTTCGCAAGATTTATGCTAATAGGCGAGAACTCACCTAAGAACGATGAACAGCAAGTCTTCCTGCCGCACTTACCAACTGATGGTATGCACTTTGCTTCGTCTCTAACACCGACTTGTCTAAGCTCAATACGCATTCTAAATATTCTTGCTAAGTCCTTAACAAGCTCTCTGAAGTCAACCCTGCCCTCAGCAGTGAAAAAGAAGATAACCTTGTTTAAGTCGAGAGTAAAGTCAACGTCAAGTAAGTTCATACCAAGACCGTACTCCTCGTTCTTTTGCACAAATATCTCTCTAGCTTCAGCCTTTCTGATGTCGTTATCCATCTTTTGATCTATGTCCTCTTTAGTCGCCTTTCTTATTATCGGCTTAAGAGGTATACCAAACTCTTTAAGGTCTATCTCCTTATCGGCAACAACAACGTCACCTAGTTCAAGGCCTCTCACAGTTTCAACAACAACCTTGTCATTAGTAGTAAATTCTTGTCCCATCGGGTCGAAGTAGAATATCTTGCCTATGGGCTTGAATCTTACGCCAATTATTTTTTTATTCATTTAATCACCTGTCAAATTTTTCTATCATATTTAAGACTAGAGTCTCGAGGTGCAGTCTAAAATTACCACTGTTGCCTAAGTACCTCTTAGTCTCTTCTATCATGTCAATACACTCTACCAAGTCATATAGTGCTAGAGCTTTAAAACTTTTAATCTCATCTTTATAATCAAGATTAACAATCCTACATTCACTCGATGCTATGTCCTTGATAAAGATTTCAAAGTATGTAAGTATCTTTTCAATATTATCTTTTTGCTCTTCTAAGTAGTCAAGTGCCTTGATACTCTCATAGCGTTTCTTCTTTAAGATGTCTATGATTATATCTATACTGTTCTTTCTAAGTATAAGCTCCTTGTCATCTTCTACAAAGGCTTTAAGCGCACCAACGCTTCCCATGGCAATGGATGCATATAGCTCCTTATTTTTAAGCTTAGAGTAATTTTCATCTATATAGTCCCTAAGCTCACTTATGCTAAGAGGCATCACTCTAATAAGTTTGCTCCTTGAGATGATGGTATCAAGTATCATGTTAAGGCTCTTAGTAACAAAGATTACTACAACATAACTTGGTGCCTCCTCAAGTGTCTTTAGAAGAACGTTTTGACTCTCAATTTGTATATCTTCACTATCCAGTAATAAGTAGACCTTTCTATCTAGCTCAAAGGGTCTTACATAGACATCCTTAGCTATAGACTGCGCCTGCTCTTTGTTTATCTTGTCCGTCTTACCAAATACAGTGAAGTCAACTTTCTTATCTGGTTTTTTAGAATTAAGAAGAAGCCCTGCAAATTCCATCGCAAGGCTTTCTACATAATCACTGTCTTTGCCTTCAAAAATATAGGATGATACAAGCTTATTAGTGCTAATATCGTTATAAAGTATTTTCTTTACTTCATCATTGCCAAATATTTTCTCAAACACAAATTTACTCCTAAACTCTTAAAAATTCTTCTACGTTTAATACAAATAATGTTGCTCCACCAACTTTAACTTCAAGTGGATATGGTACAAAAGTATCTCCAGGCATAGTAACTGTTAATAAAGATGTAGTTATCTCTCTTGTCTTGCAGTTGTGATCAACAAGCTCCTTAACTTCATTAACTTTATCATCTTCAACACCTATTAGTAATGTAGTGTTGCCTGATTTTAAGAATCCACCTGTTGAAGATAGTTTTGTTACTCTAAACTTCTTCTCTGTAAGAGCATCCATTAGTGGATTAACATCTTGGTCTTGTACAATTGCTACAATTAGTTTCATACTAACACTCCTTTATTAGTTTTTTTACTTCCTCTAAGGCATCGTGAGCAAGGCTCAACTTGTCCTTAGTGCCATCTAATTTTATTAGCTTCATATCTTCTTCTTTATAAAGCTTTAAGTATGCCTTATGAACCTTCTGTTGAAAATCCTCTCCCAAGGACTCAATCCTATCAAGCTCACCAAGCTTTTCTAATCTCTTAAATGATTTTCTCGCATCCAAGTCCATCAGTATGGTAAGGTCGGGCCTAAAACCTTTTAGGAAGAAATCATTTAGCGCCTTTACCTCTTCTACGCCGAGCCCTCTAACTATACCTTGATAAGCAAGTGAGGATAATAAGAATCTATCTAGTATGACCGAAGTCCCACGTTCCACATTTGGCTTAATCACTTTGTCGTATAGTTCCGACCTCGATGCTGCAAACAGCAGCGCCTCTGTATGATAGTCCATCTCCTTATTAGCCTTGTCAGATAAAATCTCTCTTATCTTCTCGCCAATCTCTGTGCTGCCCGGCTCTCTTGCGCTTATATATGCAAGGCCTTTCTCATCGAAGTAGCCTTTGATTGCATCTATGACAGTGCTCTTGCCGGTACCATCTTGTCCTTCAAGAGCTATAACAACGCCTTTCATTAGTCTACTACAACCAACGAGTCTTGGTCGTCGCCAAGTAGACCTACTATGTTAAGGTCTGATTCCTTTAAGAATTGTATATGTTCAAGTATCTCTTCAGTAATCTCTTCGCCTGGTACTAGTAGTGGTACTCCAGGTGGATAAGGAATTATTGGAGACGTTACTATCTCTCCTAAAGAGTCCTTAAGGCTGATTATCTTCTTTGATGAGTAATATGCATCCGCTGGTCTGATTATGATCTTTGGATCAGGCATATTAACTCTTATATGCTTAACTTCTTCATAAGAAAGGTTCTTTGAAAGGCCTCTGATTGCTTCAAGAAGCTTGTCATAATCAGAATCTTCATTCATTAGAGTTGCAAATATTAGTGCGTAGTAATAGTCACTCATCTCAAGTCTGATATTGTGTCTTTCGTAAAGTTCTTTTCTAAGTCTTGAGCCCTTAACACCTTCAAGCTTAAATAATATCTTAGTATTGTCCTTTGATTTGATAGTCTTGTCAAAGTCGTCGCCTTCGAAGACTTCAACTCTGTCTATCTTCTTAAGCTCTTCGATGAACTCCAAGCACTTAGTTACATTGTGATGAAGCTTCTCTCTACCTTCTCCGTCCATGTATGCACATGCAGTCTCATTAGATAGAGTGAACAGATACGATGGCGATGTTGTTGTATATAGTTGGAATCTGTCTCTAAGTTTGTTAGTGTCTATCCTTTCAGAGCCAACGTGTATCATCGATGTTTGTGTAAAGCCTGTAAGTGTCTTGTGTGTAGAGTGGATAACAATGTCTGCGCCGCACTCAAGAGCTGACTTAGGAAGTCTGTCATCGAACTTCATATGTGGTCCGTGAGCCTCATCAACCATAAGTATCTTGCCGTAATTGTGGCAAATCTCAGCTATCCTTTCAAGGTCTGAAGCAATTCCATAGTAATTAGTGTGAGTTACTACAACAGCCTTTACCTCAGGGTTGTCAAGGATCAAGTCCTCTATCTCATCTGGATCAACACCAGTAAGTACGTGGTAGTCGTCGTTATATTTTGGATATACGTAAACAGGGTTTAGTCTGTTTAGTATCAACGCGTTATATACTGATTTATGGCAGTTTCTTTGAACAATGATAGTATCTCCTGGCTTAGTTATAGTTGCTATGGCAATATATATACTTCCAGTAGAACCATTAACAGCGTAGTAAGTGTTCATCGCTCCAAATACTTTGGCAGCTTCCTTCTCACTCTCAAGAATTACTCCTCTTGGTTCAAGCAAGTTGTCCATACCATAAGTTTCTGTCGTGTCAATAGCTGGGATGTAGTCTCCCCAGTTAAACAATGTGTTCTTTCCCTTATGACCAGGCATGTGGAAAGAAACAGAATTTTCATCTTTTAATTTTGATAATGCTTCAAAAACAGGTCTTTTCATTATAACCTCCTTATACTCTATATATTTCAGTTTTTTTACGTATGGTTCTGTACCATGTGTAAATCATTATTAGTATCAATACCAAGCTTAGTACATAAAGAACGTTCTTCACTCTGGCAGTCTTTAAAATATTAGCAAGGCTGTAAGATATGCCCGCTAAGAAGAACATTAAAGACGCTCTCTGAATGAAAACATTTCTTCTTCTAACAGCATTTTTGAATACGTTAAGAAAGATTAGTGCATTAAGCAAAAGTATGATTATGGTCCTGAAGACTTCCATAAACCTACTTATTCTGTCTTGGAACCAGCCGTTTTGTGGTAGCAAGGTAAGTATAAGTAGTATCGCATCTAGTAAGTAAATCACATTTGAAGCCTCAGGCATCCTCTTTTTGCGCAGCGAGATTGCTGCTAGATAATAAAATATTATAGCTATTATCGGTATCATAAGCGAGCTCATAAACAAGGATATGTTCATAAGCCTTACAATCTTGTCATCATCACTTAAAAACAAGGCATAAGTTCTGATACCTAAGAAGATGGTGACGAAGACCACATAAGTCTTAGTAAATATACTTTGCAGTTTAAAGTCTTTGTCAGTGTAGTTGTATTTATTTATAAAATTGTCCATTACAAAAATTATTACTATATATAAAAATGTAAATATCGGTTCCAATATCTTTTGTAACATAAAATCACCTCATATCAAGTGTACTTTAATCACAAATTGGTAGTGGTTCTTCATAAGCTTGTAAGCCCTATCTAGCTTATCATCACTGTCAAATAAAGTAAAGATACTCGATCCTGAGCCGCTCATCATAGTCTTAAAGCCTCCAAGAGTTTTCATCTCGTCATATAGATTCTTAACAGCTATGTAGTGTGTGAAAACAAAATCTTGCATATTGTTAGTATACTTAGTAAAGTCATCCCTTTTAAGAAGTGCTTCTATCTCGTCAATACTCAAGTGATTACCATCAAAAGTCATGCCCTCATATACATCCTTAGAGCTGATATTAATACCAGGGTTGACTATAAGAGCACTGTGCTTTTTAAGCATATCTACTTCTTTAATTTCTTCGCCCCTACCTGTGCATATGGCAGCCGACTTAGCAGTAAAAAAGTTGCAGTCGCTACCAAGCTTTAAAAGAATATCAAAATATTCTTTCTTTGTCAAGGATAAATCATATAGCTCGTCAAGCGCCTTAACGGTTTCATAAGCATTAGAACTGCCACCAGCAAGACCTGCCCCCATAGGTATATTCTTTTTAAGTGCTATACGAAGTCCCTTTATATCCCTTATGTCAGCTACTAAATCATACGCCCTCTTCATAATGTTGTCCTTGATATCGATGTTTGAGTCAATTATAAACTCGCCCGACCTTTCAAAACTTATCTCATCATAAAGATCAACCTTAGACATAAGAG
This sequence comes from Fenollaria sporofastidiosus, assembly GCF_943169635.2. NCBI lineage: Bacteria > Bacillati > Bacillota > Clostridia > Eubacteriales > Fenollaria > Fenollaria sporofastidiosus. Next base: position 197,145 of record NZ_OW968186.1, read on the forward strand.
TAATTATGTCGTGAAAGCCGTCGTCCCTCTTAGAAACGACTTCGAGATGCAAATTTATTTTCGCATAAGATTTTGTTTTTATCATCTCTTCAGATACTCCTCCACTCTTAAGTTAATTATAACACATTTTAATTTTAATGTATAGTTTTATTTTTTGGAGCTGTGTCATTTGAAAATTCTTTAGTCCCCCTGCTTATACATAGCACTCATCTATATATATCTAGGCTCCTAAGACTTATGACGCTTGCTAGTATATAGTAAGCGAAGATATATATGAGAAGCTTGCCACTATATGAAAGGCTTGCATATATATGAGAGACCTCTCTCTATATAGCAAGCCCCATATTATTCAAATAAAAAAGGCGTAAGATTCATTAGCTCTTACGTCTTTTAAAGAAAAAAAGTCCTCACATCGCTGTGAGGATATTTTTTAGATTATTTTTACTACTACCGTCGATGTTAATACATCTGAATAAGTATACGATATAACCTGATCGTTATTTTGTCCATCTTCTAGAGTCACTGTGAATAGATTTGGATATGCTGAGGTAATCACTCCTTGCGCTTCAACAAAGGTATTACGTCCCACGTTTGTTCTTAGATGCACCTTCTTACCTAAAATACTCTCAACACTCTTTCTAATTCTTTTAATCTCATTCATAAGATGAATCCCACCCTTCATATACTTTATCTACATCTATATATAGTATAGCATACTTAATAAGTTTTGTCAATCGTTTATATATATTAATTTTATAATTGTGATAAAGTAATTAGTTCTTGTTCATGCTTGTGAACTTTATTTTGACATCCATCTCCTTGCCATTCCTGTTTATTCTAAGAGTGGCCTCGTCACCTAGATTGTAGCCAAACATTATCGACTTAAGTGTATTGACATCGGTAACTTCTTTATCATCAACCTTTAGTATGATGTCGCCAGGTACTATACCTGCCTTGTCTGCTGCAGTGCCACTTGCAACGCTTAATACGACAACTCCCTTGTCAGTGTTTAGCTTAACTCTAAGAGCTGCTTGGTAGTCCTTTGCGTTGTATATAGACACACCTAGTTGAGCAGTTTGTGCCTTGCCTGTCTTCAAGATCGAGTTTAAAACACCCTTAATCATATTGATAGGTATGCTAAAGCCAAGTCCTTCTGCATTTGTAAGCTTAACTGTGTTGATGCCTATGACCTCGCCTTTTGAGTTTAGTAGTGGTCCACCTGAGTTACCAGGGTTAATGGATGCGTCTGTTTGGATTAGGTTATTGATAACTTTTTTGTCTACTCTTATAGTTCTGTCCTTACCAGAGATAACTCCTGATGTAACAGTTCTGTTGAAGTCAAGACCTAGTGGGTTACCTATGGCGATGGCGATTTGACCGATTTGCACTTTGTCTGAGTCGCCAAGTTCAGCAACTGGTAAGTTCTTTGCATTTATCTTAATGATGGCAAGGTCCATGTCCTCATCCATCCATACTATCTTTGCCTTGTGTGTTGAGCCGTCGTCAAGTAGTACGTTTATCTTGCCGCCCTTCTTGTCAGTATTTTGACTCTTGTCTTTACTGTTGTAATCATATGGGCTGTCCTTATCTTCGCCTGCACTTCCATTATCCATATCATCGTCGTCTTCATCTACATCTTCTTTATCTTCCTTGTCGTTATTAGCTTCTTTCTTAGAGCCCCGGCCTCCACCAAATGGAAAGTCACTTCCGAATGGAAAGTCGTCGAAGCCTTCGTTTGTGTTTTGCACTTCTGATTTAACTACGTGTGCATTTGTGATGATATAGCCATCTGGACTAACTATAACGCCAGAGCCTGTACCCTTGCCTAAGGCTTGTCTACCAAAGAAGTCACGTGATATAACTTGAGTAGTGATACCTACTACAGATGGTATAGCCTTCTTAGTTGCTGCTTCGACTATTTCAGTCGGTTGATCTATGGTGATCTTTTGTGTCTTATCTTTCGCATCCGCATGCATATAGTTGTAAGCATTGTTTGCCTTGTTAAAGATATATGCACCGCCAAAGCCTGTTAGCGTTCCAAAGAATATTGAGAAGATGATTGCCCATGCAAGCACACCTGCTCCATAAGTCTTCTTTGGCTTTCTGTTTACCTCGTTATATGAAAACTTTGCCTTTCTATACTGCGGCCTGTCATATTGCTTGTTCCTTCTGTAAGTCTTCCTTTCATATATAAGGTCGTCATCTGTTCTAAAGTCATCTCCATCAAAGTCGCAATCGTTATCGCTATCGTTGCAATTATCATTGTCATTGTCATTGTCATTGTCATTGTCGTTATCTTCTATGACATCATCCTCATCGATAAACCCATCATTAAATTCATCGTATTTCATAATATCGTCCTCCTTTTGTTTTTCTGTCTTTATTATAAAGGTCTTTTGTGATAGAATAGTGATAAGGATGTGAAATTTTAAAAGAGGTGATTAAATGAAATTTATTTCGTGGAATGTTAATGGTATAAGAGCCGTCCTTAAGAAGAACTTCAATGAGTTTTTAGACGACACTGTGGCAGATATATATGCTTTTCAAGAGACTAAGATATCAGAAGGCATACTTATGATGGAGCGTGAAGGCTACCACGAGTATTGGAACTACGCTGAGAAAAAAGGCTACTCGGGCACTATGATACTTACTAAGACTGAGCCCATAAACGTGACTTATGGTCTTGGTATTGATGAGCATGACACTGAAGGAAGAGTCATCACTCTTGAGTATGACAAGTTCTTCTTTGTCAATGTATACACTCCTAACGCGCAAGATGGTCTTAAGAGGATAAAGTACAGACAAGAGTGGGAGGACGCGTTTAGAGACTACCTTAACGGTCTAAGAAAGACTAAGGGCGTTGTTGTCTGCGGCGACCTTAATGTTGCTCACAACGAGATTGACCTTAAAAATCCAAAAGAAAATAGAGGCAAGGCAGGCTTCTCTGATGAGGAGAGAGAAAAGTTCAACATGCTGCTTGACTCGGGCTTCATCGATACCTTTAGATACTTCTACCCTGACGAAGCTGATAGGTACTCTTGGTGGTCATACAGAACTCGCGCAAGATCAAGAAACGCAGGCTGGAGGATTGACTACTTCCTAGTATCAAAAGAGCTTGAAGAGAATATTAAGGACGCGGACATACTAGACGATGTGATGGGTTCTGACCACTGTCCAGTCTCACTTGATATCGAATTTTAGCTCAGATTTGACAAAACTGTTTTAATTTTGTTATAATGTCATATATTATACAAATGAAAGGAGTAGACTATGAAAAAAATAATTAACTTTATAATATTCTTATGTTTAATATCAAGTCTTTCTTTTGCAAATGAAGCTAAAAATCATGTATATGAGATTGATAACAATGGAGTCACAAAGACATATAAGACATCATGCAAGACAGTTAAGGAGCTTTTAGAAGATCTTAAGTTAAAGCTAGATGATGACGATATCGTCATTCCAGATCTAGAAAGTGAGCTTAAGAGTGAAGGAAAGATAAGCATAATAAAGGTAGAGACTAAAATCGAAGAGAAGGAAGTCGATGTAGCTTTTAAAACAATTAAAAAGAAAAACAAAGAACTAAACCATGATCAAAGCAAAATCTTAATTCAAGGTGTGAATGGCACAAGCAAAGTAAAGTGCAAGACTTACTACGCAGCCGGCAAACTTATCAAAGAAGAGATAATACACGTTGAGACTATAGTTAAACCTGTAGACCAAGTCTTTGAAGAAGGCACTAAGGATGTCTTCATTAACGATAGAGGTGACTTCTCTGCAAGGAAGGCCATCAAGATGGTGGCTACCGCATATGAAGCAGGTCCAAGATCAACTGGTAAGAGACCTGGCGACAAAGGCTACGGCATCACCGCCTCAGGCGCAAGAGCTAAGAGAGGCACTGTTGCTGTTGACCCAAGGGTTATCCCTCTAGGCACTAGACTATATATCAAGAGCTTAACACCAGGTGTGCCTGACTACGGCTACGCAATCGCACAAGATACAGGCGGAGCTATCAAGGGAAACAAGATAGACCTTTTCATGGAAACAGTTTGGGAATGTTTGCAATTTGGTAGGAGACCTGTAATGGTGTATATATTAAAATGAAAAGATTAATTAAATTTTTATTTAAAGCTATTATCCTAATAGCAATAATTTTAGAAATATTAGTACTTGTTAATGCTAATAAGAGCCCTAAGGGCACAGCCCAGTACATTATAGTGCCAGGCGCAAGAGTTAAGGATGCAAATCCTATGCTCGCACTTAAGTATAGACTTGACGCAGCGTATGAGTACTACACTTTAAACTCTGGTGTTAAAATCATAACAACAGGCGCCGCAAGTGAAGGCGAAAGTATTAGTGAAGCGATGGCTGCAAAGAACTACCTTGTGTCAATGGGAGTTGCTGAAGCTGATGTGGTATGTGAAGAGAACTCTAAGAACACTATAGAGAACCTTGAGTTCGCAACAGACCTAGTCGGCAAAGACAAAAACTACTTAATCGTGTCAAACGGCTTTCATATGTTTAGGCTTGACATACTAAGTAATTATCTAGGCATAAAGCACGAGCTATTATCTGCCAAGACTCCAAAAGAGATACTTGTAGTAAACTACTTACGAGAGGTTCCATCTATATTCTACTTGGCATATAAAGTAGTACGTGGTAAAATTTAATAAGATTATATTAGGCAGAACGATATGATTCTGCCTTTCTTTATGCAAAAAATGGATAAGAAATTAAATTCTTATCCATTCTCTTATCTACAGATATATTCATTAACTATTGTTTGCTAAGATATATTCTTGCTTGGTATATACATTTGAAACTTCGCCTTCTTTTACTCGAATTATATAATCAAAATAATCAATATTATCCGTGCCAAGATCGTGTGACACTTCAATATAAATTTTACTATTGTAATTGGAGATAATTTCATCACGAACAAGTTTTTTGGTATTAACATCAATAGCTGACAAGCCTTCATCGACTAAAATAATATCTTTTTTAGCCAAGGCACAGGTCAAAATATTAAGTATTTGCTTTTCGCCACCGCTTAGTTCATTACAATTGCTTGAATTTATTAATCTCTTAACAATAGTCTCAGGTAATTTGTTCAAATAAGAATAAATGTCTTTTTCGTCGTAGGCATTAAAATGTGTAACTTGTTCAAGAAAAGGTACTGAAAAAACATGAGAATTTTGAGTAATATAAAAAACTTTTTCTGAAGCAAATTCAGACATATTATTACTTATGCTTTCATTATTTATATATATGTCCCCTCTATCGCAATCAATTTGTCCAACGATAGTCTTTAGTAGTGTTGACTTGCCACTGCCGCTTTCACCTATGATCAGATATTTATTTCCTGATTTAAATTCAATATTTACAGGGCCTAAATAAAAATCATTTATTGCATATTCTAAATTTTCTAATTTCAAAGACGATATCTCATTATATTCAGGCAATACGCAGCTATCTTCTCTTTCATTTTCTAAATATTCATTTCCTAGTTCTTTTGCTTCTCTAACAATTTCCTTACAAGAATTTATTGCATTTACATCATTTAAAATATACTTAATAGGATAAATAAAGCTTTCAATATAAGCAAATGTTGCAACCCCTGCTCCTATGGTAATTTCACCACTAATAAGCAAATAGCCTACCATTATAAATGCTGTAAGACTGACTAAATCCATAACAAAGCCGTTAACGATATTAACAAAAGTTTTAAATTTGCCAAATGCTAATTTTTGATCTTCTGTATCAGATAATCTTTGATAATGATATTTTCTTATTCCACTTTTTGATGCTTCATCTAGTCCCATATGACCCAAGTAGAAATCGTTTAAAATGTCCGTATAATTACCAAAACTATCTTGATAAAACTTTCTCTTTTTTGCTAATTTCTTAGCAGTTATTTTAGGAACTATTACGCTTATTAGCGATGCTAAAATAATAGAGATGGCTATTCTATAGTCGACAAAAATAACTAATGATAGTGTATATATAAGTAGTTGAACTATAGATTTAATTATATCGACATATGTTGACAAGTATTCATCTTCTATGATTTCAACATTATTATTTGTTATAGTTAAATACTCACCAACGCTTTTTTCTTTAAACACATAGTTAGGTCTTCCGAAAATCGACTTAAAAATAACGTCTTTCGTATACTTAACGAATTCCTTATCCCTCTTCCATTCATTGTATTGTGATATAAATTGAAATATAGCGCTGCCTAATATTAATGCCAAGTATGTAAATGCCAAGTTTATTAATAAATCTTTAGTATTATTACCTATACCGTTAAACAATTCTTTTTGAACATATGGTATCAACGCTATACACATAGTATATAATAGAGAAAAAATAAGTTCTATTATGGTCGATGTTTTTATTTTTTTCAAAATATTGATTTTAAATTTCATAGTTGCCTCCTATTATATATAATGCTTTGCTTAATTAACACTCATTATGATAAATATATTATAACATATTTATTTTCAATAACAACAATTACACTTACTTTTTAACTTTATTAATTTCCACTTACCATTATCTTCTAAAAATAAAAAACTCTTGAGCCACAACCCAAGAGTTTTCATCTAATTAAATATTTATCTTCTTCTTCCAAAAAACATATTAACTAGCCAGATCAACACAACTGCGCCGACAACGCCAACGATAATGTCGTTAATCATGCCGCCCTTTGCTTCAAAGCCAGCAAGTTTTGCAATCCATTTGCCAATTCCACCGCCTATGATTCCAGCTAAAATATTTTTTATCCAACCCATTTGTTTATCCACTTTCATAATTAATGAAGCTATCCAACCTGATAAAGCTCCTACTATAATTGAATACATAATATCTCCCCCTTTTATTACTATTACCCAAAAACAAAAAAATATTAAAATCATATAAAAATTTTATTGCAACCCCCCCCCATAAAATGATATAATTTATTAAAGGAGTGATATCTGTGAATCGAATTTTAAAAAAACATAGCTTTAAATATTTATTAACAATAATATTAAGTATTTTAACATCATTTTTATTTTCTGTGTTTGCCATAAGACTCGGCAAAGTTATTGACGTAGTTGTTAATAAAAATAGCTCACTTAAAGATAAAATTTTATCTTGTATTCTTATTATTTTTTTATGGTTTGTTCTTTCTAGTATCTTTAATTATGTCAAAAGTAAATACGCATCTGATGTAATAAAAGATCTAAAAATGCATCTATACAACTCAATAGGAAAGAAGGAAATATCAGACTATATGAGTGTATCCAATGAGTATTATTTGAATAATCTAACTAAAAACATTGATTTTTATAATGATAACTACTTAGGACCAAAGTGCGATATAGTGTCAAACATTATAAGTGCAATTGTAAGCGTAGGAACTATATTTTTTATTAATTGGAAACTTGGTCTTTCTTTTGTGGCAGTTACTTTAGTAACAATTATTTTATCACAGCTACCTGGTGTAATTATGGCAAAGAAAACTGTTAAGTTTTCAGAAAGAAATGCAGATAATTTAAAACTTATAAATAACAATTTATCAGGATTTGAGCAAATAAAGCTACTTAATCTCTTTGATATTTTTCAAAATATCTTCAAGAAAAAAGATAATGATTTTGAAAATGTAAGACTAGAGTACATGTTTGCCTCTCGTTTCGCAAATACTTTGGGAATATTTTTCAGCTTCTTTGCTCAACTTGCATGTATGTCTATAGGTATCTGGTTTGTTTTACAAGGAAATTTAACAGTAGGTCTTTTAATCTCTTCAATAAACTTATTAAATGGAGTTTTTAGTCCAGTACAAGAATTTGCTCAAAACAAAAATCTAATGGGTACAGTTAAAGATATCGTTAAAAACTTTGAAGATATAATGGCTACAGACAATGAAGAAAGCCTTGACATAAAGCTAAACGATAATGTTAATAGCATATCAGTTAAAAACTTAAGTATGAATTTTAAAGATAAGCATATATTTGACAATTATAATGTTAATTTTGAATGTAATAAAAAGTATGCTATAGTTGGCGAATCTGGTAGAGGTAAGTCAACACTAGTAAAGCTAATAATGAAGTATTACTCATCCGATTCATACAGTGGTGAAGTTTTAATAAACGGAACAAACATTAATAAGATTGATACAGAAAGTCTATTTAATAAAATCGCTTATATACAAAGAAATGATTTCTATGTGGATGGAACTATAAAAGATAACATTGAACTGTATAGAAACTTAAATATTCAACAAAACTTATATAATCAACTAAAATTTACTGAAGAATTTTTAAATAAAAATATTGAAGATGGAAGCAGAAACTTAGTTTCAACTGGTGAAAAGCAAAGGATAGATATACTTAGATTTTTAGTAAAAGATTATGATGTTCTTATTTTTGATGAACCAACATCAAACTTAGATAGAGAAACAAGTAAAATAATTTTTGATTTAATATTTAAAATAAGTGGCAAGATAGTAATAGTGATAACTCATACAAGTAATGAGGAAACACTAAATAAATTTGACGAAGTTATTAGATTGTAAATCATCATATATTAGTAAAAAGTAAATATAAGTACCCTCTTAATCCAAACATGGAGATAAGAGGGTATTTTAATGTAAAATTTAATTTACAAAATACTATATATATGATAATATTTCTATGAGGTGATTAAATGATTGACATAAGTAGAACAAAAAATTTAAATAAAGAAGATAAATATAAAATTGCCTTTGAGATGATTAGACGCCAATTTCAAGAAGAAACTAATTTTATAGCAAACCTTGCGAATACCTCTGCCATCATCTACCACTTGATTGACGGTGTATCGTGGTCAGGCTTCTACTTATATGACGGAACTAATCTTGTGCTTGGTCCCTTCCAAGGCAAGCCCGCTTGTAACAGGATCATGCTCAGTAAAGGAGTCTGTGGCACTGCCTACTCAAGCAAAAAGACTATTGTCGTTGACGATGTTAATAGCTTTGCTGGTCACATCGCATGCGACTCTATGAGCAAAAGTGAAATTGTCGTTCCTATATATAATATGACGCGCGGCGTTGGCGTCTTGGATATTGACTCTTATGAGTATTCTAACTTTGATGCCATTGACAAAGAGTATTTAGAAAAGATAGTGGACTACATTGTAAAGCACAGTGACACATCATTAAGATAAAATTAATATAAGATTATTTTATTTATATAGGCCTAGTCATTAGAATGTTTTATATGTATTGATAAATTATTAGCTCTTTGTTACAATCGCTTTAGAATGCTTAAATATGAAATGGAGGATTTAGATGAGAGTACTACACGTCTTGACACAGCTTCCTGCTAAAACTGGTAGCGGTGTTTACTTTGCAAATTTAATATCTGCCTTCAAGGCTGCTGGTGCAGAAAATGCTGCCATATACGGTGCTGAAGAAAAGCATAGGGACCTTATAGATGTCAATACAGACCGCACGTATGAAGTTTTGTACGACACAGAAGAAGTACCCTTCCACATCTGCGGCATGAGTGACGAGATGCCATACAAGTCGACTATATATAGCGAGATGAGCGAAGATGAGATAGATACTATGCTGGAAGCATTTCGCAAGAGACTTCTTAAGGCGAAGGAAGAGTTCAAGCCAGAGCTTGTCATCTCTCACCACCTAATGTTCTTAACAGACCTTGTTCGTGAAGTCTTCCCTGACGTGAAGGTAGTAGGCATAAGCCACGGAACTGACATGAGGCAAATTATGCAGCACAGGCGCTTCTTAGCAAGGCTCACTCATCTAAAGGAGCTTGATCAAGTGTTGACAGTAACTCCTGCTGAGCATGAGCAAATTGAGGATATACTTGGCATAACTAAAGAAAAAATTCACTTGGTTGGCGGTGCATACAACGACAAAGTCTTCTATCCTAGCACAAAGGCTAAGAGCGATAAGACTATTAGGCTGATGTTTGCAGGAAAGATTACAGAGTCAAAGGGAGTCTTTGCTCTTGCGGCTGCACTTCCATACTTAGAGAAAAATCATGATAATATCGAACTGCACATCATAGGTAACGCGTCTAAAGATGACAAAGAAAGAATGATGATTGAGGCGAAGCGCTCCAAGAATTTATATATACGCGATGCAGAGAATCAAATGCTCATGGCAGAAGACTTAAGGCGCTCCGATATATTCATACTGCCTTCATACTTCGAAGCCCTTGGCTTAGTTGCGATAGAGGCACTTGCCTGCCACAAATTAGTAGTTGCCTCCGAGATAGATGGACTAAAAATGCTGCTAGGTGAAAAACTTGTGCATAGCGGCATCATCGAGTTTACAGAGCTTCCGCGCATCTACGACGTCGACAAGCCATATAAAGAAGATGTGCCTAGCTATGTAGAAAGACTTGCTGCTAAGATAGAAAAGCAGATAGCAAGACTTGATGAAAACTTATTCACAGAAGAGATATCAAGAGATTTGCATGAATATTCATGGGTAAATTTAGGTAAAAGAATTCTAAGTATAATTAAATAATTACTCACAGATAAAAACGCCTCATCACTGAGGCGTTAATTTTTGTGTGTTTAAATTATTTCTGTTCCTTCTCTTAATACAGCTAAGTAAGCTTCATAGGAAAAAACTTTATTTCTTTCTTGATTATTATCTTGTTTAAGTATGCATAGGTCTATCAGCATATCAATAGCAGACTTTGCTGTGTTATAAGCGAGTCCAAGCTCTTCTGAGGCACCCTTGATATCGATTATTGGCTTTGCTAAAAGATGTTTGTATAGCTTTAAAATATTTGCTTTTCTTCTCTCACTTATCTCAGCATTCTTAATTTTTTCTTCATCAGAATTTTTAAGTTCAATAAGCTTATCGGCGCTTTCTATTGCTGATTTTGACGATATATATACACCGCGCACAAAAAATTTAATCCACTGCTCATAATTACCACTATCTCTCACTGACGTCATCCTATCATAGTACTCAATTCTATGCTCCTTTAAATAATACGATAGATACAAGGCTGGCGTCTTGATAGTGCCTTTATATAGTAGATACAAAACGATAAGTAACCTGCCTATCCTGCCATTGCCATCTAAGAATGGATGTATGCTCGCAAACTGATAATGCACAAGAGCCGCATTTATCAACGCATCGTATGGTGTATCGTCATTGATAAACTTTTCTAAATCCGATAAAGCTTCTTTCATATCGTCAATATTTGGCGGTATATACCTCGCCGTAGTGATATTTGAGCTCTTTGAGCCAATCCAGTTTTGACTGCGTCTAAACTCGCCTGGATTTTTCTCGTTTCCTCTTACACCTGAAAGCAAAATTTTGTGCGTCTCCAAAAGAAGTCTATTGCATAGTGGCAAGGTATTTAGCCTATCTATAGCGTAGTTCGCAGCTCTTACATAGTTAACGACTTCTTCGACGTCTTCGTTGATGCTCTCAGTGCGATTCACTTCTAAGATGTCCTCAAGAGTCGCCTGTGTGCCTTCTATTTGCGATGAAAGGAGCGCTTCCTTCTTCACATACATCGATATAAATAAATTCATATCAGGGATTTTCTCTGCCCTATCGTCCAAAATAGCAAGCGTCTTGTGTGCTTCTATTATTAAATTGTTAAGCTCATTGTCAATTGTAATAGCAGGCTCTGGTGGCAGTGGACTTGGTCTGAATGAATAGTACTCACTTTTCCCAGAAAGATTTTTTATTAATTTACCTGCTCTTTCTTTACTCATATGATCAGCTCCAATTTGAAATAGTGACTACATTATATAACTCTTATTTCAAAAAGTCAAGAGTTTCTGAAATAAGAATCATATTTTTATTTCCTTATTTCAAATAAACGCAATTTTCTGAAATAAGAACTCATTTTCCCCTTTCTTATTTTAAATAAAAACAGAGTACGAAAATCATACTCTGCTATATCTTCAATAATATTTACAAATATATCCTAAAATTATTGTTCTAGCGCTTTAACTATACCATCTAATTCTTTTTCTATAATTATATCTGCTTGGCCTAGGTCAACTAGTCTTGTGTTCTCCGGCTTCAAGGCAAGTGCCGCATAATCTTTCACACCGAACTTCTCAGCAAGTGCTGCTGCCTTTGGCTCACCAAAGATGTAGTGCTTCTTGTGACACTCGTCGCAGATGAAGTATGCCATGTTCTCAACTAGACCATATACCTTGATGTGCATTAAGCCTGCCATCTTGAAAGCTTTTTGCACTATCATATCAACAAGGTCTTGGCTCGATGTAACTATAACTAGTCCGTTTAATGGATATAGCTGATATATGCTTAGCTGTATGTCCGATGTTCCTGGTGGCATATCAACTAAAAGGTAGTCCAAATCTCCCCAGTTAACGTTCTCATAAAACTGTCTTATCACGCCCATTAGCATAGGTCCTCTCCAGATAAGTGGATCTGTCTCGTGCTCCATAAGTAAGTTCATGGACACTACCTTGACACCGTTGGCTGCCTCAGCTGGTGTTATGTTTACTCCGTCATCAGATGTAACCATGCCATATAGTCCGTAAGACCTCGGTATCGATGGTCCTGTTAGATCCGCATCAAGTATGCCGACCTTGTAGCCCTTCATGGCAAGCGAGTTTGCAAGTAGTGTTGTTACATAGCTCTTGCCAACACCGCCCTTCGCGCTTACAACGCCTATCACCTTTTTTATATTTGATTTATCATTTGCTTTTAATTTTTCAAAAGCACACTTGTCCTTGCATGCTTTGCAATCGCTATCGCAGCCCATCATATCCCTCCTAAAGTCTATATGCTATAGATAGAAAAGCTCTCACACCGCCCTCTATAGCCTCATCATTAAATTCATATGCCTCATCGTGAATGTCCTTGTGATCTTCGCCCACGCCTAGTAGGAAGAATAATTCCCTCGCCTTACGCCTGTAGTAGCCGAAGTCCTCACTGCTTCTGATGATATCTTTTCTCTCTTCGAATGGAAGTCCATCCGCATCAATGGCTTTAACAAAGTCCTCATAAAGCTCTTCATCGTTCACGACCGACATAAACTCATCCGTACTCTCTAATTCTACCACAAAACCCTTCTCTTCTAAAAACTTTTTATACTTATCTTCAAAAATATTTTTAAGTTTTGCTAGGTCATCATCATTATATGCTCTCAAGGTTAAGTCGAGCTCCAAACTTGCTGGCGAAACGCCAAAATTCTCTCCGCCAAGCTTTACGCCAACAACAGTTATGAAAATGTTATCAGAGAATTTTTCGCCTTGAAGAGTAAAATCTTTGTAAGCGTCTCTCTTTATGAATGGCTCTATGTCTTTAATAATCTCGCTGCAAGCGTATATCGGATTTAGCGAATTTTCTGGTATAGACGCGTGCGACTGCCTACCAAGTATATTTACTTTTAAGCCAAATGACGATAGGAACAATAGTCCCTTCTTTGTAGATATAGCTGCCGTCTTGATTCCAGCGTAGTTATGAAGACCATAAGCTTCAGTAATTTTGTATTTATCAAAGATCTCAAGAGCCTTAAGTGCTCCATAACCAGTCTCTTCAGCCGCTTGAAACAAAAAGTAAACGTTCTTATCAAGCTTAGATGCGTCCATCGAAAGTATAGTGCCAAGCATTATCGCCATGTGGCCATCATGTCCGCAGCCGTGAAAGCGCTCCTTCTTACTATTTACAATGCTGTCCATATCACAGCGCAATACTATTGACTTCTTGTCATCACCCTTAAAGTATCTATAAAGCAAATAAGATTTATCTTCCACAAGCTCAAGACCATTGACACCACTTAAAACATCTTTAATAAAAGCCCTAGTCCTATCCTCTTTAAAAGCCTCCTCGGGCATCTTGTGAAGCTCTTTTCTAAAACGAATAAACTTTTCTATATCCATTATCTATTTATAGACGCAGCCATAAGTTTAAATGTGTGTCTATCTCCTCTTAAGGTTCTTGAAAGTTCAAAAATGTTTTCGCAAATGGCAAGGCCACCGTAACCAGAGTCGCCTATATGCTGAATGTCAGCGCCTAAAATTTTATTTCTAAGTGCAATGTCCCTAATGACTTCCTTTGGCGAACTTTCTTGCGAAGTGCCGATGGTAGTCATCACAAGAGCACCGTTTCTGTGAGCAAGCTCTACGATAGCTCTTACATCTTCATCGAAAACGCCTGGACATGTGCCAACAGCTGGAACAGAAAGAACGTCAGCGCCCGCATCTAAGAAGCCTTTGTAAACATCAAGGTCTGCAATTTTCTCATCAACACCCGATGAATGCATCTTGCCAGCAAAGATAAGTCCGTGGAAATATTTTTTCGCAAGCTTTATCGCCTCGTTAATGCCCTCGTTGTCAACGCCAGTACCAGGGTTTCCAGTAAACATAACGAAGTCGAATCCCATCTCATCAAGCTTTTTAATATTTTCTTCGCTTGCCTTTCTGCCATCACTAATTGCTTTCTTTTCGCTAAACATATTCTTGTCTTGAACTGGTTCTAGATTTACTCCGATAGGTCTCTTGACAAGATTTTTAAGCTTTTTAATGATGCCCACGCCGCTATAATCAAGGCCCTTAATTTTCTTTTCATTCACATCAAAAAAGTTAAGCAGAATTAAGTCAGCGCCAAAAGCCTTAGCAAGCTCAGACGATGTCACGCCATAAGTCGCAGGCTCTTGAACCACAACATTCTCAGACAAAACAATCCTTGCTTCACAAGACTTAATCGCTTGTTTCAATTCATCTTTATTTAAATTAATGATCTCGTCGCCACTAAGATCAAAAAATCTCTTTAGCATATAATCACCTCTTGTATATATGTACCCATTTAGATAATAAAATAGGTGAAGATTTCTCTCCACCTATAGTCAATTTATTAAGCTACGACTTTTCTTTCTAAATATATAGTCTCTACATTATTTAATTTATTCATAATGTCCTTGTCATGTGTAATCATTATAATTATCTTGCCATTATCATATAGATCCGATATAAGCTTTGCAATTGCTTCTTTATTCTCAAGGTCTAAGAAGTTTGTTGGTTCGTCTATAATATACACGCTTTTATCTGTTAGTAGTGATAAATCAAATTGAGCCTTTTTTCTTTGTCCTGATGACATCTTAGCTTTGTCCTCAAGCACGCCAAACTTTGATATCAAGTAATCTGCTGGTATATAAACTATGTCTGAGTATGAAAGATCTTTTACTTCTTCACCGTTAATATATATCTTGCCATTATATCTCTTGTTATAATTAAGTATTGCCTCGACTATGGTTGTTTTCCCAGTACCATTGTCCCCGCAGATAATATTGATATGTGACGCATCAAAAGAAGTGTTTACTTTTTCGTTCAAAATCGTATCATCTTTACTTAAACACTCAAAATCTTTTAGTTCAATAGTTTTTATTTTATCATCTTTATACTTAGCTGCTTCTATCTCTAAAAATTCCGCAAAATTATTGATAGCTGGTTTATCGCTTAAATACTCATTTCTTATATCAAATAGCTCTTGCACTGGTCCCCAAAATTGTGAAACATAGAGCTGTGAAGCAAAGAATGCACCTATACTTATACTGCCATTAAATACAAAGTAGCCTGATAGTATAGTCATCATAAGTATGACACCATTTAAAATAAAATATATCATCCAGTTTTCAACTAAGGATTGTAATTTAAATTTTTTAAACAAAGTGTTCTTATACTTTTCCAAATAATCTTTTATATTAAAGAGCTGCTTCTTATCTAAAAGCCTTTCTGACTTGTTTATCTCGTACTTATCCAGAATGTAACCATTGATATTTTGTGTGTTTTGAATATTTTCTTCAGAATAATCAGAAATCTTATCTCCTAACTTGTATGAAACGTAAGCACCTACCGGCACGCTTATAAGCATGACAAAAGCAAGTGTTACCGATATAGTAAGCATAATCACAAAGATGCAGATCATAGTGATAAATTGAAAGACTACATTGACTGGTGTCTTGAATATGTATTTACTCACAGCATCAAGGTTATGTGTAATCTCTTGATTAATTTTGTCACGGCTAATATTATTAGTTTTGAGATTGTATCTTAAAAGATTGTCATCAAGCTTTTCATAGATATTAATGGTCGAGCGAGTACTTGCCTCTCCCTCAATGATGTCAAAAAAGTACATAACTCCCTGTCCTGCCACAAATAAAACTATATTGTATATAGCATATAAAATCATTTTATCAAAGTCCTTAGCAACTGATGCGTCTATAAATATACCTGATAGATATGGACTTAAAAGAAAAGTTATTTTATATAGTATGTATATGATAATGTAGCTAAAGAAGTCTTTATTGGAAACATATTTTCTTAACTTCCACATAGTTTATCACCCCCCTATATTATATATATAATATCATGTCCTTAGATAGAGTGCAATACCTTTATTATTCAAGAAAATAGGTGAAGATTTCTCTCCACCTAAATAAACTATTTACTTCTTTACTTCTTTGTATATCAAATAAAGTAGTACTATCTGTATAATTTCTGGTATTATAACGAACAATATTGTATTAGCTAAATTAACGCCTGCTTGTGCTCCATTCATAACTATGCCCCCTTCTTTTCTCTCAACGCCGCATATATTTTGTATAGCAAGACTAATTTTGCCACTACAAAAACAATCCTTAATATATTATTGAAGCTAAACAACAATATATTTTTTGATAATAAATATATCATGAGTAAATTATTCATAAGAGACTCCTTTCTTAAACTTTTATCCGAGACTTCTTTATATCTTACTTTAATTATACATCATCAATCATTTTTTTAAGTGCTTAAGTACTTATTTCTCTTGATAAAGCAAGTGATTGTTAAAAAAACGCCAAGATAAGCTCAGCGTCATTATGTAAAGAGTAGAACTTGTCTACTCTCGTAAATATCTTAGATTGTGCCTACTAGGTCCATGCCTGGAGTAAGTGTGTCTTCGCCTGGCATCCAGTTTGCTGGGCAAACTTTGTCGCCGTGCTCATTAACAAATTTAGAAGCTTCTAGCTTTCTTAGTAATTCCTTAGGGCTTCTGCCTATGCCCATATCGTGGATCTCATATGCAGTTATAACTCCGTCTGGATTGATTACAAATGATCCTCTGTAAGCTTGTCCTTCTTCTTCGTTTAAAACTCCTAACATTCTAGAAAGTTCAAATGCTCTGTCAGCAATCATAACGTATTTAGCTTTTGAAACTGCTGGAGATGTCTTTTGCCACTCCATGTGAACAAATTCAGAGTCAGTTGAAACTGAATATACTTCGCAACCAGCCTTCTTAAAGTTTTCATATTCTTCAGCAAGTGCTTCTAGTTCTGTTGGGCATACAAATGTAAAGTCTCCTGGGTAGAAGAAAAGTACGCTCCAGTGACCCTTAAGGTCTTCGTTTGTTACTTGGAAGAAGTCCTTACCTGCTTGAAATGCATTTACCTTAAATTCATCTAATTTTTTACCTATTAAATTTGTCATTTTTACCTCCTTTATTAAGCTTCTTTCGCTCAGTTCATATATACCCAAAGCACATAGATAAATAACAAAAAATCCTATATTAATTTCACCAATTATATGGTAAAATATATTTAATACAAAGGAGGCGCAAACAATGATTAAGCTAAGTGACTATAGAAACAAGTATTTGTTACTGTACTTGTATGCAATATTTTTATTTATTACGGGCTTCGTCTTTAATACACCTGATGAAATTGTTTATGGCTTAAAAGTCATCTCTGTTTCATCTGCATCACTAGTTACAGACTATATGAAGCTTGCAAATATCGGTGCTGCCCTTGTAAATAATTCTATCATAACTTTGTTTTCCATTATGATACTTAATATTAAGAAAGTCGACCTAAAAGGTATACATATAGCAGGCATCTTTGTAGTATCAGGCTTCTCACTATTTGGTAAGAATGTACTAAACTCTCTACCGCTTATGCTGGGTGTCATAGCATATACAAAACAGTACAATATTAAGTTCGAAGACAATATTGCAAATGCGCTTTTTGTTACATCGCTTGCGCCAATGGTTACAAATGTCTACCTACTAGTTGGCGGCTCCTTAGGAGTTATCTCTGCCTTTGCAGTAGGCTTTTTAGTCGGCTTTATATTCACGCCGCTACTAAAACCATTTAAGGCCTTCCACAAAGGCTTTAACCTTTACAATGGCGGCTTCACTGCAGGCATCATCGCCATGTTCTACTCGGGCTTTCTAAAGACCATTAACATAAACTTGCCACAAAAGAGCATAGTCTTAAAGGGCTACAACGACAAGTTCTTTCCGCTACTAATGTCGATGTTCATATTCTTCATAGTGCTTGGACTTTGCGAAAAAGATGCGCTTAAAAACTACTTCAAACTGCTTAAGAGGACTGGACTACTTCTGCAAAATTACGAAGCAGAGTTTGGTAATGGAGCTTGCCTTATAAACGCAGGAACGCTTGGTATAGTCTCAACGCTTTATGTCTTGCTCGTTGGAGGAGAGTTAAATGGACCCATCATAGGTGGCATACTAACAATCATCGGCTTCTCATTCATTGGTAAGGACATAAGAAACGCACTGCCGATATTCCTAGGCATATACGCCGCGAGCCTAATTAATATGTACAACCCACACGACACGGCGCTACTACTTGCAAGTCTCTTCGGTACAACACTTTGCCCGATATCAAACTACTACGGAAGCCTCGCAGGCTTCTTGGCAGGCTTCTTGCACATGGCGCTTATAAACAACGTAGGTGGTCTGCACTCAGGACTGAACCTTTATAACAATGGCTTCTCAGGCGGCTTTATCGCTGCATTTATGGTGCCACTACTAGATACATTTTATAAAAGGCCAAAGTACTTGCAAGGAGAAAAAGAAATCTAATATATACTTACACATAAAAGAAGCAGGTGCACTAATGATGTGCATCTGCTTTTGTATTAAGCTTATCTATTTAATTCTTATCAAATTTTTATTCTTTATCTCATATACTTTATCGGCAATTTTTTCTATGCTCTCATTATGAGAAACTAAAATTACTGTTTTATCTTTAGTAAAATCTTTTATGCAATCTATGACTAGCTCCGAATTATTTTTATCTATATAATTAAGCGGTTCATCAAAGATAAATACTTTTCCTGTGCTTTGAAATGCTCTTTCAAGCTCTATAAGCTTCTTCTCTCCACCAGACAGATTATTCATGCTTGAAGAAAGAACTGTATCTAAGCTAAGATTGTTTTTCTCTAGGAGCTTGATTATCTTTGTATCTGTATCAACACTTTTATTTGAAAACATATTGATATTTTCTTCTATAGTCCCATGGAATATATCTGCCTTATCAGGAACTAGCCTGATCATCTTATTTAATAAATTTGCTTCTTTATTGATTTTCGCTCCATTTAGATATATCTCTCCAGTATAATCAGTCTCAAGACCTGATACAACTCTAAGTAGGCTTGTCTTGCCTGAACCATTGCTTCCCTTTATCAGTATCTTCTCGCCTTTTTTTATCTCTAAATTAATCTTATCTAAAATAAGTTCATTGTATTCTATGGATAAATCTTTTAGCTCTAGTCTTTCAAAATCTTTTGCATCCTCATCTATAAGTTTGCTTTCAAAATTAATTACGCTAGCTAATCTTTCTTTGTGCATTTCATACAAGGACTTCTCTCTTGGATATGACATGTAAAACTCTATCGGGTTCCAAAGCTTTGAGACATATTGGCTAAATAAAATCAAAGTTCCTATACTGACTGAGCCTTTAAAAACTAAAAAGCCGCCGAAAATGTATATGATTAGATCAAGCACGTTTAAAAGGCCATTTGACATAAAGTAATCATAAACTATATCAATCTTAAGTCTTTCAAAAACTTTTTCTAAATATTTATCTAGGCCCGCTTCATTTTTTATAATTGTATCTTCACTTGAATTAAATGCTTTTATAGTGTAATTATAATTATAAAACTCTTCGATATTGCCATTGAGCTTTTCATTTGCTTCTTCTATCGCTTTGTTAACTACAGCTTCTTTCTCGCTCATCTTGTTTTGTATGAAGTAAAATATTGGTAGTATTATAAGTATAGATGCACTTAAAAGGGCGTTTTCTCTTAGCATAAGCAAAATAATCAAAACTAGGTAAATGCCTTTAACAATTCTTTTGTACGGTATTTCAATTATAAAGCTTCTAATGCCTTCAACATCTGAGTTAAAAAGCTGTATAATAGATCCTAAAGATTTGCTCTTTAAATTATTTAAACTTTCAAAGCCAAGATAATTGTAAAACTTGCTTCTAAGCCTTCTTAATTCCTTCTCTTCATAATAAATCATGAAGTAATATGAAAGAGCTAATGTGCTTATGAAGGCTAATATCAAAACACAAAATATTATGGCGTTAAATTTGAACAAAGTATAATCTTTATCACTAACTGTATCGACTATCCTTTTAATATAGATGGGCAGCGCAAGTGATATGAGCATATTCATGCTTTGAAATATGTAATATAAATATTTAAGAAGTTTATTATTTTTCTTCATATAAATCACCTCTTACTGTGAACTAATTTAATTATATACCTTGAAGGTAATTTTATCAAGATTAGCACAAAAAAAAGATAAGCTCCATTGAACTTATCTTATAATCTATCTTCCGCCATAGAATTTCATCTTTATTAATCTAGCTAGGCTTGTTGGAACAACTTTTTCGTCTGTACCAAGTATCATGGTAAGTGCGTGCTGATTAGCTATGCCGTTTTTTGTGAACTGTATCGAGCAGCTTGCGCAATATGTTGTGACCATGCTCTCATAATTTTTTAGTCTATCTAAGAAGGCTTTCGCTATCTCGGGTTCGCCCTTGCTTGCAAGTCCTCCTAGGCCGCAGCATAAAACGTCTTTGTAGTCACTTTTGGCGTTTGGCATAAAATATTTTAAATCTTTAAACATCTCTTTGTGAACTTTGTCTGGACAAGGGTGGTAGATGTGAAACTCATCTTCTAAAACCTTGCCTACGCCTAGCTCATAAAGCTTTTCATATATCGTTATAACGTTTATGTCTGTATAATCTTTAAAAAAGTGGTAGCAGTTTGGGCAGCATGTAACGACTCTCTTCACTTTTTTCTTAAGTAGAAGCATTTTGACGTGGTCAATGTTATTTTGCGCTCTGTCCTTGTCGCCACTCTCAAAGACTGGCTTACCACAGCAGTCGATTGAGTAATCGCATCCATCTTCTCTAAATATCTCTATCATCTTCTTAGTTGTTTCTGGAAAAGCTCTCGGAAAAGCGCAGCCAAGCCATAAGAGATCCTTTGTTTTCTTATTGGAGTTGTTTCTAAATTTATATAGGGACTTCTCAAACTTCATCATTCCGAAGCCCTCATTTTTTCTATGTATAAGTGAGATCTCTCTGCCATCTAAATCAACGGGACAGACCTCGTAGCAGCGTCCGCATAAAAAGCATGAGTAGGCTAAGTCATCTCTAGATGCGAAATCTGCTAAGTCAAGGCCATACTTCGTTAGAAAATCACAGTTTTGCGTACATAGTGAGCAGTCGAGGCAGGTCTCTTTGACATATTCTAAATAATTTTTCTTATCATCTTTCATCTCTGTATCTCCTTGTGATCTCTTCAATCGGGTAGCCTAGTAAGAACATAAATTTTAATTTTTTCATTAGTATTATGGTCCTAAGTATACCCATCTGTTCAAAGCGTCTTGCGTCTGTCGTAAGGTATGAGTCTATAGCCTTTATCTTTGTTCCTTCTTTTTTGAGTTTTCTGGACATATCATAGTCTTCCATAAGAGGAATCTCTTTAAACATGCCCATTTGGATAAATTTTTCGCGTCTAAATGACATGGCTTGATCACCGTAAGCAATATTATATAGCTTTAGTCTCACATTTGATCTAAAGGCAACGAGCTTCATCAAAAGCTTCTTGCTAGTGAAGCGTATCTTAATGGCTGCGGCGCTGTATTTATCAAGCGCCTTATCCATCTTGACTATGGCGTCCTTATCCAAGTACGAATCCGCATGCAAAAACATTATTTTGTCCTCTGTAGTCTCTTTAAAGCCTGTATTCATCTGTACTGAACGTGATTTTTCGCTGTGAACTATCTTAAATGGAAATTCATTGTTTAGTTTATGAAGCACATCAAGCGTTTTGTCACCGCCATCAGCGTATGCTATATAGACCTTGAACTCGCCATCTAAGCTATAAAGATGCCTTATAAAGCGCTCTATATTTTTTTCTTCATTATATACTGGAACTACTATTGCTATCATGTTTTTTATTCATATACTTTGTAAGCAAGATGGAAATAATTACAAGAGCGACCATGATTAAGACTGCAATCAAGAACTCTTTGGACTTGTAATCTTTGATCTTGTCGCCTAGGTTTAAGTAAACAAGCGTGCCTGGCGCTATACCTACGAATGAAACTATCAAATATTTCCAAAAGCCTATGTCAGTTAGTGGATAAGCGTAGTTAAGTATATTGTATGGAATGATTGGTGTAAGTCTTACTAAGAATAGTCCTGAAGCGATATTGGCGTCTTTTGAAAAATATCTATCGTAAGTTTTTTTGCTCACGTGCTTGTGAACCATGGCGCTAACGAAGTCCCTGCCGATGTATCTTGCAATCACAAACATGATTGACATATTTAGAAGTGCTCCAACCATGGTCAAGAGGCTGCCCTTCACAAAGCCGAATAAGGCTGCAGCAATAAGTGCAAGCACTGGCACTGGGAAGAAAAATACTGGAAGCACTGCAAAGGCTGCCACGTATAAAACTTCAGAAAGCTCTCTTCTCTCTTCGATAAAGGCCTTGAGCTTTGCCATAGGCACGTACTTTATAACTAGAACGGAGCCTATTATTATGAGTAATAGGCTCAGTATCTTAATTGGATTTATTTGCTTTTTTCTTGTCATTATATATCTTGCCTATCATGTAAACTAAGGCACTTAAAGCAACTACACACACTATAGAAATAAATATAGTCTTTGTGGAGCCTGCTAAATTGCCTAAGTATGAGTAAACGATAGTTGCAGGAAGTTGTCCAAGGCCTGTTGCAATGAAAAAGTCCCAGAACTTGATTGGTGTAAGTCCTGCCGCGTAACTAACTATGTCGAATGAAACGAAAGGTAGTAGTCTGCAGATAAGTATTGAGTTTTTGCCGTATCTTTCGAAAAATTCGTCAACTTTAGCAAGTCCTGTCTTAGTCGTAATCTTTTCAACAACGTCTCTACCTAATGTTCTAGCGATGTAGAAGCATAGTGCAGCTCCTGCCATTGCTGACCAGAATGATAGAAGTGCGCCCTTCCACCAACCAAAGATTGCTGCGTTTGAAAGCGTGATTAAAAGTGCTGGTATTGGTGATAAGATTGATTGAAGTATCATTAAAAAGAACGAAACGACTGCTGCATAAGCACCGTAGCCCCTGATTAACTCGATAACTGCATCAAGATTTAAACTTCCTAGCTTTGAAACAAAATTGTTTATAGTAGCATGAAAGCTTGGCACTACAAAGTATAATAAGACTGTTAATAATATAATGGCAATAAGTACTATTTTAGATATTGTTTTTTTCTTCATTATTATTCCTCCAATTGTTGAGATTGATTAAGTCGTGAAATATATTATCATCGAGCTTAAGATGCTTTCCTTCAAGCAAAATCTCATCTTTGCTTATAAATTCAACATTTTTACCATAGTAATTATATAATAGATCCTCCTTAGTGTCAATATCATCAATGACTCTAAGGCATTTAACGCGTGAACTATTATAATTTTTAATAGTTTCATCAAGTATCATAGATTTATCTTTAAAGTCAATATTGAGCTTGTCCTTTATATTTACTTTTGACGCGACTAATGAGTAGCCTCCATCTGACGAAGGGTTAAATACAAGGTCCGCCTTATCAAGTGCATCGAAGGCAGCCTTTATATCGCACGCGTATATATCATATATATCCGAGCCAATGATGGCAACCTTCTTGTAGCTTTGAAGCGCAGTATCGATTGCCAGCTCCATCTTCTCAAAGAGGTTTGCATCAGCTTGAGATTTGTACACTTCATTTGGTAAAAATTCTTTAAGTATCTCTACCTTCTCTATAGGCGTCGCATGAATCTCAAGGTCCCACTCCTTAGACGCTACATCACTAATAAGTCTTCTTATTAGCTTTTTGTGAAAAGTCACTATGTCCTTCTTTGAAAGGAAGCCTTCAAGGCGCGTTTTTGTGTGTCCCTCTATAGGCACTCTTGTAAATATAATAAGTAAATTTTTCAATTGATATCTCCTAAACAATAAAAAAGTGTAAAGATTTATTCTCTACACTTTTCTTATACCCAAATAGTATTTTTTACTTATCTTAATTCACTTATTAAATCAAGTGGCGTATCCAAAACAATATCCGCATCCTTCATAAGCATCTCTTTTGTGCCTACGCCGCATGTGACGCCAACAGCAAGCCCAGCTACTTTACCTAGCTCTAAATCTATTAGTGAGTCGCCTACAACGGCTACTTCTTTTCTACTTAGTTCAAAGTTTTTACAAAAAGCATCTAATGATGATGGATCTGGTTTATTTGGATAAAAATCAGCTGCTGCTAAAAAATCTATTTCATCATATACGCCAAGCATCTCAAAACTTAGTTTTGCTTGCTTAAAGCTATCAGCTGTTATGACAGCTACTTTGATATCAAGTTTCTTTAGCGCGTCAAAACATTTTTTAACATCACACGTCCCCACAATCAATTCTGGATGCTTAGCTAAGTAAGCTAAAAAGAAATCACTTATCTCTTTATCAAGAGCTTCTTTACTTTTGTTAACATATTTACTAAATACTTCTGCTAAATCAGCTATAGTGCCTGAGGCAAGTATAGAATTTTCTCTAATACTGCGGTCTTCATTCACTCCTACTACCTGTCTTATCTCTATCTTATCAGCTTCACTAAGCTCATAATAATCAAAGAGATCTTCTAAGCTAAGTCTCCAAATGTCAGTAAATTTTAAAAGCGTTCCGTCTTTATCAAATATTACGCCTTTTATATTATTTTTCATTTGACATCTTCTCCATCAAATCGCCCCAGACTTTCATCTCGTGCTCCTTAGTCTTTCTATTGAAGAAAATGGGATTAGTGTATCCATAAAGATTGCCATCTTCGTCCCAAACATCTACTCTTATCCAGTGATAAGCGCTGTCTATTTCAATACTGAACATCGACTCTTTAGCCTTTTCATCTTTAACGCACTCGCCATCGATTAGACAAGATATATGAAGAGCTGATGAATGAAAATTGTTTTCGAGCAACTCCGCTCTTAGGCTTGCTCTTCCAGTGAAGTTTTCATTTTCTCTTGCTAAGCCATTGGCGCTAAGCTTTATCTCTTTTGATCTAGTCACAGACACTTCTCCAGCCAGCATCGCGTCTTTAAGCGCTTCGGCTGTGTTCTCTTTTGCGTAAACTATGGTTTTTGGATCTCCTAAGAGCGATGGATAAGCTGAGCCCTCATATTTTTCTTCTGGAAGTAAGTGTGAGTCGCTTCCACCTATGGATATGACTCTGTAGCCATCGTTCAATAAGTAGTTCCAAGCTTTTATGGCATCTTTGATTGCCTTTTTAGATGTCATATACGTCGGGTCGTTGATCACTTCCATAAATGTGATTAAGTCAAGCGGAAATGATTTTGCGTGAAAATCCCATGGCGGCATACATGGATGGTTCACTGAAATCAGTGAGTAGCCCTTTGCCTCTTTTATTATCCTTACAAGTGCTTCTTCGTCTTCAATCTCATATATTGCATGCTCTGCAAATGGCGTTTTTTCTGTAAATAATAAGTTGATGTGACCAAGGCTAGATGTTATCTCTATACCCGGGTAAACTTTTAAGCCCTCATGCTTTGGCCATGTGTAGTGATAGACATTGTGATCCGTAGGCACAAAGAAGTCTAGTCCTTGCTTTATCGCCACATCATTATTGGCTTCTCTAGACATTTTACCGTCTGAATATATGGTGTGAGTGTGGAAGTCCGCCGCATAAAAAGTTTTCTTAGGTCCATCGTCCTTCATCTTTATGCTATCAAATAAATTTACTTCATTAAATCTATTTTCTTCACTATCTAAATCTCCTTCATAAATTTCAAGACTGATATCATCTGCGTCACACATATTTAGAACGCCATATTCAAGACTCCAAACGCCCTTAGCTATATTAGGCTTAAAGCTTTGGCAGCAAGGCGAACAGCTAGATTGGATAGTTGCTATGTGCCTTTCGCCGCTATCTTTCGCAGCTATTACCTGTGCATAAAGCTTATTATCTGGGCCGAAAACGTAGGCGCTAAAAAACTGTTTGTTATTGCTCCACTTAATTGTTAGGGCCTTGATATCTTTATCAATAGTGAAATTTACTACGTCATAAGCCTTATTTAACTTTATATTTAAAAATTTCTCTCTTTGCATATATACCTCTCATTAAAAAATAAGCGTCTCATATAGAGACGCCCAAATTATAATCTTACTTATTTAGTACTTCATCAAGTGCTTTTTGAGCTACTTTTTGTGCTTCGTCAAGTGCTTCCTTAGCTGGAACGTTTTGTAATTCAACTTTATCTGCAGCTATCTTTAAAGCGTCTATGATTTGTCCCTTAGTCGGGTCTACAAAAACTGGTGTAGCTGTAAGTGCTTGTTCATATGGTACCTTTGCATATGGACTTTCTTCTATAAACTTCTTGTACTCTTCGATATCCATAGTACTCTTTCTAACAGGTATATAACCAATCTTCATTGACCACTTAGCAGATATTTCAGGACTTGTGAAGTATGCTATCCATTCATAAGCAGCTTTCTTTTGTTCTTCTGATACAGCTTCTGGAACTAATAAGCTATGTGCGCCTGCTTGAGCTTTACCATTTTTATCATGTAATGATGGTTGAGGAATTGAGTCAATCTTTGTAAAATCAAGGTCGCCCTTATCCCCTGATGAACCAGTATAGCTCATTGCAGTACCATTCATAACGTTATCGATAGTTCTGTACCAATATTCCCAGCCTTGTCCGCCTGATTCAATCTTAGTAGTTTTATCGTCAAAAATTTGCTTTCTAACAAAGTCCCAAGCCTCAACCCATTCAGGCGAGTTGATAGTTACTGTCTTACCATCTTCTGACAAGACAGTTCCGCCATTGCTATAAGCAATGTCTGATAGGTTATCTGGGCCCCACATAACTAGGTGACCCCAGTCAGCTATGCCTTTTTCTTGCATTGTCTTTGATGCTTCAAAAACTTTGTCCCAAGATGAGTATACATCTTGAGGATCTAATCCAGCTTTTTCAAGTAAATCTTTTCTATAGTAAATAACTTGAGTTGTGCCATAAGCTGGGAAGGCATATACTTTGCCATCGATTTGATCTGGCTTCATGAATACATCTAGATAATCATCAAGAGGTGTTCTTTCGTCTATATATGGTGTTAAGTCAGCCAATAGACCCGCTTCACCCATTTCTTTAATCTTGCTACCTATGAAAACTGCTGGTGCTTGATTAGCTGCAATAGCTGCTTGAACCTTTTGATAAGTTTCGTCGTAGTCGGCTTGTTGGACGCCTGTTACCTTTACCTTGTCTTGTGAATTGTTAAAATCATTAATAATTTCTTCCATAGTTTCTCCAGCTACAGAGCCTAATCCATACCAGAATTGAATTTCAACTGGCTTATCGCTAGCTGTTTCATCTTTCTTTTCTTCGCTCTTCGACTCATTTGCTTCAGCGCTTGTAGTCTTATCTCCTTCGTCCATAGCTTCCTTAGCAGCTGGTGAACATGCTGTAAATACTAGTGATAATACTAAAAGTATTACAGCTAAACTTCTTAATTTTTTCATTTTTTTCCTCCTATAATGATAATTTTAGCCTTTTATGCCGTTGTCACTGATGCCTTTGATAAACCACTTTTGTAATACTAAAAATAATATTAACAGCGGAAGTACCGCAATCGCATTAGCTGCCATGAGCATAGGTAGGTTTTGAGTGAAATTTCCTCTTGAATTAAAGAATATATTTAAACCAACGCTTATTAGATAATTCTTTTTGCTGTTAGTTATAAGTGATGGCCACATGTAGTTATTGTACATCGCCACGAACTGAATTAAAGCAGTTGTAAGTATTGTAGACTTTGCTACTGGTACCAAAACTCTCCAAAGAATCTGCCAGTTATTTGCTCCGTCCATCTCAGCCGCTTCGATAAGCTCCTTTGGTATGGATGAAAATGTTTGATAAATCATATATATGGCAAAGACGCTCGCCGCGTTTGATATTACGATACCAGTAAGTGTATCTATTAAATTCATCTTAGCAAGTATTACATAGCTCGGTACATAAGTCGCCGCAGCTGGCAGCATATACGTTAATAGTATTGCCCCAAATAAAACTTTCTTTCCCTTGAACTTAAAGCGTGACAAGCCATATCCCATGAGTATAGAAGTTAGCATTTGAAGTACAACTATCGCGATGGATGTGATTATACTGTTAAAAATATATAGGTCAAATGGTGCTTGCTCTAAAACTCCTCTAAAATTTCTTAAGTCAAAGAATTCTGGAGCTAATTTCATCGGCTCTCTGATTATGCTTTCCGCACTCTTAAATGAGTTTGAGAACATCCATAAAAGTGGGAAGAAGGTAATGATACTTACTATTGTAACTATTATTATATTTACTGATTTAATTTGTTTTTTCATCTTTATCACCTATTTGCGAACTTCTTTTGCAAGATAAACATAAGTCCAGCGAGTATACCAGTAATGACGACCATAATCATGGTTACCGTTGTCGCCTTCCCCATGTTGAATTGCTCGAAGGCCATTTGATAGAATAAATAAAGCAGTGTTCTTGTTGATCCTGCTGGGCCGCCACGTGTTAGTACACTGATTTGGTCGTAGGCTTGTATTGAGTTAATTAGGCTTATAACCGCTAAGAACAGTGTTGTCTTTGCTGTCATCGGCATATAGATGTACTTTATCTTTTGCCAAACACTTGAGCCCTCAAGCTCATATGCTTCGAATAAATCCTTTGGTATCTTGCTGATAGCGTCTGCGTAATAAAGCATGCACCAGCCCGATGTCTTCCATACGGTTACTATCATTACAGCGATGAGCGCTGTGTTTGAGTCTGTTAACCAGTTTGGTCCACTTATGCCAAAAATAGCTAGCCCTCTATTGATAAGGCCGATATCTGGTCTAAACATCCAGCTCCATACTATAGACATAGCAACCATCGGTGTAATCCATGGTGCGAATAAAAAGCCTTGTATAAGCTCTTTGCCGCGTCTAAACTTATCTATGAGTATTGCCATCAAAAAACCAAAGATAAGTGTCGGAACTACTGTTCCTAGACCGAATAACAAAGTATTTTTAAGTGCTTGCCAAAAGGCATCACTACTAAGTATGTCCTTGTAGTTTTGTGCGCCAACTACATTAAATGTCGGGCTGACATAGTCCCAATCTGTAAAACTTAGTAAGAATGACGCTATCATTGGGATGAACCAAAACACCAAAATCGGTATTAGTGGCAAAACTATATAGACAAGAAAGCCTGAAAAGCTTATACTTTTTATTCCACGAACTCTTTTTGCTTTGCTTTTATCTTTTGCTTTGCTTACTTCTCTACTTAGCTCCATCTATTGCCTCCCAGAAAATTCTGTTTTCTGTCTTAGCATCAAATAGCAAGATATTTTCTGTCACAAAAGCAATATGTATTTCGCTTTTTGACACGATATCAAGCTTTGCATCTACTCTAAGAGTTATCTCATCTCCATCTAGCTCGCCATGTATATGGTAATCTGCTCCTAATAGCTCTACCATCTTAATCTTTAATGCTAAGTCATCTTCATTATCAGTAATTCTAATGTGCTCAGGCCTAATGCCCATGATTACATCTTTATTGTCAACTTTAGAATAATTTGCAAGAGCCCTTCCTTTGCTATTATAAAGTTTTCCGTATCTAATTTTTCCTTTGATAAAATTCATTGGCGGTGCTCCTAAAAAGCCCGCAACAAAGACATTGCTAGGGTTTTCATAAAGCTCCTTTGGAGTGCCAACTTGTTGAATCACGCCATCTTTTAAACAAACTATCCTTGTAGCCATAGTCATAGCCTCTGTTTGATCGTGAGTTACGTATATAACAGTTGATCCCAGCTCCCTTTGTAGCTCAACAAGCTCTTCTCTCATGTGTATTCTAAGCTTAGCATCAAGGTTCGATAGCGGCTCATCCATTAAAAAGATTTCAGCGTCTCTAACTATGGCCCTGCCTAAAGCTACCCTTTGCTTTTGTCCGCCTGATAGCTCAAACGGCTTTCTCTTTAGGTACTCAGTTAAGCCAAGCTTTTCCGCAGTTTCTCTAATACTTTTATCTCTAATATCCTTGTCAACGCCACGAATCTTTAGCCCAAAGCCAATATTGTCATAAACATTTAAGTGTGGGTATAGAGCATAATTTTGAAAGACCATTGCGGTGCCTCTGTCTTTTGGCGCTACCTCGTTCATTCTCTTGCCATCGATTAGTAGCTCACCTTCACTAATATCTTCAAGTCCAGCTATCATCCTAAGTGTTGTAGACTTGCCGCAGCCTGATGGTCCAACAAAGACTATGAACTCTTTGTCTTCTACTTCAAGATTAAAGTCTTTAACAGCGTTATCGATTCCATTCTCATACTTTTTATATACATGTCTTAAAGAAATCTTACTCATACATCCTCCTAAATAATTTTCATATCTCAATTACTTGTTTATAATACATGAGCTTTGTTAATGTTGTATGTGCAATATGTTAAGTGTGAGTAAAGTATTTGGTTTTTATTTAATATAATTTTACAAAGAAATACCCTCCTTACTCATTCATCAAGTAAAGAGGGCGCATATAAAAAATTCCCACAAAAAAAGAGCGATCGCTCGCTCTTCTTCATTCAATAGATTAAATACTATTCAGTTACTAAATCGTATTGGAAATCTTTAACGCCTGCTGCGTTAACTACGTCAGTGTAGCCTGCTGCTAAAAGAGCGTCTTGAGCTTGTCCGGATTTTTTACCAGAGTTGCAATATAAAACGATCTTTTTGTCTTTTTCAGCATCTAGAACTGATGGATCATTCTTAATATCATCTAAAGGAATGTTCTTTGCATCTTTGATGTGACCTGCAGCATATTCGTCAGCGCTTCTAACGTCGACGATAACGTATTTGCCTTCTTGTTCAGCATCAGCTTGTAATGCTACTACTTCGTCACCAGTCATAGTTGCTTTTTCTCCTGTTTGAACGCTATCAGCTTGTTCTGCTGGTACGCTTTCTGTTCCTTCTGCAGCTGGTTCAGCTGGTTTTTCTTCTGCTTTCTTGCATGCTACTAGTGAAAATGCTAATACAAGCACTAAAGCTAATGATAATAATTTTTTCATGTGTATTTACCTCCTTAAATTTTTACCATAGCTATTATACCACTTTTAAGCATAAATGTACAATAAATTTATTTTATATTAGTATTCACTAAATTTTACTACTTTAGTAGTAATGCACTCGCCATACAGCTAACGCCCTCTTCCCTTCCTTCGTAGCCAAGCTTCTCTGTTGTAGTGGCCTTCACGCTCACTCTGTCCACACTTAGCTCAAGATCTTTCGCAATATTTGCCCTCATCTCATCGATGTGTGGTCTTAGCTTAGGCCTTTGCATCATTATAGTCGCGTCTATGTTTGATATACAGTATCCTTCTTTCTTGACCATCTCGTATACCCTTCTAAGAAGCACTCTCGAGTCGATGTCAAGGTAGTCGTCGCTCGTATCTGGGAAGTGGTAGCCTATGTCTTCCTTCGCCATGGCACCCAAGATTGCATCCATGATGGCGTGTATCAGTACGTCAGCATCGCTGTGGCCTAGTAGACCCTTCTCATGCTCTATCTTAACTCCGCCTAGTATAAGGTCTCTGCCTTCAACTAGTTTATGAACATCATAACCGTTACCAATTCTTATATCCATTAGAATACTCCTGTGCTTTTAAGCTTTTGCTCCCAATTCGTATTGAAGATCTCCGCTATGACTAAGTCTTCTGGTGTAGTTATCTTGATGTTATCGTAGTGGCCTTCAAGCATCTTTACTTCAACTCCAGCAAACTCAACAAGTGCCGAATCATCTGTCGCAAGTATCTTCTCCTTTATGGCGTGCTCGTAGCCCTTAAGCAAGATCTCTTTCTTGAAGCATTGCGGACTTTGTGCCTGCCACAAAAGCGACCTCTTAGGTGTGTGGTGAACTGTGTCATCCTCGTTAACTGATTTGATCGTGTCCTTAACCTTAACTCCAACAACGCAGGCGTCGCAGTTTAGCACTGTCTCTACAGCCTTGTTTATGGTATCTGTTCTTATAAAAGGTCTCGCTCCATCATGTGTTAGGACAATGTCAGCATTTATGTTAATAGCTTTGATACCGTTGTATACTGAATCCTGTCTTTCTTTTCCACCTTTAACTATGTTCACGACTTTTGTAAATTTATATCTGTTCACAATTTCTTTTCTTGTGTAATCTATCTCGTCTTCTTTGCAGACAATAATTATCTCGTCAATGTACTTTGATCTTTCAAATTTCTCTACAGTATGAGCAAGTATAGGCTTGTCGTTTATACGCAAGAAGGCCTTGTTGACCTTGGATCCCATCCTGTTACTCATGCCTGCAGCAGCTATAATGACCGAGACAAATTTATTCTCTATCATAAATATCCTCCAACTACTCTTTAATTTTGGCAAACATCATCTTGCCTGCAGCTGTTTGAAGCACTGTTGTGATCTCGACTTTAAGCTTTTCGCCTATCCTCTTCTTTGCTTCTTCAACAACTATCATAGTGCCGTCAGAAAGGTAGGCAAGGCCTTGGTTCTTCTCCTTACCTGCTCTAACTATCTCAACTTCAAGCTCCTCACTTGGAAGTATAACCGGCTTAACCGCGTTAGCAAGCTCGTTTATATTTAAAACTTCTATGCCTCTAACTTGTGCAACCTTGTTTAGGTTGTAGTCGTTAGTAAGAACTTTTGCACCCATCATGGCTGCAAGTTCAAGTATCTTGTCGTCTATCTCTTCAACTGTGTCTATCTTCTCATTTGAAACTTCTATATCAACTCTCGCTTCATTTTGCATTTGCTTAAGTATATCAAGTCCGCGTCTACCTCTTTTTCTTCTTTGGTCGTCTGCGGAGTCTGCTATGTGCTGAAGCTCTTGCAATACAAACTTAGGTATTACTAGCGTGCCTTCGATAAAGCCCGAGCTAGCAATATCTTTGATTCTGCCGTCTATAATTACAGACGTGTCAAGTATCTTGTAGCTAGTTTGTTCTTTCTTCTTAGGCTTTTTAGGCGTATTCTTTGGTATAAACTTCTCGCCTAAGCTTGATATGTCCTTTCTTCTAGTCGCAACTACAATCCCTATATATGGGAAGAGTATATAGAATATAACAGACAAAACTGGTCCAAGTACTGGTATACCTATGTTGATAGCAAGCTGCGATAGCAAGAATGCTATAACAAGTCCAAATATCAAACCTAGTAAGCCTAAAATAAGGTCCAAACTAGTGTACCTTCTTAGCTCAATCTCAACCCTGTCACCAACATTTATTAGTTTGTCAAATACAGTATCTGATAATAAATAAAAAATAATTGCAAATAAAACAGATAAAAATACCGATACATAGATACTGTAATTATGAAATGTTGGTACAAGGCTGATGGCTAATAAACTAACGCCATAACCTGCTGCTGCTCCTATAAGGAACATGACAGCCTTCATAATTTTCTTAAACATTGTTCCTCCTACTCTACTGCCTCGTAGATAATTTTGTCGATTTCCTCGTATGATTTGCCGGAAGAGAGTATCATCTCACTCATCAAAATGTTTTTTGTGTCGTGAAGTATCTTCTTCTCGCCTGTAGAGAGGTTCCTTTGCTCATCAAGGCTCTTTAGGTTACGATAAACTTTTGCAACTTCGAAGATGTCTCCTTCTTTCAAAATCGCAGTATTGTCCCTAACCCTCTTGTTCCAGTTCGAGCTCATCTCTGTCGGCTCTTGCTTTAATACTTCAAGCACATCTTTTAACTTATCTTTGTCAATGATAGATCTTATCCCTCTTTTTTCAGCATTCTTGACAGGTATCATCACCTTCATAGATCCTATAGGTATCTTAACAATAAAATACTTTTCTTTCTTTCCTAAAATGTCTTTCTCTTCTATGTCTACAATAATGCCTGCTCCATGCATTGGATAACAAACCATATCTCCTACTTCATACATACTTCTCGCCTCCCATATCTATCGATGATAATATCACTCTCATCGTATATTATATCACAAGGGAGGCAAAAAGTAAAGTTTTATAATATCATATTAAATTATATTTGTCAAGCCTTTTATAGATATTTTTCTTAAATTGCCAAAGGCAATTGCAAGGTTCTGGGGTACCCATCCAACACGAAGTGTTGAGATAGGGTCGGGTTCTTCAAATTCTTAGTGCATCTATTAAAGAAGAGCACTTGATAAGCTCTAGCTTGTCAAACTTTGCAGATAGCTTTGCCTCGCTGCTAATGACAGCCTTCTTGTAACCCATCCTCTCTGCTTCCTTAAGTCTTCTCTCAAGCTGCGGCACCTTCTTTAGCTCACCTGTCAAGGATATGTCAGCTATATATACTGTCTCTGAGCTTAAAACTTTGTTCACAAGCTGTGAGTATATCGCTGCAATCAGTGCAAGGTTCGATGCATCCTCTCTTAGCTTAAGTCCACCCATGGACTTGATAACGACGTTCTTGTCAAACATATCGACATTAAGTCTCTTCTCCATGATCGAAAGCAGTGTATTTAATTTCTCTCTCGACATGTTCTCGCTTATACGCGATGGATATGGTGTATATGACTTCGTAACTAGTGCCTCAACTTCAAGTATAACAGGTCTTGTGCCTTCCATGTTTACAGTGATGGCACTGCCTGGAAAATTGTTTTCCTTCCTTGAAGAAACAAAGTACTCACTCGGGTTATCTATAGATACAAGACCCTTCTCTTGCATGTTCATAAAGCCCATCTCGCCTGTTGCTCCGTAACGGTTCTTGCTTGCAACTATGGTTCTTAAACTATCGTTTTGATAAGTGTCCATAACTAGTACCGTATCAACAAGGTGCTCTAAGGTTCTCACGCCTCTTAGCTCATCATCTTTTGTCATCTGTCCAACTATAAAGACTATGCGCGGTCTTTGTATGTTCTTTGCAAGGTTTACTAGCTCATAGGCGCACTCAACTGTCTGAGTTGGTGATGCTGGTCTCGATGGCTTGTACTCATCAAGCTCCACTGTTTGTATCGAGTCAACAACTACCATGTCGGCGTCGACTCTAAGGACTTCTTCCTTGATATTGTCAAGCGATGTATCACTAATGATGTATAGCTCGTCCTCAATCTTGTCAAGTATCCTGTCCGCCCTTTGCTTAATCTGGCTCTCTGACTCTTCACCCGATGCGTATAGTACTTTGAGTCCCTTCTTGCACGCGTCGTTTGCTATTTGCAAAAGTAGTGTACTCTTACCTGCGCCCGGCTTTGCTGTAACTATGGTAACCGAGTCCTTAACTATGCCCTCGCCCATAACTCTGTTAAACTCTTCAAAGCTAGTTTTTAGCCTGTCTGAGTTTGACGAAGTGACAGTCTTTAGCTGCATAGCCAATGCCCGTGCACCTTTTTCCTTCTTTACTTGCTTTTTTGTATCTTCCAAGACTTCCTTAAGGCTGCCCCAAGCACCGCACTCGGGGCACTTGCCTAAATAGCCGCTGGATTCGTAGCCGCATTCGCTACACTTGTACAAGCTCTTCTTCTTTGCCATTTTTAAATTCCAATTCCTTACCATTGTAGTAGATAGTGATGCTCTTGTCCTTAGAAACGTTGTTTTTCAAAATTTCTTCAGACAATCTGTCCTCTATCATCTTCTTAAATGTTCTCTCTAAAGGTCTTGCACCATATTCAAGGTCAAAGCCCTTCTTTGCGATCTCGTCTTCAACTGACTTATCAATCTCAATATCTATGCCCATCTCGTGAAGCTTTGCCTTTAGGTCTTCCGCCATCAAGTGAACAATCCTCTCTATATCCTTTTCTTTTAACTGATTAAATACAACAATGTCGTCGACTCTGTTTAAAAACTCTGGTCTAAATGTCTTCTTTAGCTCTTCGTTTGCAATCTCAGAAATTTTCTTCTTCTCGCTCTTTTCTTCGCTCGATGCATCGCCGAAGCCGTAAGTGTTTTGCTTTTTGAATCTACTTGCGCCAACATTGCTTGTCATGATGATGACAGCGTTCTTGAAGTCAACAGTTCTGCCCTTGGAGTCAGTTAGTCTACCATCGTCTAGAAGCTGTAAAAGTGCGTTGAAAACATCTGGATGTGCCTTCTCTATCTCATCAAATAAAACTACTGAGAATGGCTTCTTTCTAATAGCTTCAGTTAGCTGTCCACCTTCTTCGTATCCAACGTAGCCTGGTGGCGAACCTATAAGCTTAGATACGCTGTACTTCTCCATATACTCACTCATGTCTATACGTATCATAGCACTTTCGTCGTTAAATAAGCTCTCTGCAAGTGCCTTGGCAAGGTAAGTCTTACCTACACCAGTTGGTCCAACGAAGATAAAGCTGCCTATAGGCTTGTTCTTGTCCTTTAAACCAACCCTCGCCCTCTTAATCGAGTGACTAAGTACGTCGATGGCCTCGTCTTGACCTATAACCTTAGATTTCAAACTCATATCAAGCTTAAGAAGCTTTTCCTTTTCCTCTTCGCTAAGCTTTTCAACAGGTATGCCAGTCCACTTCGATACAACTCTAGCTATGTCATCAAAGCCTATCTTCATGCTGTTGAGCTCGGACTTTTGCTTCCACTCAGTCCTATCTAGGTCCATCTTGTCCTTAAGCTCGCGCTCCTTGTCTCTGAGCTGAGCTGCTCTTTCGAAGTCTTGCGCCTGTATCGCCTGAATCTTTTCAGATGAAATCTCCTTAAGTTCGTCCTCTATCTCCTTAAGTGACAGTGGCCTTACATAGTTTTTCATCCTCACAAGCGATTGTGCCTCATCTATTAGGTCTATGGCCTTGTCAGGTAAGAACCTATCTGATATAAATCTTTTTGATAATGTAACAGCTGCCTCTATGGCTTCGCGTGATATCAAGACTCTGTGATGCGCTTCGTACTTATCCTTAAGTCCTTCTATAATCTTAATTGCGTCTTCCTCGCTAGGCTCTTCAACTAAGATAGTTTGTAGTCTTCTCTCAAGAGCTGCGTCCTTCTCAACATATTTTCTGTACTCATCAACAGTAGTTGCACCAATAATTTGTATCTCGCCTCTTGTAAGGTATGGCTTTAAGATGTTTGATGCGTCAAGCGAGCCTTCAGATGAACCCGCGCCTACTATAGTATGAATTTCATCTATGAATAAGATTACATCGTTTCTTTGTCTAAGCTCCTCGAGCAAGTTCTTAATTCTGCTTTCAAACTCGCCCCTGTACTTTGAGCCAGCTATAAGGCTAGTTAAGTCAAGGGAGAATATCTTTTTATCCCTGATGATCTCAGGAACATTGCCTGAAACTATCCTTTGTGCTAAACCTTCGGCGATGGCTGTCTTGCCGACTCCAGGCTCACCTATAAGCACAGGATTATTCTTAGTCCTTCTCATAAGTATTTGAATAAGCCTTTCAATCTCAGATGCTCTGCCGACAACAGGGTCTATCTTGTCCTTCTTCGCAAGCTCATTTAAGTCCAAAGTAAACCTTTGTAGAGCCTCTCCATCGTCCGCACCTTCGTCATCGTAGTCGTCACGCTCTTGGTAGCCGCCTTGGTTAAGCTCTCTTAAACTGTTTAGATATGCATTTAGAGCAGAAAGTATCCTCTCTTTATCTACGCCGAACCTCTCCAAGAGGATGGAAACCGGCGCTTCGTTCATCTTCACTATAGAATATAAGATGTGCTCAGTAGTTACAACAGGCGCGCCAGCTTGGTTCGCCATCTTGATCGACTCCTCGATCACATATTTTAAACTTGCAGAGTAATAAATTTCCTCCGACTTTTTAACATCAAGCACCGATAGTTTTTCAACCATCTCCCTAAGAGCTTCCATCTCAAGACCATTCTGGCTTAAAATTTCAGACGCCTTAGTAGTGTTTGCGCTTAAAATTCCGATTAGAACGTGAGAAGGGTCAACTTCGCTTTTGAACATCCTTCTGGCTTCTTCCTCGGCTATTTGAAATGAGAATCTTGCATTTCTAGTAAATCTTCCAAAAACTGCCATATTTATCTCCTTTCTTTATCTATAAATCATTACTTTCTTCATTATTTTCTTCTTCGTTAATATCCTCGTTAATGTCTTTGTCTACGAATTTCACCTTGCCCAGCTTCTCCTTAAGAATGCTCGCTCTCTTTTGGTCAATTTCCGACTTGTCGCTAAGAGAGTATGTGTACTCAATCGCTTCAGGGCTTATCATTAGGTAGATATTAGAGCCAAGAGATATATCAGCTGGCTCAAGTAGTCCCATGCTCCTTGCAAACATTAGGTTCGATAAGTAAATAAGAGCTTCCTCGTAAGTAATAAGGCTCGCAACCTTAATCATCTCCAAGGCCTTCATTATCCTGTCCTTCATCAAGATGAAGTTTTGATGAAGGTATCTACGCCTGTTTTCATTCTCATAAACAATGATATTTTGGTCAGTTAGCATGGAAAGCTTCTTAAAGGACTCAATGCTCGTAAACTTGTTGATGTTTGCGTCCAAGATGTAGATATCCTCTACCTTAATGCCTCCTAAAGACTTAAGAGGTGTAAGCCTAATCTTCGAAAAATCGCCAGTTTTTATCTCGTCCTTTTTGAACTCATCCCTTCTGTATAGGTGGATAATCTTGGCAATGCTGATGCCGTTACCTATATTGACAGGGTCACTTGTAAGGTAGCCGTAGTTTTCGTCGAATTGGAAGTCTATAGTCTTATCAAGTTCGCGTTCAATCTCTATGGCTATGTCGATGAGCTCGTCAGCACTTTCACTTCCAAGCACTCTAATCTCTATGTGATCGTTATTATTTATCACTATGGCGATGGACTTGTCCTCGTCAAGCAAAAGCTTAGTCCTCGTGATGTTCTCTCTTACCGACTCATCCATAAAACCCTTGGCTAAAAAGTATTCGAACTTATCCTTATCCATATTCGAAACTTCGTAGAGCATAAAGCTGTAGCTCGTGTTCTTTAAAGCTTCCAAAACCATGTTTAAAATCTCGTTAAGCTTAGACCACATCAGCATGTCAGGGTACTTGTAACCCTCGACGTTCCTCTTTAGAGAAACTATGGTCTCAAGTATATATTTATTGTAAATGTTCACTTCTCTGTCCATCTTCCACCTTCTCCTTCGTGGACTTTGCCTTGATTTCATCCCTAAGCTCAGCCGCTCTTTCATAATTTTCATCTCCAATGGCAGCCTCTAGCTCCTTTTTAAGCTCCAAAATCTCAGAGTGCATAGGATTAGCATCCATATACCTCTTTGGCACCAGACCCTCGTAAGTGTTCTCGCCCCTTAGAGAGTTTAGTATTGGCCTAATTTCGTAGGCAAAAGTCTTGTAGCACTCCTCACAACCAAGCTTTCTGGACTTGTTAAAGTCAGTAAACTTCATATGGCAGTTTGGACACTCCTTCTCCTCTATCTCCCCAGCTTCAAAAGAGCCGAAGAGCTGTTGCAAGCCCTCGAAAAGATTCCTTATATCACTTTCATTTATATTCAAATTCATATATTCACCATTGGCCCCTTGATTCATTTCGTTAAAATCCCTAAGTGCACACTCAGTGCATAGGTGCTTTTCAATAACTTCTCCGTCAAGAATTAGCTTTAGATTGATCATCGCTTCATTCTTGTGGCATTCATCGCATAACATTTTACTACCCCCTTTTTAGTAGAACAAGTAAGATGTTCTTAAGTATGTCGCTTCTAAGTGCGTTTCTTTTGTCTATATCAACAGTTAAGGCTCTGTCATCAATAGAAGCAAGTATTATCTCCTTCTCCTCTTTTGTAATGATCTCGTCATCACAAAGCTTTTTGATAATGTCATGTGCCTCTTTGATGGTAATCTTGTCTCCGATTGCATCCATGAGTATCTCTTTGTACTCGTCCTCGTCCTCTAAAAGATCGAGTTTCTCAATCTTGATATAGCCTCCCTCGCCCCTTCTCGATTGAATGTAGTAACCGAAGTGAGGCGCAAACCTCGTCGTTAAGACATAGTTGATTTGACTAGGCGAGCAATTGAACCTTATAGCGATGTCGTTTCGCTTGATAAGGATGCTGCCGCCCTCTTCATCAAGTAAATTGTTTAAAAAATATTGTATTTCATCACTTAACATATTCTCACCTTTGACCTTCTTTGACTATTATAACATAAGTACCCTTATGTTGCAATGGATAAACATTAAGTGTTAATTATTTGTATAAATTTATCAGAATTGAGTATAGGGCTTGTTCGAGTGAGGTAAAAGAAAAACACATGAGTATTAACCCATGTGTCTCTCTAAGAGAAAAAGAACCACACCCACCAACGAAGCTAAAGCATACACTAAATAAGAAAGACGTACCCTAATCAGTACGTCCTCCTTAAGAGAATAAGAACCTGACCCTTGCACAACGCTTCGCGTTGGCAGGGAACCCCAGAACCTTGCAATTGCCTTCGGCAATTTAAAATAGAAAAAATATTGCAAAGAAAAACACACAAGTAAAACTTGTGTGTTTCTCTAAGAGAATAAATATGAAAAAATATATTATTTGTGTATGCTTTTTTAGCTTCGGGTGGGTCCCGTGAACCTTGCCATCGCTTACAGCGATGTAAAACATGAAAAATATATTAAATATTATTTGTGTATATTCAATTTATTATAAAGTTTTTCTTCTTATTCATCATCGCCTCCGGCGATGTAAGAGAATAAGAACCCGACCCTATCTCAACGCTTCGCGTTGGATGGGTGCCCCGGAACCTTGCCATCGCTTTCAGCGATGTAAAATAGAAGAACCCCGTCCTTGCGGACGTGAACCTTGACACTCCGTTCTTGAAAAAATATATTATTTGTGTATATTCAATTTATTATAAAGTTTTTCTTCTTATTCGTACCACTGCCTCTGGCAGTGGAAGAGAATAAGAACCCCGTCCTTACGGACGTGAACCTTGCCATCGCTTGCAGCGATGTAAAATAGAAGAACCCCGTCCTTGCGGACGTGAACCTTGACACTCCGTTCTTGAAAAAATATAAGAACCTCACCCACTTACGAAGCAGAGCTTCGAGTGGGTCCCGAGAACCTTGCAATTGCCTTCGGCAGTATAAGAACCACACCCAATGACGACGCTAAAGCGTCTATTGGGTCCCGTGAACCTTGCAATTGCCTTCGGCAATTTAATTATTTGTGTATATTCTTGTTTATTATTTATTTTTTTCTGCGTTTGCTGCTTCTATTATCTTATTGGCTTGGTCTTGTGGCACTTCTTCGTATCTAATGAAGTCCATTTGGAAGGATCCTCTCGCTTGTGTCATCGCTCTTAGGTCGATTGCGTATCTAAACATTTCTGAATGTGGCACTTCTGCTGTGATTACTTGTGTGCCGTCATCTTGTGAATCTATACCTAAGATTCTGCCTCTACGCTTGTTCATGTCGCCCATAACGTCGCCTAGGTAGCTTTCTGGCACTTTAATTTCTGCCTTAACTATAGGCTCAAGAAGGATTGGTTTTGCTTCTTGCATACCTTTCTTAAATGCTAATTGTGCAGCGATCTTAAACGCCATTTCGTTTGAGTCAACGTCGTGGTATGAACCATCATATAGTGTCGCTTTCACATGTACTACTGGGTAGCCTGCTAATACACCGTGTTCAAGTGACTCTCTAAGTCCCTTTTCAACTGCTGGGAAGAAGTTCTTTGGTACTGCGCCGCCGAATACTTCTTCTTGGAAGACGAAGTCGTCGCCATCGTTTGGCTCAAATCTTACCCAAACGTCGCCGTATTGACCAGCACCACCTGATTGTTTCTTGTGCTTACCTTGAACTTCAGCCTTTTGCCTGATAGTTTCTCTGTAAGCAATCTTAGGGTCGTCAAGCTCAATCTCAACGCCGAATGTGTTTTTCAATTTATCTTTAATAACTGTTAATTGCATGTTACCTTGACCGCCGATTAAAAGCTCTTTAGTCTCATGATTTCTTAAAACTTCAAATGTTGGGTCTTCTGCAGTCATCTTGTTAAGTGAAACGCCTATCTTTTCGTCTTCGCCTTGTTTTACAGGTCTTACTGACATATATAGAGTTGGCTTTGGATACCTAATTCTCTCGAATATAACAGGATTAGCTTTGTCACATAGCGTATCGCCAGTACGAGCGTGTTCAAGTTTACTTGTAGCACCGATATCTCCTGCGGTGATGGTTTCAGTATCGATTTGAGTCTTACCTCTTAAGTAGAATAAGCCTCCAAGCTTTTCTTCTACTTCTTGACTTGCATTGTATAATTGTGTTGATTTTGTAAGCTTACCAGATATAACTTTGAATAGCGATAACTTTCCTACGAATGGGTCAACTATAGTCTTGAAAACAACTGCTGAGAATGGTTCATTTGCATCAACCTTTCTCACTTCTTCTTTATCTTTCCATGTGCCAGTGTATGCGCCTACTTCGTTTGGAGCAGGGAAATACCTTTGTATCTTATGAAGAAGTAGCTCCATGCCTATGCCTTTTTCAACGCTACCTACCATAAGTATAGTTAATTCGCCGTTTCTAACTGCTTGCTTTATACCTTCTTTAAATTCAGCATCAGTAAATTTTTCGCCTGCAAAGAATTTTTCCATAAGCTCTTCGGATGTTTCAGCAACTACTTCGTTTAACTCACCTCTAAGCTTTTCGATATAGCCATCCCACTCAGCTGGAACAGGAATTTCAGTTCTCTTTCTGTTTTCATAGCTATATGCCTTGTCTTGAATTAAGTCAACCATACCCTTAAAGCCTTCAGCTTCGCCTATAGGCATAACTAGTGGAACTATGTGGCCACCAAGTTTTGTTTTGATCTCTTCTAAAACTTCGTCAAACTTAACATTTTCCTTGTCCATCTTATTTAAGAAAATGAATCTTGGAGTGTGATATTTGTTTAAGTTCTTCCAAGCTTTTTCAGTTCCTACTTCTACGCCTGCTTGTGCGTCAATTACAAGTATAGAACCTTCTGACGCTCTCTTTGCACCATACATCTCGCCAATGAAGTCGAAGTAACCTGGTGTATCAAGGAAATTGTATTTAACATCATTATATTCTACAGGAATAACCTTAGTGTTAATAGAAACTTTTCTTTGTTTCTCTTCTATAGAGAAGTCTCCAACAGTGTTTCCGTCTTCAACCTTGCCCATCCTTGAGATGGCGCCTGTTGCGTATAAAAGTGACTCTACTAACATAGTTTTACCACTACTACTGTGTCCCAAAAGGGATACGTTTCTGATTTTGCTTGCATCGTAAGCTTTCATATTATTTCCTCCTCATGTATAATATAGTTGTTTTATCAATTTACTTTATAAAAGCGTCTTGCATAAAAAAATTTAGTGTGATGGAAAAGTCCCCTCACAAAAATATTATAACATATATAGATATTTTTTGCAATAATTTTATCACGATGATATGTTAGAAAATTCACAGCAAAAAAGAAGAGCCTAAAACTCTTCTTTCATCTCATTATATACTAAGCTGATAGCTTTGTAGAAAAAGTCCAAATCCTCTTCATCAAAGTCAAATTCTGAGCTGTGATGCGGCCCCTTAAGGTTTGTTCCAAGCATTAGGTGCAAAGCAGGAAGTCCCTTCTTCTTAAAAACTTTTAGGTAGCGAGTAACATCTTCGCTCGCTCCAAAACTAGGCATTCTGTGCGTCTTAATACCAGATTCGTTAAGCTTTTTAATAGCTGCGTCAACAAGTTTTGTGTTCTCTTCCTTGTAAGCATTCGCCCTTGCTATTATATCTATCTCATAAGTCTCGCCCTTGGCTTCGCAGATGCACTTTGCAGTCTTCTCCAAGGCTTCAAGCATCTCATACATCGCCTCATCACTATCACTTCTAAGGTCCATACCTAAGGTGATTTTATCCATGACAGCGTTTCTCTGACCACCACCATTGATAATACCAATGTTTATGAACTTTTTGTGATGCGCATCTATAGCAAGGTCCTTTGTCATATCTATGAAGGCAATAGCCATACTTAAGGCGCTTATACCTTCTTCAGGAGAGTTTGCTGCGTGTGCTGCCTTGCCATGAAAAGTAAGATCAAGCTTTGTTGTCGCTAAGAAATTGCTGGTACCTACGCCTATATAACCCTTCTGTTCGCCTAAGCCTATATGAAATGATAGAAAACCCTTCACATCCTCCATAATGAAGTCTGCCATGCGTATTGAGCCTCCAACACCTTCCTCAGCCGGTTGAAATAAAACGCGCACAGACTCGCCTGTTTCGCTAAAGTGCTCGCATAAGGCTAGTGCCAAGGCTATGTGTCCATCGTGGCCGCAAGCGTGCATATTGTCATTAGTCGAGGCAAAGCCAAACTTGTTTGGAAGATGGCATGCATCTTTTGTCTCCTCAATCTTGAGTCCATCTATATCTGCTCTAAATAAGAAATAAGGCGCCTTGCCAAACTCCGCCATCACACCAGTGAAGCCCTTCTCTATATCACTCAT
Organism: Fenollaria sporofastidiosus; assembly: GCF_943169635.2. Taxonomy (NCBI): domain Bacteria; kingdom Bacillati; phylum Bacillota; class Clostridia; order Eubacteriales; genus Fenollaria; species Fenollaria sporofastidiosus. Next base: position 241,823 of record NZ_OW968186.1, read on the forward strand.
ATCGCTCATAGCGCCATGTTCATATATGGCTCTGCCATAATATAGCTTGCAGTTTAAATTCTCTAGTATCTTTATTATCTCTTTAGTCGTTTTCACCTCATGAAAGCCAAGCTCGGGTATCTTGTGAAACTTCCTTCTATATGAAATTATATCCATCATTATCACCTACTAGCTTAAATCTTACAACAAGAAGCATCTTTTGTCAAGCTTGACAAAGACCCCCCGCTTGTAGTAATATATTCATATTGAGGTGTAGATATGAAAAAGAAATTTATTTTATTTATAGCAGCTGCTATGCTGCTTAGCTCATTATTTGTGAGCGCATGTAAGGAGAAAAAGGCATCTTTTACTAAGGATATGATAAAGGATTGGAACGTCTCTGAAGGCAAGGAGCCTAAGGCTGATGACATAGACAACGACTTTATCAACGCTTTAAAAGTTTTTATCAAAGAAAACATCGAAAACAAGAACTACGAAGCATTCTCAGAGATGGTTAGTGATGAATACTTAAGAGCTGTAGATGTACTAAGGAAGGACTACAGAAGTCACAATAAAGATTTGCATGAAGCACTTAAGGATGTAAAGCTTGAAGTCTCTGATGTTGAAGCAAAACAAGTTGACGAAGACGCGATAGAGTTTAGATACGCAATTAGCTTTAATGGCACATCAAAGCCTCAAAGCATATACATTTATAAGGACAAAGATGATGTCTTTAAGTTCGCTCCATCTATATACGAACCTGTTATAAAGGAGAGAGCAGACTTTGATAAGGACGCACTTAATATAAACTTCATCTCTGTTGGCAAGGTTACTGACGGCATGGAAGTCAGAGCAAAGATAATGAGCACTGAAAAGTGGGACAGAGAAGTTCTAGGCGCAACTCTATACACAGACAGAGGTAAGTACGAGGCTGCAAAGTTCAAGCTAAACATCAAAAGTGGCAAGACTGAGCACTCACTGTTCTACTTTAAGCATGCAAAAGGAAAGCTTGACCGCTTTGAACTTGTATACAAGGCAGACCACGGTGAGAATAAAACACTTACATTCGATTTGAAGTAATAAAAAATACATGCATAATAGAAAGGGTAGTAAGCAAAACTTACTACCCTTTCTTGTGCGATGAATCTATAAATATAAAACTAAAGTGCTTAGCACATGTGAAACTATACTTATATAAGTAAATCACTTAGAGCATAAAAAAAGAGAGCCTCACAGCTCTCTTTAAATTATATCTTAATTGTACTAATCGATATTATTCGATGATTTCAGATACAACTCCGGCACCTACTGTTCTACCGCCTTCTCTGATAGCGAACTTAAGTCCTTTTTCAATAGCGATAGGTGTGATAAGTTCGATGTTAAATCTAGCGTTATCACCAGGCATTACCATTTCTACTCCGTCTTCTAGAGTGATGTTACCTGTTACGTCAGTAGTTCTGAAGTAGAATTGTGGTCTATAACCATTGAAGAATGGAGTATGACGTCCACCTTCTTCTTTAGTTAAAACGTAAACTTCAGCTTTAAACTTAGTGTGTGGTTTGATTGTCTTAGGTGCAGCAAGTACTTGACCTCTTTCGATTTCGTCTCTTTGAACACCTCTTAGTAATAGACCAACGTTGTCTCCAGCTTCAGCAAGGTCTAGTAGTTTGTGGAACATTTCAACGCCTGTTACAACTACGTCTCTGATTTCAGTAGTTAAACCAACTAGTTCAACTGTATCTCCAACCTTAACTGTACCTCTTTCTACTCTACCTGTAGCAACTGTACCTCTACCAGTGATTGAGAAGATATCTTCTACTGGCATTAGGAATGGTTGATCTGTAGCTCTTTCTGGTTGAGGAATGTATTCGTCAACTTCTTCCATAAGTTTAACAATCTTATCTCCCCAAGTTCCGTCTGGATCTTCTAGAGCTTTAAGAGCTGAACCTACAACGATAGGAGTGTTGTCTCCGTCGAAGTCGTATTCGTTAAGAAGTTCTCTAACTTCCATTTCAACTAATTCGATAAGTTCTGGGTCGTCTACTTGGTCTTCCTTGTTTAGGAATACAACGATCTTTGGAACGCCAACTTGTCTAGCAAGTAGGATGTGCTCTCTTGTTTGAGGCATTGGACCGTCTGCAGCAGATACTACTAGGATAGCACCGTCCATTTGAGCAGCACCAGTGATCATGTTCTTTACATAGTCAGCGTGGCCTGGGCAGTCAACGTGAGCGTAGTGTCTCTTAGCTGTTTCATATTCAACGTGAGAAGTATTGATTGTTATACCTCTTGCTCTTTCTTCTGGAGCCTTGTCGATATTCGCATAATCAACGAATTCTCCTGTACCGTTTCTCTTGTTTAATACTAATGTTATAGCTGCTGTTAATGTTGTTTTACCGTGGTCAACGTGACCAATTGTACCAATGTTAACATGTGGTTTTGTTCTTTCAAATTTTTGTTTAGCCATTTTTTACCTCCTATAAAAATTATTTATTTCCAATGACTTTGTCTAATATGCTGCTTGGAACTGGATCGTAGTGATCGAATTGCATAGAGTAGTTAGCTCTACCTTGAGTGTTACTTCTAAGGCTTGTTGCATATCCAAACATTTCTGAAAGTGGAACGAAAGCTCTAACGTGTTGTGCACCGTTATCAAGTTCCATACCTTCAATTCTACCTCTTCTTGAGTTCAAGTCTCCGATTACATCTCCCATGTATTCTTCAGGAGTTGTAACTTCAACCTTCATCATAGGTTCAAGAAGTGTAGGTGATGCCTTCTTAAGTGCATCCTTTATAGCCATAGATCCGGCAATCTTAAATGCCATTTCTGATGAGTCGACTTCGTGGTATGAACCATCGTATAGAGTAACCTTTACGTCAAGTACTGGATATCCCGCAATTGTACCTGATTGTAGGGCTTCTTGTATACCTTGGTCAACTGGTCCAATGTATTCTTTTGGAATAGCTCCACCAACGATAGCGTTAACAAATTCGTAACCCTTACCTGCTGGTTGAGGTTCGATTTTGATTCTAGCGTGACCGTATTGTCCACGACCACCTGATTGCTTAACATATTTACCTTCACCTTCAGCAGAAGACTTGATAGATTCTTTGTAAGCAACTTGTGGATTACCAACGTTTGCTTCAACTTTGAACTCTCTTAAAAGTCTGTCTACGATGATTTCAAGGTGAAGTTCACCCATACCTGCGATGATAGTTTGACCTGTTTCTTCATCAGTATATGTCTTAAATGTTGGGTCTTCTTCAGCAAGCTTTAGTAAAGCTTGAGTCATCTTGTCTTGAGAAGCCTTTGTCTTTGGTTCTATCGCTACAGAGATAACTGGTTCTGGGAATTCCATGTTTTCTAGAACTATAGGCTTGTCTTCAGCACATAGTGTATCACCTGTACCTGTAAGCTTCAAACCTACTATAGCAACGATTGATCCTGCGTAAGCTTCTTCTATTTCTTCTCTCTTGTCAGCGTGCATTAATACGATACGTCCGATTCTTTCTCTCTTACCCTTAGTAGAGTTGAATACATAAGAACCGCTCTTTAGAACTCCAGAGTAGATTCTTGCGTAAGCAAGCTTACCTACGAATGGGTCTGTAACAATCTTGAATGCTAGTGCTGCTAGTGGAGCATCATCTGCTGATACTCTTTCAACTAATTCTCCGTCTCTATCTGTACCAGTAACTGGTGGTATATCGATAGGTGATGGTAGATAGTCTACTATAGCATCAAGAAGGAATTGAACGCCCTTGTTCTTGTATGCACTACCGCATAGAACAGGTGTTACTTGGTTAGCAACGCATTCTCTTCTTAATACTTGTTTAATCATATCGTTAGGAACTTCTTCACCGCCAAGGTATAGTTCCATAACTTCTTCGTCGAAATCAGCGATTTCTTCGATCATTTCTTCTCTATATTTTTTAGCTGTATCAAGTAAATCATCTGGAATATCTGATTCTTGAATGATAGTTCCTAGATCATCTTCATATAATTCAGCCTTCATTGCGATTAAGTCTATGATACCTTTAAATGTATCTTCTTTACCTATTGGCAATTGAACAGCTATAGGATGAGCGTTTAATCTTTCTCTCATCATCTTTAGTGTTCTGTCAAAGTTTGCACCTACAACGTCCATTTTATTTACAAATGCAAGTCTAGGTACACCGTATTTATCCGCTTGACGCCATACAGTCTCGCTTTGAGGTTCAACTCCCCCCTTAGCGTCATATAAAGCAACCGCACCGTCTAGAACTCTTAGGGAACGTTCAACTTCTACTGTGAAGTCAACGTGGCCCGGTGTATCTATTATATTGATTCTATGATTCTTCCAATAGCAAGTTGTTGCTGCTGAACCGATAGTGATACCTCTTTCTTGCTCTTGTACCATGAAGTCCATGGTAGCAGCGCCTTCATGAGTTTCACCTATCTTGTGAATCTTTCCTGTATAATAAAGAATTCTCTCTGTAGTGGTTGTTTTACCTGCGTCAATATGCGCCATAATACCGATGTTTCTGACATCTTTTAGTGCAATTTCTCTTGGCACAAGTTTTCCCCCTTATTATTAATATCTATAATGTGCAAATGCTTTATTTGCTTCAGCCATTCTATGAACTTCTTCTCTCTTCTTAACAGAAGCTCCTTGACCGTTGGCTGCGTCCATCAACTCTTTTGCTAATCTTTCAGTCATTGTCTTTTCTCCTCTTGCTCTGGAGTATTGTACAAGCCATCTTATTGCTAGAGTTTGTCTTCTTTCAGGTCTTACTTCCAATGGAACTTGGTAGTTGGCACCACCAATACGTCTTGCCTTAACTTCTAGTACTGGCATGATGTTATTCATAGCCTTGTAGAAGTGTTCAAGAGCGTCTTCACCTGTCTTTTCTGCAACTATATCAAATGCCCCGTAAACTATGCTTTGAGCTAAGCCTTTTTTGCCGTCAAGCATGATTGAGTTTATTAATTTTGTAACTACTACATCATTGTATCTTGCGTCAGGCATTACTTCACGTTTAGGCACGTGTCCTCTTCTTGGCACTTTTTCTTCCCTCCTTAACTATATTAGTAGATTCATTGGTACTCGGCAAATCTCTAAAAGCCGTCTAGCGCCAAAATGCTCTTCATCTATTTAATGCTTTGCATTTCAACGACTAAAATTTCTTTACTTCTTTTCTTCTTTAGGTTTCTTAGAACCGTATTTAGACCTACTTTGTTTTCTGTTTTCAACTCCGGCAGTATCAAGTGTACCTCTAATTATGTGGTAACGAACGCCGGGAAGGTCTTTTACTCTTCCACCTCTTATAAGAACAACACTGTGCTCTTGTAAGTTGTGACCAATTCCTGGAATGTAAGCTGAAACTTCATATCCGTTAACTAGTCTAACTTTAGCAACTTTTCTTAGGGCAGAGTTTGGCTTCTTAGGTGTAACTGTCTTTACAGCAACACATACTCCTCTTTTTTGTGGAGCATTTACTAAAGATTGTCTCTTCTTAAGTGAGTTATAAGTTGTATCTAAAGCTGGTGATTTAGATTTGTAAACTACTTTTGATCTTCCTTTTCTGATCAATTGATTAATCGTTGGCATCAAAGCACCTCCTTACATAAAAATTTATTTTAATAAAGCAGCGGCAGCTGCGTTTATTTCAATACCACAGAGCTTTCCTAACTCTTCTTTTGTGTTTATATAAACAACATCAACAGAGTTTTTACTTGCTTCCTTTTCGATAAGTGACTTAATGTCCTTATCTGCATCAAGAGCGATAAAAACCTGTTTGAATAGATCGGATTTTAGCCCTCTTATTACCTGTTTAAACCCAACAACACTGCTAGGCCCCAAGGTGTCGGTATCCATTAAGCATCCTCCTTTAGCTCTATTAATAGCGTGAACTTTCACACATAAAGAATTGTACCACGCATTACGGAAAAAGTCAAGATAATTTTAGTTAAATTTAAGTAAAATATCTTGACAGTCTCCGCTTATATTTAATTGTTAAATATACTATTTGTCCTTAGAAGACTTCTTTTCTTTCTCTTCGCTTAGTAGGTCTTTAATGATCTTATCTAGCTCTGCTCTATCTGAAACGTCGTTTCTTTCTTCACTAGTTTCTTCGTCTTCTTTAGTCTTCTTAGGTTCCTTTTCATCTTCATCAAAGTCTTTGAACAAGTCAGTGTCATCTATCTCTCTTCTCTTTCTCTTAAGTTCCTCTTCCATTTGCTTCTTTAAAACTGTTTCGTCTTCTTTAACTTTGATGTTTCTATATTTAAGCATACCTGTACCTGCTGGTATGATCTTACCTATGATAACGTTTTCCTTAAGTCCTACTAGCTCGTCCTTCTTACCTCTGATAGCTGCTTCTGTTAATACTCTTGTTGTCTCTTGGAATGAAGCTGCTGATAAGAATGAATCTGTTGCAAGTGATGACTTAGATATACCAAGTAGTATTCTTTTACCTTCTGCAGGAATCTTGCCTTCTTCTTTAAGCTTTTTGTTTTCGTGTATAAAGTCGTATATATTAACTAGTGCTCCTGGTAGGAAGGACGAATCGTTTTGTGCTTCTATCCTTACCTTCTTAAGCATTTGCTTACAGATGATTTCAATGTGCTTGTCATTGATATCGATACCTGTCATTCTATATACTCTTTGTACTTCTTTTATAATATAGTCTTCAACGCCTTCTACACCAAGAACCTTCATAATTTCTTGAGGTGATGCGTTACCTTCTGTGATTTCTTTACCTTTTTCGATGTAGTCGCCTTCGTGAACTTTAAGTCTTGCAGCATAGTTTACAGGGTGATCAACCGCGATGCCTTCTTTGTCGTCTGTTATAACAACAACTCTTTGTTGTGGATCGTCTTCATTGATTGAAACTATACCTGAAATTTGTGCAATTTGTGCTTGTCCTTTTGGCTTTCTTGCTTCGAAAAGTTCTTCAACTCTTGGAAGACCTTGTGTGATATCGTCTGCATTGGCAACCCCACCAGAGTGGAAGTTTCTCATTGTAAGCTGTGTACCTGGCTCGCCTATAGATTGAGCTGCAATGATACCTACTGACTCACCAATGTTAACGTTAGTTCCTGTTGCAAGGTTTCTTCCGTAGCATTTAGCGCAAACGCCATGCTTTGTTTGACAAGTAAGAACGCTTCTTACTTTAACTTCTTCTATGCCGATTTCTTGAATGAAATGAGCTGTCTTTTCGTCTATTAGTTCGTCTTTCTTAACTATAACAGAGCCATCTTTTGGATTAATTACATCTTCAAAAGCGTATCTGCCAATTAATCTTTCTTCTAGTTCTTCAAGAACTTCCTTGCCATCTCTAATAGTTCTAACTGTATGTCCTTCATCAGTATGGCAGTCGTCTTCTGTTACTATAACGTCTTGAGAAACGTCTACTAGTCTTCTAGTTAGGTAACCAGAGTCTGCTGTCTTTAAGGCGATGTCTGATAGACCCTTTCTGGAACCGTGTGATGATAGGAAGAACTCTAGTACTGATAGTCCCTCTCTAAAGTTTGACTTGATAGGGATTTCTACTGTCTTACCAGTTGATGATGCCATCAGACCACGCATACCGCCTAATTGACGAATTTGGTTCTTACTACCTCTGGCTCCTGAGTCCGCCATGATGAAGATATTGTTAAGTGGGTCTAGTGACTTCATTAAAGCTTCTGTAACTTCATCTGTGATGCCGTTCCAAATATTGATAACGCCTTCATATCTTTCTTCTTCAGTCATGAAACCTTCTCTGTATACTTTTTCATACTTTTCAACTTCTTTTTGCGCCTTTTCTATAAGCTCAGTCTTTTCCTTAGGAACAACAACGTCCGCCATAGAGATGGAAACTGCAGAAAGCGTTGAGTGTTTGTAACCAGTTGATTTTATGTGGTCTAAAAGCTTGCTTGTAACAATGTTACCGTGCTTTTGATAGCACTTGTCAAGTATAGTTCCAAGTGTCTTCTTTGAAACAACTCTATCGATTTCAAGTGAGTATGGATCAGTCTCTCTATCTACAAAGCCAAGGTCTTGAGGTATCTTCTTGTTAAGTATGAATCTACCAACAGTTGATTCTACAAGTTTACCTCTGTCTTCCTCGTCAAGTTTTACTCTAACTTTAACTTTTGCATGTAAGTCGATTAATCCAAGCTCATAAGCTTTTATCATTTCATCATAATCTTGGAAGATGTGGCCTGAGCCCTTGCTTCCTTCGATGTCAAGTGTCATATAGTAACAGCCTAGTACCATGTCTTGTGATGGTATTGAAATTGGTTTACCATCCTTTGGTGCTAAGATGTTGTTTATTGAAAGCATTAGTAGTCTTGCTTCAGCTTGTGCTTCTATGGATAGTGGCAAATGGACAGCCATTTGGTCACCGTCGAAGTCCGCGTTATATGCTGAACATACTAGTGGATGAAGCTTGATAGCCTTACCTTCTACTAAGACTGGTTCAAAAGCTTGGATACCAAGTCTGTGTAGAGTCGGTGCTCTGTTTAGTAGTACTGGATGATCCTTGATTACATATTCAAGTACGTCCCAGATATCTGATTTCGCTCTCTCAACCATCCTCTTAGCGCTCTTAATGTTGTGAGCCTTGCCTGTTTCAACAAGTCTTCTCATAACAAATGGCTTGAATAGTTCTAGCGCCATCATCTTAGGAAGACCGCATTGGTAGAACTTAAGCTTTGGTCCTACAACAATTACAGATCTACCTGAGTAGTCAACTCTCTTACCTAGTAAGTTTTGTCTAAATCTACCTTGCTTACCCTTTATCATGTCGGATAGAGACTTAAGTGGTCTGTTGCCAGGACCTGTTACTGCTCTTCCGCGTCTGCCGTTATCAATTAGCGCGTCAACAGCTTCTTGAAGCATTCTCTTTTCGTTTCTTGTAATGATTTCTGGTGCTGATAGTTCAAGAAGTCTTCTAAGTCTGTTGTTTCTGTTGATAACTCTTCTATATAAATCGTTTAAGTCGCTTGTCGCAAATCTACCGCCATCTAGTTGAACCATAGGTCTTAAGTCTGGTGGTATAACTGGAAGTGCTTCGATAACCATCCACTCAGGTCTGTTGCCTGATTGTCTGAATGATTCGATAGTTTCAAGCTTTCTTAAAACTTTTATCTTCTTTTGTGTGGATGCGCCTTCTAGTTCTTCGTTTAATTCTTGTGCTTCTTTATCTAGGTCTATCGCTTTCAAAAGCTCAAGTATAGCTTCTGCACCCATCCTTGCATCGAATGAGCCGTAGCCAAATTCTTTTACAGCTTCTGAATATTCTTGTTCATTTAAGATTTGTTTGTATCTTAGGCCAGTATTGCCTGGGTCCATAACTATATATGATGCAAAATATACAACGTGCTCTAGCTCTTTTGGTGAAACATCAAGTACTATGGCTATCCTTGAAGGTGTTCCTTTAAGGTACCATATATGTGTACATGGACTTGCAAGCTCGATGTGTCCCATCCTCTCGCGTCTTACCTTTGCTCTTGTAATCTCTACTCCGCACTTATCGCATATCATGCCTTTGTATCTAATCTTGTTGTATTTACCGCAGTGACAAGTCCAGTCTTTTACAGGTCCAAATATCTTTTCACAGAACAAGCCTTCTGCTTCTGGCTTTAATGTTCTGTAATTTATTGTTTCTGGTTTTTTAACTTCTCCCTTAGACCATGCTCTAATGTCTTGGCTTGATGCAAGGCCTATTTGAATACTGTTAAACTTATTTAATTCGAACAAATTACCTTCCTCCTTGTCTCTCTACAAAGAACTTTCGTCATCTAAGTCTAGGTCTTCATCAATCTCGTCGATGTCGCTACCTATGTCTAGATCGTCGTCCATGTCCAAATCTTCCTCTTCTATATCGTCTAAGTTTTCATCTATATCTTCGTCAATGTCATCATCAAAGTCTTCATCGCCTTCTACATCTTCGTTAGCATCTTCTTCGTCGTTTATGCCCTTAGATGATTCTTCATCAAAGAAGTTAACAAAGTCTTCGTCATCTTTGTAATCAGTGTCCATGCTCTTGAAGTCGCCGGCAATGATTTCTCTTTCGTTCATGAAATCATCTTCGTCATCAAGTTCCATCTCATTGTCATCTTGGTCAAGAACCTTAACGTCAAGAAGTAAACTTTGAAGTTCCTTTACTAATACCTTGAATGATTCAGGTATACCTGGTTCAGGAATGTTCTTTCCTTTAACGATTGCTTCGTATGTCTTAACACGGCCATTGATATCGTCGGACTTAACAGTTAAAATCTCTTGAAGTACGTGGCTTGCACCATAACCTTCAAGTGCCCAAACTTCCATCTCTCCGAATCTTTGTCCACCGAATTGTGCCTTACCACCAAGTGGTTGTTGTGTAACTAGTGAGTAAGGACCGATGCTTCTTGCGTGAATCTTTTCGTCTACTAAGTGGTGAAGCTTAAGCATATACATGTATCCAACTGTAACTGGATTGTCGAATAACTTACCTGTTCTACCGTCTCTTAAGTAAATCTTGCCGCTCTTAGGGTAGCCTGCCTTATCAAGTGCTTCAAGTATATCGTTTTCGTTTGCACCGTCAAATACTGGTGTTGAAACATACATACCAAGCTTCTTAGCTGCCATACCTAAGTGCACTTCTAGTACTTGTCCAAGATTCATACGAGAAGGTACACCCATTGGGTTTAGTAGGATTTGTAGTGGAGTACCATCTGGTAAGTATGGCATGTCTTCTTCAGGAAGTATCCTTGAAATAACGCCCTTGTTACCGTGACGACCGCACATCTTGTCCCCTACAGATATCTTTCTCTTTGTAGCAATGTAGACTCTGACCATCCTGTTTACGCCAGGTGATAGCTCGTCTGCATTCTCTCTTGTAAACTCTTTAACATCTACAACGATACCAGCCTCGCCATGAGGTACCTTAAGAGATGTATCTCTTACTTCTCTTGACTTTTCTCCGAATATAGCTCTTAATAGTCTCTCTTCAGCAGGTAGGTCCTTTTCTCCCTTAGGAGTTACCTTGCCAACTAAGATGTCGCCTGCCTTAACCTCAGCACCGATTCTTATGATGCCGTCCTTGTCAAGGTTCTTTAGTAGCTCTTCACTAGTGTTTGGTATGTCTCTAGTGATTTCTTCAGGTCCAAGCTTAGTATCTCTTGACTCTGATTCGTATTCTTCTATGTGTATAGATGTTAGTACATCTTCATAAACAAGTCTTTCGTTGATTAGTATCGCGTCTTCGTAGTTGTAGCCTTCCCAAGTCATAAACGCTACTAAGATGTTCTTGCCTAGTGACATTTCACCAAGGTTAGTGCTTGGTCCGTCTGCAATAACATCGCCCTTCTTAACCTTTTCGCCTGCCTTTACTATAGGTCTTTGGTTAATAGTAGTGCCTTGGTTAGAGCTTGTAAATTTGATTAATTTATATGAATCAATGTTCTTGTCTTTATTTTCAATAACGATGCTCTTTGCATCAACCTTCTTAACAACGCCGTCGTTCTTTGCAACAACACATACGCCAGAATCCTTAGCAGCCTTGTACTCAATACCAGTTGCAACGATAGGTGCCTCTGTCATAAGTAGTGGAACTGCTTGTCTTTGCATGTTTGAACCCATTAGTGCACGGTTCGCGTCGTCGTTTTCCAAGAATGGTATCATCGCTGTACCAACTGAAACTATCTGTCTAGGTGAAACGTCCATGTAATCAATTTCTTCTTTTTTGAACATGTCCATCAAAGTATCGTTTACAGCCTTACTTCTTGCAACTATGATGTCGTTTTTGAAGTAGCCTTTCTCGTCTATCGGCTCATTTGCTTGTGCTATGATGCACTCGTCTTCAACATCTGCGCTGATGTATTCAATCTCATCAGTAACTCTGCCTGTACCCTTTTCTACCTTTCTATAAGGAGCCTCAATGAAACCATATTCATTGATTCTTGCAAATGATGCTAAGGATGTGATAAGACCGATGTTTGGTCCTTCTGGTGTCTCAATTGGGCACATTCTAGCGTATTGCGAATTGTGAATGTCTCTTACTTCAAAGCCTGCTCTATCTCTTGAAAGACCGCCAGGTCCTAAAGCAGACATTCTTCTCTTGTGAGTAAGCTCGCTTAGTGGGTTAGTTTGGTCCATGAATTGTGAAAGCTGTGATGAACCGAAGAATTCCTTCAAAGATGCAACAACTGGTCTTATGTTGATAAGACTTTGTGGAGTTGCAGCTTCTGGATCTTGAGTAGTCATTCTTTCACGAATAACTCTCTCCATCCTTGAAAGACCGATTCTGAATTGGTTTTGTAAAAGTTCACCAACGCTTCTTACACGTCTGTTACCTAGGTGGTCGATGTTGTCAAATTGACCAACGCCACGCATCAAGTTGAATTGATAGTTAATAGCACTTATTATGTCGTCAATTTCAATTCTCTTTGGATATATTTCCTTTATATTTTCTATGATTAAATTTGTAAGTTCTTCGTCGTCCTTAGCTTCTTCCATAAGCTCGTGCATTAGTGGTGCATAGATCTTATCCTTAAGTCCAAGCTCTTCAAAGTTTACCTTAGTATCAAAAGCTTCAGGCTTAACAAAGTTGTTACCAACAACTCTGATTTCTTCACCGTTGTCAAGTACTATATCTATGGTATTGACAAAGTTGTCTTCAATCTTTTGCGCCATCTTTCTATCAAGAAGAGTTCCCTTTTCATAAATTATTTCACCTGTGATAGGGTTAACTGCGTCCATGGCAAGAGTGTGATGTTCTATCCTTCTTGCTATAGACAACTTCTTGTTGAACTTATATCTTCCGACTTTAGCTAGGTCGTATCTCTTAGGGTCGAAGAATAGATTATTAAGTAGTGATTTTGCACTGTCAACAGCCTCTGGCTCGCCTGGTCTAAGTCTCTTGTAGATCTCAATCAAAGCCTCGTCTTGAGTCTTTGCAGTATCCTTTTCAAGAGTAGTTAATAAGTCATTAGTCTCTCCAAATGTTTCAACTATGTCAAGATCAGAAACTATGCCTAAAGCTCTAAGAAGTGATGTAATGATAACTTTTCTGTTCTTATCAATCTTTACATACAATGCACCAGTAGCGTCTGTTTCAAATTCAAGCCAAGCACCACGGTTTGGTATGATAGTTGCGCTGTAATCAAGCTCACCGTTCTTATTGATTTCCTTCTTGTAGTAGCAGCCTGGCGAACGAACGACTTGTGAAACAACAACTCTCTCTCCACCATTGATTATGAAAGTACCCTTATCAGTCATGATAGGTATATCTCCCATAAATACTTCTTGCTCTTTAACCTCTCCAGTGTCTTTGTTTATAAGTCTTACCCTTGCTCTAAGAGGAGCACTGTAGTTTGTGTCCTTTATTCTGGACTCTTCTTCAGTATACTTTAGTTCCTTTCCTATAGTATAGTTTACAAACTCCAATACTAAGCTACCACCATTGTCATCAATAGGTGATATGTCATCAAAAGCTTCCTTTAAACCATCTTTTAAGAACCAGTCAAACGATGCAGTTTGTACCTCAATAAAATTTGGCATCTCGCAAGCTTCTTTTATTCTAGAATAACTCATTCTAGTTCTTTTTCCGTTTTCAACAGGATGTAGCATCCAAATATTCACCCCTTATAAAAATAACCTACTATATGTCGTACCCTAAATTAAGATTTTGAGAATAAAAACCCATTTTAAATCCTAATTATGCAATTTATAATTATATAATATGTCAAGTCTAATGTCAAGCATTTTTTTCGATTTTTAAAAATATTTTTTAATTCGCGCTGCGAAATATTTACTATTGACATATAGATATGCTATAATAAGCAAAAGGTGGTGAACTAATGAACACATTACAAATTTTAACAAGACTTCTTCTTGCAGCTCTATTGGGTTCATTAATTGGAGTAGAACGTGAGAAGAAACATAGAGCGGCAGGTCTTAGGACGCACATCATAGTCTCTGTTGCTTCTTGCCTTATCATGCTTATATCTATCGATGGCTACAAAGCTTTCTACGGAAATAATTCTTGGGATGCTACAAGATTTGCTGGTCAAGTCATAAGTGGCATAGGTTTTTTAGGCGCAGGCACTATACTTCAAAAGAAGGATGTTGTTAAGGGCCTAACTACTGCTGCAACACTATGGCTTTGCGCTGCTAATGGTCTTGCTGTTGGTATAGGCTACTACAAGGGTGCCATCTTCGCAACTATCATCTGTCTAATTACTCTTATCAGTCTAAAGGGTATGGATGAGTTCCTGAATAAAAGATACTTAGCTAGCTACTACATGAGCTTTGCTGGCAAGAACTTTCAAAAGAGTGACTTTGAAAAAATTTGCGAGGAAGAAGGCATAGAGATTTCTTCTCTAAACATTTTAGATGATGCGATAGATGAGATCTCCGAGATAGAGTGCACACTTTCAATCGCGGACAACTACAAGATTGACAGCCTTATAAGTAAACTTGAAGATAGATTAAAGTTAATAAAGTTTCACGAGACACACTAAGCACGGCAGCCCTAAAGGCTGCTTTTTTATTTGCCATAAAGTGCTTAGCGCCTTTAAATTTTTTGCTAAGTATGGTTTGCGAGCTATATAGTAGGAGGCTACTTATATAATTAGAGGCGAGCTATATAGTAGGAGGCTCCCTATATAGTAGCAGCTAAGCTATATAGTAGGAGCCTCCTTATATAGTGAGACGCTTACTATATATTAGCTCTTTACTTGCATAAAAAAAAGAACTATGGGCGCAGTGCTCATAGTTCTATCTTTTTATACTATCTTTTTTATTTGTATTCTTTTAAAAGTGCCTTAATCTCATCAACTTTTTCAAGTCTTTCCCAAGGAAGCTCTATATCATCACGGCCGAAGTGTCCGTAGTTACTAATCTTGTGGAAGATTGGTCTTCTTAAATCGTAGTAGTCGATGATGAAGGCTGGACGTAGGTCGAAGACTTTTTCAACAATCTCTAGTATCTTTGCCTCATCAAGCTTCGCTGTACCGAATGTATCAACGTTAACTGATATTGGCTTTGCAACACCTATCGCGTAGCTTACTTGTATTTCGCATCTATCGCATAGTCCTGCTGCAACTAGGTTCTTAGCAACGTGTCTTACTGCGTATGATGCAGATCTATCTACCTTTGTTGCGTCCTTACCTGAGAAGGCTCCTCCGCCGTGTCTGCAGTAGCCGCCATATGTGTCAACGATAATCTTTCTACCTGTAAGTCCTGTGTCGCCCTTTGGTCCACCTATAACGAAGCGGCCTGTTGGGTTCACGTAGATGATAGTCTCGTCGTCCATTAGCTTTGGATCAACAACTGGCTTTATAACATTCTCTATGATGTCCTTTTTAATCTTCTCAAGACTAACGCCTTCCTTGTGTTGTGTTGAAACAACTATAGTGTGAACTCTCTTTGGCTTACCATTGTCGTACTCAACAGTTACTTGTGTCTTGCCGTCTGGTCTTAGATAGCTTAGTGTACCGTCCTTACGAACTTCTGCTAGTCTTCTTGATAATTTATGTGCTAGGTAGATGGCAAGTGGCATATACTCCTTAGTTTCGTTGCATGCATAACCAAACATCATACCTTGGTCGCCTGCACCTATTAGGTCGTACTTATCCTTTGAATGCTCCTTAGTCTCAAGCGCCTTGTCAACGCCTAGAGCTATGTCCTTAGATTGCTCTTCGATTGATACAAGGACTGCACAGTTCTCTGCATCGAAGCCAAACTTTCCTCTTGTATAACCTATGTCAGCTATAACTCTTCTAACAACAGCTTGCATGTCAACATAGCAGTTTGTTGTTATCTGTCCTGATACTAAAACGTAGCCAGTTGATGCAGTAGTTTCGATTGCGCATCTTGCTTCTGGGTCTTTCTCTAGTATCGCATCTAGTAATGCATCTGATATTTGGTCGCAGACCTTGTCAGGATGACCTTCTGTAACAGACTCAGATGTAAATAGTTTTTTATACATAATCTTCCTCCTATAAAACAATAAAAAAACCTTCATAGCTGAAGGTTCGTTCTTCTCATCTTTCAGCTTTGCTGTAGGATTTGGCACCTTGCTCGCAGGTTGCCGGACTTCACAGGGCCTAGTCCCTCCGTCACTCTTTATGAGACTTATTAAGTTCACTTCATATTATATATAGTAATCAAATCTTTGTCAAGGACTTTTTAAATATTTTCTAATTCTTTCAATTCTTCGATTGCAAATCGTTCTGCAACCTTTTTTCTCACTACCATATATGTGAAGATGTAGACTATAGTTGTCAATAACCAGGACAATGGATACGAAATGTATAAAACCCATTGCTCATGATACTTTTGGAATATACTTAGTATCCAAAATACTCTGAAGCCGCATATGCAAACGATGGCTATGATCATAGGTGTTAGTGAGTAGCCCATAGCACGAATGACCCCTGAGTAGACGTCCATGATGCCGCAGATAAGGTAGGTTGTCGATATAACTCCCAGCCTTAGCATGGCAATCTTAACAACTTCTGGGTTCTGTGTATATAGTCCAAGAAGAAAATTTCCTGCAAGGAAGGAGCCAACACCTAAGACAAGTCCAACGGCTGACACCATGACTATGGTCTTCTTAAGTATCTCATCAACTCTGTCAAGCTTTCTGGCTCCCATATTTTGCGAAGCGAAGGCAAGAGCAGCTTGGTATATGGCATCCATCGCCATAAAGACGAAGCCTTCGATGTTACCTGCTGCAGTGTTCGCTGCAACTACAAGCTTACCAAAGGAGTTGATTGAGGACTGTATAAGCACGTTTGATATACTAAACATCGCTCCTGTAAAGCCTGATGGCAGACCTATCCTAAGCATATCTGCAAACTTTGTCCAGTTTATCTTTAATTTGTTTAGCTTTAGATTTAGGTAGCCGTCGCTCTTCATTAAACACAAAACTATAAGCATGGCTGAGAAAGCCTCGGATATGATAGTTGCAAGAGCAACACCATCTACCGTCATCTTTAATACTAAAACGAAGTATAGGTTCAGTGCTATGTTCATCACGCCTGAGATGGCTAAGTAGTATAGCGGCCTTTTAGTGTCACCTGCCGCTCTTAGTATGGATGCGCCGAAGTTGTATAGCATAAAGCCTGGCATACCCATGAAGTAGATGCGCATATATAATGTCGCAAGATCTATAACCTCATCTGGTGTCTGTATAAGTTCGAGCATAGGTCTTGCCGAGAAGTAGCCTACCAATATCATGATAAAGCCACCGAGTAACCCAGAGAGCATCGCCGTATGTAGTGTTTCTTGTCCATCGTCATAAGATCCTCTGCCTATAGCCTGACCCATCAATACGCTTGCTCCTATCGATATACCGATGAAGAGATTGATTATAAGGTTAATAAGTGGGCCAGTCGCTCCTACCGCAGCAAGTGCTTCGTCCCCTGCATAGCGTCCAACAACTATAACGTCAGCTGCGTTAAAGAAGAGCTGCAAAGTAGACGATAGCATAAGTGGTATAGCAAATTTTATTAACTTCGGAAGCAGTTTACCCTCCGTCATATTTATCTCATAAGACTTCAAAAACGTGACCTCTTTTCTTTATGTATATCATTAAATTTTACTACAAGCGAAATGATTTTTCAAGTATTTTTTAATTAATTCATCAAATCCTTTATTTTTTCTTTTAAATGTGTTATAGTATATGAATATAAATATGGAAGGTGATTTAATGAATAAAAAAGTATATGTATCAGGTCACAAGGTGCCCGACACGGACTCCATTGCGAGTGCGATATCATACGCCTACCTTGTCAATAGTCTTGACAAGTATGATGCAAGGCCTGTTAGACTAGGCGAGCTTAGTAAAGAGACAAAATTCGTTTTAAAATATTTTGGTGTAGAAGAGCCAAAGCTACTAACAACTATGAAGCTTAAGCTAAAGGATGTTGATCTTGATAAGGCTGTGCTTATAGATGAAGATGCCTCACTATATGAAGCGATTGGTCTTTTGCGTGAGAAAAACGCCTACGTGCTTGTAGTCGTTGGCAAGAAGAAAAAGATGAAGGGCATCATAGGCCTTAAAGACATCACAGAGGTATACACAGACATCTTTGACGATAGAGTGCTTAGTAAGGCCGATACTCCATTTAAAAATGTTGTAGACGTGCTTAAAGCTACTGTCATAAACGACGGATATAGAAAGCCACTTGGCCGCATGGCGATCTACGCTATGGACCCAAAGATGATTGAAAACAGAATCGAAGAAGACGATGTCGTGATACTTGGTGACAGAGAGGACGCACAAGAGGACGCAATCAAAAGAAACGTCTCTTGCCTAATAGTCGCTGGTGGCTTCGATGTAAGTGAGAAAATTTTGTGTCTTGCAAAGGAAAAAGGCATAAGCATCGTCTCTACTGAGTACGACTCCTTTATGGCATCAAGAGTTCTACCTCTAAGCGTGCCTGTTTCCTACGCGATGACAAAGGAAGGCATCAAGACCTTCCACATACAAGACTTCGTTTCAGATGTTAAGGCTGAGATGAACAAGAACAGATTCCGCTGCTTCCCTGTCCTTGATAATGAAGGCAATGTCATAAACACAGTTAGCCGCTACCACTTACTAAGCGACAAGAAAAAGAACATCATCTTAGTCGATCACAACGAAAGAACACAGTCAGTCGACGACATAGAAGAAGCAGAGATACTTGAAATCATTGACCACCATAGAGTCGCAAATGTTGAGACAAAACTTCCACTATACTTTAGGAACGAACCACTAGGCTCGACGGCTACCATCATTACAAAGATGTTTATTGAAAATGGCGTTGCCATCCCTAAGGACATAGCTGGGCTTTTGATCTCAGCCATCATCTCAGATACGCTTCTACTTAAGTCACCAACAAGCACTAAGACAGACGCGAAGATGATAGAGCTGCTTGCACCTATAGCCGGAGTAGACCCTGATCGCTACGCCATAGAGATGTTTACAGAAGCGGCAAGTATCAAGGATGTTGCAAGTGAAGACCTCTTAAAGATGGACGTGAAGACATTTAAGATTGCAAAGCAAAAGATACGCGTTGCTCAAGTCATGACCATGGATATGGATGAAGTGAAAAAGAGAAAGGACGACTTACTTACTCTAATGAGAGAGACCATAGACAAGAATCAAGAAGACAGCTTCGTACTGATGATAACTGACATACTTAAGGAGTACTCACTAGTTTTAGTGCAAGGCTCGTACAAAGAAAATATCGCACAAGCCTTCGATAAAGAGCTTGTGGATAATGAGTTTACAGTCGATGGACTGCTTTCAAGAAAGAAACAAATGATTCCTAGCATATCAAAAAAGATAGAGACTTTATAGTCCCTATCTTCTTTTTTTGCTCATAATAGATATTTTACTTATATATAGAAGCCGCCATTGACACGAAGGACTTCGCCTGTGATGAACTTTGCGTCATCCGATGCCAAGAAGACTGCCGCTTTCGCTGCGTCCTCTGCTGAGCCTATGGCCTCAAGAGGCGTTTCATCACGAAGCATATCTAGTTCAGCCTCTGAATACGCCTTCATCATATCCGTTGCTATGCAGCCTAAACTTATGGCGTTGACTCTCACACCCGATGGTGCCACCTCTTTTGCAACTGCCTTAGTAAAGGCTATGACAGCTCCTTTAGATGCGCTATATACAGTCTCCATCGCAGCACCTGTCTCGCCCCACATGCTAGTAACGTTAATGATACTGCCACTGCCCTCGTGAATCATGTGTTTAACGAAGGCCTTAGTCATGTTGAAGCAGCCCTTCATGTTAGTATCAAAAACCTTATCGTACTCCTCTTCGCTCGTATCTTGCACAAGCTTTGTTAGTGCTACCCCTGCATTATTCACAAGGACGTCCACCTTTTTATATCTTTTAAAAATTTCTTCTTTCATTTGGCAAACATCTTCATAATTAGAAACATCTGCACCATAGATAAAACCCTTTGAGTACTTATTCACCTCGTCTAATGTGATCGCCGCTTCATCTATATGCTCGTTAAAATTAATAAGAACGTCGTAGCCTTTCTTCGCAAATTCAATGGCCATGGCCCTGCCTATGCCACGCGAAGCACCACTTATAAGAGCTAACATATGACTACCTCCTTTATGAGATAATTATATCACAAACTTGCAATTTTGACCATCATATGCTAAACTTGTCTTGGTGATAAAATGAGAATGAGAAAGAAGTGGTGGGCGCTTCCTGAACTTAAAGAGAGCCCCATCTTTAGATATAGACCTATGGAGAATAAGGGCAAGTGGAACGAAGACTTTAACAATGCGGGTCCCATCTACCTAGAGCTTGGCTCAGGTATGGGTAGCTTCATAAACTACCTTAAGAATACATTCAAACGCAAGAACTTCGTCGGCATCGACATGGAGGAAGGCTGCCTTGTATATGCAAAGCGCATGCTCGAAGAAGAAGATGCTTCTAACGTAAGGCTAGTGCTTGCAGACATTAGAAACATAGACGAGTACTTTGCCGAGAGCGAGGTAGAAGAAATTTACATCAACTTCCCTAACCCATGGCCTAAGAACAGACAGCACAAAAGAAGGCTCACATACCCTGATCAGTTAAAGATGTATAAGAAGATACTTAAAAGTGGCGGCACTATAAGACTCAAGACCGACGATATGGGTCTATACGAAGCATCACTTAAGTACTTCGAGAGCGAAGGCTTCGAGATAATATTTAAGACAGATGACTTGAATGTAGATGAGTTCAAAGACGACTTCATCAGTGAGTACGAGACAAAGTGGCGCTCACAAGGCGTGAATATCAAGGCGATACTAGTAAGGAATGTAAAATGAAAAAGAAAATTTTAATATTTATGACCTTTATTATGGCTGTGGCTGTCCTTATGGCATGCAAGATGAAAGATGCTGCAAACGTTGATAAGGAAGCAAAGACCATAGACAAGGCGAAAGTGAATGAAGAGGCAAAACCTGTAGAAGTGAAAAAACTCTCAGAGAAGACAAAAGAGCAATTACTACTTGAAAAGATGAGTCTCGATGAAAAGATTGGTCAGCTCTTTATCGCGCGCTGCCCCGAAAAGGACGCCGCGACACTTGCAAAAAAATATAATTTAGGCGGCTATATCTTATTCGGAAGAGACTTTAAAGGCAAAACCAAAGACAGCGTAGTAAAAAATATACAAGAGTGCCAAAACGCTTCGAAAATCGCTATGTTTATAGCTGTTGACGAAGAAGGCGGCACAGTTAATCGCGTGAGCACGAACAAAAATTTTAGAAAGGCTCCATTTGCCTCACCGCAGTATCTATATAAGCATGGCGGTATGGGGAGGATCAAAAAAGATGCGAAAGAAAAGTCAGAGCTACTAAAAAGCGTTGGCATCAATCTAAATTTTGCGCCAGTCGCAGATATTAGTATGAATAAAAATGACTTTATATACAAGAGAAGCTTTGCCAAGAGCCCAGCTGAAACCGCAGACTATGTAAAGAGCGTTGTAGAGGTGATGAACGAAGCACGCGTAGGCAGCGTTTTGAAGCACTTCCCAGGCTATGGCAACAACAAAGATACGCACACAGAGCTTGTTCATGACAAGAGACCACTCGAAAAATTCGAAAAAGAAGACCTTGTGCCATTCAAGGCAGGCATAGAAGCCAAAGCTAGCATGGTGCTCGTCTCACACAACATAGTAGAAGCCATGGATAAGAGTGCGCCCGCATCCATATCCCCAGCTGTTCATAAGATACTAAGAGATCAGCTCGGCTTTAAAGGCGTCATCATCACAGATGACCTAGCAATGCAAGGCATTAAAAAATTCGTAGGCAAGAAGAACGCTGCAGTGCTTGCACTTAAAGCAGGCGCCGATATACTT
This sequence comes from Fenollaria sporofastidiosus, assembly GCF_943169635.2. NCBI lineage: Bacteria > Bacillati > Bacillota > Clostridia > Eubacteriales > Fenollaria > Fenollaria sporofastidiosus. The sequence goes on from NZ_OW968186.1 coordinate 263,616, forward strand.
TGCTCCACAGACTTTCTTAATGACATCAAAGCCATAAAAATGGCTGTGGCAAGTGGCGAGATCAAAGGAAAAGACATAGACGAACACGTTTTGCGCGTCTTAAAGGCAAAAATCGATCTAGAAATAATTAAATAAGCATACGAAAAGCGGACTAAGTTCATCTCAGTCCGCTTTTTATTGTCTTATGCTAAGTATTTTTTCACATCAGGACCAACAGCTACAAAAGAACCATCGTCCTTAAGAAGCATAGGTCTCTTCACAAGCATGCCATTAGAAGATAAAAGCTTGTATTTTTCGTCATCACTCATATCAGACAGCTTGTCCTTAAGGTTCATGTCCCTATAAACAAGACCCGAAGTGTTGAAGAAACGCTTAATGTCAAGACCCGACGCCTTGTGCCACGCCTTAAGCTCCTTCACAGTAGGAACATCCTTGTCAATCTCCCTGTAAGAGTACTTGATGCCCTTCTCATCAAGCATCTTCTCAATACCCTTGCAAGTAGTGCATTTTTTGTATCCAATAAGAATCATATTGCCCTCCCATTACATAAGTTTACTGCCAACATCATAAGCCTTCGCAAGCTTAGCACCAAGCAAATTGTAAGAATTTTCACATGCATTGTAGAAGATAAGCTTCATCTTCTCAGTGTCGATACTGCCATCCGCATTGATATACTCCTCACCTACAGAGATGTTCTTGATCTCACCGATAAGGTTCTCGCTTCTCTCATCATACTTAATAAGCTCGCACTCAATAGTCATAGGTAGATTAGTGATGACAGGCGCGTTCACAAACTCAGACTTAGTAGTTTCAAAAGAAGTCTTCGCTAGCTTGTCTTGCACCTTGTTGCCACTTACCATGCCGATATAGTCCGCATCAACCATGTGAGCCTCATCAGCAAACGACACAGTAAACGCCTTCTCACGCACAGCGTTGATTATAGTTCTCTTGCCCTTGCCAATATATAAAGAGACCTTAGTAAAGTCACCCAAAGTGCCATACGCCGCGTTCATAGCATTCGCAGAGCCGTCCTCATTGTATGTTCCTACAACCATGACAGGAAGTGGCACGAAAAACGATTTAACACCCATGTTTTTTCTCATATGAATCAACTCCTTATTTGATATATACCCAAAATGACTTATATAAAGTATTGAAGATTTATTAATATATCGCACCTTCTTTTATTTCTGGCAGATAAGGTGTGTTGCTTTCAATCGCTTCTTGTGCTAATTCTATAATCTCTTCAGCACTCAAGTCTCTAACAATGAATACAGGAAAGTTATCATTAAACTTTTCGCTATATTCTAATAAAACTTTGTCTAAATTATTTTCATCACTTACTACTTCAAATAATTCAGGAGGATATAAATAATCTTCCCCTTCTTCATCAATGATTCGATACCAGCCATTCTCAATACTAATTACATCATATATTTTGCCATTAATCATATAAACTGGATCACTTATACCTATAAACTTAATTTTCACAAATAAATCACACACCTTTAGCTTTATTCATCATTCCACGCGCTAATGAGGGGCACGACTCTCGCGATTATTCACATCATCCTTATCTTTTCTATACTCATCTATAACTTTCTTAAAATCCTCATCATCTAACTCTAATATGTTTGAATTAGGGTCTTCAAGAATTTTTGCCGCCTTCTCAATCTCCACTTCAGGGATATTTCTATCAATTTCCTTTCCTCTCGTGAAAGTATAATCTGTATAAGATATGGTCGCCTTTCTTATCCTTCTATCTTTCTCATCGATAGCATCTATATTGACAAACGCAAATCTTCCATCCTCTAATTCGCATAATATTCCACCAGCTTCAAAACTTCCTATTGTTTTTTTTATTTTCAATCATATCGTCCTTTCTATAAATTGCACTCGTAGGTAGCAAATCTCCCCTATAACATCTCTTCCCTATTTAATTGCCCTCATATTTCAATCCACGCACCCATGTAGGGTGCGACGCTAAAGCAGCTTTGTCTGATACTAACTTATCTATTTCAATCCACGCACCCATGTAGGGTGCGACTGACACAGAGTTAGATAGACCTCGTGTATGGTTTATTTCAATCCACGCACCCATGTAGGGTGCGACGCCATCGTCCTCAACATCATAGTAACCATCTTTGTATTTCAATCCACGCACCCATGAAGGGTGCGACCAAGAATAGCGTTTGCCATCTCCCTCTTTGCAGAATTTCAATCCACGCACCCATGTAGGGTGCGACCTAGGCTCAACATTAGGTGAAGAGTTTATAGCACTTATTTCAATCCACGCACCCATGTAGGGTGCGACGCTTATGGAAAAATTGTCAGAGAAGTTACTGATGAATTTCAATCCACGCACCCATGTAGGGTGCGACTTTTCTCATCATTTAGTGATATATATTCACAGTCTAAATTTCAATCCACGCACCCATGTAGGGTGCGACAGAAAAATTTAGGAGGTATTAAAAATGACAAGACAAATTTCAATCCACGCACCCATGTAGGGTGCGACACAAGCGGCTGAAGAAGAACTACAAGCTTTAAGAATTTCAATCCACGCACCCATGTAGGGTGCGACTCAGGACTCGCGCAACATCATTAACATCAAAGGGGCTATTTCAATCCACGCACCCATGAAGGGTGCGACGTGAAATCAACCAACAGGACGGTCACTCCAGAAAATTTCAATCCACGCACCCATGAAGGGTGCGACAAAATTTAATTGATCTCACTCCTTTTTTATGTAAAAATTTCAATCCACGCACCCATGAAGGGTGCGACATAATGGTGTCTTATATGCGTTAGCTGTAGATGGCTTTATTTCAATCCACGCACCCATGAAGGGTGCGACAGACACATCGGAGATATATTTAAAAACATATATATTTCAATCCACGCACCCATGTAGGGTGCGACTTAAAAGAGATTGACCTACTAAAAGCACTATGTAAAATTTCAATCCACGCACCCATGTAGGGTGCGACCGGCGCACCAGTCATGAGAGACGGCGACAAGTACAAATTTCAATCCACGCACCCATGTAGGGTGCGACTGGACTAAGGCTGTAAAAGGACAGAAAAAGTTTGCTATTTCAATCCACGCACCCATGTAGGGTGCGACTTTTTTAAAGATGACGAGCACAAGAAAGCGTTTGAATTTCAATCCACGCACCCATGTAGGGTGCGACAAAAGCCGCAGGATATAACTACAACCAAGTACAAGCAATTTCAATCCACGCACCCATGTAGGGTGCGACAGCCTAGCACTTTTGATGAGTCCAAACCTGCTTGTTATTTCAATCCACGCACCCATGTAGGGTGCGACGACTTCAATCACTTGATGGACGCGATGAGATATGCACTAATTTCAATCCACGCACCCATGTAGGGTGCGACAATAAAAGATTTGGCACGATAATACAAACGCTTAATTTCAATCCACGCACCCATGTAGGGTGCGACCAGTTGATATTGGTATTGTCAACAATGACGAGTTTATTTCAATCCACGCACCCATGTAGGGTGCGACATTATGATAGGGATAATGGATTCGTTCAAGGTGATTTCAATCCACGCACCCATGTAGGGTGCGACTAAGAGGGCTGGATATTTAAGAGTTAAAATATTAGGAATTTCAATCCACGCACCCATGTAGGGTGCGACGAATTAATAACATTGATGAGGGCTAAGAGACTTAATTTCAATCCACGCACCCATGTAGGGTGCGACCACAGGCTGATGTGGAAAAACAGTTTGCCAATGGAATTTCAATCCACGCACCCATGTAGGGTGCGACCACGCGTTAGTCGTGCTTTTTTAATGCAAAAATATAATTTCAATCCACGCACCCATGTAGGGTGCGACACACTGAACGACTAATATGCAGAATAGCCCAGTTAGATTTCAATCCACGCACCCATGTAGGGTGCGACGACACTGAACGACTAATATGCAGAATAGCCCAGTTAGATTTCAATCCACGCACCCATGTAGGGTGCGACAGCTGTAGTTGATATAGTTCCTGTTCCATCAGTATCATTTCAATCCACGCACCCATGTAGGGTGCGACCCTTTAGCCGATGGCGAAGAGCTTGACGATCATGGAATTTCAATCCACGCACCCATGTAGGGTGCGACAGTCTTAGAGATTAGAGTCACTATCGGCAATGCAACATTTCAATCCACGCACCCATGTAGGGTGCGACGGCGCAACTTAATCTAGATGCGGCGGAGTGTTTTATTTCAATCCACGCACCCATGTAGGGTGCGACAAGCAGAAGTGGTTGCTATTCCTCCAATATGATTTATTTCAATCCACGCACCCATGTAGGGTGCGACAGTAACTTATCCATTGGTCTTCGTTGTAGCTTGATTATTTCAATCCACGCACCCATGTAGGGTGCGACAGTTTATGATTGGCGCAAACTCTGACTCAACAGTATTTCAATCCACGCACCCATGTAGGGTGCGACAAAAGAGACTTCGCAGGCTTTGGGCTGTGGACTGATATTTCAATCCACGCACCCATGTAGGGTGCGACATTAAAGCTGCGTAAAACTTCTGATCTGGCATAAGTTTATTTCAATCCACGCACCCATGTAGGGTGCGACATCTCTTCAAGCCATGTTAGAGGACATATAACTACAATTTCAATCCACGCACCCATGTAGGGTGCGACACCGCAAGTGAAACAAAGTTGATGTATGCACCAGATTTCAATCCACGCACCCATGTAGGGTGCGACCTTTTGTATACATTAATTAAGGAGTGTTTTAAAAATATTTCAATCCACGCACCCATGTAGGGTGCGACCGACCTTACGGCGACGTAAACGCTTGGCTAGAAACAAATTTCAATCCACGCACCCATGTAGGGTGCGACTGTTACAACTGAAATAAGGGTAGGTAGGATTGATTATTTCAATCCACGCACCCATGTAGGGTGCGACGACCGACGGCTTTTTCTGCTTACTGCACACACTGGCAATTTCAATCCACGCACCCATGTAGGGTGCGACTTAAACGTGCTAGATCAAAAGGAAGTGTAAGATGATAATTTCAATCCACGCACCCATGTAGGGTGCGACTGTCTAATTTGCTCATTTTATCGGTAGTTTATCGTGATTTCAATCCACGCACCCATGAAGGGTGCGACGCTTCTCTATCTAGTGCCTTAAATTTATCTATAATTTCAATCCACGCACCCATGAAGGGTGCGACTCGTTATCGTAATTGTTAAGTTTGTCCGCCTGCTCTAATTTCAATCCACGCACCCATGAAGGGTGCGACAGCTTAACATATTAGTAAATGTTGACTTATTCGGAATTTCAATCCACGCACCCATGAAGGGTGCGACTATATCTAAGATTTGAAATAACATTTAATAGCGCCATTATTTCAATCCACGCACCCATGAAGGGTGCGACGCTCTACTTCTGTATGCTTGACGACGACTGCCTCCAATTTCAATCCACGCCCCATGAAGGGTGCGACTAATTGGATACTTGAGGGCTCTAAGCTCTACAAGGCTATTTCAATCCACGCACCCATGAAGGGTGCGACTGGGATGCGGCGCTTAGAGAGATAAAGATAAAATATTTCAATCCACGCACCCATGAAGGGTGCGACGATAATTCACTATTCCTACCTATAATCCAGGTTACAAAATTTCAATCCACGCACCCATGAAGGGTGCGACTTATATTATGACAAAACAAGAACAAATCAAAAACATATTTCAATCCACGCACCCATGTAGGGTGCGACATAAAGAGTCAATGCTAAGAGTGCTTATAAACGCAAATTTCAATCCACGCACCCATGTAGGGTGCGACCATCTCAAACTTTGGCTTGCTCGTCATCTTGTCAGATTTCAATCCACGCACCCATGAAGGGTGCGACGCGAGAAACGACATAATTTTTATCCCTCATTTCGTAATTTCAATCCACGCACCCATGAAGGGTGCGACGAAGGCTTTCGTTATGGTCAAGTAGCAAGTATTATTTCAATCCACGCACCCATGAAGGGTGCGACAATCCATCGTTTGGCGTTAGTGGGTCGTGGGGAAATATTTCAATCCACGCACCCATGAAGGGTGCGACCTCCTATAGGTCATACAGTAACAGTAGCAGGGGCAGCTATTTCAATCCACGCACCCATGAAGGGTGCGACATTGATGTAAAGGTTGTATCAATAGAGCATGGCAAATTTCAATCCACGCACCCATGAAGGGTGCGACTAATCTTTATCTTATTTTATAGGGCAAAGACAAAATTTCAATCCACGCACCCATGAAGGGTGCGACGAAAAGAGACTCCACACGAGAGTCTCTTATGCTATATTTCAATCCACGCACCCATGAAGGGTGCGACAAACAATATACTTTACTTTATGAAAAAATAACAAGTATTTCAATCCACGCACCCATGAAGGGTGCGACCAAATTGAAGGAGACGAGTCACCAACAGTTTACCGTATTTCAATCCACGCACCCATGAAGGGTGCGACCACTTTTTATTAGGTAAAATGTAGGAGGTAAAAAAATATTTCAATCCACGCACCCATGAAGGGTGCGACAACAGATGATAATTGGGTCAATGGAGATGTTAAAATTTCAATCCACGCACCCATGAAGGGTGCGACATTAAAAAAGGGGGTGGATATATGAATTACAAGCTTTTATTTCAATCCACGCACCCATGAAGGGTGCGACGTAAGGGTATTGATGAAAGACGGAAGGCTTCCGGAAATTTCAATCCACGCACCCATGAAGGGTGCGACTGCAAGAGAGAGACTGAGGACTACAAGCTTGAGATATTTCAATCCACGCACCCATGAAGGGTGCGACATCATAACATTACAGTTTACGTGGCCTGTTTGTTATTTCAATCCACGCACCCATGAAGGGTGCGACGAAGATGAAGGCGTGTTTTATCTTGTAGGAGATGAGGATTTCAATCCACGCACCCATGAAGGGTGCGACTAAACACCCCAACGCTTTAGAGATTTTAATTCGCTTGATTTCAATCCACGCACCCATGAAGGGTGCGACTTAAAACCTATGCTATTTACGCCTTGTTTTATTGATTTCAATCCACGCACCCATGAAGGGTGCGACTGGTAAACTGTTGGTGACTCGTCTCCTTCAATTTGATTTCAATCCACGCACCCATGAAGGGTGCGACACAAAGTTGGAGACGGCTTTAAAGCAGCAGGCGAAAAATTTCAATCCACGCACCCATGAAGGGTGCGACTTATTCTTAAATGAATTAGATCACATCATAAAAATTTCAATCCACGCACCCATGAAGGGTGCGACATTTAATTCTCACGATTATTCACGATTAAATCTAATATTTCAATCCACGCACCCATGAAGGGTGCGACTGTTAATAGGAGAAAGGGAGAGGGAAAAGAGAATGATTTCAATCCACGCACCCATGAAGGGTGCGACATCCTGACCAAGCAGAAATAACTACTGACACTAAAATTTCAATCCACGCACCCATGAAGGGTGCGACACTATAACCGCAGGCTTTAGAGCCTACGACAGTTGGATTTCAATCCACGCACCCATGAAGGGTGCGACCGTTACGGCAGGTAGCGGAATTGCTTTTATTGTAGATTTCAATCCACGCACCCATGAAGGGTGCGACACGAATTGAATTTAAGACGGACGAAGCAAGACAAGGATTTCAATCCACGCACCCATGAAGGGTGCGACAGCTAGATGTGCTAAAGATCTATGTTCTTGTTGCACATCTAGTGTTTATGCACACATAATTTTCATTATATACACATTTTTTGCTTAATTTTAAGCATTTTTTTCTGCGAATCCTCTTGAATTTTCATGTTCATATGAGGTTCGCACTAATTTATTATAAATGGAGGATATGCCTCAAGGTCTCCTCTAATCGTCCTTGCTAGAAGCATAGCTTGTACATATGGCAATAATCCAATCTCGATTTTTTCTTCTAGAAATGGGTGTGTAATCTCATCTTGCAAACGTTTATTCCATATGTCTAAATATTTTTTCTTTCCATTTTCTGTAAATTCATATGAACCATTATCTTTTGCAATAAAATCTCTCTCTTCAATTTGGAATTTATTTATTAAGCTTAGTACAAATCTATCTGCCATATATGCTCTCATCTCTTCTGATAGATCAAGTGCTAATGATTGCCTTCCAGGTCTATCTTTATGGTAAAAACCAACATATGGATCAAGGCCTACTGTTTCTAATGCGTTTTGTACTAACACTCTAAGCATTCCATATGAAAACGACAGCATTGCATTTACGGGATCTTTTGGTGGCCTTCTGTTTCTATCTGTAAACTTAAAGTACTCTTTGCTGTTTAATATAAGGTAATCAAAATTTTTAAAGTATTCCCGTGCTGCATCTCCTTCTATACCCAAGAGTTCTGTATAGTCTTTTGCATTAAATGCATTTATTTTGCTTTCCTTTAACTTGCTTATGGATTCCTCTACTTCTTCTTTATATATTGTATCTTTATAATCTCTAAGGTATCTATCTAGTACTTTTATTGAATTATACAGTTTTCCTACCACGAATGACTTTGCGTATGAAAGCGACCTCTCGTCATTTTCCGAAATTCTAAACTGTTCTTTTCTTAGTAATACATTTCCATTGATCTTTCCTGAGACTCTTGCACAAAAATATCCTCCTGGTGTTAAAAAACTAATACCGACGTTATTTTTCATACACATTTCTAACAGTTTAGGGCTTGCTCCGACGTAATTGAAGCAAACTATGTTTTCAAAGTTTTGTATTGGTGATTGGAAGACTTTGCCATTGGCTTCATCTTTAACTACTATATTGCTTCCATCTTTCGCTAAATAGATATTTTCATTTGTAATATATAATGTATTTAACAGCTTTCTCATTCTTCCATCACTATCCTATCGATATAATTTATAACGCTTTTTTTCTTTTTTGTAAGTTTTGGCATGCAGTAGTCAACTAAGGAACAATTTTTACAGTTGATGTTTTTACTTGCTCTAGGAATCTTGTTTTGAGTAAATATCTCATACATTTGTGATACTATATCTCTTACTTCTTGCCTTAATTCATCTGTAATTTCTATTTCTAACCTTTTATTTGGGCTTTTATAGTAAAGTGCTGACTTTTTTAGTTTAATATTATGCATTTCTTCTAAACACATTATTTCCGCAACTAGTTGATAGATATCTGCCTTTGTCTTTTTTGCTCTACCTTTTTTATATTCAACTACATAAGGTAGCCACAATCCATTGTAGTTTTCTATTTCTACTCCGTTCTCATTTTTCTCATATATAACCAGGTCACAGACACCAACTATCTTTAGTTCGTCTGACTTAACACGTAAGGATCTTTCATATATTCTGTCTTTTCTTTTTTCAAAAAAATATGGATCATCCACGTTTTCATGTATAAGTTTGCCAAGTGTTGTATCTTTATTTTCAAACCAAATTTGTTCTAGCTCTAGAAGAGCCCACTGCCTCTTGCAAAATGTGAAGTGCTGTATTCTACTTAAGCTTAAATAGTCTTCTTCATCCATATATCTAATTTATATACCTGTTAAATATTCTACTTTTAGGCCTTTTCCCTCATATTCTTTTAATTTTTCTTCATTTAGTCTAATATTGTAGGATTTATAATCTTGACTATCTATCTCTGGTTTGTCAAATTCAAGTAGTTCTTTTATTTTACCGCTTGATACATTTCCTATTTCACAATCGTGAACAAACCAGAATATATCTCTAACCATCATTGATCCATCTGGTCTAGCTGATGATGAATCATTTATAAAAAGTTCTTGTAAACATTCTTTTAGTACAGCTAAATCGTCATCTGTAAATTTGTTCTTCTTTGCAAAATTTACATTTACCGCTCCATTAACAACATATATAGCATGATTAACATAATGTTTTGAGCCCATTGTATCGGAGGATTTGCCGCCACCTTCTTTTTCCATGCTGTTAACGCTCTTTGTAATCTGCATAGTTGTAATATCTATAGGCTCAAGCGATTTAGCGATGGATATACTAACTGGTCCTCTTATGCCGACAGCTTTCTTGTCATATGTTATTACTTGTCCAAAGCTTCTAACATCAAGCCAAGTTCCACAGCATAAATTATATGCTTCTTCATCTGTTGCTTTTTTATCTACAACGCTGCTATATCTTTTTTCAAGTGATGTAAATCCGTCATCTGACTTTTCATTGCTCTTTACAAAGATGTTGTATCCTTTATCTTGCATTCTATTTCTAATCTTTCTTTTTATACAAACATCTGAAATTTCTCCATATCCATAAGAATCACTTCTTGGCATGTTGCCTGCAAGCGGATCTCCATTTGGATTTGCATTATTTACTTCAATTGTCATTATGAAGTCGACCTTTTTTTCAATTACCTTACTCATTATTTTTCCTCCTTATTTATATCATTATTTTTTAAACCAAAACGTTTTTCTGCATAATAGCCATATAAAAACCTACTACTTAAAGCTTTATTGTCTTCTTTTTCTGATATACCAAGTTCGCCTAATTTTATAAATATATCTTCTTTCTCTCTGTCTAGCAGTACTGCAAAGCCAGGATTTGTGGCCTTTAATTTGTTAATATATGTTTTAGTTTTATCATCTAAAACTCTTGATATTTGGGCAGGATGCTTTGTAAATGATGTCCAATACCTATCTGCATTAGTAAGTCTTATTGCTTCACTCTTTTTTGTTTTTTCTCCGTCACCATACTTAGCTGCGTCAAAAGTCAGTCTTTCTATCATTTCATATACAGCTAATAATCTACCATAAAGGTATGACCTATCTAAATTATCTCTGTCAAGCATATCTTCATTTTCCTCCTTTGATGAATCTCTTAAAACCGCAAGGGCTATTGACTGTAAAATATTCCATGTATTTTTATAGTTTAGCTTTTTTCTAATATTCATATCGATTGCTTTAACAATGTTCTTAGGCATCTCTTTGCCCTCTATGATTGAAATTATCATTTTTTGCAGCTGATCTTTTTTAAAGCTATCGTTATCATTAACTAGTTTCTTTTCTCTTTCTGTTCCATAAGCAGCATCTAGTATTGAAAATATACTAGGTGTCTTCTTTACCAAATTATTCTTAGCAAGTGTATAATAATAGTAAGTATTTGACCACGTTTCAAGGTTTTTATAAAGCTGTGATGTTTGAAGCTCTTTAAAGTATCTAATCGATGATCTTCCATCGTTAACTTTTTCTAAAATTAGCGCACTATATCTTGAATCTTTAGGTACTTTATCTACACCTGTGATAAAAGAATTAGCTACTTTCTCATTTTCGCTATAAACCGCTTTAAATGTGTCCATCGTAGCATCTTCAGCTTCAATCTTGTCGATATCGAACTCATCAGACTCGTCTACGCCTGCTATGTTTGGATTTGCAGATGTGATAAAAAGCTTCTTATCATTTCTAATGTCATCAGAAAACCAGTTAACTATATACTGCTGACCGCCGAGCCATTTAGACGAATTTTTATTGTCCATTAAATATTTTAACATTAAATGAGCTTTTTCCGATGTTTCATAGCCTATACTAATTACATCGCTACCTTCTTTAAATCTTCCGATATATGATTGTTTAACTGCAGAAATAAGTTTAGAATTACCTAAAATACCACGATGCTTGTCTACAATATAATCTTCTTTTCCTGTTATATTACATATTCCGTTCTTTGTTATAGAGTTTCTAACGTTATTAATATGAACTTGATGGAGTTTTTTGTATTTTGTTACTGAATAATCTTCAAGATTTTTAAAGTCTACTACTTCAAACTCTAAATATATCTTGTCTAATTCAAGTTTCTTTGTTGTTTCTTTATTTTTATCATTAATAAATGTATATTCTAGTATAGAGGCTTTATCGGTCAACTTTAAAACATCAACACCTAATGCATATCTTAAAGCTTCATATATAAAATTTTCTTTTTTAATATAATTGTAAATAATTCTTATAAAATCTTTAATTTCTGTGTCTTTTTCTTCGGCTATCCAATTTTCTAGCGCATCCATATAATCCTTGTGTCTTTCTTCATTGTAAGAAGCAATATATGAGCAATTATCTACAAGCATATGCGGCATAGAGTTGCTTGTTCTATTAACTGAGTCCAAGCTTACTGGAAAGATTATTTTCTCATCTTTAACCAAAAATGAACTCTTAACAAAATTAGAATCTCTATCAATGCTTATCTTCAATATATTTTCACCTGTAGATACTATAGAATTATGGTATAAAGGAAGTATTACTGAGTCATTACCATTGTAATTATCAACTAAACCTGCCTCGAGGGATTTATCATATGTTTTTACAAGCGAATTAATCAATGTCATTTAATCATCTCCCTTCTAATTTTGCATATTCTTCATCAACCGAAAGTTCTTGCTCTGGATATTTAAAATCATATGTTGAAAGTTCGTTTTTAACTTCACAGTCTTCTTGATCTTTAAAATTAATTACGCCGTCCTTCATTACCACACTTCCAAAGTAAGAATAAAGTTTTTCTCCTGGCTTATTTGGATACTTAAAACTGTTAAACATTAGGCCAAAGGATAAAGTTTGTCCTTCGTAATAACTTGGCTTTTTTTTGTACTCTTCTACTGTAATTGCGTTAACATATCCTTGACACTCGCTAGCTCCAATAAAGATTGAACGCCTTCCACCTCTTTCGATAGAGCGCTGCATAATTGCTTCATGCTTTTTCATGTTTCTATCCTTTTTCAAGTCATCTCTAAATAAGTTCCACTCAAAATGGTATTTAATTAAATACTCTGGATTGACTAAGTATGTTATGTTGCTTCTGTCTTGTTTGTAATTATCTTTCGGAACTCTAACTCCCATAGTATGTGTTCTTATTGGACTAATTACCTTGACTTCATCCACAACATTTTTAAGCACAGGTTTAAAGTAACACGCATCAAGTATACCTAAGACAGCTTGCTTTGTTATAACTGGATATGTTGCTTTTTCTCCACCGCCCTTTGTCTCTGGTGATGTTATTAAACCATAATCTCCTGTCAATCTAATGTAAAAATATTTAGATTTTTCGTTTGGACCATCCATAGTATTACCTCCTTCTTTCTATATTCACTTATTATTATATTATTCTTAATTTTGTTTGTCAAGTGTTTTTTTAATTTTAAGAATATATTTTAGTTTCTTTGTGGTATAATAAGTTTATCGTAGTATTGACTACGCGGATTGAAAAACTTACTATTACATTATAATAAAGGGCATTAGCTCTTTATTTTTTTCTTGATCTATGTTAAAGCCATTATCATTATAGTATTGCTTTTTAAGTAAAAGAATATCACCATCCATATACGAATCAACAAAGTCATTAAGCTTATTGTTTTCATATATATTTATAGTGTAGCTTTGCATCTCTTTTAAAAGTCTCTTTATTTTTGATATATTATAGATTATAGTATCTTCATTTTCTAAAAGCATTTTTAACTCATCATATTTTCCCTCATTTGATTTTCCTGTTATTGAATTTCTATAACAAACTATCATTGCCTTTGTATCATTTTTGATTAGGTTAATATTATCAGCAGCTGTTTTGAAACTTTGTCTTAAGATAGGAAAATCTTTTGTTTTTGTTCCAATATTATTAATGTTATCACTTAATAAGTCAAAAGCACTTGGCTTATCCTTTTCAAGCGGATATGCCATTAAGCTTTCATACTTTGTGTAATAACGCGCAAAAAATTCATCATTTAGTTTATCAATATCTATTTCTCCAGTCTTTTTATTTAGTATAATCTCAGTTATGTCTTTTTTATATTGTATCGATTCTAAATAATTTAGGTTTTCTTCAAAGCCCATGTTAACTAATTTAACTATACCTTCTTTTAATAACCCGTATCTGTTGCATCTTCCTATAGCTTGTATAAGAGAGTCAATGCCTGCATATGACCTTATAAGCCTCTTAAAATCAACGTTGACCCCAGCCTCAATAAGCTGTGTCGAAACAAGCTTTACAGCTACGCCTTCTGAAAGTTTTGCTTTTATTTCATTAAGTATATCCTTTCTATGTTCTGGGCAAAAATCTGTATTTAATAAATATATATTATTGTTATTTCCAAAATCTTCAAGTAGCATTTTGTATAAATTTCTAGCAGCTCTCTTCGTATTTAATATAATTAGGTTTGAATCCTCTGCATGTGATAATACTTCTGTCTTAATATCTACTAAACTGCTTTTCTTACCATCATTAAAATTATATACCTTTGTCCTTTTAAATACCTTGAGCTGATTTTGACTAAGTCTTACAAGATTAGCATTTTTTGCATAATTAAGCCTATATTTAATGTTGTCCTCGTCATACTTAGGCTGAGTTGCTGTTGACAAAACTATGTTAGTCTTCATTACTGAGGATATAAAATTCATTGCAAGATTAAATAAATATGTCATCTCTATAGGAAGCGACTGCACCTCGTCAAGTATGATTACAGAGTTTATTAACGAGGAGAATCTCCTTATGTTTGTTGACTTTCCTTTAAATAAAGTATTTATGAATTGTACTAAAGTTGTCAAAACTACTGGTGCATCAAAGCTTTCAAATAAATATTCTTTACACATATTTTCTTTACTCTCGTCAGCACTTTCATTCTTAGTGTTGTCAAATGATGATTTATTAACTATATTTGAGTGGTATTCAAGTATACTCTTGTCTTTTAACACGTCTTTGACTTCACTAGCATTTTGCTCTAAAACAGATAAGAACGCAGTTATATAAAAAAATCTTTTTTTATCTTTAAACTTCATTTGATTTGTAGCATATAGCATGCTCAAAAGCGTTTTCCCAGCTCCAGTTGCAAGATCAAGCTTGTATATTCCATTATTATCAGTGCGGCTCCTACTGTCTACAATAGATTTTAAGTCATTTTTCACTTTATCCAGATTATTTTTAGGTTCAGGAAAACTAGCATATTTCTCATCTAATCTTGCCTTATACACTTCAGCTTTTTCTTGTGCATTATACATAACTCTATCGTCAATGACTAAATCGTAAGCATTTATAGTATCAACAATGTCTGCATTTTTTAATATTGATAAAAAGAGCCTCATGTATAAAGATAAATAATAATAATTAGCTTTATCATCAATATATTTTATCTTATCTTTAGAATTTTTATATTCAAAATATCCTCTCTTAAATATTTCTAATAAATCTACATTTAATTTTTGTTCAATCTCTTCAATATATGGTAGTACTTCATTTTTGAAGCAAATTTCATCTTCATCAAATCTAAGTCTATCTTTTAATCTGTTAGATAAATTATTGTCAATGTCATAATAAGGAATGTCATAAATACCATGATGTGCGCTTATAACATAGGCCATGATATAGAAGTACTCCTGTATTATGTTTAGCTCAAACGAACTTTGCTTGGCGCACTTACTATATAATGACAATAAATACAACGCTCCTGCCGATGAATGATTTACCCTCTCATCAGTATTATTTATTATTTTATGTTGAAAAGCTTCACTAGCTTTTCCAATATCGTGAAGTATTCCTACAAGGTACAATGTATTTTCAAAATCTATCTCACTCGCTAAAGATTTAGCTTTATCAGCTGTATTTTTCAAATGAGTTATAAGCTCTTGCTTTTTAATTTTGCCTTCAGCATTGTCAATGTGTGCGTATTTCATAATTGCCTCCTAAAATATAAAAGTATCTTCCTCTGGATTGAAGCTTGTAGTCCTGCCTATCATTTCTACTTTAGGCTTCCAATTACTTCCAAGATGATAAAATCTTATGCTATCCTTCTCTAAATCTATCTCTTTTCTTATTTTATATTTAAGCTCTTCAAACTCGGCAGGTGTTACTATGCATTCAAAAACTGAATTTTGTACCCTTTGTCCGTAGTCCTTACATACATTAGCAACTCTTCTTAATCTCGTTCTTCCGTCACTATCCATAGTTTCAACATCATATGTCGCGAGTATCAACATAAAATCACCCCTATATACTAATTCGCATCTTTATATCCTTAATAATATTATACCACATTAAAAGAGTCGTTGTTTATAGAAACTATCTAAGCAGATATAATTCCTTTAAATTTACCCAATCATAACCACCGGCGTAGCCGGTGGTTTGCTCTGCCCCTGCAAGGGGCTTTTACCTGCTGTGCACCTTGTGCACGTTGAAAGTCTACCACTTGCACTACTTTCTCAACTGACGCTAAAGCGCCTCTTTACTTCTTTTTACTTATTTGTCTTTTCTCCAGTGAATGGATCTATATATTCTTTAAGACTTATTTGATCTTTTGTAAAATCTTCTTTAAGTTGATTGCGTATATACTCTTGTATCTTTTTAGCATTTTTTCCTGCTGTATCTACGTAGTAGCCTCTGCACCAGAAATTTCTGTTTCCATATTTATATTTCAAACTGGCATGTCTATCGAATATCATTAGACTACTTTTTCCTTTTAAATATCCCATAATTTCTGAAACACTATATTTTGGTGGTATTTTTACTAACATATGAATGTGGTCTGGACATAGTTCTGCCTCTATTATCTCTATTCCTTTTCTTGACAAAAGGTCTCTTAATATTTTTCCTATATCTTCTTTTATTCTTCCATAAATTATTTGTCTTCTATATTTTGGCGCAAATACAATATGGTATTTACAATCCCAAGTTGTATGTGATAAAATATTCTTATCCAATTGGATTAACTCCTTTCTGATATTTATTGTAGTTTGGTAGACTATTTTTATTATATCATGAAAGGAGTTTTAACTTGAAGCTAAAGCTACTGATTCCCCCAGCATAGCTGGGGGTTTTATTGTGGTCAACCCACAATAAAAAATGGGCTCTGCATCGCGCAAAGCCCATAGTCATTTTTCTAATAATTTATTTAAATTTATCTAATCTCTTGAATATCTTTTCTTTACCTAATAAGTAAAGTATCCTATCCATTTCTGGTCCGTGTACTGAGAAGGAAATCATCGCTCTGACTGGCATATAAAGGTTTTTGCCTTTGATGCCTGTCTTCTTTTGTATATTCTTCATGAATGTCTTGGCGTAATCAAGTGTGATTTCGTCTACTGATGAAAGCTCTTCTTCGATTGTGTTTGCAAGCACTTTTGCGTTCTCTGCGTTTTCGCCTTCTAAGAATTCTTTTGTTTCATCTGCAAGTGGAAGCTCTTCAAAGATGAATTTTGCCTTCTCTGGCAATTCTGTCATTAGTGAGATGGAGTCTTTAAGTGTATCGATTAAAACTTCCATATACTCTTTATGCTCTTTGGCAAAGTCTTCTGTGATTAGTCCTGCTTTAACTAATTCTTTGCTTGCTTCTTCTCTCAATACATTGATGTCTTGATTTCTTAAGAATTGTGCGTTTACCCAATCAAGCTTGTCTTTATCAAAGATGCCGCCTGTCTTGGAAACTCTTTCGAATGAGAACTCTTTGATTAGCTCATCCATAGTAAATATTTCTTTATTATCTTCTGGTGACCAGCCAACTAGTGCTAAGTAGTTATTTAAAGCTTCTGGCAAATAGCCTTTGTCTTTGAAGTCTTCTACTGATACGTCGCCTTGTCTCTTTGATAATTTCTTTCTGTCTTTGTTAAGTACTGTTGGTAAGTGAACGTACTCTGGCTTTTCCCAGCCAAGTGCCTCGTATAAAAATACGTGCTTTGGTGTAGATGGTAGCCACTCTTCCCCTCTAACGATGTGTGTGATGCCCATTAGGTGATCGTCGACTACGACTGCCATGTGATATGTTGGGAAGCCGTCTGATTTTAGTAATACTTGATCATCTATATCTTCTGTGTTTATGGTGATGTCGCCTCTAACTACGTCGTGGAATGTTATGTCTGTATCCTTTGGTAATTTTAGTCTAACTACGTATGGCTCGCCATTTGCAACCCTTTTCTTTGCTTCGTCAAGAGGAATATTTCTACAGAAGCCATCATACTTTGGTATAAGGCCCTTTATCTGTCTTTCTTCTCTGATTCTATCAAGTCTTTCCTTATCGCAGAAGCAGTAGTATGCCTTGCCCTCTTCGATTAGCTGATCAACATATTTCTTATATATATCAAGTCTTTCTGATTGTATATATGGACCGTAGTCACCTTTTTGAACTACTTTTCCATCTTCAATAAAAACGCCTTCGCTGTAGTGTATACCAGCCCAGTGAAGTGAGTTTATCAAGTTTTCTATAGCACCTTCGACATAACGTGTTCTGTCTGTGTCTTCGATTCTTAAGATGAAGTCGCCGCCCATCTTTTCAGCGAATAAGTAGTTATATAGCGCTGTTCTTAATGAGCCTATGTGCACAAAACCTGTTGGCGATGGTGCAAATCTTACTCTAACTTTTTTATCCACGATTATTCTTCCTTTCCTTTATATATGCAATGATCTTGTTAATAGCTTCGCTAGCATCTATCTCTTCATTTTCCATCTCACGACGAGTTGAGTACTCAACCTTGCCTTCGCTAGCAAGCTTACCTACTGTAATTCTAAGAGGTATACCGATCAGGTCTCTATCGTTAAATTTAACGCCGGCTCTTTCTGCTCTGTCATCAAGAAGCACTTCGACTTTCTCTGCCAATAGTTTTTCGTAAATCTCTTCAGCAAGTTTATTTTGCTCTTCATCTTTTACATTGACAATTGTAACGATGGCTTCGTATGGACATGATGATATCGGCCAAATGATACCCTTTTCATCGTTGTTTTGCTCAACTATGGCAGATACTGTTCTTGATATACCTACGCCGTAGCAGCCCATCCAGAAGTATTCGTCCTTGCCATTCTCATCTAAGAATGTTGCCTTCATTGATTTTGAGTACTTTTGACCAAGTTGGAAGATGTTTCCGACCTCGATGCCTCTCTTGAACTCAAGTTTACCGCCGCACTTAGGACAAACATCGCCCTCAGCTATCATTAGTAAATCGTCTACGAATTCAAATTTTTCATCGTCGCTAATATTGTAGTTCATATAGTGATAATCTTCTTCGTTCGCGCCTATGACAGCATTTTTGATATTCTTAACTCTTTCATCTGCGATAAGTCTGTCAGCCTTTAAGCCGATAGGACCAGTGTAGCCTGGGAAGGAGCCCATAGCCTTGATGTCTTCTTCGCCCATCATCTCTATCTCATGCTCTGCGCAGCCAAGATGCTTTATTAATTTTGTTAGGTTAAGCTCTCTTGATCCTGGTATGAAGACTACGATTTTTTCTCCTCTAACCACTAGGTCAACTGCCTTAAGGCATCTATCTTTTTCAACTTTTAAAAGTTTTGCTAGGTCGTCAATAGTTTTACAGCCCTTTGTCTCAACTTTTTCAAGCTCTTTTATATCTTCACTACTATTGTCATAATTATAAGCTACTTCTGCTTTTTCATCAGTTGCAGAGAAGTCGCAGCTGTCGCAATATGTGATCACGCCTTCACCAACATCAGAAAGTGCAGTGAACTCGTGTGACTCGTTACCACCGATGGCACCTGAGTCTCCTCTAACTATCCTGTAATCAAGTTCAAGTCTGTCGTAGATGTTTTCGTACGCTTCCCACATGTTTTTGTAACTAGCTATCATGTCCTCTTGAGTCTTGTCAAAGGAGTAAGCATCCTTCATCAAAAACTCTCTCGCTCTATTGATACCAAATCTCGGTCTCTTCTCGTCTCTATACTTAGTTTTGATTTGGTAGATATTTATTGGCAGCTTCTTATATGAGTTCACATCGCTTCTTATAAGGTCTGTGAAAAACTCCTCAGCTGTTGGTGCAAGACAGAACTCTCTGTCGTTTCTGTCCTTTAGCTTGAACATCTCTGGTCCGAAGGTATCCCATCTACCTGACTCTTCCCAAAGCTCTCTTGGCTGAACAGCACTCATGTTGATCTCTTGAGCGTCGTGTGAGTCCATCTCTTCTCTAACTATCTCTTCAATCTTTCTAATTACTCTGTAGCCAAGGTTCATGTATGAATAAATTCCTGAGGCGCTCTTCTTGATAAAGCCGCCTCTTAATAGTAGTTTATGTGATGCAATCTCTGCTTCGCTAGGATCCTCTCTCAATGTTTTAAAAAACATTTTACTCATTCTCATAGCTTTTTTCCTCCTCTTGGTACTCGTAGTTTTCTTTTTGCGCATTGAACATCTTGTAGTAAAGGCTGTCTGTCTTTTGCATTAGATTGTGATGCGTGTCAAAATCTTCTACAGTACCGTTATTTATTAACAAAATTCTATCGCAGAATATCGACGAACTCATTCTGTGTGAGATGTATATCGATGTCTTCTCCTTAACAAGGTAGTTGAAGTTCTCGTAAATCTCCGCCTCGCTCTTCGGATCAAGTGCCGATGTTGGTTCGTCAAGTATAACAAGCTCGCTGTCCTTGTATAAGCTTCTTGCAATTGCTAGCTTTTGGAACTGTCCTTGCGATAGTTTTTCTCCCGTTTCAGAGTAGCCCATGGAGACCTTAGTGTCCATACCGCTACTTAACGAATTTATTTTATCATATATGTCAATATCTTTCAATACTTTAGTAACTTTTTCTCTGTCGTAATCAGTCTTTGATGCAACCGTCTCTGCCACAGGGAAATTGTATATATTATAGTCTTGGAAAACAACGGAAATAAGCTTTTGGTACTCGTCCATCTTTATCTTAGATATGTCAAGGCCATTAAGCAGTATCTCACCCTTTGTTGGCTCATATAGCCTAGTCATTAACTTGATGATGGTAGTCTTACCAGCGCCATTGAGACCTACTATAGAAATCTTTTCGCCCTTGTTAATATTGAAGGATAAATTCTTTAGTACGTAGTCTTCAGAGCTTGGGTACTTGAACCAAACGTCTTTAAACTCAATCGTGTCAATGGACTTAGGCATTTCATATTCATATGCTTTTGCCTTTGCTTCTGGCAAATTCATAAATCTGTAGTAAGGCTCTGTCATGTTTCTCATCATAATCATGTCAACATAGTTTTGCGAAATGATTCTAACTCTTTGGTTGAAATTAACAAAGGCCGATGTGTATAGAGCGAAGGAACCAAGTGAGATTTGCGGTCCAAAAACATTCGATACAGCTCTTACTGATATATAGATGTAGCTTAAAGCTCTTGATACACCGTCTAAGATACCGCTGAAGAAAGCAGCAAGCGAGGAAGTTACATATACTACTCCCGCCTTCTCGCTAATTCTATTCATTAATTTATATATTGAACCATTAACCAAGTTATGCATGGAGAATAGTTTTACGTCCATCATCTCGCTATGTCCATAAATAATATTCATGTAAGCAGAAAACTCTCTATTAACATCTTCAATTGAACCCATAAAGCTTCCCATCTTCATATTGCACCAAGCACCTATAGCGAAGTTTAGGCTCGCTACCAGAAGAAGAACAAGGCCTAAAACCCAGGAGAAGCTAAAAGCGATTACCGCTAAAAATATTACTACAACGAAGGAAACAAAAACTTCCGCCAATATCTGTACGAAGTTTGATAGAGGCGAATTAGTACTCATGATAAAGTCCGCTTGATCCTTAAGATTCATGTAGTCTTTGTTCTCAAGCATAGAATAATCAAGCTTCATAGTCTTCTCGCATATATTGTAACGCACTTGTTGATATATACCTGAAATATCGACGTTGTTAATGTAGTTGTTGACGTAGCCAGGAATTTTGGCTAAGATAACGTTTGCAAGTACCATAAGCACCACGTAAGTCACTATCTCAAAACCTGCTCCGCTCATTATTGAGTCAATAACTAGTTTTGGTAAAAATACATTTATTAGTAAAAGTCCTGCTGATGATAAAGAGGCTAGTAAGATTAAAAATACTGTTTTCTTGGAGTATTCCCAAATTGATTTGATCATGAAGCCGTATATCTTCATATGTTCTTTAAAGTTTTTCATATTTAGGCCTCCTCTGTATAGTACTTACCTTGTATAGTGAACATTTCGTAATATTCACCCTTCTTTTTCATAAGCTCATCGTGAGTGCCCTCTTCGAAGATCTTTCCGCCCTTTAATAAGATAATTCTATCGCAGAACTTTGTCGAAGACAGTCTGTGCGAGATGTATATTGACGTTCTGTCCTCTCTTAAGTCATTTAGCCTGGAATAAATTTCGTGCTCAGCAAGCGCATCGAGGTTTGCTGTTGGCTCATCTAGTATAAGTATAGGTGAGTCCTTGTACACAGCTCTCGAGATGGCAAGCTTTTGCTCTTGTCCGCCCGATAGCTCAAGAGCGTCCTTAGCTATCTCATGAGACATATTTCTTTCGTAAGCGTTTTTCTCTTCTTCAATACGCTCCTTAAGTCCCACGTCCTCTATGGCTCTCTTGGCTCTTTCTAAATCATAAGTTTCACGCATAGAAATATTATTACCAAGTGTATATGGATAGATATTTACCTGTTGGAATATGCAGGCAAACATCTTATATAGCTCTTCTTCCTTGAACTCATTGATGTTTACGCCATTAAGAAGTATCTCGCCTTCGTCTGGTCTAAATAATCTTACTAATAAATTGATTATGGTTGACTTGCCCTCGCCATTGTTACCAACTAGAGCGATGGTTTCATTCTTAGCTATCTTAAAGCTTAAGTTATCAAGCACTTTCTTGTCTGTATTTGGATAAGCAAAGCTAACATTTCTAAACTCAATATCAACTGCGCCACTAAGTTTATCTCTAGTGCCATGGTCTGAATTTAGCTTATCTGTATCAATCAAATCGTAAAGATTCTCTACGTACAATGATTGGTTTACTACATAATATTCATAGTCTTCTATAGCTCTATCTGCTGTAAATACAAATTGCAGCATAAGTGTTAGATACATTAAAAAGCTACCAGTATCGACTGAACCGTTTTTAAAATTAAGTATAAGTGTATAAGCAAAAATGTCCTGTGCAATGATTAAAATAAGAACCGATAAAAGGCTCTTTCTAAAAGTTTTAGCTACAGCTCTTAGGTCATAGCTTTTTCTTTTATCAATAAGGCTCTTGTAAGTGTTAAGTATCATGTCTTTTAAATTAAATAGTCTTATCTCTTTACCAGATTTAAAATCGCCAGCTGTTCTAGTAAAGTATCTAATGCCGTCGCCTATCTTGCTAAGTTCTTCCATGTTGTCAGTAACTTCAGTATTTGCCTTTCTTTGTGCATAAGCGTAGCTAATTACATATAAAAGTAAGAGGGCTCCAGTTATTGGTGATAGTACTGTAATGATTGCACCTATAAATATCATTGAAAGTAGTATAGGTGCCGTTTGAGCAAAGTGTTGTAGCATTCCAACAACGCCTTGCATATCGCCAGCTGTTGCTTCAAAGGCCATGCCATATATCTTGAAGAGAGATCTATCACTTATGTATTTAAAGTCGGCAGCTGCCATCTTTTTATTTTGCTCATGCATTAGCTCAAATCTAGTTTTATTAGCAACTAGTCTTGCTTGTGATGCGCAGTAAAGGCTTACGCCCTCAACTAAGAACTCCAAGGCAAAAAAGCCAAGCGAGATTAGTAAAATCCTTCTAATCGCGTCTGTGCCAGGATTTTCTACGACTCCAACTATTAGCTTAGGCATTAGTGATAAAACTAGTGGAGCGAAGGCCCCTAAGAGACAGGCAAATAAGATGTATAAAATCATCTTCTTGTCTATTCTGATCGCGTCCCCAAGCAGGCGCTTCAGTGTTTTTGTGTACTTCATTTCTCTCCTCCTACGAGTTAAGCTCTTTATTGACGTTAACTAAGGCAAGTTCTGCCTCGTCAAGTGCGTCCTTAAGCTTTTTACTCTTCTTTAAGTGTTCCTTCGTATATAATTTATTTGAGCTCATAACTATGTTTGAGAAAGCGGCTAGAAGATTGTCAAAGCTCTTCTTAAGCTCTTCTTCGCCAGCGAGCTTGTTCTTATGAACTTCTATCCTTGCACTTTCACCAGTAGCTAGGTCAATAGTTTCGCCAAGCTTTGGTACGTAGACATCAAGGCCTTCGTCTCTAATTAACTTTTGCTTCAAAATTTCTTGTGCATCGCTCTCACCATGAACCAAGAATACTTTTTTAGGCTTAGTCTCAAAGGCATCTAGCCACTTTAGTAGCATATTTTGATCGGCATGTGCAGAAAAGCCTTGTAAGTCATAAACTTCTAGACCCGCATCCACCATTTGACCAAAGAGCTTAACTCTTCTTACGCCGCTAAGAATGATGCGGCCTAAAGAGCCTTCTGCTTGGTAACCAACTATGACAAGTGAGTTTCTCTTGTCCCACAAACAGTTCTTTAAGTGATGCCTTATTCTGCCTGCTGTCATCATGCCTGATGATGCGATGATGACCTTTGGTGCCTCGTCTGCATTAAGTGCCTTTGACTCCTCTGTCTCGCGGATGTACTTTAGGTGCTTAAACATAAGCGGATCATCGCCCGACTTAAGCAGCTTTTGTGTATCCTCATCCAAAATATCGTAGTTACGCATAAAAACTTCTGTCGCGTCGACCGCCATTGGCGAATCAAGAAAAACTCTGATATTATTATTTTTTCTCTTCTCGAACTCTTTGTTTAATAAGTATATAAGCTCTTGGCTTCTACCAACTGCAAAGCTTGGTATTAGAACGGTTCCGCCTCTAGCAACAGTTTTATCTATGATCTCAATCAGATTTTGGGTGCTGTCTGTAAGTTTTTCGTGATTGCGATTACCATAAGTTGACTCCATTATGACGTAGTCCGCGTCCTTGATGAATGTCGGATCCTTTAGTAGAGGCCTATCTGGCATACCAAGGTCACCAGAAAAAACAAGTTTCGTCTCTTTGCCATCTTCATTTATATAAATTTCTATAATGGCTGAGCCAAGTATATGACCTGCATCTCTGAAAACGATTTTGATGCCATCAAAAAGCTCTATCTCTTCACCATAAGCGTAGCCCCTAAGTAGTTTAAGGGTCTCATCAACGTCTACGTCTGTATAGAGAGGCTCAACTGGATCAAGGCCTTGACGAAGATTCTTCTTAGCCTCAGTCTCGGCGTCTTGCATACCAATCTTGGCTGAGTCGTAAAGCATAACTGGAGCTAGGTCCATAGTCGCCTTAGTCATGATGACTTCGCCGTCGTAGCCGTCCTTAACCATCTTAGGAAGCCTTCCTATGTGATCGATGTGTGCGTGAGTTATGAGCACTTTGTCAATGTCCCCTACATTGTAATCAAAGGGCCTCCTGTTCAGCTCTTCAAGGTCCTTACTGCCTTGAAACATGCCACAGTCTATGACAATCTTCTTGCCACAGGCTTCAAGTAAATAGTTGGAGCCAGTTACTTCTTGTGCTGCGCCTAAAAAACTTAGTTTCATATTAACTCTCCTTTTTCATAAATATCCTCTACTATTGCGTCTATGTCAATTTTTTCTTCTTCGCGTTTAACATCAGCTATTAGTGGTCTCGTTTGTGGATGGTCTGGCGAAAATACTGAACAGCAGTCGTCAAATGGTTCTATGGACTTATCATAAGTGCCTATCTTTTTCGCTATGTCAATGATGTCAAGCTTATCAAAGGCTATGAGCGGTCTAAAGATGACCATGTCTGTCGCGTCCTCTATCGCTTTAATGCCATACATTGTCTGAGATGCGACTTGGCCGATATTCTCCCCTGTGATGATGGCGTCGTAACCCTTGTCATGAGCGAGCTTCTTCGCAACGCGCATCATTATCCTTCTTGAAACGACTGTTGTGTACGAAACGTTCATATTTTGATTGATGGCTGTGTAAGCGTCAAGCATATTATATGAATATAGCTTGATGTCACCTGTATAGCTAGCGACTATATCTCTAAGGCCTTTAACCTTCTCAAGTGCTTGCAGCGAGGTAAATGGGTATGAGTGAAAATGTATTGCGTCGACCTTAACGCCGCGCTTCGCCATCATATATAGAGCGACTGGACTGTCTATACCGCCTGATAATAGGCAAAGCGCCTTGCCGTTAGTCGCCTTTGGCATGCCGCCTAGCGCCTTGTGCTTTTCTACTGAAACGTAGGCAAATTTCCTTATATCGACATAAACTTCGTGCTCAGGACTGTGGACATCAACCTTAAGTCCGTCCGTATTTATAAGTATAGCTGCACCTATGTCTCTTGCAAGCTCCATCGAATTAAGCGGGAACTTCTTGTCCGCTCTTGTTGACGATGCCTTGAAAGTGCCTTTTAAATTTTTTTCCTTCACTAAGTCAATAGCGAGGCTTCTGATCACTTCGATGTCCTTCTCGCATCTATAAGCCTTTCTGATCCAAACTATGCCGAAGACCTTCTTCAAGGCCTCAATCGCTTTTTCAGATTTTGCATCGTCCACTTCTATAATAATCTTGCCTATATCATTATAAAGGATGTCGTAGCCAATATCTTTTAAGTTCTTGTCAATGTTTGAAATAAGTTTTTGCTCGAAGTACCTTCTGTTGCCGCCCTTAAGGTGCATCTCGCCCTCACTGATTATCAAATACACTTTATCCATCATCATTTTTTAACACTCCTAATAAATTTAACCGCTTTTTTAATAAGCTCCGCAGCCTTCAAGACCTCTTCTTCAGTGTTCATCTCAGAAAATGACACTCTAACCGTCTCTTCAGCTTCTTTTTCACCATAGCCATAGCCTTCAAGTACTCTCATGTGCTTTTTTTGCTTCGATGAGCAAGCAGAAGACGTTGATATATAGACCTCATCTTGCTCCAAGATGTGCACCAAGACCTCTGCCTTGATATTATCAAAGGCTACAGACATAACGTACGGCGAATAGCCCTCGCCCTCTGAGTGAACCTTAACGCCGTCAAGCTCTTTTAAGCTAGCTATCATTTTAATCTTTAAATTTTGTACATAAGCAAAATTCGCTTCCAAGTTTTTGTCAAGCACCTTAACCGCTTCAGCTAGAGCAAGTACACCTGGAACATTCTCAGTTCCTGCTCTTAGAGAAAATTCTTGCTCGCCGCCATAGATAAGCGGCTTAACTAAATTCACATCGCGTGCATAAAGGCAGCCAATGCCCTTAGGTGCGTGAACCTTGTGCCCCGACATCGACAGAAAATCAATGTTTCCTTCGCTTAAATCAATACGAAGCTTGCCAAAGGCTTGCACCGCATCAGTCGCAAAAATTATATCGGGATAAAGCTTCTTTACTTCACAAGCAATGCTTTGCACATCGAAGATGCTGCCCACTTCGTTGTTGACATGCATTATGGAGACGAAGCCAAAACTATCATCAAGCTTAGTTAAAATGTCTTCTAAAGTAATTTGTCCGTCCTTTGGATGAAGCTTTACTACTTCAAAACCATTTGCAATTAAATTGTCAATAGGCTTGTTCATCGCTTGATGCTCGACCGCCGTTGTCAGAATTTTCTTCTTCTTTATATCCTTGATCGAATTAAGGATGATGTTGTTCGCTTCGCTAGCACAAGACGTAAAAATAATCTCTCCAGTCTTGACATTGAGAAAGTTCTTTATAGCCCTCCTCGCTTCTTCAAAGTCATTCCTTAATAAGAAGCCTGCCTTATGTATGCTCGAAGGATTAGCGTAAGTCACTTCAAACGCATGAAGCGCCGCCTCCATCGCCTCTTTATATACTTTTGTTGTTGCACAATTATCTAAATAAATCATAATCCTCACCACTTCTATTATATTATAAAGCTGTGTAAATAGCAATAAAAAACGCATATACATAAGAAAATAAAGTAAAAGAAGCATCTTCATAGATATATAAAAATTTGTTTGAATCTTCGATATATTTTAATAATTGTCTTGAAAATAATCAATACTTGTGATAGAATATCCTTATATATAGGAGGAAATTTTATGGACATAAGACAAATAGAAACTTTTGTAGAGGTCGTGAGACTAGAAAGTTTCTCGAAAGCTGCAGAAAAACTATTTATAACGCAACCGACTGTGTCTAATCACATAACAGCTCTTGAAAAGGAAGTAGGTAGCGACCTTATCGACAGAAGCGGTAGACTTTTTAGAGTTACACCATCGGGTAAGATACTATACGAGCATGCAGAGAAAATTCTTGATCAAATCAACAACGCGAAGTACGAGATTGATGCATATGACCAAGGACTACAAGGCAAGATTAGTATACTTTCAAGTTCCATCCCGAGAGAGTACATACTACCTGATCTAATCAAATCTTTCTTGGCAGAGCATCCAAAGATAAGTTTCTCTTTGCAAGGAAGTGACTCGAAGGAAGCTATCAAACGAATACTATCATACGAGAACGACTTTGCAATCGTTGGTAAGATGACTGGCAATCCAAAGCTTGACTTCGTAAAGCTTGTGAAGGATACGAGCGTACTTATAGTGCCTAACGATAAGTTTGAAAATCTTAAGAATGGTGACCAAGTTAGCTTTGAAGAGCTACTTGACGAAGACTTTATACTTAGGGAGTATGGTTCTGCCTCGCTTGAGACAATCATCAACGCTATATACCAAAGCTCGAAGGACGCAAGGAAGCTAAGGATAGTTGGCACTTGTGATGACAATGAAGCGATCAAGTCACTTGTAAGCAAGGGCGTTGGTCTTAGCTTTATGAACAAGATTGCAATTGAGCGCGACATTAATCAGAAGAGGTTCAAGTACCTTTACATCAAGGGTGTTGACTTCTCAAGAGATTTCTACTTCTTGTATCATAGAGAGAAGCCACTTAGTCCACTAGGCAGAAGGTTTAAGGACTTTGTATTAGAGTACGTTAAAAACATTTAATAGATAACTTAGGAGCTAGATACTTAGCTCCTTTTTTGTATGTAAATGTGTGCATAAAATTTCCAATGTATTGTACATCGAAAAGTGTTTTACTCGCTTGCGATGCTTAATGTAAACGGGCATAAGAAAAGCAGATGCGTGTGCATCTGCTTTATATCTTTATTCACTAATTTCGAAGAGAAAAGAAGAACCTCGTACTAAAGTCCGAGAACCTTTACGCTAGGATGGATAAGACGAAGTGGAGCTTTGAGGCAAGCGGAGTGTATAGGGCATACTCGAGCATTGCCGAAAAGTGAACAAGCCTAAGCCGCCATTTTAATTCGAAATTTTTTATTTTACTAAGTGACAAGCAACAAAATGTCCGTTCTCAACTTCCTTTAGTGTAGGATGTGGACCTGCGCAAACATTCTCGTCTCTCATTGGGCATCTGCCGTAGAATACGCATCTGTCTGGTGGGTCGATAGGGCTTGGTACGTCGCCTTTAAGTATAATTCTTTCTTGTTTGTAGTCATATTCAGGTACAGGTATTGCTGAAAGAAGTGCCTTTGTGTATGGGTGAAGTGTGTTTTCAAATATTTGCTTGTAGTCTGCAAGCTCTACCATACGTCCAAGGTACATTACTGCAACTCTGTCTGAAAGGTGACGAACAACTGAAAGGTCGTGTGATATAAATAAATATGTTAGTCCTTTTTCCTTTTGTATGTCTTGCAATAGGTTTAGTACTTGTGCTTGTATTGATACGTCAAGTGCTGATACTGGTTCGTCAAGTACTATGAACTCAGGTCTCATTACTAGGGCTCTTGCGATACCAATTCTTTGTCTTCTACCACCGTCTAGTTCGTGTGGGTAGGAGTTCATAAGTCTCTTTTCAAGACCTACTGTCTCCATCATTTCAAGAACAACTTTTTCTATCTCTTTCTTACTATCGTAAATCTTGTTTACATAAAGTGCGTCTGCAATCAAGTCGAAAGTGTTAAGTCTTGGGTTTAGTGATGAGTATGGGTCTTGGAAAACGATTTGCATTTCGCGTCTAAGTTGGTGCATTTCCTTCTTAGTGTGACGATTAATGATGTTTTCGCCGTTAAACCATATCTCTCCACTTGTTGGTTCGTGTAGTCTAATGATGGCACGACCAGCTGTTGACTTACCGCAACCTGACTCGCCTACAAGACCAAGAGTTTCGCCCTTCTTTATCTCAAAGTTAAGGTCTTCAACTGCGTGTAGGACGCCTTTTTTAGTCGGAAAGTACTTACATAAATGTTTTACTTCTATAAAATTTTCGCTCATGACTTTCCTCCTCTACTTATCTTCTGACTCATTCTCTGTATGAGCTTCGGCTTCTACACCCATGGCTGCGTCTTTATATAAGAAGCATTTAACATAGTGACCTGGGCTTACTTCGTATACTGGTGGATTTTCAGTTTTGCACATCTCCATGCACTTAGTGCATCTAGGGTGGAACTTACAGCCAGTCGGTAAGTTTGTTGGGTCTGGTGTCATACCAGGTATAACTTGAAGTCTTTCAACATCGCCAGTTAGAGTTGGTATTGATGAGAAAAGTCCTACAGTGTATGGGTGCTTCTTGTCAGTGTAGATGTCTTTTGTAGTACCGCTTTCAACAACTTCACCAGCGTAAACAACCGCTACCTTGTCAGCAATTTCAGCTATAACACCAAGGTCGTGAGTAATCATGATGATGGATGTATCAAACTTGCTCTTAAGTTCCTTCATAAGCTCCATAACTTGAGCTTGTATAGTAACGTCTAGAGCAGTAGTTGGTTCGTCCGCAATGATTATCTCAGGGTTACATGCTAGTGCCATGGCGATAACGATTCTTTGCTTCATACCACCAGAAAGTTGATGAGGATAGTCATTAACTCTCTCACGTCTAATTCCTACTAGGTCAAGCATTTCAAGAGTCTTTTCTCTTCTACCGTTCTTATCAAGTTTAGTATGTAGAGCAAGTACTTCTTCGATTTGCTTACCAATAGTCATAACAGGGTTCAAGCTTGTCATAGGATCTTGGAAGATCATAGAAATCTTTTCCCCTCTTATCTTTCTCATATCTTTTTCTTTAGTTTTTAATATATCCTTGCCTTCAAAGTCAATCTCACCTGAGCTAATAATTCCAGGTGGATCAGGAACAAGGTTTAGTATTGCAAGAGCAGTAGTTGTCTTGCCGGCACCTGTTTCACCAACAAGGCCAAGTGTCTCCTTCTTATTAAGAGACAAGTTCATGCCATTAACGGCTTTAACGACACCTGAATCTGTGTTGAACTCAACAGATAGGTCTCTGATGTTAAGTAAATTTCCTTTTTCCATAGTAACCTCCTACCTCTTAAGCTTAGGGTCAAGCGCATCTCTTAGACCATCGCCCATAACGTTAAGAGCAAAGATGGTAATAACGATTGCTAAACCTGGGAACAATGTGATGTGTGGGAAGTCCATGATGTATGAACGACCATCTGATAGCATAGCGCCCCACTCTGGTGTAGGTGGTTCAAGTCCTAGTCCTATGAAGGATAGACCTGCCGCGTTAATGATTGCGTATGCAACACCTAGAGTTGCTTGAACTATGATAGGTGCCATACAGTTTGGAATGATGTGCTTGAAGATGATTCTAAGGTCGCTTGAACCATTAGCCTTTGCAGCTTCAACAAACTCATTATCCTTTATAGTTAAAACAGAGCTTCTAACGATTCTGGCATATGCTGGAACCGAGGCTATACCAACGGCGATCATAAGGTTTGCAAGGCCTGTGCCTAGTGCGCTCATGATGGCGATAGCTAAAAGTATATCTGGTATAGCTTGAAGCACGTCTATAAATCTCATAACTAGTGTGTCGACTTTACCGCCGTAGTAACCAGTAACAGCGCCTAGTGTTACACCAAGTGCTAAGGCGATGGATACTGATATGAATCCAACCTTTAAACTGATTCTAGAACCGTAAACAACACGAGAGAATATATCACGGCCCAAGTGGTCTGTACCGAAAATGAATTGTGAGTTAGGTGTTTGGTATGTTGGACCAACCATGTCATTGAATGTATATGGTGCAACTACGTCTGCGAATATCGCAACCAAAACAAGTATGATAAGTATAAGTAGACCTACCATAGCAAGTTTGTTTCTCTTCATTCTCTTTAAAACTTCACTAAGACCTGTTTGTCTTTTTGATTTTTTAACTGATTGTTCTTTATTCATATTTTTTTCTGCCATATCATCACCTACATATATTGACTCTTAACTCTTGGATCTATGAATGTGTATAGTATGTCGACAATTAGATTTACAAGGGCAAATGTAACTGCAACGAACAATACGCATCCCATAACAAGAGGTATGTCTCTCATCTTGATTGAATCTACCATAAGTCTGCCTATGCCAGGAATACTAAATATAACTTCAGTCATTAGTGCTCCACCCATAAGTTGTCCAAATTGTGTACCGATAACTGTTGTGATAGGGATAAGAGCGTTTGCAAGAGCATGCTTTCTGATGATAACTTTTTGATCTTGACCTTTTGCCTTAGCAGTTCTGATGTAGTCTTGTCTAATTACTTCAAGCATGGAGCTTCTTGTTTGTCTTGTGATAACAGAAACTGATTGAGCTCCTAATGCTATCGCTGGTAGAACCCATTGATTAGGCATGTCAAAGCCTGATGCAGGTAGCCAGCCTAACTGAACACTAAATAGCATGATTAGTAGTAAACCTAACCAGAATACTGGCATTGATATACCTATTAGGGCGAATATCATTGTCAAGTTATCGAATATACTATATTGTTTTACAGCTGAGATGATACCTATAGGTATACCTAAGATAACAGCAAATGTTATAGCTAAAAACGCAAGTCTGATTGTTGCGCCTGCTCTGTTGCCAATTTCTTGCACAACAGGCATTCTTGTTCTGTAACTACGACCTAAGTCACCTTTAAGCACTAGGTTAGATATGTATCTACCAAATTGCGTAAAGAATGGATCATTTAGGCCAAGTTCTTCTCTAAGTTCTGTTACTTGC
Organism: Fenollaria sporofastidiosus; assembly: GCF_943169635.2. Taxonomy (NCBI): domain Bacteria; kingdom Bacillati; phylum Bacillota; class Clostridia; order Eubacteriales; genus Fenollaria; species Fenollaria sporofastidiosus. The sequence continues at coordinate 296,342 of NZ_OW968186.1, forward strand.
TCTTCTGTGGCTGATGGGCCTAAGATGTTACGAGCAGGGTCTCCAGGTGTTATGTATAATAACCAGAAAACGAAGAGACTTACAAGCAAGATAACAGGTATTAAATAGAGGATTCTCTTAATAATATATTTTATCATAATGCCTCCGATATAATTGAACTATGTGAGGGGGAAGATGTCCACCTCCCCCCTTCACCATTTTGTATTATTCTACTATTTTACAACTACTTTGTTTAATTTGTAGTAACCAAAGCTGTTCATTTCAAAACCTTCAACATTCTTAGATGTTGCTACAGTTAATTCTGACCAGTATTCAGGAATCCAAATTTGATTGTCAAGAATGTACTCTTGAGCTTTTCTGTAGATTTCGCCTCTCTTTGTTTCGTCAAGTTCTTGTCTAGCGTCATCTAACATCTTGTCCATTTCTGGGTCTTCTAACCAGCAGTAGTTACCGCCTTCACCCTTTGCACTTGAGTGGAAGCAAGGGAATAAGAATGCGTCTGGGTCTGGTGTATCAGAAGTCCAAGCGATTTCAAACATATCTTGTTTAGCATTCTTTAATACGTCGTTAAATGCAGACCATTCCATAACATTGATAGTTACGTTGATACCAACTTCTTTAAGTTGTTCTTTGATGATAGTTGCCATGTCAACACGTTGTTTTCTTTCGTTAGTAGAGATAGATGTATCAAAGCCGTTAGGATATCCTGCTTCAGCAAGAAGTGCCTTAGCCTTTTCAATGTCTCTAGTTCTAGCCTTAGTTTCTCCACCGATAGAGTATTTTAATGTTGGTGGCATTGAGTTAGATGCAGTTTTTCCTAGACCTAACCAAACCTTTGGAATTAAGTCGTCCATATCGATAGCGTATGCTATAGCTTGACGAACCTTTGGATTGTCGAAAGGTGCCTTTTGAGTGTTGAATCCTAGGTAAGTTGTACCATAGTCAGCTGATTTTAACATAACAAGATTTTCATCTTTTTCAACTTTTTCAACATCAAGTGGTTGTAGTTCATAAATGATATCTGCTCCACCAGTTTGAAGTTCAACTAGTCTGTTAGTTGGTTCAGGGATGATCTTGTATTCAACCTTAGCCATCTTAGCCTTTTCTCCATAGTAGTCTTCGTTTCTGCTTAGCTTGATAGCGTTAGCTTTAGACCACTCGTCAAGCTTAAATGGACCTGTACCGCAAACCTTATCAGTAGAAGTACCGTAGCTGTCTCCAGCTGCTTCAACTTCTTTTTGGCAAAGGATTGCTCCACCTGGATGCATTAATGATGAAATGATACCAGGATAAGGGAACTTAAGATTGAATCTTACAGTGTAATCGTCGTCAGCCTTGATAGAATCTTCATCGATAGTATTGAACAAGTGCTTAACGTTAGGTGCTTCACAAGCACGTTTTAATGAGAATACAACGTCTGATGCCTTCATTTCGTCACCATTGTGGAACTTAACGCCCTTTCTTAGGTGGAAAACGTATTCAGTATCAGATACCTTATCATAGCTTTCAGCTAGTAGAGGAACTTCTTCTGCTTTGTCGTTTAGTTCGAATAGACCTTCATAAATTTGAACTAAAACTTTAGAAGATGCGTTATCGTTAGTTCCCATTGGGTCTAGTGATATAGCATCTGAGTCGTTAGCGATTACAAGTGTGTCCTTGTCGCCCTTCTTTTCTCCAGTTGACTTGTTGCTGCCACCTTTACAAGCAGTAAGTACTGTCATAACAAGCGCTAGCGCTAAAACAAGTGAAATAAACTTCTTCATAAAAACCTCCTTGCATTTCTGCGTTTGCTTAAGACCTAAGTGGTCCTAGCTAAGATTAGAGCCTATAATATGTATCGTTTAGGTGTTAAGTCATACAAGAGAGTCGGCCTATAAACTCTATTGATGCCTAACTATGCTACACTCTACTTAATCGAGACTCCTTCTTATATTATAACACCACTTACATATAATTACAAGATTTTTTTGAGAACTCATACTTAAGTAATAGACTTCAACACTTGTAGGTGCAATCAGTCTAAAGTATATAAGTTCGTTTATATGTATCAGGCTACGTGTATATGGCACATGGTATAGATGATGCCACACCTATATATAGACCCTTTGCTATGTATATAGAGCCTTCTTATATATAGACTCGCTTACTATGTATATAGAGCAAAATAAAAGACAGCTAAGATAGTCTTAGCTGCCTTGATGGATTTAAAATGACTTTGCGAGGCGTCTTTGCTCACAAATTTATCAGATCAATCTTTATTTATTCGTAATGTTTTAGATCAATCCTAGTTTATTCACTAGTTTTGCAGAGCAAGCGTGATGATTGCGCGACGTGGACCGACGAGGCAAGCGGAATGTACAAATGTACCTGAGCATTGCCGAGGAAGGAACGAGCACAAGGGCTCGCTTGAATGCGAAACTAATTCAAGAATTTTATTGCTTGAGAGCGCGATTTGACGCCTAATTTTCTATATATGTTTCTCGCATGTGTTTTTGTGGTTGAGACTGTTATATAAAACCTTTCGGCTATCTCTTTATTGCTGAGTCCGTCTTTGATGCATAGTAGGATTTGCTTTTCGCGTGGGCTGAGTGTGTCGTATAAGTCTTTGTGGTCCAAAAAGTCCCCTAATTTTTGTTCCGTTTTGATGCTGAAGTTCTTTTCCTTTGACACGAGGACGTCTCCTTTTCTCATAGCAAGGAGGGCGTCGTGAAGTGCATCGCGTGTAAGCTCTTTATCCATGATGCCGTCTAAGTGGAAATCTTTTGGAGATATGATCATCTCTAGGCTTGGCTTGTTTGTCATAAGAAGTATTCTGTAGCGTCTGTTTTTAACGGCAATCTCTTGTAGATCTGTAATCCTTTTGCTCTCGTCTAGCTCATCATCGACGTAGATAACAAAGTCTACGCTTTTCTTTGTTAGATAGTCTTGCGCTAGGGATGCTTCTCTAAAGCTCTCTACGACGTGCATGTCACTAAAGAGTGAGAGTGAAGCTCTAAGACCTAGTGCATATATATGTGAGCCTCCAACTATTAATACTCTATATGATTTAAGCGCCATAAACGACCTTTCCTCTCTTAATTACTTTGTATGTGTGGTTTATACCGAAGTGATATACGAAATAATCAATGTTTTCGCAGTTGAAGATGGCGATGTCTGCCTTCTTACCTACTTCAAGCGAACCTATGGATTCCGATCTAAGTACGCTTGCTGCTGCGTTGATAGTTGCTGCATTGAATACTTCTTCTGGTGTCATTCTCATCTTGATTGAAGCGATTTGCATAGCTAGTTGTATGTTCTCTGATGGGCATGATCCAGGGTTGTAGTCTGTTGAGATACTTACTGGGCAGCCTTCCTCTATCATCTTTCTAGCTCTTGCGTACTTGCCTGTGTTTAGGTTGAAGGCTGTTGAAGGTAGGACGTTTGCTATAACCCCATTAGTCGCCATCGCCTTTATGCCTTCGTCTGAAGCTCCTATCAAGTGATCTGCTGAGACGCACTTTAGCTCGGCGCTTAATTCCGCCCCGCCAAAGCTAATAAGCTCGTCTGCGTGTATCTTAAGTTTAAAACCAGCATCTCTTGATGCCTTTAGAACTCTTCTTGACTCTTCGATAGTATAAACACCGTCTTCACAGAAGATGTCTGCAAACTCCGCAAGACCCTTGTTCATAACTGTAGGATTGTACTCGTTAATGACCTTATTTATAAAGGCTTCTCTGTCATTTTTGTACTCATCAGGCATAGCGTGGCATGGCATAAATGTCGATACTAAGTCGATAGGGTGGTCTTCGTTTAATTTCTTTGCAACTTCTAGCTGCTTTAGTTCTGTCTCGAAGTCTTCTATGCCGTAGCCTGACTTTGCTTCAACTGTTGTTACGCCGTAGCTAAGCATGATATCTAATGAGTGTTTTGCCTTTTCATATAACTCTTCAAAGCTTGCTTCTTTAGTATGCTTTTGTGTTGCGTGTATGCCGCCTCCTGCATTCATGATGTCCATGTATGTCTTGCCGTGCAGCTTCATGGCAAGCTCGTTTTCTCTCGAGCCGCCATGAACAAGGTGTGTGTGCGAGTCTACAAGGCCTGGTGTAACTAATTTACCAGTAGCATCGATGACAGTAGCCTTACTTTCATCGACTCCCATAGTCTTGTACTCGTCCATAGTACCAAGTGCTTTTATCTTGTCGTCTTCTGTTATTATATATGCGTTCTTGATTACTTCTACTTCGCCTTGTGCCTTGCCAGCTTTCACTGTGCCATGTGCCTTTGTTGCAAGAAGCGAAGATATATTTTTAATTATGACGCTTTGCTTCATATTCATCCACCTTTGCCATTTCTTTTTCTATAATCTTGTCGTCAACTAGATAAGGAATAGTAATGTGGTCAGTGTCCTTGTGATCTTTGTTGTATTGTATTGCTGTTTCGATTGAGTGGTCGTTTCTAGCCCAGCTTCTTCTTGCTACACCGCTCATAACGTCCCAAGGCATTGCTGCCTTTAAGATAGTGTCTACTCTGTCTGATCCGTCTAGAACCATACCGAAGCCGCCGTTGATGGACTTACCTATACCAACGCCGCCGCCGTTGTGTAGTGCAACCATGGACATACCTCTTGCGCAGTTACCTGCAAAGCATTGTGTAGCCATGTCTGCCATGATGTTTGATCCGTCTTTGATGTTTGATGTCTCTCTAAATGGTGAGTCAGTTCCTGATACGTCGTGGTGGTCACGGCCTAGCATGATAGGGCCAACTTCGCCTTTTCTTACCATGTCGTTGAACTTAAGAGCGATTTTTAGTCTACCAATTTCGTCTTGGTATAGAATTCTTGCTTGAGAACCAACAACTAGTTTGTTCTTTTCAGCGTCTCTTATCCAGATGTAGTTATCAAGGTCTTGTCCTCTTCTGTCCTTGTCAATGCATTCCATAGCTGCGTGGTCAGTCTTGATTAGGTCTTCTTCCTTATTTGATAAGCAAACCCATCTGAATGGTCCGTAGCCGTAGTCGAATAACATTGGTCCCATGATATCTTCAACATAGCTTGGGAAGATGAAGCCTTCAGACTCATCAACACCGTTCTTAGCTATCTCTTTAACGCCTGCATCGAAAACTGATTTCATGAAGGAGTTACCATAGTCAAAGAAGTATGTTCCTCTATCTACTAGTGTCTTAATTAATTCAAAGTGATGCTTTAATGTCTTGTCAACAAGTTTGCAGAAGCCTTCCTTGTCTTCAGCAAGCATCTTTGTTCTTTCTTCGAATGTTAAGCCTTGTGGGCAGTAACCTCCGTCGTATTGAGCGTGGCATGATGTTTGGTCAGAAAGAAGTTCTACGTGAATGTTTTTGTTTACGCAGTATTCAAGTAGGTCTACGATGTTACCATGATAAGCGATAGCTCTAGGTATCTTCTTTTCCTTTGCATCGTTTGCCCACTTAAATACTTGGTCAAGGTTGTCAGATGATTCATCGATCCAGCCTTGTTCAAGTCTTGTGTTGATTCTTGATATATCAACTTCGGCGATGATACCAACGCCATTTGCAATCTTAGCTGCCTTACCTTGAGCGCCACTCATTCCGCCTAAACCTGATGAAATGAAGATGTGGCCTCTTAAGTCGCCATCGTGTGGTACGCCTAATTTTAGACGTGCAGCGTTAAGAACTGTGTTGTATGTTCCGTGAACTATACCTTGTGGTCCAATATACATCCAGCCGCCTGCAGTCATTTGTCCGTAGTTAGCAACACCCATTGCAACTGCTTTGTGCCAATGCTTTTGATTGTCGAACTCACCTATCATTAAAGAGTTTGTAATTATAACTCTTGGTGATGTCTTGTGGCTTCTGAATAAGCCTAGTGGATGTCCTGATTCCATAACTAGTGTTTGTTCGTCAGTAAGATTTTCTAGGTACTTTTTAACTAGTCTGTATTGCATCCAGTTTTGCATAACTTGTCCTGTTTCGCCGTAAGTAACAAGCTCATATGGATATAGTGCTACGTCGAAGTCAAGGTTGTTATCTATCATTAGTTGTATTGCCTTACCTTCGATGCATTTACCCTTGTACTCGTCGATAGGTTTAGCCTTGATATTGCCTTCAGGTCTAAATCTGTAGCCGTAGATTCTACCTCTAGTCATAAGTTCTTCCATAAACTCAGGAGCAAGTTCAGCGTGAAGCTCTTCTGGAATGTATCTAAGAGCGTTTCTTAGTGCAAGCTCGATTTCGTGCTTTGAAAGAGTTAGATCTCTAACAGGTGCTCTTCTAACCTTTGGATCAATCTTGTGCATCGGTGGCAATACCGGATCAAGTTTGATTGTCATCGCATCTTTAATATCAAATTTCATAAGTGACCTCCTTACTTAATATCTATCTAAGTTCTCCTACAGCCTTTTCAACAGCGTTAAGAACCTTGTCATCAGCTAATAATTCTTCAGCTTTGTTGATTTCAAAGTACATAACCTTGTCTTTGTCGATGTAGTCAATTACTTTTCTTACTTCGTCATAAGCAGCCTTAGTTCCTCTGCCAAGACCCTTGTCTCCTCTTATGTCAATAGCTTGGCATGCAGCAAACATTTCCATAGCTATAACCTTTCTTGCGTTAAGGTAGATTTCCTTAGCCTTTCTTGCAGCTATAGTACCCATAGATACTAAGTCCTCTTGGTTAGCTGAAGATGGTATTGAGTCAACACTTGCTGGATGAGCAAGTACTTTGTTCTCGCTTACAAGAGCTGCTGCTGCGTATTGAACTATCATGTAGCCAGAGTTTACTCCGCCTTCCTTAACTAAGAAAGCAGGTAGTCCTTCTGATAAAGCAGGGTTAACAAGTCTTTCAAGTCTTCTTTCAGATACGTTAGCAAGCTCAGATATGCCTATACCTAAAAAGTCGAATGGTAGAGCCATAGGTTCGCCGTGGAAGTTACCAGCACTGATAACTGCTTCGTCATCTGGGAAGATGATTGGATTGTCAGTAACAGAATTGATTTCGATGTCAACTTTGTTCTTTACATAGTTAAATGTATCCTTTGGTGCGCAGTGAATTTGTGGAACGCATCTTAGTGAGTAAGCATCTTGAACCCTCTTTTCGCCTTGGCGAGTGATGTTCTTTGATCCATCAAGAATTGCTCTTACGTTGTATGCAGTGTCATACATACCTTGATGACGTCTAACGTCAGCGATTCTTTCATCGAATGCATCAATGATACCACCCATAGCTTCCATTGTAAGCGATGTAGCAACGTCAGCAAGCTTAGAAAGCTTCATAGCATCGTATAGAGTAAGTGTACCAACAGCAGTTAATACTTGAGTACCATTGATAAGTGCTAGACCTTCCTTACTAGTTAATTCAATAGTTTCGATGCCAGCCTTGTCCATAGCTTCCTTACCAGTCATCTTCTTGCCTTCATAGAAAGCTTCACCTAGACCAAGCATAGGTAGAACCATGTGAGCAAGTGGAGCTAAGTCACCTGATGCACCAAGTGAGCCCTTCTCAGGTATACATGGAGTAACACCCTTATTAAGCATAGCTACAAGAGTTTCGATAGTTTCAAGTCTTGCTCCAGAGTAGCCCTTAGATAAAGAGTTAGCTCTTAGTAGGATGATGGCTCTAACGATGTCTTCGTCAAATAAATCGCCAACACCACAAGAGTGTGACATGATTAAATTCTTTTGTAGATTCTTAGTCATATCCTTAGAGATATGTACTTCAGAGAACTTTCCAAAGCCAGTTGTGATTCCGTAGATAACTCTTTCTTCTTCAACAAACTTGTCAACAAGCTTTCTTGACGCAATGATTCTCTCCTTTGCGTCCTTTGAGATTTCAACCTCAGCATGACATCTTGCAACCTTGACAACGTCTTCGATTGTAAGATCTTTTCCATTAATAACGATCTTTCCCATAATATCCTCCTTTTATTATGTTAGTACTCTGATAAAGTAAAAAGGAACGCACACAGCGTTCCTTCTATCTATAAATATTAAAATTGTGAGCAAATAAATAATTGTGTATGTAAGTCATACCTCTCACCTCATCAATAAGTATTATACCATAGATAAAATTTATAGTCAAGGACAAAATATATCGATAAGGCATGGGTATATATAAAAGAGGTGATATACATGGAATACGTAAATCTATATACAAGGCAGCACGAGAACAGCTTGTACGAGCTTAAAAACAAAGGCGTCATACAGAACAAAAGACTCTATGTAAGCCTACATATGAGAGACATCTCAGACTACTTCTTAGAAAAGTACGACCACTTTGTGAAGATGGCAGCAAAGAGAGTAGCTAAGAATGATGATGTAGCCTACCCTATATGGTGCAGCGTCTCAAAGGCTAACTGCCTAAAGCCTATAGATAAGGAAGTCGTGTATGCAATCACAGTACCAAAAGACGAAGTCATCTACTTTGACGGCGCTAAGTGGGACCTTGTGCTTAACAATCAGTACGTGCCACTTGACAAAGAAGATGCAAAGCGCTTCGAGGACGTGCTTAAAAAGTGTGGTGCAGACAAGGTATACAACATCTTCGAGCGTAAATACAACGGGATATTTGACGACATAAGAGAAGAAATCGTATCTAGCTGGGAGAGGATATTCGATATCACAGACAGAAGCGAGTTTGTCGTGCAGGCAAACCTTTGGCAAATAAAGAAGGATTGGGTTAAGCATATAGTTTATCCAGGAGATGACTTCTTTGAAATAGTGAGTGATATGGAGGAGACGTGGGTTAAGTAATAAGCATTAAAAAAGGGAGCTTTCGCTCCCAATTTTTTGATTTAATTATGTGGTACTAGTACTATACTTGCAAATCCTTTCATTATAGGTGGATATACATCAAATCTAAATACCGTACCATTTTTGTATATAAATATAAACATAATATATTTTCCACTGTCAAATTCTGTAGCAACATAATTTACTTCGTAGTCCCTAGAGAAGATTTCTCCGCCAAATCTTTTAGCATCAGCGATTTTTCTTTCTGCTATTTCTTTTACCATTTCTTCGCTAGCATCATAATTCAATTCTCTTAAGATTTCACTAGCCTTCTTATAATCTTTGTCTGCAAGAGCATCATGAACCATAGTAAATTTTTCTTGTAGTTCTTCTTTAGACATTTTTCTAATATCTTTTTCATCATCTATAAAGCGAATAACTGGTCCAACTTGTGCACTACTCGAGAATTGAAACTTTCCTTCTTTTTCAGCGGGAACAGTTTTCATTATACTAACTCCACCACCTGGGTAAGTAAATTTAATTACATGAGTTCTAAATCCATCGACATCTTCAATGCTTTTTTCAATCTTTGCACCTTCAGTATATATTCTAGCGCCATATAGTGTAGACATGTTTACAATAGTTGCCATCGGATTGTCATCAGTTAGTGGTACTTGATCATAATATTTATACTTATTAACAACAGTGTTGTTTTGAGCTATCATACGGTCAAAAATAGCATTATCTTCTTTAGAGAATTTTTCTTCAGTTTTTTCTTCTTTCTTATCTTCTTTTACTTCTTTAAAGATATAGCACTTATCATCAATCTCAACAGTTATGCTTCCATCAGTTCCAATTTGGTACTCATATCCAGTTCCAAAGTTTGATTCATTGTCCTTCTTAGGCATTTCTTTTGCATCAACGCTTGTTAATATCTTGCCATCCATAGTTCCACATTTCATGTTCTTATTAATTTCTTCTGTGTCCTTATAAAGCTTAGACTTAATCATAACATAGCGAGGAGCCTTAGCTGCTTTTACTTCGCTAGATAATAAAACTGTTTTAGTCTTCTCATCATAGCCTACATCAAAGCCTACAAGCGCACCAAGATCTCTTAGTTGCATATAATTATTGCCTTTTATAAGAGCTGTCTTTATGTCTTTTGCTTCGCCGTTAACCATAATTTTCTTAACTTCTAACATAGCTTTTGCTTTAGCATCTTTGATAGCTGCAAGGTCACCAGCTTCTTTAGTATAAGGCTTATCTGTTTCAACTATGACTAAATTCTTTTCAGCATCATATCCAACGTTGAATTGTGACTTTTTAGCTGTCATGATGGCTGCAACGTCACGAAGTTTTACATAGTTATGCCCTTCAATGTTGTAAGCGCCAATGTCAACAGCTTGTCCGTCAAGCGTAATTTTTTGGCTAGTCTTTCTAGCATTGGCTGTCTTGCTTTCAGCAAACGCTGTTGGCAGTAGTGTTACTAGCATTAATATTGCAAGTAACAGTGAAATTTTCTTCTTCATAATATTCCTCCTTAAATAGATTTGTTAACTTTATTATACTACTTAAGAAATATAAAATCAAGCCAAAAGAAGGGAGCAAAAGCTCCCTTCTTTATCTGTATAAACTATTTATTTTCTTTTTCTACCTTAGTATCTTTTTCTTCTTTTACTTCTTTTGTGTCTTCTTTCTTATCTTCTTTCTTATCTTCTTTCACTTCTTCCTTCTTTTCCTCTTTCACTTCTTCCTTCTTATCTTCTTTTACTTCTTCCTTCTTATCTTCTTTCACTTCTTCCTTCTTTTCTTCTTTTGTTCTACATTGAATATCTAAACTTACATAAGTAGGTGAGTAATTGTATTGCATTTCAAGTTGATCTTTAGTTCCATAGTCAAATGTATATAATAAAATTGTATTTGCAAAGAATCTAATTGTTCTGCTTGTATAAGTGTACTTATCCTTCAATACATCAAAGCCCTTTGTCTTTTCTTCAATGTACTTCATCATCTTGTCCTTGTCGCCATCTAGTCCTAGGCTCTTGAAGTTTTCGTAGGCAGCATCATAATCCTTTTTAGCATAATTATAATGAAGAGTCCAAACTGGTGCAGTGTTTAGGCTAAAGTTCAAATCCTTATACTTATAGTGATCATCAGCATATCCTTCTTTATAATGATCCCCTTCGTAATTATTTATGCCCATCAGGTAGTTGACTCCACTGTCTGGTTTAAAAAAGTCTAAAGTTATTGTAGACTCAGGGCTGTTGAAAAATACCATATAACCCTTACCGTCAGCATAATTTTCAATTCTCTTTTCCGCCTTATAGTCCTTATTGTACTTTGTAATATTTACAAGTTTAACTAAGTTTTTCATTTGTGAAACATAGCCATTGCATTCTTCATCAGATAAGTTATTAAAAGTTAGTGCTCTTGTATACTTGTATTGATCTTCTGTGTTATCATCTGCCATAGCATTGTATAAGCCTTCAATGTTATTAAAAATTTTCTCATCATCTTCAGTGAATTCATTTGTTATAAAGCCATCATAGCTTGGATCGTCTCCATACTTAGACTCTAGTTCTATAGTGCTAGTCTTCTTGTCATAGTTAATGCTAAAGCCTACAAGCTTAGCTAAGTCTCTAAGTTTTAAGTAGTTGTTGCCATTGATAAAAGCAGTTTGAGCACTCTTTTCTTGATAAATTTCAGAACCTTCTGGGTTGTGGTTTATCAAAACATTTTTAACTGACATCTTAGCCTTTGCCTTTTCATCCTTTAGCTCTTCAAGGTCGCCTTTAATCTTCTTGTAATCTCTGCCCTTTAGAATGATAAAAGAATTATTTTCCTTGTCATAAGCAACGTCGAACTTCATTTCTGTGCCATTGAACATAGCAGCAAGGTCACGTAGCTTGATGTAGTTGGAGTTATTGATGTTGTAGAAGCCAACCTTAACTTCTTTGCCATCAAGAGTTAATTTTTGACTAGTCTTTCTAGCCTCTACTGTTTTGCTTTCAGCAAATGCTGTTGGTAGTAGTGTTACTAGCATTACTATTGCAAGTAACAGTGAAAGTTTTTTCTTCATAAAAAATCCTCCTTAAATGAATTTATTAACTTCATTATACTACTAAAGAGATAAAAAAGCAATCCACTTTATATAATTATCCTCTATACTTTCTCTCTATTTATTAAAAATATTTAATAATTACTTTACACACAAGCTTATCCACATCAGAGATCGCTATTTCACAATTATAAACATACTTATCCACTTTATCCACAGGTCATTTTCATAAAAATAGTGCTTGACAAAGCTATTTTCTTGTGATTTTTAATTTATCCACAGACTTATCCACAGGCGTGCCCTATAATATTGTCCCCAGCAATAAAAAAGCTCTGCTCGTAAACGAACAAAGCTTAAACTCATATTATTAATCGTCACCATCAACTAGGTCTGATGAAACGTCTGGAAGGCTCCACCTGTACTTCATTGACAAAAGCCTTAAGACTACTGTAGTCACAACTCCCATAAAGAAGGCAAAGTTTGCTCCATATGGCCTTAGAATGATGAAGGCTACAGCTCCAAGTAATGAGGCAACTGCGTATATGGTGTTTTTTGTGAATATAATCGGTATGGTGTCTGACAAAAGGTCTCTCATAACTCCTCCACCGCAACCTGTAATCACGCCGACGAAGATTAGTAGGAAGGGGTTGTTCATATAGCCGCGCGCTATGCCGACTGTTACGGCACTGGCTGTGAATATACCAAGGCCTATGGCGTCAAGCACTGAGGCTATTTGAGTGTATTTAATCATAAAGTCTCTGTTAACACCTTTTAGGCTTAGGATCTTTATCTTCTTCGATAAGAATATGATAAGGATCAAGGCTGTCACTATCGAAACGCTTGTGTATGTAGTGTCTCTAAATGCCATGGGCGGAGTGATGCCTAGTGTGATATCTCTTATGATGCCGCCTCCCACCGCTGTGATTATGGCTAGGACCACTATGCCGAAGATGTCCATGCCCTTTCTAATCGCAACAAGGGTTCCCGACGATGCGAAGGCAACTGTGCCGACTATTTCTGCTATATAGTAAAATTTCTCGTAATCCATAGTATCTCCTCTCTGGGATAATTATACCACAAAATTGATTTTTCTGTGATAATATTTGGACGCACACAAAAAAAAGTGCACATCAATCGATATGCACCTTCTATACTATTATATATTACGATCTCTTCTTAATCCATGTTATGATCTCGTCAAGTCTTCTTTGTCTATGCTTTGGCTTACCCGAACGGCTTAGCTCGTGGTTCTCGCCGTGGAAGATAACTATCTTCGAGTCGACTCCGAAGTACTTAAGCGCTGTAAACATTTGCACGCCTTGTTCAAGTGGGCATCTGTAGTCCTCGTCCGAGTGTATGAAAAGCGTTGGAGTCTTGACCTCGCTCGCATATTTTAATGGAGAGCGCTCCCATAAAGCTTCAGGCGATAGGAACGGATCTGCAAGGTTTTGATCAGTCGCAAAGTAGTAGCCGATGTCCGATACACCGAAGAAGCTTAGCCAGTTCGATATAGAGCGTTGCGACGCAGCCGACTTGAACCTGTTAGTATGACCGATGATCCAGTTAGTCATGAAGCCGCCGTAGCTGCCACCAGTGACGTGAAGGTTGTCCCTATCTATGTCCTCATACCTTTCCAAAGCCGCATCCGTGAACTTCATCAAATCGTCGAAGTCGATAGTGCCGTACTTGCCTCTGATATTCATAAAGTCGTTGCCTCTACCATCAGCACCTCTCGGGTTAGTGAATAAAACAAAGTAGCCTTGCTTTGCAAAGTATAGGTACTCGTGATATAAAAGCTCCCCAGTAACAGTCTTAGGTCCTCCGTGCACCTCAAGTATCGCAGGGTACTTCTTGCCCTTCTTGTATCCATCAGGCTTAATCACAAAGCCCTCAAAATCAATATCGTCATTCTTAAAAGTAATCTTCTCATATGGCTTAGCCTTCCAAGCCTTCACCAAAGCCTCGTTTATGGCTGTCACTTTCTTAAACTTGCCCTCTTCAAACTTGTAGACCTCTTGCAAGTTGTAGTCAAGCATGCCGATGGCGTAGATGCCACTCTCACAGGCGTCAAACTCGTCAACAGAGCCTACTACCTTAGAAAGCCTTTCCACTTTACCAGCCTTGTCAATAGCGAATAGATCTGCACTATTCGCAAGTGTAGCTATAAAGTAAAGCTTGTCCTTCACTGCCCTAAACGAGTAGCCGCCGCCATAACGAAGGTCGCTTCCAACAGATGAGCCAATGGACATATCAAAGTCCTCGTTAATGCACCTCATGCCTTCCTTAGACTTGTCGATTAGGTAGACCTTCATATTTTGGTTTATGCCGTGTGCCTCTTGGTCAGTCGCAAATATAAAGACATCCTCCCCTGCGTAACTTGGTCCGTAGTAAGTTAAGTCCTCATCGTACTCAAGCTTCACAGATTTATCGCTCTCAAAGCTATATACATAAAGCTGACTCTTTAAAGGCGCCTTGTCAGTGTATGACTCCGAAGTGTAGATAATCTCCGACTTGTTAGGAGCTATGTCGTAGCTCGATACATTAGTAAAGTCATCAGTAAGAATCTTAAGAGCGCCACTCTTTATATTGTAGATGGCAAGCGAAGTACGGATCTTGTTGATGTAGCCAGCGCCATTTAAGTAGAAAGGAATCTCGTCATATATAGTGTAGTCGTCCTCTTGTTTAATTTCAGCCGACTTCTTCTCGTAAGTCTCCTGATCCATGTCCTTAAAGTGCCTAATCTTCTCAGAGTTTGAGATCATAAGCACAAGATTGTCCTCATCCAAAACGCGCACACTGTTTATAGGGTACATAAGCCTAAACAGCTCCTGTCTCTCCCCACCCGTAAAGCTTAAGCGGTAAACAATAGACGCATACTTTCTTTTCTCATCTGACTTTGCAAAAATGATTCCACTATTGTCAATAGCATAAGTAGAAGAGACGTCATTAGTAGACAGTCTCTTCAAAGAATCATTCTCATCAAGCATGTAGAACGAGTTTTTGTACCCGTTCGAAGCCATATCCACGTCAGTTACAGTGAAGACCTTGCTGCGTCCGTCAGGCGAAATCTTAAGCGCAGATACAGGTTTGTTTAATTTAAAATCATCTATCTTAATATTCATTTTATTCCACTTCAATTAGGCCGTAGTTGCCATCCTTTCTCTTGTATACTACATTAATCGATTCATCCTTAGCATTTTGGAACACGAAGAAATTGTGTCTTAGTAGTTCCATTTGAAGGATAGCCTCATCAGAAGACATTGGCACAACCTTGAACCTCTTGTTCTTAACAAGCTTAGCCTCATCCACTTCTTCCATAGGTTTAATATTTTCAAACCTTATCGAGTCGTTCTTTTGGTATCTGTTTTGAAGCTTAGTTTTGTACTTTCTAACCTGTCTTTCCAAAACATCAACCGCCTTGTCGATAGATGTGTACATATCGTCAGTCTCTTCCTCCGCCCTAAGGATAGTTCTGTCTAAGAATATAGTTACCTCAACAGCCTTAGAATTTCTAAGAGCCGAGAAAACAACCTTCGCGTCCACATCCTTGCCAATAAACTTGTCAAGCTTTTGGAACTTCTTTTCAGCAACGTCCTTTAGACTTTGAGTTAGTTCAATGTTCTTTCCTACAAATTCGATTCTCATAAGCTTACCTCCTTAATAGATTTTCTAATATATATATACCCGAGATAGAAGAAAAATAAAACAGCTTTATAAATTTATTAAGAGAAAGCGTGAAATAATTTATGTTTGAGTTTATGGTATAGTTTTGATCATATATATGCAATAAAAAAGGACCGCATAAGCAGTCCCAATAAAAATTCTTAGTTAGCACTTTCAAGAAAGCAAAAATTTTCAAGTTTTGAAAGTGGGAATGGCTTTAAATTGAATTACTAAATATTTCTTTTGCCTTACTTAAACTATGGTATTTATTATTAAGTACATATCTACCCATTTCAAAAATTACACCTGAATAAAACATTAAATCATCACTAAATTTTAATTTGCTTAAATCAATAATTTTTTTGTCTATTTTTTTTATGTAGTTTTCACCATCAAATTCTACTAAATCATAAAGTTTTGAATAATTATGCCACTCTTTAATTATTGTGTGATCATGATTTTTAATTATAGCTAAAAATTGCGTGTGATTAGCTCCATTACAAACTAAAATATTCATAGGATACAAATAATGATTATTAATATTTCTACTATAATTGATACAATCAAATTTATTTTTTTCGTTTATGTTATCTAAATTTATTATCAAAGAACGCTTCTTCCATAAATTTAATAAAATTGGTAATTCACTTAGTTTTATTTTTATTGGATATTCTTCTACTAACTCAATTTCATCCGTATGATAATATTTTTTGTCATCTTCATTTATATAATCAGTTACAAATACTTTATGATTTTGAAAAACAGCGTCTTCTATTTCTTTGTAAATATTTTCTATATTTGAATTATACTCAAGTTTTTCTATACTCTCTACTGCTTGAAGTGCCTCTGAGAAATTCAAATAATTGACAATAAGAAAAGTTAAATAATTTGCTACTATTACTTCATTTATGTTAATTACATTTTTTATTTTTTCATCTTCAATTAATTTTATATAACTTAAAAATTTTTCCTTTTTTCTGCTCTTTTCATCTTCTTCATCAGTTGGAAGATTTTTGACGCTTTTGTTTTTTGCAAAACACATGTTTCACTCCTCCTTTACCTAATAACAAAGGCATGTGAGATATCTCCCGCATGCCTTGTCATTTTTGCAATTATTTAATTATAATTGTTTCTCTTATATTTGTTCAAATTTGCTGTGAAATTTTTTACTTAACTTCTACCCAGTCCTCTTGAACATTACCCTTCACTCTTCTCTTAAATGAGTGAGTGTTAGTAGCTTCAACCATGTCATAATATCCCCAGAAGCTTCCATCCAAGTCGATGAAGAACTTGATATTGCCCTTAGTAGGACAGTTCATCGCCGACATAGCGTCGTAGCTTCTTTCGAAAATCTTGTTAAGAATTACAACCGCTTCACATCTAGTGATAAATGCGTTTGGTCTGAAAGTTCCATCAGGATAACCCATGATTCTGCCAGCTTGATATTCGCTGCCTATAGCTCTTTCAGCCCAGTGACCCTTAACATCTGCGAATGGTGCAACACCATAAGGCTTGTTGTCAATAGTTGATATCATTTGAGTAAATTCTGCTCTAGTGATAGGTGCGTTTGGTCTAAATGATCCGTCAGGGTAACCCTTCATGATACCTCTTTCAACAGCCGCGTTGATGGCTTTGTTGTACCACGCACTTGGAGTGTCAGAGAATACTGGTTTCATAGCCGATGCGAAAGTATCTAGACCAAGAAGTCTTGTTACTAATGCAGCAGCTTCAGCTCTCTTGATATAACCGTTAGGTCTTACAGTTCCGTCAGGATAACCCTTCATATAAGCAGTGTGTTCATGAACCTCTCTAGTATCTACCACTTTTTCATCTTCATGTCCTGTTCTACGATCATCATCTCTACCACGTCTTCCGTCTCTATCGTGACCGCCTGGTCTATATCCTGGTCTATATCCTGGATAGTATGGATCATATCCATTATCATCTCTACCTACACTATGTCCTCTAACAGGTATAGAGTATTGAACAAAGCCGTAAGTCAAATCATTATCACTAATAATTAGACTTATTGGACCGTCAACATCATAACCTGGAGTTACATATACCTTTCCATCTGCAGCTACAAATACAGGTATAGATACGCCATCTTCATCTCTAGCTGTAACAGTAGTACCACTATCCTTATTGACAATGTTGATACCACTGTATTGCATATCATTTGTTGGCTCAACTACATTTGGTGTTCCTGTAACATAAGTTTTTGTACTTGGATTTGGATCTGTTTCGAATTTTGCATTTACATCTATGTTTTTATCTATAGCTGTAGCTGATGTTAATTCTGGATCCCATCCTTTGAATATATAGCCTACTTTTGCTGTAACTTTTGGTGCATCTGCTGCTAAGTCTGCTAATGTTTTGTTAGCTGCTTTTGGAACATAGAATGTGTTTTCTTTTGCTACTGTTCCTTTTGTTGCATCTGCTTTAAATGTTACTACCCAATTTCCTGAAGGATTTGGATTTGGTGTTACACCTGGATCTACTGGTCCTACTATTGGATTTGGATCTGTTTCGAATTTTGCATTTACATCTATGTTTTTATCTATAGCTGTAGCTGATGTTAATTCTGGATCCCATCCTTTGAATATATAGCCTACTTTTGCTGTAACTTTTGGTGCATCTGCTGCTAAGTCTGCTAATGTTTTGTTAGCTGCTTTTGGAACATAGAATGTGTTTTCTTTTGCTACTGTTCCTTTGTTGCATCTGCTTTAAATGTTACTACCCAATTTCCTGAAGGATTTGGATTTGGTGTTACACCTGATCTACTGGTCCTACTATTGGATTTGGATCTGTTTCGAATTTTGCATTTACATCTATGTTTTTATCTATAGCTGTAGCTGATGTTAATTCTGGATCCCATCCTTTGAATATATAGCCTACTTTTGCTGTAACTTTTGGTGCATCTGCTGCTAAGTCTGCTAATGTTTTGTTAGCTGCTTTTGGAACATAGAATGTGTTTTCTTTTGCTACTGTTCCTTTTGTTGCATCTGCTTTAAATGTTACTACCCAATTTCCTGAAGGATTTGGATTTGGTGTTACACCTGGATCTACTGGTCCTACTATTGGATTTGGATCTGTTTCGAATTTTGCATTTACATCTATGTTTTATCTATAGCTGTAGCTGATGTTAATTCTGGATCCCATCCTTTGAATATAGCCTACTTTTGCTGTAACTTTTGGTGCATCTGCTGCTAAGTCTGCTAATGTTTTGTTAGCTGCTTTTGGAACATAGAATGTGTTTTCTTTTGCTACTGTTCCTTTTGTTGCATCTGCTTTAAATGTTACTACCCAATTTCCTGAAGGATTTGGATTTGGTGTTACACCTGGATCTACTGGTCCTACTATTGGATTTGGATCTGTTTCGAATTTTGCATTTACATCTATGTTTTTATCTATAGCTGTAGCTGATGTTAATTCTGGATCCCATCCTTTGAATATATAGCCTACTTTTGCTGTAACTTTTGGTGCATCTGCTGCTAAGTCTGCTAATGTTTTGTTAGCTGCTTTTGGAACATAGAATGTGTTTTCTTTTGCTACTGTTCCTTTTGTTGCATCTGCTTTAAATGTTACTACCCAATTTCCTGAAGGATTTGGATTTGGTGTTACACCTGGATCTACTGGTCCTACTATTGGATTTGGATCTGTTTCGAATTTTGCATTTACATCTATGTTTTATCTATAGCTGTAGCTGATGTTAATTCTGGATCCCATCCTTTGAATATATAGCCTACTTTTGCTGTAACTTTTGGTGCATCTGCTGCTAAGTCTGCTAATGTTTTGTTAGCTGCTTTTGGAACATAGAATGTGTTTTCTTTTGCTACTGTTCCTTTTGTTGCATCTGCTTTAAATGTTACTACCCAATTTCCTGAAGGATTTGGATTTGGTGTTACACTGGATCTACTGGTCCTACTATTGGATTTGGATCTGTTTCGAATTTTGCATTTACATCTATGTTTTTATCTATAGCTGTAGCTGATGTTAATTCTGGATCCCATCCTTTGAATATAGCCTACTTTTGCTGTAACTTTTGGTGCATCTGCTGCTAAGTCTGCTAATGTTTTGTTAGCTGCTTTTGGAACATAGAATGTGTTTTCTTTTGCTACTGTTCCTTTTGTTGCATCTGCTTTAAATGTTACTACCCAATTTCCTGAAGGATTTGGATTTGGTGTTACACCTGATCTACTGGTCCTACTATTGGATTTGGATCTGTTTCGAATTTTGCATTTACATCTATGTTTTTATCTATAGCTGTAGCTGATGTTAATTCTGGATCCCATCCTTTGAATATATAGCCTACTTTTGCTGTAACTTTTGGTGCATCTGCTGCTAAGTCTGCTAATGTTTTGTTAGCTGCTTTTGGAACATAGAATGTGTTTTCTTTTGCTACTGTTCCTTTTGTTGCATCTGCTTTAAATGTTACTACCCAATTTCCTGAAGGATTTGGATTTGGTGTTACACCTGGATCTACTGGTCCTACTATTGGATTTGGATCTGTTTCGAATTTTGCATTTACATCTATGTTTTATCTATAGCTGTAGCTGATGTTAATTCTGGATCCCATCCTTTGAATATATAGCCTACTTTTGCTGTAACTTTTGGTGCATCTGCTGCTAAGTCTGCTAATGTTTTGTTAGCTGCTTTTGGAACATAGAATGTGTTTTCTTTTGCTACTGTTCCTTTTGTTGCATCTGCTTTAAATGTTACTACCCAATTTCCTGAAGGATTTGGATTTGGTGTTACACCTGGATCTACTGGTCCTACTATTGGATTTGGATCTGTTTCGAATTTTGCATTTACATCTATGTTTTTATCTATAGCTGTAGCTGATGTTAATTCTGGATCCCATCCTTTGAATATAGCCTACTTTTGCTGTAACTTTTGGTGCATCTGCTGCTAAGTCTGCTAATGTTTTGTTAGCTGCTTTTGGAACATAGAATGTGTTTTCTTTTGCTACTGTTCCTTTTGTTGCATCTGCTTTAAATGTTACTACCCAATTTCCTGAAGGATTTGGATTTGGTGTTACACCTGGATCTACTGGTCCTACTATTGGATTTGGATCTGTTTCGAATTTTGCATTTACATCTATGTTTTTATCTATAGCTGTAGCTGATGTTAATTCTGGATCCCATCCTTTGAATATATAGCCTACTTTTGCTGTAACTTTTGGTGCATCTGCTGCTAAGTCTGCTAATGTTTTGTTAGCTGCTTTTGGAACATAGAATGTGTTTTCTTTTGCTACTGTTCCTTTTGTTGCATCTGCTTTAAATGTTACTACCCAATTTCCTGAAGGATTTGGATTTGGTGTTACACCTGGATCTACTGGTCCTACTATTGGATTTGGATCTGTTTCGAATTTTGCATTTACATCTATGTTTTTATCTATAGCTGTAGCTGATGTTAATTCTGGATCCCATCCTTTGAATATATAGCCTACTTTTGCTGTAACTTTTGGTGCATCTGCTGCTAAGTCTGCTAATGTTTTGTTAGCTGCTTTTGGAACATAGAATGTGTTTTCTTTTGCTACTGTTCCTTTTGTTGCATCTGCTTTAAATGTTACTACCCAATTTCCTGAAGGATTTGGATTTGGTGTTACCTGGATCTACTGGTCCTACTATTGGATTTGGATCTGTTTCGAATTTTGCATTTACATCTATGTTTTATCTATAGCTGTAGCTGATGTTAATTCTGGATCCCATCCTTTGAATATATAGCCTACTTTTGTAACTTTTGGTGCATCTGCTGCTAAGTCTGCTAATGTTTTGTTAGCTGCTTTTGAAACATAGAATGTGTTTTCTTTTGCTACTGTTCCTTTTGTTGCATCTGCTTTAAATGTTACTACCCAATTTCCTGAAGGATTTGGATTTGGTGTTACACCTGGATCTACTGGTCCTACTATTGGATTTGGATCTGTTTCGAATTTTGCATTTACATCTATGTTTTTATCTATAGCTGTAGCTGATGTTAATTCTGGATCCCATCCTTTGAATATATAGCCTACTTTTGCTGTAACTTTTGGTGCATCTGCTGCTAAGTCTGCTAATGTTTTGTTAGCTGCTTTTGGAACATAGAATGTGTTTTCTTTTGCTACTGTTCCTTTTGTTGCATCTGCTTTAAATGTTACTACCCAATTTCCTGAAGGATTTGGATTTGGTGTTACACCTGGATCTACTGGTCCTACTATTGGATTTGGATCTGTTTCGAATTTTGCATTTACATCTATGTTTTTATCTATAGCTGTAGCTGATGTTAATTCTGGATCCCATCCTTTGAATATATAGCCTACTTTTGCTGTAACTTTTGGTGCATCTGCTGCTAAGTCTGCTAATGTTTTGTTAGCTGCTTTGGAACATAGAATGTGTTTTCTTTTGCTACTGTTCCTTTTGTTGCATCTGCTTTAAATGTTACTACCCAATTTCCTGAAGGATTTGGATTTGGTGTTACCTGGATCTACTGGTCCTACTATTGGATTTGGATCTGTTTCGAATTTTGCATTTACATCTATGTTTTTATCTATAGCTGTAGCTGATGTTAATTCTGGATCCCATCCTTTGAATATATAGCCTACTTTTGTGTAACTTTTGGTGCATCTGCTGCTAAGTCTGCTAATGTTTTGTTAGCTGCTTTTGGAACATAGAATGTGTTTTCTTTTGCTACTGTTCCTTTTGTTGCATCTGCTTTAAATGTTACTACCCAATTTCCTGAAGGATTTGGATTTGGTGTTACCTGGATCTACTGGTCCTACTATTGGATTTGGATCTGTTTTCGAATTTTGCATTTACATCTATGTTTTATCTATAGCTGTAGCTGATGTTAATTCTGGATCCCATCCTTTGAATATATAGCCTACTTTTGCTGTAACTTTTGGTGCATCTGCTGCTAAGTCTGCTAATGTTTTGTTAGCTGCTTTGGAACATAGAATGTGTTTTCTTTTGCTACTGTTCCTTTTGTTGCATCTGCTTTAAATGTTACTACCCAATTTCCTGAAGGATTTGGATTTGGTGTTTACACCTGGATCTACTGGTCCTACTATTGGATTTGGATCTGTTTCGAATTTTGCATTTACATCTATGTTTTATCTATAGCTGTAGCTGATGTTAATTCTGGATCCCATCCTTTGAATATATAGCCTACTTTTGCTGTAACTTTTGGTGCATCTGCTGCTAAGTCTGCTAATGTTTTGTTAGCTGCTTTTGGAACATAGAATGTGTTTTCTTTTGCTACTGTTCCTTTTGTTGCATCTGCTTTAAATGTTACTACCCAATTTCCTGAAGGATTTGGATTTGGTGTTACACTGGATCTACTGGTCCTACTATTGGATTTGGATCTGTTTCGAATTTTGCATTTACATCTATGTTTTTATCTATAGCTGTAGCTGATGTTAATTCTGGATCCCATCCTTTGAATATATAGCCTACTTTTGCTGTAACTTTTGGTGCATCTGCTGCTAAGTCTGCTAATGTTTTGTTAGCTGCTTTTGGAACATAGAATGTGTTTTCTTTTGCTACTGTTCCTTTTGTTGCATCTGCTTTAAATGTTACTACCCAATTTCCTGAAGGATTTGGATTTGGTGTTACACCTGGATCTACTGGTCCTACTATTGGATTTGGATCTGTTTCGAATTTTGCATTTACATCTATGTTTTATCTATAGCTGTAGCTGATGTTAATTCTGGATCCCATCCTTTGAATATATAGCCTACTTTTGCTGTAACTTTTGGTGCATCTGCTGCTAAGTCTGCTAATGTTTTGTTAGCTGCTTTTGAACATAGAATGTGTTTTCTTTTGCTACTGTTCCTTTTGTTGCATCTGCTTTAAATGTTACTACCCAATTTCCTGAAGGATTTGGATTTGGTGTTACACCTGGATCTACTGGTCCTACTATTGGATTTGGATCTGTTTCGAATTTTGCATTTACATCTATGTTTTTATCTATAGCTGTAGCTGATGTTAATTCTGGATCCCATCCTTTGAATATATAGCCTACTTTTGCTGTAACTTTTGGTGCATCTGCTGCTAAGTCTGCTAATGTTTTGTTAGCTGCTTTTGGAACATAGAATGTGTTTTTTTGCTACTGTTCCTTTTGTTGCATCTGCTTTAAATGTTACTACCCAATTTCCTGAAGGATTTGGATTTGGTGTTACCTGGATCTACTGGTCCTACTATTGGATTTGGATCTGTTTCGAATTTTGCATTTACATCTATGTTTTTATCTATAGCTGTAGCTGATGTTAATTCTGGATCCCATCCTTTGAATATATAGCCTACTTTTGCTGTAACTTTTGGTGCATCTGCTGCTAAGTCTGCTAATGTTTTGTTAGCTGCTTTTGGAACATAGAATGTGTTTTCTTTTGCTACTGTTCCTTTTGTTGCATCTGCTTTAAATGTTACTACCCAATTTCCTGAAGGATTTGGATTTGGTGTTACACCTGGATCTACTGGTCCTACTAGTTTTTGAACAGCTTTTGCTGTGAATATTGTGTCAGCTGTGATTTCTACTGTGCTTGGATCTGCTGTTGCTGTTTTTTCAGCATCTTTGTACCAGCCTGGTTTTTCATGGTTTGCAGCTTCTTTATTTGTTAAGTCTGGGAATGCATTAGCTGTAGTTAATTTACTATTTGGTGCTACAGCATAATATTTAGTATCTACTGTTCCTACTTGGATTGTGTCATCTTGTTTTACTGTTACTTTATACCAACCTTCTGGAACTGGATCATTTTCTCCAATATCTTGTCCATCTTTAACAAATTTAGCTACATATGGATTTACCGATTGAGCTATTCCAAGTGAAGGATCCCATTTTGTAAAGCCATAATTAGTATTTGGAGTAACTTTAATTTCTGGTGCTGTTGCTGTTGTTTGAGTTTTTGTTTTAAAGTGTTTGGATAGGTCTGTATTTGGTTTTACCTTTGCTACTACTGCTTTTCCAGTCTTTGTTCCAACAGTTACTGTTCCTAAAGCTGTTTCACCGTCTTTTTCTGCTTGGAATGTTGCAGTAATATAGTTTGATGGAATTTCTTTGCCATCACTACCTGTTTTTGGCTCAGTCTCATCTGGTAAAAATGGAATTATTTCATCAGAAGTATACCTACCTGTATATACTGCGTTAAATACATAATTATCAGTTTCTGCAGCTGTTCCTGTTAGTGTAGATGTTAATTGATTCCACTTTTCAAAAACTTTATTTAGTTTAGTATCGATTGCTTGTGGTTTATTAAGTCCAGCTATAGCATCTTTTACATCTTTATCATCATAGCTTGTGCCAATTTTTACATCGACAACTCTTTCTTTGTCCTTTTGATTGTTTTCATCAAAGGTACCTTTTACGCCATCTGTTGCTGCTTCATCTGCTTTAAAAGTTAGTCTCGCATAGCCCTCTGGTTTTGTTGGTAATGTAACTGTACCGTCACTATTAATTTTAGGTGTTGGAACTAATACTTTTGGTTGTGATTGAATAACTATGTCTCCACCTTTAGATGTAGTATAGTCTTTCTTTACAACTTTGAATTCATCTTCGCCAATTGTTAGTTTCCTATCAACTCCTTCATCATCAATAGTTATTTTTGGATCATTGCCAATGCTATTGATTTGTGATCTTGTGTTATCATATGATGTTAAATTTTGAATTATTGTATAAAAGTCTTTTCTAGTTTTGTTATTGCTAGTTGTGCCTAAATCAAAACTATAATCTTTGGCAAGATGTAGATTTGCTCTTGGTGATGTGCTTGGAAGACCTTTTGTTAATTCATTTCCATAAGGGTCTTGGTATTTAACACTCATCTTTGTTTCAGGAAGTTCAATTAAATCAAGGTTTATTGTAATTGCTTTATTTTCTTTTCCTGCTGATGGTGTTCCTTGACTATAGTCAGCTCTAATTGCATAATCTGTTCCATCTACATCTTCTGCTTTTGGAACCATTAAATAAAAGTCATCTAGGCCTTGATATCCAGAGCTAGGTATTTGAATGGTTATTTCCTTCGTTGTATCTGCTCTATCAAAATTTACTGTGTCCTTAACATTCTCATCTTGAAAATAAACGTCGATTGCTAATGGATAGTTAACTGCAGTATCGTCAAATGGCTTATCATTTGTTGTATCATAATCTAATCCATTTAAGCCAATTTTTTTAAGGTTAACAATAACCTTTTGATCCATTAGGGTTCCTGTTCCTCTTACTGGAGCATTAACTATTTCGTCTCCAAATTCTAATCCATCCGAATTAGAATTATTAAATAACTCTTCCTTAATTTCTCTTGGTCTTGTTCCAAGAATAATTTTCCCGTCGTTTGTTTCTCCCAGTTCAATCAATTCTCCTGACACAGGTGTGCTTGGAGCAGTGGGTTCAACCACTGCTAAAGCATCAATTCCTGTACCAAAAATCATTATAAAGGCTAGGATGAAAGATATAATTCTTTTATTCATACTTCCTCCGATCTTTGTAAATAAAACTATCTTCTAACTGTGAAAGTCATAGGATTTGTCTTAGCGACTACTACGCCACCTTCACTTCGTTCACCATAAATAGAAAACCTGTCTCCTTTTTTTATAGGTTCGTATAATTCTATTGTGAATAAACCGTCAAGATATAATATATGATTATGATATATTTCATTTGGGCCTGGATTACGTGTTACGTGTATTTCTGTTCCTGCTTGTGCAATTACCTTAATATACTTATCTCCTGCTCTTGGCATGATGAACTTAACTTCAATTTGTTTAGGTTCTTTGTATTCAACTTCATTTGTACTCTTATTTCCGAACTTATCTTCACCAGCTACTGTTATTTTTGATATATTGTCATCACGATAAAGTTCCCTTAGTATTTCTTGAACTTTTTCCATTGATGTGATGTTGTTGATTGTTCTAGCTGCAGATCCATCCTTGAATTCTATTGTTATATTGAATTTGCCCACTACAGGATACTTATCATCTTTCATGTCAACTGTTACATCTAACCATCTACGATAGTAATCATCTTGATAGTTAATCTTACTGATTGGTCCTTCGATAATTAGCTCAGCAAAAGCTGTAGATGTAGCTGGTGTAAATGTTCTTCCGTCTTTATCAGGCAATGTTGTCTTTATAAATACTTTACTCTTGTGACCTAATCCATTTTGTGCTGGATCAAATTGAGGGAAAGTGATTTTGGTGCCTGTTTGTTGATCTGCTGTTTTTGCGCATGTTATTGGTTTATTGTTTTTGTCAACAATTTCAGTTCCATCTTCTTTGACAAGTGTATAAATAGTTCCTGCTTCTGGTTCATAAAGTACACCGCCTGTTCCTGCTGGTATTTCTGAAGAAATAACTACTTGAGGATGTTCATGTTTTGGATCAGTCGCGTCATATTTATTTTTCTCTTGTACTACTTTTTGAACAGGTATATTTGTTGGAAGTTTTAATACAGTAATGCTTCCTTCTGGACCATAGGTATTATTAAGACCAGTTGCAACACCAAATTCAGCCTTTATTTGCTCATCGGCTTTAAAAGGTTTTTGTTTAAAGTTTTCCATACGTGTAATTTTAATTTTATCTTTACCATCAACTTTAGCAGGTTCTACAACTACTGAATAGCCTACTACTGTTGTTTCAGCTGGAATAAGTTTCCACTTACCTTCATCTCTATCATACAGATACTCACGCTTTTTATTTTCTCCTGGTAGTGTAAGAGATAATCCTGCATAAGTTCTTGTTGCGTCAATATCTTCTATATCTATATACGCTGCTTTGTCTCCATCATATACTTTATCGAATTGTGGTTTTGGTATTTCTCTTGGAACGTTATACATCTTTATTGAATAACCTTGTATATCAAGAGCTCCTTTTCCTGTATTCTTAATTGATTTTCTTATAGTAGCTGATGTGAAAGCATCGAAAGTATCAGGGTTTCCGTCATCTTCTTCAAAATATTGAATCTTAGCTTCACGTCTTTTACCAGCTGTATCCGGAGCTATAGGACCTTCATTAACTAATGGTTGCCCTGGTCCTGGTTGACGTGTATATATCACAATACCTAAGTCTGCCCAGTCATTTTTAAATTTGTAGTACTTATCTTCCTCTCCTACTTTTGTTTCAACTGCTGAATAAGAAAGTCTTTGACCAAGCTCGTCAAATCCTGGAACTACAAAGTTTGCTTTTGTATTGGTAGGTGTATCATATACCTCTTGTAAATCATATCCATTGTAAGTATCATACTCGTATTTGTTTCTATCTATAATGAAGTATTTTGCAGCTGCGTGTACTGTTGGGTCAGTGTAGTCTGTTACAGCTGTTCTATATATTAAACCAATTGAAACATTTCTCCTATCAGCATTGCTAATTGTATGAACTTTACCTTTAGTATCTGTGTATTCGTCAACATATTTAGCATCTTTAGTGTTTTCTTTTTCTATATATTTGTAGTCTTTATTTACTTGGATTCCAAAGAATGGTCTGTACTGAGCATATAAGTGAATGTAATCTTTCTTCATCCAATCATCATATTTTCCATCTAGTCTTAATTTGTAGCCATTAGGTAACATAAGTTGCGTAGTTTTATTTGTTGTTGTATCTGTATACTTAGCAAGTGTATCTAATTTAAAGCTTTTCGCATTAGCCTCAGCTTCACTTAATTTGTTCTTTCTGTCATCAGCTAGCTTTGAATTATCTTTTGCAAGTTCTGAGTAGTTATAACCTACTAGTAAGTCTGTGTCGTCTCTATCTGTAGACCAACCTATAAAGGTATGTCTTATATCTTTTTCTGTAGACCTTGGTAAAGTAAACTCTGTCTCATTAATAAATTTCTTCATATCATTATCAGTAACAGAGTTGTCGCCGTTCCAATATGGCGCCTTAGGTATATCTATATTAGCAATGCCATTTTTGAAATCTGATGCAAGAACTACTACCTCTTTAACTGTTTCGTTTGCTTCGTCTGCTTTGTTGTTTGAGTGTAGATAAATCTTAATTCCTTCGCCCCAAACGCCATAAACTATTTGATGAGAATCGATTGGTGAGTCTTCTGTAACCTTGTATGCTTTTGCTGTATCATTCCATTGATCAAGTTGTGTTAATTTGTCTGCTTTTGCAAATTCTTCTGGAGTAACTTGTTTAGTTGACCAACCTAAGAATTTATATGTTTTACCATCTTTTGTAAATGGCTTAGGATTTTCAGGCCATTTTCTTAACTCAAGGTCTTTTCCTTGTAATTTCTCTCCATCTGCATCTTTCAAATATGCTCCCTTTGCTTCACTAAATCCGTTAGCTGTATATCCGTCCTCATCAAGGAATTTTTCGTTATCTGGTACTATCTTAACTGTACTATCGATACTAGTTGCTTCAATGTTCCAGTTAAAGTCCTTGTTTGCATCGAATAAAACTCTAGTTCTAACTCTTGTTTCATACCAATTTGAAGGTATGGAAGATCCGTCTGAGTTGTTGACTAAAATTCTCATATCTTTCTTCAATGTTTGATCTGCAGCAGGTATTTTTGTTGTATTATCAGCTGTGTCTACCATATCGGCAATATTTACAGTGTATTCATATTTGTCGTAATCTTTACCGTCAACTGTAACTTTTGTAGTCTTTGGATCAGTTATAAATCCGTCTTTATCTCTAACGCTTTCTGCTGCGTTTGCTTTTCCAAGATATGTTTTATTATTATTAGGTAAGAATCTAAGTCTTACTGGTCCGCCATCGTATGAAGCGTAACCCACAAGTTGAGTTGTCTTTGTGTTGAACGCATTTTTACTAGTTGGTTTTGCATCAACAGTTTTGTAGAAGTCGTCTTGTCCTTGTGCGTAATCGTTTGTGTAAACTTGTTGATATGGAAGTAGTACGGACTTATTTATTGCAAGTGAGCTTAGTACATCAGAGTTATCAGTTATTACTAAACCATCGTATCTTTCGTTAGATTTTGTAAATGCATCATACTTTATAGAAGATTCACTTACTCCTCCGGTCCAAGAGTAAGCTTTTGCAATAACTTCTGTGCCTGGTTTAAGCATTGATTTGTATAATATATAATCTCCGCCAGTACGTAATATGGAAGCATTGATTGTTTTTAATTCATTGCCACCATTATGTTGCCATGCAATAGCTCTAGTAAATTTAGTTGTTGTAGGTGTGTTTTGTCCTTTTAGGGTATAAATTAATTCTACTTGTTTAGGTACTTGTCCTATATGAACCTTTATATCTCCATTGTATGCTTGATTATCAAAACTTAAATCTACTCCACCTTCGTTCCACCCTGTTGCATTGTTTAAGTAGAATAGACGAACATCTTCATTGTCAGCTGTATCTGGCATGTAAACTCTTAATTTTTGTCCAGCTTTAATTGTTATACCAGTTCTGTATGGAACCTTATAAATTCCTTTTGCAAGTAATTCCATACCATCAAAGCCGCCAAAATTAGATACATTCTTTAGTGCATTGTAGTATGGTTGGTACCTCTTTATAAAGTTGTCTCCATCGCCTACTTGAACCATGATTTGGCCACCCTGTGGTGCTCCGTTGGTATCAATGTTTAGGCTTCCTCCTGCTGGTATAACAACATCATGATCAAATGACTTTTCAAATATTGTCATACCTTTTGGATTTGATTCAACCCAGCCAGCTACAACCCCAAATCTAATTTGTTCTTGATCAGGCGTAGATGTAAATGTTTTGATGAACGCACTTTTATCTACCACAAAGTCAATGTTAGTAAAGTTGTCTGTACCTTCGTATATACAGCCATCCATTTGATCGATTGTTACTATATTGACCTTTGCCTTTTTAAAATTGTTTTGAGCTAAAACAAAGTAAGCGATTGTTTTATCAGGTGTATAGTTTATTTGGTTTAATTTTAATGCAGTTTTTATATATGGATAGCCTGGTTTACTTGTATTTTCTACCTTGTTAGCATTTTCAAGCGTAGTATATCCAACATTGCCAGCCACATCTGCTTTTAAATAAGGCACAAGACTTGCATCAAAGGCTATCATGTAACCAAAGGGTTTGCCATCGATTGTATTAGCTCCAGCCATAGTTGCATGTTCCCATTGGTACTGAGTCTTTAATACCGCTAAATCCTTATTTGTATTAGTTTTTCCATTTATAGTTTGAGGTTCATTGTCATACTCTGTCATGAAAGACCTTTGAGCAACTATAAGGGCTGATTGTGGTTTTGGTCCTCTCATAAAAGCTGTATCAACGTTACTCTTTGCTGCTACTACAGTTGCTTTCGTGTAACTAGAGTAGTCCATAGGTGATTTACCTGGGGCAAATGTGTAAATCTTATCAAGCTTTGGAGTGGCAAAACGCATTTGTATCAAGTAGTTATCATCTAAATCTGAATACTTGACGCCAGCGTTAAGAACTAAATCTATAGGCACGTTGTGCTTCGTGCCTCCTCTGTCTAAGCCAATAAGGTCACGGATTAACAAAGCTTTTTCGTTAGCACCTTGAGTATCATAAAATCCAAGTTTTTTACCGTTAGAATTTTCAATGAATGATTTATTAAAATCAATTTTTTTGTATAATTCTTTGTCAAACTTAAACAATAAGTTATGCCACCATGTTGAAGATAATGTTGCACTTTCATGGTATACAAGTCTTAATACTGTTCTACCTTCTGCGTTTACAAAGTATCCTTCATAACTTAAGCCGTAATTATCAATTACGTCTGCTGCTGATACTTTTGTTAATTGTTGAGTTGGGTTAAGACCGTAGTCTTGATTAAGCTTCCATATGTTGGAAGTTTTATCATATTTTTTTGCCCAATTCACTTTTTGAACTCTATTGCTAGGAAGATTACTTCCTTGGCTAGGGCTCGTTGGTCCTGCAAATACATTCACTGGCATCATAGTCACTATCATTAAAAATGCCATGACTAATGCGAGTGTTTTTCGCAAATAATTTTTCTTTTGCATTTCATTTCTCCTTTCATCTCTTGCATGTGCAAGTTATCTTAACCTTCTGTGCCGCGCTCTATCTACAACGCAAAAAAGAAGGGTCGTGCCACCGACTCGTCTAATAATATACATGATTGCTTTCTTTTTATTAAGTATGTGTAATATACCTAGCAAGTTTTTCCTAAGTTATGCATGCGTATTAGTAAAAAACTTTGCTAAGTTCAGTTTTGTTTCTTTAACTACGTTTTCTGGTGGCACAAAAAATCGTATTTACTTTGGTTTAATTGTAGCACATACTTGTCCAAGAGTCAACCGCTTTTTACATATTTTTACAATTTTTTATAATTTTTTAAAGCCTGCACCCCCCCCCCATCTCATTTTTTGCACTTCGATGTATAAACTCTTGAGTGTCTAATTAGTGTCTAATTGCGAGTGGCATATCTTGTCTTCTTATATATATGTGAACTCTCTTATATGTAGTAGGCTTCGTAGGTATAGCCCCAGTGTGACTATGTAGGCCGCTTACTACTATATAGGAAGCTTCTATATATATGGCAGGCGTGTGACTATATAGGACGCTTCTTTTATATATGTAGCCTACTCATATATAATTTTTGGGCATAAGTAAAGACCTCTCTACTCGAAAGGTCTTTAATCTCTTCTTATTATATTATATATTTATATGCTTTGTGACATGACCCAATTGATGATCTTGTATAGTGCTACTGCTAGTTCTTCTCTTGTGAACTCGCCTCTTGCTTCGTAGTTTTCGCTTGTCTTACCATTAATGATGCCAAGTTTTGCAAGTTTTGTAACTGCTTCTTTGGACCAAGCTGGGATGTCTTTGCCTTCGTACTTGAAGTCTTGAATTTCTGGCATATCTATGCCGCGTTCTTTAAGGAAACTATATAAAACGCTTGCAACTTCCACTCGTGTAAGCTTTTGCTCTGCTTTGAAGCTGCCGTCTGGGTAGCCTTTGAAGACGCCGTGTGTTACCGCCCAAGTGATTGCGTCTGCGTACCACTCGTCGCCCTTTAGGTCTTTAAGCTCGATCATGCCTACTGTTTTATCTGTTGAGATGTTCATTAGGACTTGTGCAAGCATGGCGCGTGACACTGTTAGCTTTGGAGCGAATTCTGCACTTGATACTCCGTTTAAAACTCCTCTTCTAAGCATCTCTGTGATTGCTTCGCCGCTTTGACCTTGTGGGATGTCTTGTTGTGTTACTAGCTTAAGTGCTGTAGCGTTTACTATGCCGTAGTCTTTTTTTGCTTTCATCTCTTTCTTTGCAACAGTTTTCTCTTCTAATTTTGCTTCTTTGTCTTCTTTTTCTTGTCTTTTTAATCTTTCTTGTCTTGTTCTTCTCTTTCTATCGTTTTCTCTTTCTTCTTCTTGTCTTCTTTGTTCTGCTTGTCTTCTATCTAACTCGTCATCTAGGTGGTCACGCTTAACTATAAGGTTTTGATTAATAGTAAGCTCTGTATAGTCTGTAAATACTAGTTTGACGTTGCCGTTTTTCACACCTGCTGTCTTTGTGTCTCTGCCACTGATATCTTCAACTTTAGCATTGTCTATATGTTTTTGGTAGCCTACTTTATCTACTACTGAGTCTTTTACTTTTACGCCGTCTCTCCAATTAACATCGGCATTTTTATTAACTGTGATGTCTTTTCCTTCGATCTTATCTTTGATTTCGTTAACTATGGCATTTCTAAATGGTATTCTTAACCAAAGAAAGGCTTCTTTGTCACCACAAGCTTTTTTACTAAGTCTTACTCCGCCATCTCTATCTTTTACATATTGTAGTTTTGTACCTCTGCCAATATTCATTGTTTTTTCTAAACTCTCTATGATTAAAGAGTTTATTTTAGCTTTTCTATCTTCATCATTATCTATGTTAGCAAGTTCGTCTTCTAAGTTTTTTCCTTCATCCTTACCTAGTGTGAACTTTATTCTATCTATCTTACCTTCTTTATATAAATCATTTATAAGCCCTGCTAGCTTTGTCAATTTTAAGTCGGAAAATGATTTTTCTTTGTTTATTATTGTAAATGACAATTGATAGTGACTTTTATGTTTCTGAGGGTCGCCGGTTTGATCTTGATAATCTTTTGGCTCTTCAACTTTATTAATTCTAAGTGTGTAGTCGTCATTTTTTTCGTCTAGGTCTTTCATCTTTTTATCCATGGCGTCTGTAAGCTCTTTAACTGCTTCTTCATGTGTTTTGCAACCTGCCACTTGTGGTTCTTGTACATCTTGCGCGCCCGCTAGAACTGCTCCAGCATTCTCTCTATCTGCAAGCTCTGTGTCTGCTTGCGCATCTAGTTCTTCTTCTTTGTCCGCTAGGACTGTCTCTGCATTTTTCGCATCTGTCATATCTGCTTCAACGCTCTCTGCGTGTATTGACTCGAACTGAGAAAGTGCAAACGCAAATATGAATGCCATAATTAAAATTCTTTTTAGTTTTTTCATCTGATACTCCTCTCTTGCCTATCTGGCTTTTAATATATTGCTAGAATAGTATAACAGTTTCGAAGCACGAAATTATTTACAAAATATTTACAAAAAAAAAAAAATACTATGTACCTCTCGATACATAGCACTAGTAAATTATAATATTTAAAAATATTTTGCAAAGCAAATTTATGCATGGGACTCGCAAACCTAATTTTGCAATTATTTTGTAGATAAAATCAATGAATTTTCTTTACGAAGAACTTTTATGAGCGAAATAGTACATAGGAGTACATTGGAGCGATTAAAAGTTCGTAGTGAAGAAAAGGCGCGATTTTTGCACAAAAGAATGCAAAATTATTACACTTGCCACAAAATCTCGTCTCCCTCCGCATTTAAGCACATTTGCAGATACTCAAGTCCAAACCTTACTGCTGCTTCCATCTTATAACCTTTAGCAAGGTAGGTGGCGATGGCGGTAGAGACTGTTGCGCCGAGTCCGAAGGCTTGTCTATCGACTCTGGTTCTATCTATGACTCTGTCTTGTCCATCAACAATGAGTACGTCCTTTGGGTCTCCTTCAAGTGCGCCGCCTGTAATCAAAACGTTTGTGCCGTATTCTCCGTAGAGTTTTTGCGCCGCCATGAGCATGTCATCTACGCTAGTGACTTCTAAGCCGCTTAGCACTGCTGCCTCTTTCATGTTCGGTGTGATGAGGCTCACTCTGTTAAAGATCTGCTCTTTGATGTAGGCAAGTGTTTCTGCGTCTGTATAGATGTGGCCAAACTTGGATGCGATGACTGGATCTAGGACTATGTGCACGCCTTCAAAGAACTTATCGATTGCGTCTCTTACTGCCTTTGCCTGATTAATGTTTGAGATGAGGCCGACTTTAACGCAGCCGATGTGGAAGTCTTCGCTCGCTGCCTTAATCTGATCGTAGACCATGGACGAGGAGAGTGCAAGTCTTGAGATGCACCTTTGTGTGTTCTGGCTCGTTACTGTTGTCGTTGCGACTGTGCAGTAGGTATTTAGTTTTATCGCTGTCTTGACGTCGGCTTCCACGCCTCTAAGTGCGCTTGAGTCTGAAGCTGATATGGACAAGATGACTGGCTTTTCTTTTAGCATAAGTACTCTCCTTTATTAAGACGATTTTATTATATGTGTGGCATTTTGTCAAGCTCCACATATTTTGCGATGTAGTAGTACTTTTCAAGTATTTCGTAGTCTTTTACTCTATATGAAATGTTTGCCAAATCTAGCTCTACTTCTACAATGTCCCCCACATTATAATTTTTATTCACCTTGTTTATGGTCTTAATGTCTTTGTACTTATCAAGGTTTTTATACTTTATGTGAAGTGTGTAAACGTCCATCAGTCTTTGATTTTGTGTCTTTTTTATCTTAAACTCATCTACATCGTCCCAGCTAATGCTGATGGGTTTATATTTGGAGAATTTGTCTACAAAGACGTTCTCTTTTAAAACCAGAGCCTCCTCTCTAAATATAAGTAGGATGACGTTTTTGAGTGCATTCAAAACCATAAACACGAAGAAAAAGAAGAAGAGGACTATAATCCATTGAAATACGCTGCCTTTTTCGACTAGGCTTCCTAGGATCGCAAAGCCGATGGTAAAGGCTGGAAAGACTACAAATACAAAGAGCAGCAGCCTTTTAAAATAATGCAGAACAGAAAAGTTTATACTAAGTTCTTCCATAATATCACCCAAGATATAATATCACCTGATTGTTAAGAAATCGTAAAAAGCTCTCTAAGTTTATCTCAAAGAGCTATCATCTTAATGTTCTTTATTAAGCATGTCGTTTTTGATGTTCCAAAGTTTTTTGCTTAGGTCGACGTAGTACTCGTGTGGGTTTTCAAGTCTTTTGACTTCGTCCCAAAGCTTATCTACTTCCTCTAGTGAGTACTTTTGAATCTCGTCTATGGACTTGGTATTATACACTAGTCTTCCTTTGTCAAAGATTTTCTTTAGTAGCGGCTTAGCTGTATAGTTTGTAAGTTTTTTCTTCTTCCATGTGTACAATGGGTGGAAGATCTCGATCTCTTTTGTGAAGTCGATGTCCTCGTCGTGTGTTGTAACAAGGTCTGCAATCGCCTTGCCTGTCTCGTTGTCGTAGAGTCTGTATAGCTTTTTAAAGCCTGGTGTTGTAATCTTCTCTACATCGCCACTGATTTTGATCTTGTAGACTTCTTCACCACCTTTGAATGTAGAGACTAGTTTATACACTCCGCCAAAGACTGGCTCGCTTCTGGATGTGATGAGTCTTTCTCCAACTCCAAAGCCATCGATCTTTGCGCCTTGACCAAGTAGGTCCTTGATTACGTACTCATCTAGTGAGTTTGATACCATAATCTTGACATTAGGGTAGCCAGCCTCGTCAAGCATGACTCTCGCCTTCTTCGATAGGTAGGCAAGGTCTCCTGAGTCTATCCTGATTCCGACTCCCTCATGACCCTTTGCGCTTAGTTCGTCAAAGACTTTGATCGCGTTTGGTATGCCTTCTTCTAGTGTGTTGTATGTGTCAACTAATAAGACGCAGGAGTCTGGGTAAACTTTTGCGTAGGCTCTGAAGGCTTCAAGCTCTGTATCAAACATCTGTACCCACGAGTGTGCCATGGTGCCTGTCGCAGGTACACCGAAGAATTTATCTGTAAGTGTGTTTGCTGTTGCCTTGGCTCCACCTATGTAGGCGGCTCTTGCACCAAGTATCGCAGCCTCACTACCTTGTGCGCGGCGCGAACCAAATTCTGAGATGGCTCTACCTTTTGCGACTCTCACTATCCTACTTGCCTTAGTAGCAATAAGTGATTGGTAGTTTATAGTAAGAAGTATCATTGTCTCCATGATCTGTGCTTCCTTTATAGGTCCCTTCACTATGATGATGGGCTCCTTAGGAAAGACTGGTGTGCCTTCTTCAACTGCCCACACGTCGCATGTGAACTTAAAGTTCTTTAGGAAGTTTAAGAAGTCTTCTGAGAATATCTTCTTGCTTTTAAAGTATTGGATGTCTTCATCTGTGAATTTAAGTTTTTGGATGTAGTCGATGACCTGTTCAAGTCCCGCTGCGATGGCAAAGCCGCCATTGTCCGGTACTTTTCTAAAGAACATATCAAAGACTGCCTCGGTATCTTCTACGCCATTTTGAATGTAGCCGTTTGCCATGGTGAACTCGTAGTAGTCCGCAAGCATCGACAAGTTAATGCTTTTATTTATATCTTCCATCTAATTATTCCTCCCAAAGCTCCTTCAATCTACCTTCGAGCTTGTACTTAACATGCTTTAGCTCGCCTGTGTTGCGTGATGACGTGATGAGCATAAGCTTTCTAAGTTTCTCTGAGAAGCTGTTTAGGTACTCTGAGCTCGCCTCGTATGATCCGTGGTAGACATACTTTAATAGCTCGCCACCAAGTGCAACGACGTCGGCACCTATAACGTAGGCTTTGAATGCATCCATCGCCGTTCTAATGCCGCCTGAGGCAATGAGTGTGAACTTGTACTTCTTCTTTAGCTCTCTTGCATATAGTATAGAGAGTGCTGTTGGTGTACCAAAGTCGAAGATGTCTGAGAAGTCTTCTCTAGCATTGGCCATGGACTCGATCCTGGCAAAGTTTGTGCCGCCTGCTCCTGAGATATCGATGTACTTGACACCGAGACTTAAAAGCGCCTCGATGTTCCTTTGATTCATGCCAACACCGCATTCTTTAACAATAACTGGCAGCTTAAAGTACTTAAGTGCTGCCTCGATGTTCTTCATATAATTAGTAAAGTCTCTGTCTCCTTCTTCGTTTACGAGCTCTTGAAAAGCGTTTAGATGTAGGCAGATGGCGTTAGCTCCTATAAGTTCAACAGCCTTTTTCATTACATCTAAATCGTTATTGGCTCCAACGTTTGCTATGAGGTAGCCGTCTTTGTTTACCTCGCGTGCAATGGTGAAGGTGTCGGGAAACTTTTTATCCACAACAGCTATCTTCTCGCTTCCAAGCATCATAGGTATATTGAAGTCTTTTGCGAGTCTGGCAAGAATCTCGTTTATCCTAAGTGCCTTTTCGGTGCCGCCAGTCATCGCATTTATGTAAAAAGGACGAGAAAAGTTTCTGTTGAAGAACTTCTTTTCAAGTCGTACCTCGTCTATGGAAAGCTCAGGAAGTGCGTTGTTGTCTATGAAGACATCTGAAAGAAGCGTAGTAGTCTTGCCATCTTCAACTCTAAGAAAGTTGGTGATGTGAAGCTCTTTTGCTTTCTCCTTGTAATCAATCTTTTTCATAGTTCCTCCTAGATTTCTATATAGTCTTGTATATTAAGTTTTTTGTCTATATTAAGTGTCCTTAAGCTCCTAAGGTAAGTGTCCTTGCCCTTTGTTGTGTAGATCTTAAAGTCGCCTTTACTAAGACCGCTCATGTCGAAGCTCTTTGCAAGTAGCTCTGCAGGCTTTATAAAGCTAAGCTCTGGCATAAGGTCTTTGAATACACTGTCAATGAACTCGTAGTGCGTGCATCCCAAGATAAGTGTTTTGTAGTCCCCACTATCAATACACTTCTTGTACTCAGTAAGCTCGTCTTCGATGATGTCCCTGTTATCATCAAAGTTTTCAATAAGAGCTGCAAGTGATGCGCTCGCCATCTCTAAAAGATCAGTGGCACCAATCTCCTTAAGTCTTTTGTCATACTCTTTAGAAGCGATGGTAAACTTTGTAGCAAGTATCGCCATCTTCCTAAGTCCTAAGTTCTTTACCTCGTCTATGGCAGGCGTAACTATGTTGTAGAGCTTGATCTTGTGTGTGTAGTTTGTATTAAGTATAGCACTACTCATAGTGTTGCAAGCGACAAGGCAGTCTGTAACGCCCTTTTCGTATAAGAAGTCTAAAATATTTTCCATGCAGGAAAGAATTTCATCACGGCTCATATTGCCATAAGGCACTCTTAGGTTGTCCCCAAAGTAATTTATTTCGATCTCTTTATTAAGTTTAAGGAGCTCACGAACAACTGATAAGCCCCCTATACCTGAATCAATAACTGCTAATTTCTTCATATCACATGTCCACACGATTGTCTATCGCCTTTCTGATGGTTTCTGCGTCGTAGTAGCTAAGGTCTGCGCCCATAGGAACGCCGGTACCTATCCTAGTTACCTTGACAGTCTTGTCAGGGATGTTCTCCTTGATGTAGTTTGCTGTCGCCGTGCCTGCAACGTCTGGATCAGTTGCAATGATGAGTTCCTTTACACTGCCGTCTAGCCTTTGGAATAGCTCAGGAATGTTTATCTCCTCAGGTCCTACGCCCTCAAGCATGTTGATGGTGCCGCCTAAGACGTGATAAAGGCCGTTGTAGCCGCCTTCTCTGTCAAGGCGCATAACGTTCTCTTCCTTTTCTACTACTAATATGGTAGAGTGGTCTCTCTCATCATCGGAGCAAATTTCGCATATGTCCGCCTCGCTATAGTTACAGCAGATTTTGCATCTATGAGTAGAGTTAAGGGTCTCTTCTATGTCCCTTGCAAGACTCATAGCCTTGTCTTTGTTATTCAAAAGGTAGTAGGCGAACTTTATAGACGACTTCGAACCAAATTGCGGAAACGACTCTAAGTTTTTTACTAGCTTATCTAGCTTATCCATTATAGTCCTGGAATACCTAGGCCGCCAGTTAGCTTACCCATCTCAGTGTTCATAAGGTCATCAGCCTTGGCGATGGCTTCGTTCACTGCAACCATGATTAAGTCTTCTAGCATTTCAACGTCGTCTTTGTCAACTACTTCTGGATCTATGGTGATCGCTGTGATCTCTTTTTTGCCTGTGATCTCGACCTTAACCATGCCCTTATCTACTTCTAGGGTAGTAGCCTCGATCTCCTCTTGCTTCTTTTGCATGTTTTCTTGCGCCTTTTTTAGCTGCTTCATCATGTTATTCATGTTGCCGCCCATTTGTGGGAATCCTTTTCTCATAATTACCTCCTACTTAATTATAAGCTTGCCGCCCAAGAACTCTTTTAGATCCTCTCTGAGTTTGAGAGTCTTCTTCTCTTGGTCGGAGCTTTCAACTTTTATATCAATAATATCACTAAAGTATTTGTTGAGTGTTTCAAGTATCATGTCCTTGTTCATCTTGATAAGCGAAACGTTTGTGTCAACTGCTACGTCTCTTGTCTTTTTTAGCACAAGGACGCCGGATAGAACTTTTACGTACTCAAAGTCTGTGAATATGGCCTTAAGTACGCGCATAGCCTCGTCTTTTAAGAAGGCTTCGTAGAGTGAGTTCATCTTTTCGTAGTCCTCTTCTACTTCTTCTGCTACTTCAGAGCTCTCATCTGGGGCTATGGCCTCATCCTCTTTCGCTTCGTCAAAATTTTCTTCTGTGTTTTGTTTTTCTTCTGTCTCTTGTTTTTCTGCTGTATTTTGTTTTTCTTCTATGTTTTGTTTTTCTTCTATGCTTTGTTTTTTATCTATATCTTGATTTTCTGCCGCCTTTTCTTCGCGTGCTATGTCTTGATTTTTTGCTATGTCTTGATTTTTTTCTTCTGGCTTAGCTTCTTCCTCTGGAGCTGCAAAGTAGAAACCTTCATCTTCGTAGTCAACCATGCCCATCTCTAAGCTAGCTAAGTCATCAAAAGAGTCGTCTTGATTAGCCCTATCTGTTTTTGCCGAAGTGGCTGCGCCATTGCAATTAACACCGGCTTCACTCGCAGGATGCGCTAAGTTAGTAACTGTGACGCTCCTATCAAAGTTCATCTTCATAACGTCGCTATCAAGGCTCATAACCTTAAGGCCTGCCATCTCGACGAAGATCCTCTTTTCCTTAACGAACTTCATCCTTTCAAGGTAGTCCATGTATATGTCGATGGCGTTTATGATGTCCATAAGCTTGATGTCGAAAGTGAAATTGTACTTAGAAAGTTTATTTACTTTGTCGTATAAAATCTCTCTAAGCGCTTTAATTATGCCGTCTACTATCATCGCTTCGTCCTTACCATCAATAAAGAGCTTGTCTAAGTTGGCATAATACTTTTCAAGATTGCGCGTGAACAAGGCCTCAGCTATGCCTATGGAGTAGGACTCATCAAGTAGTCCCAAGGCTTTAAGTACGCTCTCCTTCGTAAGTGTGTCTGAGTAGCTGATTGTGCTCTCAAGCATGGAAAGCGCGTCTCTCATCGAGCCTGCACCTGCTCTAGCAACTGCTTCTACGGCTTCGTCTTCGTATTTTTTGCCAATAATCTCTAGCACTCGCTTAAGGTTCTTCGCGATGAGCTCCTCGTCTATCCTCTTAAAGTCGAAGCGCTGAACACGGGAGATGATGGTTTTAGGTATCCTCTCGGGCTCTGTTGTCGCAAGTATGAAGATTAAGTGCTTCGGTGGCTCCTCAAGTATCTTCAAAAGTGCGTTGAAGGCGCCCTTTGATAGCATGTGCACCTCGTCTATGATGTAGACTTTGTACTTTAGCTTATTCGGTAGGTAGATGGCTTTATCGCGCAGCTCGCGTATATTGTCAACGGAGTTGTTTGATGCAGCGTCTAGCTCTATGATGTCGACTGCCTTGCCGCTCATTGCCTCAAGACAGTTCTCGCACTCGTTGCACGGCTCGGCATCATGCGTGTTAAGGCAGTTAATTGCTCTTGCAAAAACTTTCGCAAGCGATGTCTTACCTGTTCCACGCGTGCCGGTAAATAGGTAGGCGTGAGATAGTCTACTTAGCATTATTTGATTTTTAAGTATGGTTGTGATGTGGTCTTGACCGATGATTTCGTTAAAAGTCTTGGGTCTAAACCTACGATACAAAGCTTCGCTCATCCCTTGCCTCCTATAAATACAGTTATAAGTATTATATCACAAAAATAAAAAAAAATAAAGACGTGAGTAGTCTTTACGAAGTGGCTAAAGCATAAATATGCTGATAAGAAAAAGGCTCTCATATGAAAGCCCTATCTATTATTCAATAAACTTATCTATAGCTCTTTTGTATCTTTCGTAGTTGCCATATGCTGAAGCACCAATTAAAGTATCAACAACATTGCCCTCGCTATCTATGATGAAGCTAGTAGGTAGACCTGTGATTAGTGTGTCTAGGAAGGCTTTAGCTTCTTGTGTAGAAACATAGTTTTTAAACTTAGCGTTTGCTTTGCCAAGTATGTTTTTTGCATCACTTATAGTTAAGTCTCTAATGTTCTTATCTGTGCTAGATGATGAGTCCATAAGCGGCTTTATATCTCTAACTATGCCGATGAAGCCTACCTTATCCTTGTAGTCTTCGCCAAGCTTAGCAAGCTCTGGCATCTCGTTTCTGCATGGACCGCAGAAAGTTCCCCAAACATTAACAAAGGTATAGTCGTGCTCAGAGAGTATATCTGCAATCTTCGTCTTATTGCCATCGAAGTCTTCAAGGTCGAACTTAAGCTTGCACTCCTTCTTAAGCTTATCAGACTTTATAATAACTGTTCTACTTTCTTCGTCATAGTCAAGTTTAAAGCCCACTAAGTCTGAGAAACTTCTTAGCTCGATGTAGTTACTGCCAGAGATAAGAGCTGATCTAAGCTTTCTTTCCTTGCCATCTACAACTAGGTTCATATCTTGCATAGTAGCAGTAGCTTCTTTACTTGCTATAGGCTTTAAGTCACTTGCTAATTTTTTGTATGGTTTAGCTAGCTCAAGCTTAACAAGCCCTCTTTCTGAGTCGTAGCCAACATTGAACTGCGCCTTCTTGCCATTAAGTAAGGCTGCCATGTCACGAAGCTTTAGGTAATTTTTACCGCCAATGATGTAGGCAGCAGCGTTTATGCTCTTGCCGTTAAGTGTAAACTTTTGTGTGCTCATCACAGCCTTCTCTTTACTCGCCGCCATGGACATAGGCATAAGTGTTACTAGCATAAGTATTGCTAGTAGTAGTGAAATTTTCTTTTTCATTTTCTCCCTCCTGTATTATAAGTTTACTTAATTAAATTTTAGCATATATATAAAATATTTGCAACGAAAAAGGGCTCTCATGTGAAAGCCCTTAATAGTTATTTAATATATTTCTTCAATGCTCTTTCATATTTTTCATAGAAGCCATAAGCGCCAACGCCAACAAATGTTTCAAGTATATTGCCTTCGCTATCAAAGATGAAAACTGTTGGAAAGGCTTTGATCTTAAAATTAAAATACTTCTCAGCCGCTTGACTAGGACATAGATTGGAATATTTGGCATTAGCTTGGTTTAATAAGTCCTTTGCCGTAGTTATATTTTCTTCTCTAGTCTTCTTGTCATAATCACTTGATGTGCTAGTAAGAGGCTCAATGTTATGAATAACGCCAAGGAAGCCAGCTTTGCCATTATAATCGTTTGCAAGCTTTGTTAAGTCAGGCAGTTCTTTTTTGCATTGTGCGTACTCAGTCGACCAAACGTTGACTAAAGTGTATTCGTGCTCGGCTAATATGTCAGCTATATTATATTTTTTGCCGTCGAAGTCTTCTAAATCAAAATCAAGCTTGCAAGGCATTTTAACTTTTTCTGACTTAAGTATTACAGTTCTTGTCTTTGCGTCATAGCCAACGCTAAAACCAAGTAATTTAGCTAAGTCCCTTAGTTCGATGTAATTTGTTTCGATAATAAAGGCAGATTTAAGTTTTTTCTCTTTGCCATCGATAAGGACATCCATGTTTCTCATAGTCGCCCAAAGCTCTTTTTGAGATGAATAAGTCTTGATATCTGATAGGTCTTCATATGGCTTATTCGTTTCGATACTAACAAGATGCTTGTCGTTGTCGTAGTCAACGTAGAATTGCGCCTTTGTTCCTCTAAGTGCAGCGGCTGCATCACGAAGTTTTAAATAATTTTTCCCCTTTATAATATAAGCTCTAATCTCATGCGCCTCGCCGTTAACTGTAAACTTTTGAGTGCTCTCCATAGCCTTTTTTTCGCTCACAGCCATTGACATAGGCATAAGTGTCACTAGCATAAGAACTACTAATAATAACGAAATTTTCTTTTTCATTTTTTCCTCCTTGATTTACCCTGCTAACAAAGTATATTGCTTGTAAATATATTATACCACTGAAAATAAATTTTGGCAAGAAAAAAGGGCTCTCATATGAAAGCCGTTAATAGTCATTTAAATTGTATTCATAATTATACGGTCCAAACCTTTGGTGAATTTCAATCTTAAACACAGCTCCGTTCCACTCTGTTTCACAGGCATCACTGCCCAAGACATAACCTTGGTCGTTTGTGTAGAAATCGTCCTTAATCTTACGGATGAAAAATATGTTTTCTCTTTTATACATATCAAGTGTCGTACTAAATAAAAAGTTATATTCGCTTATAACGGCTGTGTTTTTACCATCGTCTGAAGTAAATTCGTAGTATTCATTGGAGCCAAAACCGATAAAAAGGCCTACACACGCTGTGAATAAAACTACTACCGCAATTATTAACGCAATTATCACTTTGACAAATAGTTTTTTATTTGTATTCAAAATGAACGATAGAGCATAAATTATCCACGCTGCAGCTAGCAAGGTAAGCCCAAAGCAAAGCCCCGGAAATGTTATGTGTATGAAGACTAAGTTTACTGAAAAAATTAGTCCAGTGAGCTTAGTTACGAGATAGATGAGTCCGGTGACTGCTAAGTATATCAGGCTTAGAAGTAGATTTCTTCGTATGACCTTGTCACCCAATCGCTCCTTGAAAATGTTTTTTATACTTTCCATCTTAGTTTAAAATCTCTACTTCATCTATACTCACATAAATCACTTTGAAAGCTCCCTAAATGCTTCATCGTATTCATTCATAATGTCTTCACTTATCTTTTCTGTATTATTTAGCTTTAAATTTAGTGGCAAAGCATTCTCTCTAATTGATTGCTTTACAAACAGGTTGATAGCTGTCGATACGTTTAGTCCAAGTTCATCAACTAAGTTTATAAATTTTTCCTTATCATTCTTATCCATCGATATTGTTAAATTACTTTTTGACATATTCTCACTTCCTCATGTATATTATACATCTATTACACATGTAAATCAAGTGTAAGTCTCAGTGCTTAGTCTAGAACTTCTACTTCATAAGCTGAATCGATGGTAATTAATGCGCTTGATGTCAGCTCTGTGTTGTGAGCTGTGCCGTCGAAGTAGACTGTGACTTTTTTGCCTTCAATATCTTTAGGATCAACCGGCTCTCTGTCCTTTTGAACGACTACAAAATCAAG
Organism: Fenollaria sporofastidiosus; assembly: GCF_943169635.2. Taxonomy (NCBI): domain Bacteria; kingdom Bacillati; phylum Bacillota; class Clostridia; order Eubacteriales; genus Fenollaria; species Fenollaria sporofastidiosus. Next base: position 341,288 of record NZ_OW968186.1, read on the forward strand.
TTTTACTAAGAATGGATTTGGATACTCGGTATTTTTACCAAAAACATATTTAAACTCTTCTGGAACGACTATATCTTTTATTCTAAGCATAGTAGCGTCCTTTGTAGTCTCGTCACAAACAACTTCCTCTACAGTTCCTGTAAAATTTGCAACATATTTTTTAGTTTCGCTCCAATTGTCTCCAGTCGAGAACAAAAGATATTTGTCATCGTAGTGAACAGTTAAAAAGCCCTCTCCAGCGTATTGGTACTCGCATTTATCAAAGTTTGACTCACCGTCGTTCTTTGGAAACTCATTAGTAGGAACGACTTTGTCGATCTTGCCGTCCATGGTGCCGCAAGTAACTAGATTATTTAAACAGCCAGTATCCTTGTATAATTTGCCGTCAAGCATAACAGCTGGGATTAGAGCTCCCTCATCAGTTCTATCTGGCTCGTCTATTTCATTTGCTTCATTTGTTTCATTTGTTTCGTTTGCTTCGCTTTTTTCCTTTGGCATCTCATTTGGCTTTTGACACGCAAAGGCACTTGTTAGCATTGCTAAAATCATTAATATAAGTAAAAACTTTTTCATATCATCACTTCCTTGTCTGTATTATATCACAATAAAGCATACCTTAAATGGATTTTCATTAATTGTTACTATTTTGTAAGAAATAAAAGGGCCCATAGCACTGCCATGGACCAAAAAACTATTCTTCTAAAATCAAAACGCCTGAGCAAAAACTTATTTTTTCGAAAATTGCTTTTGGAAAATCTTTCTTGATGCTCTCATAAACAAGGTAGTACTCGTCATCATCCCAATAATCTATTGACTCTTCTCTGCAAGCTTCTAATGATGCAAGATCCACAAAACTAACGTCGCCTATAAAAATTTTGCCTCCATCATTAAGAAGGCTAAGTAAAGTCATTAAAAAATCTTTTTTCTCAGCATCAATTATGTGATGAAGTGAATATGTTGCGAGTATCGCGTCGTATTTTTCATTTAAAATGCTCTTGTCTAAGGCTTTTGCGAAATCGCCTTCATATAATTTTGCCTTTGGCATCTTTTTTTGTGCTATCTCAAGCATATTCTTTGAAAAGTCTTGACCGTGTATCTCAAGACCGTCATCATAAAGCTTTTGCGTTAAAACCGCCGTACCAAAGCCTATGTCAAGAACTTTTTTTGCCTTCATAGTTCTTACTGCGTTATAGATGTATGCAAGAACATCTTTATATCCAGCGAATGGATATTCGTCCCCACTCTCAGAGATTTCAACAGTTTTGTCGTAATCCTGAGCCCATAAATCAAAACCAAATTTGTCTAGCATAAGTCCTCCTTATGTTTATTTTTTATAATTATATCATAATTTTAATCATAACTCGAAGAATTTCGGTGGGTTTCCACCTTTTTTCTTCGAGTCCATATAAGAGGCATAAAAAAAGTATGCACAACGTGGTACATACTTTAATAAATATCTTAGCCTTCTAATGCTGCGTCGATCTTTGCTTTGTCGTAGCCAAGGATCTTTTCATCACCTATAATTACAACTGGAACACCTGTGAAGCCCATCTTCATCATTTCCATCCTAGCTTCTTTGTCTTCTGCGATGTTCTTTTCTGTGTATTTTAATCCTTTGCTGTCTAGGTAATCCTTCACCATGTGGCAGAATGAACAAGTTGTGCTTGTATAAACTGTAATGTCTTTCATAATAATATCCCTCCTTAAATTCTTTCACCCCATATATACCCACGGCTAATTCATTCTAAACAAAAAAGGAGTGACGGCTAATTCATTCTAAACAAAAAAGGAGTGAATTAACACTCCTTCTGAATATTTATTAATCGATGATTTTTCTTAGGTAGTCTCTGTTTAGTATCCTTATGTCCATACCATCTACGCTGATGGCTTTGTCTTCTGAGAACTTTTTCAGCTCTTGGTTAAGGCTCGGTCTGTTGACGCGTAGTATGTCTGAGAGCATAATTTGTGAGGATGGCATCTTGAGGTAGTCGACCTCTTCAAGGTGCAGTATCCAGTAGGCAAGTCTTTGCGAAACTTTTGAGTACTGTGTCGCTCTTATGACTAGCTTGTTAAAACAAGTGTACTCTGCGACGAACTTAAGTATGTTCTTAGTTAGGACTATGTCTGTGTCCATGATCTTCTCAAAGTCTTGAAGCGGTAGGAAGTAGACTGTTGTCTTTCGTGTTGCATAGACGTCATAAGGCAGCTCGTGTGTGTTACCAAAGTATAGGTAGAATGGAAACGCATCCCCTGCAACGTAGTAGGATGAGACGATCTCTTTACCGTTTATGTTGTACTCGCACGCTTTTAAGCAGCCACTTTCTATGAACATGGCGTATTTTAAATCTGAGTCTTTGCTAAAGACTTTTTCTCCTGACTCAAAGGTCTTTACCAATATGTCTAAGCTTTCTATCTCGGCCTTCGATTTTTTGGATATGCCTTCAAATAGTTTAAAATTCAAAATTCTCATTTATAAGTACTCCTCTTAATATATTTTATCAAAAAAAAGCACAAAAGTAAACAAAAATATTTTCTTAGCTAATGTGCAAAATAAAAATACCAGACTCAGCCATAAGCCAAGTCTGGTACTAATACTATCTAAATATATTAAAATTTTATATCTTTAGAATATTCCAAGTCCTCTTACGAAGATTACTATCAATACGAATGGTAGTACGTATGAAACGTATTTCAATACCTTTGGTACCTTTAATGAGTTTGCTCCTGTGTTAACATCTTCTCTGAATACATCGAATTTCCACTTAAATAATGTGTATAGTATTAATGCTATCGCACCTAGTGGCATTAGGATGTTGCCTGATAAGAAGTCTGCGAAGTCAAACATATTTCTTCCTAGTATTGTTACGTCTTTTAGTATATTTTGTCCAAATATTGTTAGTAAACCTACTATAAAGATTGAAGCTAGTGCGTAAACAACGCCTTTCTTTCTGCTTATCTTTAATAACTCTGAGAATGATGAACTTACTGGCTCTAGGTAACCTAGTGCTGATGATAATGCTGCAAAGAACATTAGTAGGAAGAATAATACTCCGAAGAATCTTCCGAATGGTAAGTGCATAAATACGTTACTCATTGTTATGAATAAAAGGTTTGAACCTGAGTCTGCTGGTAGGTTAAGTGCGAATACTGCAGGGAATATAGCAAAGCCTGCTATAAGTGCTGCTAATGTATCGAAGCCTATAACCATAAGACCGTCTGTTGGTATATCAGAATCTTTGTTTAGGTATGAACCATAGACGAAAGCTCCTCCACTTGCTATACCTACTGAGAAGAAGCATTGTCCTAAGGCTGCAAGTATTGATTCTGAGTTAATCTTTGAGAAGTCTACGTTCATATACCACTTAACGCCTTCCATAGCGTTAGGTAATGTTACTGATCTAACTACAACTAGTACTAGCATTATAAATAGTGCTGGCATCATAAACTTACAAGCTTTTTCCAAGCCGTCGTTTAAGTTTTGTGCTGAGATTATACCTATAATTACTGTACATACTAGTGTGAATATTACGAGTGTTGCTGGGCTATCTATCATTTTTGCGAAAGTTTCAGCATATTGTTCTGTTGCAAAGCCTGCCATCTCGCCTGTTGCCATCTTTATAAGATAGTTTAGTATCCAACCCATTATTTGTATATAATAAGTTAGTATAAAGAATGCGCTTAGTACGCCTAGCCAACCAAAGCTTGTCCAAGGACTGCCTTTTTTAGTTAGCTTTCTCATACCTAGGATAGGGCTCGCTTGTGCTTTTCTTCCAAGTGCTACTTCCATGTAGAATAGAGGTATTCCGATGAACACGCATATTAGTAAGTAAACTAATACGAACGCTCCACCTCCATTTGTTCCTACTAAATAAGGGAACCTCCATACGTTTCCTAAGCCGATGGAAAATCCGGCTGCCGCCATGATATATCCAAATCTACTATTCCAAGTACCTCTACTTTTGTCGCTCATAACTACACCTCCACGCTATGCTTTAAATATAGTTGGTTTGTCTACCTTTGTTTGTAATGCTTTGATTGCTCTTTCTACTAATTCCTCTCTTAGGCCTTCTTCACGAGCACCTAATTCTGGATTTCCAACTGGATATGGAATTGCTACAGTTGGAACAATTCTGTTTGCACCTACTGATTGTGAAATTGTAGTTATAGTAGCCATGTGTACTATAGGGATACCATATCTTTCTATTTCTTTTACTATTGTTGCACCGCAACGTGTACAAGTACCTCACGTACTAGTCAATATTACGCCGTCAACATGTGCATCTTTTAATTCTTGTCCGATTTCTTTACCGAATCTTCTAGCGTTGGCAACTGATGTACCAGTACCTGTTGTTGTATAGAAGTATTTGTAAACTCCGCCAATAACGCCTTCTTTTTTAAGTCTTGTTAATTGATCTAGTGGAGCAACTCTGTCGGCCTTTGCGTTACAATATACTGGGTCGAAACCACCGTGGATTGTAATGAACTTGCCTTTTAGCTCGTCTAAATCGCTTACATCATACTTAGCCCACTTTTGAGCTGAAGCTGATTGAACTTTGTCTGGGTTGCCTAGAGGAACAACACCACCTGTTGTAACAAGTGCGATAACTGCCTTCTTCATATCAGCAATAGGGGAAGCTGGTTCTACTTCGTCAAATTCTGGCATTGGAAGTTCTGTTTCGAACTCTTCGCCTTTGAATCTCTTAAGAAGCATTTCAACTGCTCTTCTAGCACCAATCTTGTCAGAGAATTCAGTTAAACGTCTACCTTGTGGCATATAACCGTCTTCCTTTGGAGTAAGGCTCTTGCCTTCGATAATCTTATTAACTAAAGCTGCCATATCATGGATAGCTTCCTTCATCTTAGCAGCTGAGTCAGCTGTTTCAATGATGTAGCTGTTTAGTCTGCACATATCAACTGCAGGGTTTTCAATATACATACCAGTAACTACAGGTACGTTCTTGTCTTTTAGTAGGTTAATAACACCAGAGCAAGCCATACCATATCTACCAGCATTGAATGCAGGTCCTGCTACAACTACGTCAGGTTGAACCTTTTCAAAAACATCTAATATAAATTTGTCTGATACTTCTTTATTTTCATTGTAGTAGTTGTCACCGCAGATGATAGTACCAACAACGTGACCATCAACTAAAGCCTTATCAAAAGCTTGTGCGCAACCTACTGCTTTTTCTTCGAAATGTGGTTCGTAATCAGCTTTGTCTTCCCCACCTATTTGTCCGAAGAATTGATTTACATAGTATAATATTTTTTTCATAAATACCTCCTAGTAAAGCTTAACTGTTAGGTTATGGAAGCCTATCTCAGAAGTTGAACCGATAACTGCGTTAAGTTCGCATACTATAGTTCCTTTTTCTGCATCATAGCATCCGTCCCATCCACCTGCTAAGTTCTTAATAGCTTCAACGTTACCAATAATCTTATCTGCTTTTTCTAGGTGAACTAAGTGAGATACGTTACCTGTAGAAACTACAGCGCAAGCTTCCTTCTTAGCGTCAGCTAGTGGTTGAGAGTCTCCAGCCCAACCTGAGCACTCGTCAGTGATTAGAACTGATTTGATACCAGCCTTTTCAAGACCAGCAGAAATCATAACTAAGTCTGAGTCTGGGTTACCGTAACCTTCTTCAGAGATTACAACGCCGTCAGCTGCAAGCATCTTGCAAAGCTTAACAGTATAGTCGCAAGTTCTAAACTTACCATCAAGAGTAGTTAACTCTGGAACCATAATCTCTCCAATGAAGTTTATAGTCTTGCCGTGTTCTTTGTATAATTCCTTAATAACAGAGTTGTTTTGATGTTGGAAAGTAGTTATCTTGTCACATGCAGCAACACAGTTACCACTTACAACAGCTCCGTCAAGCTCTTCATTTGGATGAAGAAGAGTTGGAAGAATCTTCTTAACGTCAACGCCGTAGATATATACGTCGTGAAGTAAACCTTGAGCTATCATCATTTGAGCATAGACAACTCTTGGTAGATCTTTTAATCTTTCAGATTCAGTCTTGATGTCCTTAAGCTCAAATACTTCAGTATTGTCAGCTTCAACATGTTCAAGAGCGTTTCCTAAGTATTCTGCTGCCTTAAGACCTACAAGTCTTGCGCAAGTTTCGTGCTCATGTGGTTCGATATCCTTTCTAGCCTTGATGTCAACAACAACATTCAATGTTTTAGAGAATGGAGTGTAGTCAGCACCTTCGCCCCACATATCGATGATACCTTCTTGGAAACCAACAACATCACCAACAGTAACAACAGCAACATTCTTCATAATCTTAGTTGTTCCGTCACCAAGTTGTTCTAATTCACCAGTAACTCCTGGGAACTTGTTAGTTCTACCTACCCTAAATCTAGGTTCAATACAGTCCTTAACAGGAATGATTCTAGTCTTTTCGCCAGGTTTTGCTAAGTCAATACCAATTTCAGTTACAAAATCAACTTCCTCTAGGCACTTAATCATTTCTTCCTTGTTGATATAAAGAGTTTTGTTCTCAACCTTAGTAACATCAGAGAATTTAACATCTTCAATCAAGCAATTTTGATACTCTAATCTCATAATCTACCCCTTCCTTATTTTTCTAATCCTTCCTTAAGAAGAACTACATCTAAGAGTTTATAGTCATCACCGTTTTCGTAATCTGGCCTTCTTACGCCCATAGTGTTATTGTAAGTATCAATAGAATTCTCGATGACCTCAATCGATTTTTCACTGAAACCCTTCCTTAACGCTACGCTTCTAAACGGCGAGTAAAACATCCTGATTGATGCAGCAAGTGGATGAGTCACCAAAGAATACCCTAAATGTGTAAGATCTCTTACCTTGTGTAGCACATCCAAGTAATCTCCATCGACCTTTATAGTGTTTTCGTACTCGCTAAGCACTCGATCATTATTCGTAACAATTACGATATCCTTGTTCATAATCATCCTCCTTATACATAAATTAAACCATATAGAGCAAAAAAAGAAAAGTTAGAGCTCTAACAGTTTTTTTCAATTTTGTTAGTGCACTAACAGTTTTGGTATTAAATTTATTAATCCTTGCTATTGATAATATGCTGAAGTGTATATAGGGTTAATGTGAAAATAGAGATAAAAAGTGTTTTTCAAAAACAAAACTCAAAATTTAAAACTAAGAAACTAGGCATATAGTAGGAGCATCTCTATACATATGAAGCCACACATATAGTAGGAGCCACGCATATAGTTGGAGCCTTGCTATATAGTCAGAGGCTTCATATACAATTAGAGGCTCGCTATATAATTAGAGGCGTATAAAACATAAAAAAAAGAAGTGCCCTGTGGCACCCATAAAAAAAAGAGCAGACATAAATCTGCTCTTTCATATATTTCTATTACTTAGAAATTATTGTTCCAGTCTTTCCTTCGATACCTTCGCCTGCTTTTTCAAGTGATGTGATTAAACTTACTCTGCCTGGTTTCGACTCTGCAAACATGATTGCTGCTTCAACTTTTGGAAGCATTGATCCTTTTGCGAAGTGTCCTTCTTCTGAGTACTTTTTCATCTCATCTACTGTTACTTTGCTAAGCTCTTCTTGGTTTTCTTTACCGAAGTTTATGGCAACTTTTTCAACCGCTGTTAGTATGATTAGTTGATCTGCATCAACTATCTCAGCAAGTTTTTCTGAAGCGAAGTCTTTGTCGATAACTGCTGCTACGCCTTGGTAGCCTTCGCCATCTTTAATAACTGGGATTCCGCCGCCGCCAACTGTGATTACAACGTCTCCTGCTTCGATTAGGTGACTAACAACATCTTTTTCAACAACGTCGATTGGCTTTGGTGAAGCTACAACTCTTCTGTAACCTCTACCTGCGTCTTCTACGTATGTGTCGCCTGTTGCCGCACTAAGTTTTTCAGCTTCTTCTTTTGAGTAGAATAGACCGATAGGCTTAGTTGGGTTTTGGAATGCTTTGTCATCTTTATCTACTAGTACTTGTGTTATAACTGTTGCTACGTTCTTTTTGATACCTCTTTTGTTTAATTCTGCCTTGATGGCATTTTGTAAGTGGTATCCGATGTAGCCTTGGCTCATTGCACCGCATTCTGCAAATGGCATCTCGCCTTTGAATGCGTTGTTGATAAGGCCTACTTGAGGGCCATTACCGTGAGCGATGGTAACTTTGTTACCTTGTTCGATTAAGTCGACAATTGGTTTTGCTGTCTTCTTAACTAGTTCTTTTTGTTCTGCACAAGTTTTGCCTAGAGCGTTGCCGCCTAATGCAACTACTACCTTCATTCTATAGTTTTCCTATAGTTGCTACCATAACGGCTTTGATAGTGTGCATTCTGTTTTCAGCTTCGTCAAATACTCTTGAGTACTTGCTTCTGAATACTTCATCTGTAACTTCCATTTCTTTTAAGCCGTATTTTTCACCAATTTCTGCACCGATCTTAGTGTTAAGGTCGTGGAAACTTGGCAAGCAGTGTAAGAAGATAACGTGTTCATTGCCTGTAGCTTTGATCATCTTCATATCTACTTGATATGGTTTTAGAAGTTTGATTCTTTCTTCGAATTTGTCTTCTTCGCCCATTGATACCCAAACGTCTGTATAGATAACGTCTGCGCCTTTTACTGCTTTCTTAACGTCTTCTTCGAATTCGATAGTTGCGCCTGTTACTTTAGAAACTTCTTCCATTTCTTTAACAAGTTCTTTTGATGGCCATAATTCCTTTGGAGCAAGTGCTACAAAGTGCATACCCATCTTAGCAGCGCCTATCATTAGGGAGTTACCCATATTGTTTCTAGCGTCGCCTACGTAAACGAATTTAACTTCGTTGAATGGCTTTGGCACATATTCTTTAACTGTCATGAAGTCAGCTAAGATTTGTGTTGGATGGTAAAGGTCTGTTAAACCGTTCCAAACTGGTACTCCTGCATGTTTTGCAAGTGTATCAACTGTTTCTTGTTTGAAACCTCTAAATTCGATACCATCGTAGAATCTACCTAATACTTTTGCTGTATCTTCGATTGATTCTTTCTTGCCCATTTGTGAGTCTTGTGAACCTAAGAATGTAACTTGGCCACCTTCGTCCATACAAGCAACTTCGAATGAACATCTTGTTCTTGTACTAGTTTTTTCAAATAATAGTACGATGTTCTTTCTATCTAGTAAATCACCTTTAATACCTGCTCTCTTCTTAGCTTTTAAGTCGCTAGCAAGGTTTAATAGGTAGTGTATTTCATCTGGTGTAAAATCTTTTAGTGTGATGAAATTTCTGCCGTGTAAATTAACTGCCATGTTTTAATAACCTCCGTGTTTTTTAGTTTAGTTAATATAATTATTTAACGTCCTCTCTGTAAAGTGGCATAGACATACATCTTGGGCCCCCTCTACCTCTTGAAAGTTCATATGATGGCATTCTGTGTAATTTGATTCCTTCTTTTTCAAGTAGGTCATTTGTTACAACGTTTCTGTCATATACTACAACTTCGCCTGGAGCGATAGCTAATGTGTTTGAACCGTCGTTCCATTGTTCTCTTTGAGCGTCAATTCCTAATCCGCCGCCGCATCTGATTAGTTGAACTTTATCTAAGCCTAGATAGTGTGCTAGAACTTTGTCTAGTGAGTTCTTTTCTTCAGTTATAACGATCTTGTCGCCGTCTTTAACCATTGAATAAACTACTAGTGGTCCTTCAACTTCTGGATGGATAGTGAATTTATCTTTGTCAATCATTGTAAATACTGTGTCAAGGTGCATGAAAGCGTGTGATTGAGGGATGTTGATTGCAAGAACTGTCTTAAATTCGCCAGCGTTCAAAACGTTTTCAGCTAGTTTTTGAAGTGCTGCTGCTTCAGTTCTTTGAGAGATACCTACAGCTAATACATCTTTAGTAAGAATAAGTTGGTCTCCGCCTTCTGTGTGGAAAGTATCTGTTCTGTCATACCATCTAGGTACGTCTACTCCCTTGAACATTTCGTGATGGTCGTAGATATATTTACCAAATAATGTTTCTCTTCTTCTAACATTTGACCACATCTTGTTGATGGCAACACCGTGACCGATGTTTGCGAATGGGTCTCTTGTGAAGTAAGCGTTTGGCATTGGTACTGTTAAGAAATATCTGTCTGCGTCAGAGAAGTCAGCAAGTGTTTCTTTGCTTCTCTTAGTAAGCTCAGTCATTCTTGTACCAGCTATCATCTTCATAACCATATCCTTTTCAGACTTTTGTTGTAACAAAATGTCCTTCATGATATATCTTTCGTTTGGTGTGTGAAGATCAGCTTCGTCTAAGAATTCTTCGATTAAGCTTTCTTTAAGGTTTTTGTCCTTAATTACATCAGCAACTAGGTCTTCAAGATAATAAACTTCGCATCCACTTTCTTTTAAAATGTTTGCAAAGTAATCATGTTCTCTAAGTGCTTGATCTAGGTAAGGTACTTCGTCGAATAGTAGTTCTTGCATAGTATCTGGTGAAACGTTATTGATTTCTTCGCCAGGTCTGTGAAGGATTACTTTTCTAAGTTTACCAATTTCTGAATAAACTCTAACTCCTTTTTCCATAAAATCACTCCTTTATATTTTATTTGCAATTACATTTTAACATATGACAATTTAAAAAGCAAGTAATAAAATTACAATTTATTTTTAAATTGTACTAAATCGATATAGAAGTTTTATACTATAAGCAAGTTATTATTTATATATATATAATAGAAGGAAATCTTCTTTGAGATAGACATATATGAAAAATATTTTTTAATGCTTTTTCGTTGTTACTATTTTGTATAGAATATTTGCCTCATTAGCCTTGTAAATGATTTTTTTATATTGTATAATCATTTTGTAATTCGAAAGAAAAATTTTTATGGAGGTAAAAAAATGAAGAATTTAAAAAGAAATTTAATCTTACTACTTATGGCAAGCTTATTCTTATTTAGCTGCAACAAACCAAGTAGTAATGAGCATGTAGTAGATCAAAAGGAAATTGTTACTACTGAAGCTGATATGGACAAAGGTACTATAGGTATACCAACAAGTGGTGTTAGATACACTCTAAACCCTGAAGTTTGGGGCAAGCCTTTCGCTAACCCTCACGTTTTTAGTGAGCTTCTTGAAAAGAGAGACCACTCTAGTGACATCTACGGTGGTGTAAGAACAAGCTTCGCTACTATGGAAGACTTTGAAAACTACAGCAAGGTTATGACTGACAAGTCTTTAAGTGAAGAGCAAAAGAGAAAGTCTTTTGATAAGATCATCGAAGGCTACAAGAAGATGTGGGCTATCAATGTTATAGCTGATGAGAAGATGCCAAAGGACGACGAAGGCTTAAAAGCACTAACTGGCTTTGACAACAACGAAAAGCTTGCAAGTGTTGATGGATATAACTTTGTTTGGTCATATATGAACAAGGCTGAAGGCTATGGTGAAGAAGATCAAAAAGCTTACGACAAACTATATGCAGACCTTGACAATGTTAAGAACTCAATCAAGGTAGCTAAGCCAAGTAATCCAAACGCGGCTCAAGAAGCAAACAGCTCTACTAAGTTTGACTTCGACAGTGAAGACATAGAAGGCAATAAATTCGTTGCAAAGGACTTCCTAGCTAAGCACGACTATACTATAGTAAATGTTTGGGGAACTTTCTGCGGACCATGTAAAAGAGAGATGCCAGACCTTGCAAAAGTTTACGAAGAATACAAGGACAAAATAGGCTTTTTAGGTGTTGTAGCTGACATACCGGTTTCAAAGGACGATATGAGTAGTGCCTACAAGCAAAATCGTGACGAGCTACTTGCACTTGCAAACAGAATCGTTACTGACAAGGGCTGCACTTATCCAAACCTTGTTCCATCACAAGATATGAACGATAAGTTCCTTGTAAACATCACTGGCTACCCAACAACATTCGTACTTGATAAAGAAGGTAATATCGTTGGCTCACCTATCATCGGAGCTCAAGGATACGATCAATTCAAGGCACTTTGTGAAAAATATATTTCAAAATAAGATGAAAAAGAAAAGAGTAACACAGTACGTCTTTCTAGCCATGGCAATAGCTTTTCTATTCATAGGCTACAAAAGACTTGATTTTCTGACAGTTTTGAAGAAAGCTGCCAACATCTGTTTTGAATGCATAGGATTAGGTTAGAATTATGAAGATAGTTAAAAAATCAAAAAGATGGATCTCGCAAGTATTATTTTTCTTCGCGTCCAACCCCATCTTACCAAATTATTTAAAAGGAAAAATATATCAAGGCGATTTAAAACAATTTTGCGTGCCAACGCTTAACTGTTACTCTTGCCCTGCTGCGCTTGGAGCCTGCCCTATAGGCTCCTTGCAAGCATGCATAGGCTCGCCTGCACACGCGATAGCTTTCTACGTACTAGGCTTTTTGTTCCTATTTGGCATACTATTAGGTAGGTTCATCTGCGGCTTCTTGTGCCCATTCGGACTATTGCAAGACTTACTATACAAGATCAAGACAAAGAAGCTTGTGATAAAACCAAGTATCGCAAAGTACCTAAGCTACATAAAATACGTAGTGCTAGCAGTCTTTGTAGTGGGTATGCCACTACTACTAAAGGACGACTACGGTATGAGTAATCCATACTTCTGCAAGCTTATCTGCCCACAAGGCATACTAGAAGGAGGTCTTCCACTAATCGCTAAGAATGCAGACCTAAGAGCAATGCTAGGAACACTTTTCTTCTCAAAGCTTACTATCTTAATAGTAGTTGTACTGGTGAGCATATTCTCATACAGAGTATTCTGCCGTTTCATCTGCCCACTTGGAGCTATCTACGGCCTATTCAACAAGATAAGCTTCTACAACTTCTCCATCGACTCATCATGCATACACTGCAAGAAGTGCGAGAAAGTTTGTAAATTTGGCATCAAGACATACGAAAACCCTAACTCACCAGAGTGCATCAGATGTAACGACTGCGTAAGACATTGTCCAGTTAATGCCATCAAAGTGCATCACCTATTTAATCAAGGTGGATGCAGCACTTGCCCTAAGAAAGAAAATTTGACAAATTAGTCTTTGCTGTTATATAATCATAATATAAACAAGGAGGATATTATGAAGGATATAACGCGTGATATAGAGCTCTTTTTGAGAAGAGCAGACTTCGCAGTAAGAGTCGAGGGTAGAAAGGTTTTGTCGGACTTAGCAGTAACGCCACCACAGTTTACAGCCTTACAATTCATAGTTAAAGAAAAGAATAATCCCATAAGCATAGGTGATTTAAGCAGGTCCATGTGCCTTGCATTCTCAACTGTTACAGACCTTATCGATAGGATGGAAAAGCTTGGCTACGTTGAAAGACAAAAAGACGAAAAAGACAAAAGAGTCATACGCATAGTTCCGCTTGAAAAAGGCGAGGCTGTCCTAGACCAAGTTGTCGATCACAGAGTCGACTTCGTAGAGAGCGTAATCGAAGGCCACTACACAAAGGAAGAAAAGGAAACCTTGCGTGAAGAGCTTAAAAAGCTATCTGAGCTGCTTAAAGAAAGCAAAGAGAAAAAAGAGAATAAGTAGATATGTATACGTAGAGCTACACATTAATGTGTAGCTCTTTTTTTGCGCTAGGATTATGGTATAGGAACGGCCTTTATATATGCCAGACAAGATATATATAAGAAGGTTCCATATATATAAGAAGCTCATCATATATTAGTGTGTTTTTATACATAGCTAGGCCTATATACATAGCAAAATTTCTAAACAGCGCACAAAAAAAGATCCCGATACTACTCGGAATCCTATATAGCAATATTAAATTAGATTGAGCAAGGACTATAACCACAGTCTTGGCACTCTCTACAACCGCCTGAGTGATTCATCTTGCCGCCGCACATTGGACACACGTCAGGATTTTCTGCAAGTGCGTTCTTTGCAAGTGCATCGATTTCGCCTTGAAGCTCGTCTATCTTTTCTTTAGTAGACTTTTTATTGTTTGAGATCAATATGCCGGCTCTTTGGCAGCCATCTCTATAGACAGTTACGCCCTTAAGGCCTTTTTCCCATGCGAACATGTATAGCTCTTCGACTTGCTCTACTGTAAACTCGTTTGGAACGTTGCATGTTGATGATATTGATGCGTCGATAAACTCTTGCCAAGCGGATTGAACAAGTATTCTGTCCTTGTAATCAAGGTCTTTACTTGTAACTATAAAGTCAGGAAGGTCATCTTCGTCTACGATGCCGTGCGCATCCATGTATTCACGAACTATCTCAGTGTAGACTTTGTAGTAAGTGTCTTCGTTGTTTAAGCTTTCTGTCTTTCTTGTGTATGAGATTTGGAATATCGGTTCAACACCATTGGAGCAGCCAAGTAGTGTTGAGATTGAGCCTGTTGGCGCCATTGTTAATAGCTGTGAGTTTCTTACTCCATATTCCTTAATTAAGTCGATTACGTCTGGATCGGCGTTCTTTTGAAGGAACTTTGATGCTAATAACTCTTTTTCTCTATACATTGGGAATGGTCCGTCTTTCTTAGCAAGCATAGCTGACTCTCTAAGTGCTTCATTTATCATGACTCTACCAATCTTTTTGATTAGGTCGATGGATTCGTCTGAGCCGTATCTTATGCCCATCTTGATGAACATATCTGCAACACCCATAAGTCCCAAACCGATTTGTCTTAGATTTTTAGCTACTTCTCTTTGTTCCTTAAGTGGATGAAGCTCTGCGTTCTCGTCAAGAACTCCGTTTAAGAATCTTACGCCATGTTTAACGGCTACTTTGAAGTCTTCGAAGTCGAAGTAAGCATCTTCCTTGAAAGGATATTTAACGAAGTTTGAGATGTTGATTGAAGATAGGTTACAGCTACCAAAGGCTGGTAGTGGCTCTTCTGCGCATGGATTTACTCCTGCAAATTCAAAGTCATCGAACTCACTCATTAGATGCCAAGAGTCAATTCTATCTTTGAACAAGATGCCTGGCTCTGCGTCGTTCCAGTTATTGTAAGCTAGCTTTTCAAATAATTCTTTGGCTCTAACCTTTTTGTGTATCTCTTGACCGTTGGCTTCAACAGTGAAGTGTAGGTCGTATTCTGTATCGTTTTTAACAGCCTTCATAAACTCGTCATCAACATTGACAGAGATGTTTGCAAAGGTAACCTTGTCAAGGTCATTCTTAACATTGATGAATTCTTCGATATCTGGGTGAGATGAGTCCATGTTTAGCATAAGGGCTCCACGTCTTCCGCGCATACCTATAAGTCCAGTAACTAAGCTGAATAAGTCCATAAATGAAACGGATCCTGTTGTAGTAAGTGCTGCGTTATTAACTCTTGCTCCCTTTGGACGAAGCTTGGAGATGTTTACACCGCATCCGCCGCCATAACTATAAGTTCTAGCTAGGTACTTTGCAGTATCAAAGATAGATTCGATGCTGTCTTCAACCTTCGGCATTACATAGCAGTTCGATAATGTAATCTTTCTTCCAAGCTTGTCAAGGCCGCGTCCTGCAAGAATTCTTCCTGCCGGCATAAACTTCTTGTCCTTGATAGCCTTTTTAATGTATTCACTTCCGCCACTTACTCTTGTAAGGAAATCATTGAAAGTCTCGCTGTCGTAGCGATACTTCTTTTCATAGATGTCCCTTTGTAGAGCAGTCATGTCCCAGCCCTTTTCTCTAAGCTTAGTTCTCTCTTGTCTGTAGAGGATGTACTTCTTTGCAACCTCTGGTCTATACTTCATTAGAGCAAATTCAACTAAGTCTTGTATGTCCTCTATATCGACTTGTTCCTTAGCTTTAAGCTCTTCAAAAACTTCACTCGCAATCTTCGATGAGATCTCTTCATCTACACCTTTTTCAGTCTCCTTCATCGCCTTTTCGATGGCAATCTTGATCTTGTCTTGCTCAAATTCAACAACATTGCCATTGCGCTTTTCTACCTTTAACATAAGTCCTCCTATCTATATATTGTGTTTAAAATTTACTTACATACATATTATAGTATAAGCAAGATGATATTTCAAGACAATTATTATGACATTATCTTCATATAATATCATAGAGTAAATTGTTTTAATACTAAAAGGCTAAGCTAAAAAGCATCAGTTCCCAAAGTCAAATATTTTTAGAGTTTGGGAAATAGGAATGATGAAGTGCTCTTGATTACTTGATTATGCAATAAAAAAGAACCTAGTATTAACTAAGTTCTTTGTAGATAAGCTAATTGTTTTTCTCATCTAACAGCCATCTCGCTAAATCAAATACCTTAACCCCCTCCATAAGCGTCATTGGGTGCTTTGTATTTGAGATAATGAGTTTTGGATAAGCATCTCTTATTGAAAGAAGCGGTTCTAACTCTCTCTTCATAGTTTTTTCGCTATTAATATCGTCCGATACTTGTATATATATTTTCTCATTTGCCTTCATCACAACAAAGTCTACTTCCTTTTCATAAAGTTTTCCGACGTAAACTTCGTAACCCCTTCTATATAACTCAAGAGCAACCATGTTCTCGTATATCCTGCCATAGTCCATGTTTTTTGTTCCAAGTATAGCGGATCTAAAGCCATGGTCAACCAAATAATATTTTTCTATAGTCGCTAGATAGGACTTGCCTTGTATATCGTACCTGTTCATCTTGTAAAACAAGAATGACTCACACATGTATGAGACGTAATCAGCTATAGTCTTGTGATTAACAGGCTCTTTGTCGCTCTTCAAAGTGTCCGCAATCTTTCTTAAAGAAGTAAGGTTCGATATATTCGAAAGCATAAAATCACCTAGTTTTTTTAGTAGCACCTTGTCTCTGATATCATGCCTTTGAACAAGATCTCTCATGATGCTTGTCTCATAAACGCTCTTTAAATAGGCCTTTCTGTCCTCATCCTTAGTATAGACGTAGGAGCCTGCCATGCCTCCCATATCAATATATGAGCTAAATGCCTTGTCGATGTCATCATATTCAAAATATTCCACAAACTCTTTAAATGAGAATGGAAATACCTCTACGCCAATGAATCTACCTGTGAATAATGTAGCTAGGTCACTACTTAGTAAAAATGCATTTGATCCCGTTAAGTAGATGTCAAAGCGTTTTTGAGAATGAAGACTATTTATAGTTTTTTCAAAATGTTTGCATAGCTGTACTTCATCTATAAAGAGGTAGTTATTTTTTGCATCTTGATAATGACCTATGATGTAACGATTAAGCTCTTTATAGTCTAACAGTTCTTCATTTTCTAATAATTGAAGATCAATATAGATAATGTTTGCCTTTGTATCGTTTTCTTCAAGATACTTTATATAGTTTTTAAGAAGCTCAGACTTGCCAGAACGCCTCATACCTGTAATAATTTTTATATCGGGCGTATTTCTAAGACCTATGAGCCTGTCTAAGTACTTTTCTCTTTTAATGATTTTCATAATATCACCTACTAAGTACATCATAGCACTTCTACTTCCCAAAGTCAAATATTTTTAGAGTTTGGGAAATAGGATTGAGCTAAGCTAGTTAAATACTTGATTGTTTATGTAACAAAAAGTGTTTTCCTTCGCTTGCTAGTCTACGAAAACTGATAATTTCTAAGCTTGTTCACCTGCGTTCCCATATTCGTTCGCTGCGCTCAACTAGATGGGCCCGCGGGCGGTTCGCTGCGCCAAGAAATTAAACAGTTTTCTCCGAATGCTACGCTCGTGAAAATCACTTTTCTCACTATTAAGGTATTATAGATGGAACGAGTTCAAGGGATCGTTTTAGTGCGAAATTCAAAAAAAATAGCTTGTAACAGTCCGTTACAAGCTATAATACATATAATTAATTATTTATTAATATTGGTAGCACTATCGACAAGATCATTATAATACTAAGTGCTAGTGCGAATGTTCTTGCTAGTGATTTACTCTTTCTCCATTTGCGTTTTAATTTACTCATAGTCTCCTCTTTCTATATATCAAGTGTTATTTCTATATGCCACAGAGAATATTATACTATGTTTTTATAAAATGTCAAGGCTTTTTATAAATTTTTGTCTGTTTCGCACAAATTTTATAAGTAAACAAGCTTTATGAGCTTCATATAGTTATAGTCGACGATGACGTTGTAGTAGCCAGCTAGGTACTCATTTGTTGCATCGTCTCCTGTGTCTGCTAGTAAATTGCCGCCTACTATGTTGTTAAGTTTGGACTGTGTTGCGATAACGATGATGTTTTCCTTACCAACTTCTCTTATTACTCTCGAGGAAAATTGCTGATTGCCACGGCCGAATATATATCCTTGTCCTCCTATGATGGTTACGATAATCTTTCTCTTCGGATACTTCATAAGTGCTTCGTAGATCTCTTTTTCGCTTGCGTCTTTCTTGATGAGCTTCTTATTATATACAAGGTCGACTCCAAGTAGTGAGTTCTCAAGGCCAAGTAGATTCATCACGGGTCTGATGCTTGAGCCGCTACCAACTATATACAAGGTGTCATCTTGCATCTCGTCTACAACAAATTGGGCGATGGACTCAAGGTCTGCATTCTCTGATGCGCTCTGTGGACTCTTGCCTACTTGCATCATCCTTCCTTTATTAACCACATTAAGTGCGCCATATAGCTTCACGTTCAAAATTTCCTTCCTGAACGCTTCTTCGTCTATGTCCATAACTTCTGACTCGATTATCTCGTAGGACTCATCTAGTATGAAGGCTCTGATGACTTCTGAGGCGGACTTTGGTGAAACGCCAAAGACTGAGCTGTGCATCTTTGTGCCAGCAGGTATACCGATTACGGGCTTTGTAAGGCCCACTGCGTCGTAGACGTCACGCGCTGTGCCGTCTCCCCCTGCAAATACAATCAAGTCCACATCCTTCTTAAGTATCTCTTTCAAAGCATTTTTCGTATCTTCCGCCGTAGTATCAGCATCTGTCTCGTAAACGACTTCGTAGTTTAGACTTAAATTCTTCATCTCGTCCTCGCCGAGTCTGTGATTTGCTGTGTAGACCATAAACTTATCCTTTATATCAACTAAGTGACTAAAAGCTTCCTCGCATCTTAGGTGCGCCTTCTCGCTCGCGCCACGCTTTATCGCTTCTTCGTATATGGCCTCGCCGTCTGATCCCTTTAGTGCAACTGAGCCGCCGACTCCTGCCTTTGGATTAACAATTAAAGCTACTTTCTTCACTATATACCACCTTTCCGTTCTTTATCGTATACATAACTTTTCCTTTTAATTTTTCCCCTATGAATGGCGAATTTTGAGACTTTGATGAGCTATGTTCATATATAAATTCCTTGTTTATATCGAAAATTACTAAATCTGCCTTCGATCCTACCTTGATTATGCCCTCTTCAAGTCCATAAAGCCTTGCAGGGTTCACTGTTAGCATCTTAATAATCCTTAGTAGATCAATACCATGCTTATGGTGAAGTTCACTTATAGCAAGCGGAAGTGCTGTTTCAAGGCCTATGATGCCGCTCGGTGCGCTGAAGAAGTCCTTTGCCTTCTCTTCTTTCGCATGAGGCGCATGATCTGTTGCAATCATGTCTATGGTACCGTCCTTGATAGCGCGGATAATGGCCTCTCTGTCGGCAGCTGTCCTTAGTGGAGGGTTCATCTTCGCAAGTGTGCCGTGCTTTTCTACAGCATCCTCAGTTAGTGTGAAGTGGTGCGGAGTGACCTCGGCAAATATTTTATCTGTGTACTTTTTATACTGCCTAATAATTTCTAATGAATCAGCCGAAGATATGTGCTGGAAGTTTAATTTTGAGTCAGCTTTTACTGCAAGGTAGGCATCACGCGCAACCATGACCGCCTCGGCAATGCCTGGAGCTGTTTCATTCTTACCTGCCTTCTTAATGAAGAATGGATCTTCTTCGTGTAAGCTGATTGGTGCGTCGTACTTTTTCGCTTCGATAAGTGCGTCGTACAATAATTTCGCCTTCATTATGGGCTTTCCATCATCGGTAAAGCCGACCGCTCCCGCTTTGTGAAGCGAGTCCATATCAACAAGCTCCTCACCTAGCATGCCCTTTGTTACTGTTGCGTTTTGGTATATGGATATGCCTAAATTTTTTGATCTATTTAAAATATCTTCAAGTGTATCAGTATTATCGACAACGGGCTTTGTGTTCGCCATAAGCACGACTGCAGTGTAGCCGCCTCTCTTTGCAGCAGCTGCGCCCGTAATCAAATCTTCCTTGTATGTTTGACCGGGGTCTCTAAAGTGCACGTGGGTATCAATAAGTCCGTGCGATATATATAGACCCTCTCCATCTATCACGCACTCATCTTCTTTATCGATGTTCTCATCTATCTCTGCGACTATGCCGTCTTCGATAAGCATATCAACAGAGTGAATGCTGTCATTGACTGTATCAATAAAATTAATCTTCTTTATTAACATCACACACCTCCATAACGATTTTTATAATTATACCCAAAAGATGATGAATTTTGCAAGCCGTTATGTTATAATATAAAAAAGGAGGAATTACTATGTCAGAAAAAATTTCATGGCTAACAGTTTCTAACGAGGTTCTTGAAGACATCACTGAGTACAACGAAGAATACAAGGACTTTCTTTCAAAGGCAAAAACTGAAAGACTAGCTGTTAAGGAAATCATCCGCATGGCTGAAGCTGAAGGCTTTAAGGATGTAGAAGGACTTATAGAAAAAGGTAAAAAAATTAAGAAGGGCGACAAGCTATACTTCAACAACAAAGAAAAATCAGTTCTATTATTCGTTATTGGTTCGAAGAAATTAGAAGATGGTTTAAGAGTTGTTGGTGCGCACATTGACAGTCCAAGACTTGACCTTAAGCAAAACCCACTATACGAAGCAAGTGATCTTGCCTTTTTAAAGACTCACTACTACGGCGGTGTTAAGAAGTACCAATGGACAACTATACCTCTAGCACTTCACGGTGTTGTTTACACTAAGGACTTAAAGAAGGTTGAGATCTCCATAGGCGAAGACGATGAAGATCCAGTATTTACTATTACAGACCTACTTATCCACCTATCACGCGAGCAAATGCAAAAGAAGCTTGCTGAAGGCATACTAGGTGAACAACTAAACGTACTTATGGGAACTATACCACTAGAGTGCGAAGACGGTGATGACAAGTCTAATCGCGTTAAAGCCAACGTTATGAGAATCATCAAGGAAAAGTACGGCATCGAAGAAGAAGACTTCAAGGTTGCCGAAATCGAAGTAGTTCCAGCAGGTAAGGCTCGTGACCTTGGTATCGATAGATCCATGATCTTTGGATATGGTCAAGACGACAGAGTTTGTGCATTTGCAGCGCTAAAGGGTATACTTGAGATGAAAGGTAACAAGCACACAGCTCTTGCTATGTTTATGGATAAAGAAGAAGTTGGCTCTATAGG
Organism: Fenollaria sporofastidiosus; assembly: GCF_943169635.2. Taxonomy (NCBI): domain Bacteria; kingdom Bacillati; phylum Bacillota; class Clostridia; order Eubacteriales; genus Fenollaria; species Fenollaria sporofastidiosus. The sequence continues at coordinate 362,606 of NZ_OW968186.1, forward strand.
TAACACTGGTATGGCAAGCTATGTTTTGGAAAATGCACTACACGAGCTTGCAGCACTTGAAGGCGAATACTCAGCACTTACTGTTAGAAGATCACTAAAGAACTCATGGGTACTTTCTGCAGACGTAACAGCAGGCCTAGACCCTAACTTCGACTCAGTTTATGAAAAGAACAACGCAGCAGTTTTAGGCGGCGGTATCGCAATCGCTAAGTACACAGGCTCAGGCGGAAAAGGCGGCTGCAACGATGCAAACGCAGAATTCTTAAGAGATGTAAGAGATATATTTGACAAGGCAGGAGTTGCTTGGCAAACAGGCGAACTTGGTAGAGTTGATGCAGGTGGCGGCGGAACCATAGCCTACCTACTAAGCAAGTACGGCGCAGAAGTAGTTGACTGCGGAACAGCAGTTCTAAACATGCACGCACCTAACGAAATCACATCAAAGTTCGACACATACATGTCATACAGAGCATACAAAGCATTCTTTGAATAAAATAGATAAGGAGCACCTTAGGGTGCTCCTTATGCATAAGAGGTGTTATATGAAAGATTATAAGATAATAGATGGGAAATACTTGATAAGTGACTACTTAGATGGGCTTGGCATCACAAATTTGATGAGCCTTAAGCCCATTAACATAAAAGCAAACGAAGACTACTTTACTGATGAGCTTCCAAAACTTCTTGAAGATATCGGCCTTAATTATAGCTCAATAAACGTAACACGCCAAGTGCACTCAAATAACATTGCCCTTGTTCATGATAATGGCACAAATTTCTACGACGAGACAGATGGCCTTATAGGTAAAAGTGGCAATGTGCTCGTGATTAAGAGCGCAGACTGCCTACCCGTCATAGTGTATGACAAAGTGCATAAGCGCATCGCTGCCGTGCACTCAGGCTGGAAAGGCACAGCAAACTCCATAGTCAAAGAAGCGATTAGTAAGATGATAAAGCTCGGTTCAAACGCGAAAGAGATGCACATATATGTAGGGCCACATATACAGAAGTCCTCCTTCGAAGTGAAAAGCGATGTAAAAGACATATTTGAGAAAAACTTTTCTTATGACGGCATCATAGAAAAGAAAGATGAAGAGCATTACTTGATTGATCTAGGAAAAGTCCTTAGCTTAGATGCGATGAGCCTGGGCGTTAAAGAGAAAAACATATACATCTCTAAGCTAGATACAGTCACAGATGAGCGCTTCCACTCATATAGACGCGACAGAGAAAAGTATGGACTTATGTATACACTGGTATGTATATAAACTTTAAGAAGAATTTGATATTTTGTCGCGAATATGATACAATATTCGCGACAAAGGAGAAGATAAAATGAAGCAATGCTAGCTAAGTAAATTTAGCTGGCATTTTATTTATCTCGTCTCATTCAAATGTGTATATCAAGCCATCTTATAATTTTCATCCAAGTAAATGGCGCGATTTTATCCAAGTAAATGGCGCTTTTTCATCCATGTAAATGGCAAACAATCTATGGCCTTAATGATGTTATTGGCACGACATATACTCCGTCATTTCTTTTATATGCAAAAGGTGCTTGTGCACACAAAACCATCATAAATGAAGGTGCTTTCATGCTATTAGTATCGATAAGCTCAGACAAAGACTTAAGTGTCTCAGCCCCCTCTTCAATAAGTTTGTCTCCACCCAGTTTTATCTCAACAAGACCATAAGAACCATTTCTTAAATGAATGACAGCATCACACTCAAGTCCGCTCTTGTCTCTGTAGTGATAAACATTACCATCTAAAAGCTCTGAATATACCCTTAAATCACGAACAGCTAAGTTTTCAAACAAAAATCCCATAGTGTTTAAATCATTAATTAAATCTTTAGGGCCAATACCCAAAGCTGCTGTAGCAATGGATGGATCTATAAAATATCTTGTATCCGTCGAACGGATAGCCGTTTTTGAACGAATATTCGGGTTCCAAGCAGGAGCATCCTCAATCACAAATATCTTCTTTAGTGCATCAATATAAGAATAAAGTGTTGTCTGATCAAAAGTATCAGCCTGATTAGCCAGAATATCCGCCCTTATAGTCTCCAAAGGAGCCTGCGATCCCACATGCCTTGCGTATGACCTAAGTAGCCTTTTAGCCTTTTCTACATCTCTCTTTACAGAATCAACCCTGCTTATATCGTTTTGAACAATAGAGTCGTAATAATCAATTGCTTGAAATAAAGCAGTTTTCTCTCCTAGCCCTATCGCCCTAGGCCAACCACCTCTACATATCAAGAAAGCGATATCATCCAAACTTGTGTTGTTCGTAGAAGATATCTCTTTGCCATCAAAAAGATCTCTTAGAGAAACTGATCCATCTGAGTCCTTGGACTCATATAAACTCATAGTCCTCATATAAAGTCTCGATATCCTTCCAGTCCCTGTGTGCATAGACTCATCAAAGTGTGCTGGTACTGCAGAGCCACTTAATATAAACTGGCCAAACTCGTCTCTTTCATCAACCTCATAGCGAACTGCGTTCCATATCTTTGGTGCAAGCTGCCACTCATCAATAAGTCTAGGAGTCTCTCCTTCGAGCAGGGCAGCAGGATTAAGCTCAGCCATCTGTTGATACTGTTTAGTCATATCTGGTTTGTCTATAGCTATAAAGCTCTTTGCAATTTGTTTTGCAGTTGTAGTTTTGCCGCACCACTTTGGTCCTTCTAGTAGTATAGCTCCCTTTGACTCTAGTCTTTCACTGAGTAAGTAATCAGCAATTCTTTCTAAATAATCTCTCATACCAGCCTCACCTCTTAGACTCATAATAGCACATATATACACATTTGTCAATATTTATCCAAGTAATTGGCGCATTTTTATCCAAGTATTTGGCGCGATTTTATCCAAGTAAATGGCGCTTTTTCATCCAAGTATTTGGCATACAAAAAAGAGCAGCCTAAGCTGCTCTTAGTATATTCATCTCTTAGTTTGTTACGTTTTTTATCCATTTCTTTGATATTACTCTTGGTAGCCCTATGCAAGCCTTGGCTACTTCTTCGCAGCATGCCATCAAATACACAAAATGTAGAGGTAATTTAAATACTACTGAGCCTAAAAATGACATTGGCACTCCAATTAGCCAAACGCAGCTCATCTCTAAAAGCATTGAGTATCTTGTGTCTCCACCGCCTCTAAATATGCCGACTACAAGGGTCGAGTTATGTGTTTTAACAAAAAGTATTAGTCCCATAGCTATAAATAAGCTTGATGCGATTGCTTTTGACTCTGCTGTGATATTTGGAAACATCACAAAGAAAGCATCTCTAAATATTATCATCAAGCCGCCAAGTATAACGCCTGTTAGTGCTGATAACTGCAAAAGCCATGTGCCGTATTTGTATGCTTTTTCTTCATCTCCTGCGCCAATGTAGTTACCGACTATAACTGTGCATGCGCCTGCTAAGCCTCTAGCTAGAACGAAGAATATATTTTGTACTGTCATACCTATCTGCAAGGCTGTAACGCTTCTTGTACCAAGCTTTGCGTATGCAATTTGGTATACGATTTGGCCTAGTGACCAGAATGTTTCGTTTATAATAACTGGTCCGGCTGTCATTATATACATTTTTTTGAAATGGCTGTCGAATGTCACGAAGTCTTTTAATTTGCCTGTTAGTGGTCCTCTATGTTTTTTAAGTGCTATATATAAAACTGAAAACTCTAGTATACGTGCTAAGATGGTACCTAGCGCTCCCCCTGCTACGCCCATGGCTGGAAAGCCAAATTTACCGAAGATGAAGACGTAGTTGAAGAAGGCGTTTCCGAAGAAGGCAACTGTCGAAGCTACTAGTGGTGTCTTGGCATTGCCTATGCTTCTCATTGATACTGAGTAAATAAAGTTCACCGCTGTAAGTATGTATGAGAAAGATACTACTCTAAGGTAGGTTACTCCATATGGTATAACTTTTGGGTCTTGTGTAAAGACTCTCATAAGCTCTTCTGGTATCGCTAGTGCAAGTATCGTAAAGACTAGTGACACTACTACGGATAAGATAAGAGCCATACCGTGTGACTTTCTAACTCCTTGGTAGTCTTCTTTGCCGTAGAACTGAGCGATCATAGCTGAAGTTCCTGTCGCTATACCAAAGCAGATCAAGGTCATAAAGAAGAAGATCTGGTTGGCAAGTCCTACTGCTGATATTGCGTAGTCACCTAGTGATGATATCATGGTAGTGTCTAGTGTATTAAGTACGCTCGCAAGCAAATTTTGCAGCGCAACTGGCACCGCAAGACTATATACTAGTTTAAGAAAGTGCTTATCTTGAAACATAGCTTTTAAATTTTTCATCTAACTCATCCTTTCAATCGTCTAATTTTACCACTAAAATGAATATCTTGTCAAGTTCCTATCAAACAAAAAAGAAGCCTCGCTTAAGGCTCCTTTAAACTTACTGATTCAAATGACTACTTTTCTTCCATTACTAGTATTTCTTCGTCAGCTTCGTTCTTAGCATCTTCAAGTGCTGCTTCATAAGCTTTGTAAACTTTTTCTTCTAGGTCAGCTCTTGTTTCTGTGTTGATTGGGTGAGCTATATCCTTGTATGGTCCGTTAGGTACCTTTCTTGAAGGCATTGCTACGAACAAACCTTCCTTGCCTTCGATAACCTTGATGTCGTGAACAACAAAAGCGTTGTCGAATGTAACTGAAGCTGTAGCTTTAAGGTTCAATCCTTCCTTAGTAACAAGTCTTACTCTTACGTCTGTGATTGTCATTTTCCATCCTCCTCGTTTAGCTAAAATATTTGCTTGCTTTTTGTCATAATATATATTATGATAATCATATAAGCATAAACATACACTAGCTTATATATATATTATACTAAAGAGTTGAAGATAATACAAGTACTTTTTGAAATTTTGGGAGGAAAAATGGGCTTTTTTTTGAAAAAACACAATATTGACAATATATTTTTCATAGGCATAGGCGGTATTGGTATGAGTGGTCTTGCAGAATTACTTATAGCGGAGGGCTGCAAGGTCAAGGGTACTGATACTGGTGAGAGCCAAATCATAGAAAGACTTAAGAAGATGGGTGCCGTTGTATACAACAAGCACGAGGCAAAGAACGTTGAGTCATCTAAGGTCGTTGTCTACACTGACGCAATACGTCCTGACAACCCTGAACTAATTAGAGCAAAGGAGCTTGGTCTTGAGATCTACGATAGAGCTTCCTTCCTTGGCGAAGTGATGAAGCTATATCCAAACTCAGTTTGCGTATCAGGAACCCACGGCAAGACTACAACTACGTCGATGATTGCCTCGATCACAACACATACACAGATGGACCCTACCATACTCCTAGGTGGTGAGCTTGACGAGATAGGTGGCAACATCAGAATCGGTAAAGGAAACATCATCATCAGTGAGGCGTGCGAGTACAAGGCAAACATACTTAAGTACAATCCAACTATGGCGATGATACTAAACATTGACGAAGACCACCTTGACTTCTACAAGAACATCGAAGACATCATCGCAACTTTCAAAAAGTATGCAGACGACGTACCATCAACAGGCTACGTTCTATATAACAAAGACGACGAGCATGTCCTTGAGGCGATAAAGGATGTCAAGGCAAAGACTATCAGCTTCGCGGTTGATGCAGACGCAGACTACAAGGCGGAGAACATCACCTATGATGAGAATGGCTGTGCGAACTTCGACCTTGTTCACAACAACCAAAAGACTGAGATCAAGCTAAGCATTCTAGGTAAGCATAACGTGTATAATGCACTTGCTGCCATTGCCATGGCAAACACTTACGGCGCATCACTTGAAGATATCAAAAAGTACATCTTATTATATACAGGAGTTCACAGACGTATAGAGACAAAGGGCTACATAGGCTCTGTGCGCATCATAGACGACTACGCCCACCACCCTACTGAGATCATGGCGACACTTGAAGCTGTGAAGAAGATGTCTAAAGGTAGAATCATAACTATATTCCAACCTCACACATACACAAGAACGCAAAAGCTATTGCAAGGCTTTGCAGAAGCGTTTAAGAGAAGCGATATAACCATCATCACGGACATCTACGCTGCCAGAGAGAAGGACACTAAGCTTGTGCACTCGAAGGACTTAATCAAGTCTATGAAGGAGCACGGCTACGACGCTATGTACATCTCGAAGTTTGAAGACATCGAAAACTACTTACTTGACAACCTTAGAGATAACGACATCATACTTACAGTTGGTGCAGGTAACATATACAAGCTTGGCGAGGATCTACTAAAAATTAAAGAAGGAAAGTAATATATAAGACAAGGCTCTCAGAGATGAGAGCTTTTTTTCTTTCTCTTGCTATGTAAATGATTCTAGAGGCTACATAGCAAGGCTTCTACTACAGGCCTCGCTATCAAATATTGAATTTTTTATATCACAAACGCTCTTAGTATAAAATTATCTTATGCTATGAATAAGAATTTTTCATTATAGGATTCTTATATTTCATTTACACTTTACTCTGTTTATGTTACAATTGAACAGGTGACAAATTTTAAAGGAGGTATGTAAATGCTTAATACATATTTAGCATTCAAACTAGAGCCTATCATCAAGGCTATCAATAGTGTATTATGGTCAAAGTTTTTGATGTATGCACTACTAGCTCTAGGTATATTCTACACTATATACTTAGGCTTCCCGCAGATCACTAAGATTGGTCTAGCGTTCAAGTACGCTTTTGGAGGACTTTTTAAGAAGAAAGACAAAACAGAAGTTAAAGACGGCGAAATAAAGGTAAACTCATTCCAAGCACTTGCTACAGCGATCGCTGCACAAGTTGGTACAGGTAACATAGGCGGTGTTGCTACTGCTGTTGCATCTGGTGGACCAGGCGCGATATTCTGGATGTGGGTTTCAGGTATACTTGGTATGTCAACTATATTTGCAGAGGCAGTTCTTGCTCAGCTTTACAGAGAAGAAAGAGACGGAGAGCCTGTCGGTGGACCTTCATACTACATTTCTAAAGGTTTAAAGTCTAAACCACTTGCAATTATATTCTCTATTACAATAATTCTTGCACTTGGCTTTGTAGGTAACATGGTTCAATCAAACTCAATCTCACTAGCTTTGTCAAAGGCGATAAATGTTAATGCACTATACATCGGTATTGCTCTTGCGGTTCTTGTTGGCTTCGTTATTATTGGTGGTCTTAAGAGAATCACGACTATGGCTGAGCTTATAGTTCCATTCATGGCAGTAATCTACATCATCGGCAGCGGCTTTATACTATATGTATACAGACATCACTTGCATCTAGTATTTAGGATGGTCTTCACTGAAGCTTTCTCTACTCAAGCAGTTGTCGGCGGTATGGCTGGTACTGTTATGAAGGAAGCTATCAAAAACGGTGTTGCAAGAGGCCTTTTCTCAAACGAAGCTGGTATGGGTTCAACTCCACACGCTCACGCAACTGCAAATGTTAAGGACCCTTGCATACAAGGTTTCGTTGCGATGGCAGGAGTTGTTGTAGACACTATCATCATCTGCTCAATCACTGCACTTGTAGTTATCGCCACAGAAGCACACTTCTCAGGCGAGCAATCAGTTGCCATCACGCAATATGCATTCAAAGCAGCCTTTGGTGAGCCAGGATCTATCTTCCTTGCAATCTCACTTATGTTCTTCGCCTTCACAACTATAGTTGGTTGGTACATGTTTGGCGAGATGAACATCCGCTACCTATTCAAAGGTAAGACAGCAATCAATGTATATAGAGTGCTTGTACTTATATGCATAGTTGTTGGCTCGGTATTCGGCGCATCAATCATTTGGGACCTTGCAGATACATTCAACGGTTTCATGGTTATTCCGAACCTTATCGCCCTATTCTTACTTGCACCACAAGTTAAGAAGGCATACAAAGGATATGTAGCTAAGAAAAAAGCTGGCGAATTAGATTAATTTTGTATATTGAAAGGCTCTCACCATAAGGTGAGAGCTTTTTTACGTGCAAAGAGCTAATATATAATTATAAAACTATTTGTCAAAATTTGCTTTTAATAGAGCTTCGAGGCTATCGTAGCCTTTGCAGTCAAGCTCAGTCATGTTAGCAGTGTAGTCGCCTTTTGAATCGATGACAAGGACTTTATTTTCCTTATCAAGCTTGTATTTAAAAGCAAAGATGCTGCTTAAGTAGTCTATGTCAAAGTAAAGAGTCTCACCCATGACCTTCGCTTCTTCAGGCGCGTGCTTTTTATAAGAAAAACTATCAATGCCGTCGTCATCGCCATCAAAAGCGTAGCTGATATTGTAGCTTTCGTTGTAAGTCAAAGCAAACTCCATACTTCCAGGGTAGACACCGTAGAAAATTTCGTTGTCATTAACGAGTTTTGAGTAATCAGTAACTTCGTCTAAAGCCTTGTCGTCAGCATATTCGCCACTCTTCCAAGTGCGAGCCATGACCTTGTTAATGCCAGAGACGCTAAATAGCCTTGCGTTAATATTCTCTACGTAGCCGTAGTCTTCGCCGTCAACACTTACAGCGTAGTCAATACAGTCAAATACATCTACTTTTTCTTTACTTGTTTTTTCTTCCTCTTTTTCTTCGCCTATAGGCTCCTTGCCCTCTTTAGTCTCAGGCACCGCATCTTGATTTGCGTCCGCTTCCTTGATTCCCTTATCTATGGCCTCCTCCTTGTTATTTCCTCCGCACGAGACCATAAACATGGATAGAGCGAGTAAAATTAATAATATTTTTTTCATATAAACCTCCTAAACTAGTTTATTGAAAGCCTTCTTTTGAAGATCATCAAGCCTTTCCTTGTTGCCCTTCGCCATAGCACCAGTAAAAGGCACCTCATAAAGCACCTTTGCTCCTAGATGAACTAAAGTGATGTTCGCCTTGCTGCTTTTATAATCCACAGTAAAATTTTCAATCTCCTCCCAAGGCATCAAAACAAAATTTCCCTTCACAGTGTTTGAAATTTCCTTCTCATATATGCCCTTCTCATTAAAGTACAACACAAAAGATCTAGCACCGTCCATAATGTAATACAATCTACTCAAAAATAATTTTAATAAACCCCTTTTAAAATCATTACGTTTTAGGGCAAATAAATAATTTTTATCGTCATTAAAATCTTCCTTGACCTTATCTGCGATTTCACTCGCAGTATTCATTAAAAGACCCACTTCTATACCTCCTACTTAAAAATAAATACTTCCTTGATGTCTTTGCCTAAGACCTTGCAAATCTTGTAGGCAGTCTCAAGACTTGGACTGATAGTTCCCGCTTCATATGCCATAATGGACCTTCTCTTTAAGTCCACCGCCTTGGCAAGCCTGTGCTGCGAAAGGCCCTGCTCCTTTCTAAATTCAGCGATTCTGTTTTCGATTATAACGTCCAAACTATCACCCCCCTTATAATTATGGTTACATTTATAGTACTAAATATGTTACATTTATAGTACCATAGTCATAGATCTTTGTCAATAGTTTTTTATAAAAATAAAAAGTGACCTAGATAAACTAAGTCACTGTGCTTATGGTTTTGAATGTTCGATTTTTATTTTTTATTTAAAGCTAATTAATTCTTCTTCTTTTAATTCATAAACAACTGTAGATTGCAACTCTCCAAGCTGATTTGTCCACGAGTCATAATCTACACGAATTTTCTTAAAGCCAAGCTTTTCATAAACGTGTTGAGCTCTTTTATTATTTAGATTTGTCGTTAGGAATATGGTCTTCGCACCCATTTTGAAAAGCTCTTCTATAAACAAAGTAAGTATTACTCGTCCAAGCCCCTTCTCTTGATAAGTGCTATCACATATCTTTATACCTATCTCGCATCTAGCATCATCAGAAAACTCATAATTCATCTCGCCAATGGCCTTGCCTTTGTACTCAATCATCAAAACTCTGTGAAGATCAGTGTAATTTTTGATCTGCCCTTTGATTCTCTCTTCATTAGTGTTCACACCATTGGGGAAGCCTGCGTGAGCCATGACAGAGCCGTCATTCCACCAAGATGCGAGCTGAGCAGCGTCAGCCTCTACAGCGTTTCTAATTAAAATGTCTTTATAAATTATCTTCATAAGTAAGCTTACTCCTTGATTTATAGATTCTTCTTGTAATATATAAATAATACCACGAAAATGGCTAAAAGTAAAGAAAAAGTGACTTAGAACTAACTAAGTCACCTGTGATTATGGCTTTGAATGTCCGATTTTTGTTTTCAATGTCCGATTTTGATTTTCTATTTCAGAATATTTCCATTATGGAACTTTTTCTAAATATATCCTAAATAATTGTATCCAAACTGTCTTTATTCAATAAAAAATCAAATAAATTTATAGTTACTATACCATTGTCGTCTAAAAACGCTTTTACTCTGTCTTTAATTATAATTATCTTTTTGAATGAATCATCTATATTTAATAAAGATTTCTTCTCCTGCTCTGCTTTGTCTAACGATTGAAGTGAATACGCTGACTGAATGTAGTACCTCTTAGTACCAAGATTGGCAATAAAGTCGACCTCTCTTTGCTTCTTTATGTCCTTATCGTTTTTGTCCTTCTCTCTAGTCATGACCATGCCGACATCGACCATGTAGCCGCGATGCCTAAGCTCGTTATATATAATGTTCTCCATCAGATGCGTTGGCTCAATCTGCCTAAAGTTTAGCCTTGCATTTCTAAGCCCAAGGTCTTCAAAATAGATTTTATAAGGCGTTCCTATATATTTTCTGCCCTTCACATCATATCTATAAACTTTTTTTAAAATGAATGAGTCTTCAAAGTATTCAATAAACTTGTCAATGGTATTCGCGCTAATTTTTGATTTTAGTGATGATGAAAATGTAGCCTCTATCTTCGATGGATTTGTTAAACTTGACATACCTGATGCCAATACATTTAAAAGATCTGCTAATTCACTATCTAAGCGAATGTCGTACCTATTAACGATGTCTCTTAAATATACATTGTCTAGCTGAGTCTTTAAATAATTCATCTTGTCTTCGTCACTATTCATAGAGCAAAGTGCTGGCAAGCCGCCAAAAACTTGATACTCAGCGAAAGCATCTTCCTTGTCTAGGCTAGTCGTTTGCATATACTCCGAAAAGCTTAGCGGCATAACATGTATCTCGTCTCCACGGCCCGCAAACTCAGTTATTATGTCCTTCGATAAAAACTTTGAGTTGCTTCCAGTAACATACACATCAAAGTTATCTTGATGCAAAAAGCCATTCAAAACTTGCTCAAACGATGCGAGTAGCTGCACTTCATCTAAAAGTATATAGTACTTGTCCTTAGTTTTGCTCTTGTCCTTGATGTACTCTAAAAACTTCTTCGGATCAACAAGCCTCTCCCCACTCAAAATATCTAAGTCCATAAGATCTTCACCAATCTTAAGTAGGTCATCACCCGAATCAAAGGCGAATTTAATTATATGTTCTTCATCTATACCGCTTTCAATTAAATAATTGTAGAAGATGGTATTTAGTAAATATGACTTACCGCATCTTCTTATACCAGTAATAACCTTAATAAAGCCGTTATTCATTTTGCGAATTAATTTATCTAGATAAAAATCACGTTTAATTTCCATTCTTTCACCGCCATTCTATTTCAGAAAAATTCCATTATGGAACTTTTTCTAAATAGATTATATCATATTTTATGAAAATAAGCAATTTCTATTTCAGAATATTTCCATTATGGAACTTTTTCTAAATAGGATTTATTTACTTATTTAATTTTTCTTCAATGAAAGCCCTCAATTGTAAAGAAAAAGTGACCTAGCTTACTAAGTCACTTCTTATCCGTTATTTACTTTACTTTCTTGCGCAGTTTTGATGCGATGAAGAAGACAAACATTCCTAGTACTGCTGCGAGTATGATTGCTCCACCCGGTTTCACGTCGTAGTAGAAACTTGCTGTGATACCACTTAGCATATACACAAGGCCTAAGAGTATGGTAATTATCAGCGTCTTCTTGTATGAGCGTGCTAGTATCAGTGTTGTTGCAACTGGAAGTACTACTAGCGATGTCAGCATTAGTGCGCCTACTAATTTCACCGCCATAGCTATGGTGATGGCGCTTAGTAGTGTGAAAGCTGCGTTTACTAATTTTACTTTTACTCCCGATAGTCTCGCTGTGTTTGGATCTATGGCGATGGCAAGTAGTCCTGCATACTCTTTGATACTTGCAAATACTACAAAGACAAAGACTACAAGTGAATTAATCACGTCCTGCATAGATACTGAAGCGATACTACCAAATAGGTAGGAGTCAAATGAAGTTCCGCCTGGTGCGAAGTCCGAAAGTATCGAAGCTACGCCAAGGCCTATACTCATGATGATGGCTGTTGCCATGTCGCCATATTGAGGAAATTTATGACGAATGATCTCGATTAGAAAGGCTGCAACTATGCAGATCCCTAGCATACCGATTAGTGGGTCAAATCCTAGTATAAGTCCCATACCAACTCCTGCTAGTGCTGAGTGCGATAGTGCGTCACCTATCATCGAAGTTTTTCTGTTTACCATAACCACGCCGATGGCTGGTACCATGATTGAAAGGAAGAAGGCTACTACGAGTGCCTTTCTCATAAATGCGTACTCTAGCATGTCTTCGCCTCCTTGTTCATTTCTAATTTATAAAGACCAGTGTCCTTTATCTCGTAAGTTGCGTCTAGTTTTGCATACTTCATAAGCTCGTCAAGGTCGTGCGTAACTAAAACTATGCTTGTGCCTTTGTCGTCATTTAAAGTCTGTATTGTTTTTAAGAAGGAAATTCGACTTTCTTCGTCGACGCCAGCTGTTGGCTCATCAAGTATTAGAAGTTTTGGATTGTTAAGCATGGCTCTGGCTATCATAGTTCTTTGCTGAAGTCCTCCAGATAGCTCGTTAACCGGTTTGTTCTTGTACTCTATAAGTCCCAAGTACTCCAAAATCTCATCCACCTTTTGGTAGTGCTTCTTGCGTGGGAACTTAAAGAATCCAAAGTCCTCGTACAGATTCAAAACCACCATCTCTCTAACGGTGATAGGGAAGCTAACCTTGCTAACAACACTCATTTGTGGCACGTAGCCAATGTCCTTGTAGCTTTTGTAAGACGCTATATTTTTATCTAAGACTTCTACCGTGCCCTTTTGTGGTTTTAGTTCGCCCAGTAAGTTCTTGATGAAGGTTGATTTGCCGCTGCCGTTCGCTCCAACGATGGCGATGAATTCACCCATCTCAAGCTCCAAATTTATACCAGATAGAACTTTGTGATCAAGGTATGAAAAGTCCAAATTTTTTATACTAATTGCTTTCATTTTGTTTCTTCATCTCCTCATATAGATTCGTAAGGTTCATCTTCATCAAGTCGATGTAGCTCATCTCGTCAATAGTTTGACCAGGTATTATAAACTCCATACTTGCTAGTGGGCTTATATCCGAGCCAGCTATCTCCTCAGATATAACCTTGGCGATGGCTGTTGGCGCACCGTACTCGTAGAATATCGTCTTGATATGTCCTTTCTTTGCATAGTCTATGGCCCTGACCATGCTTCTAATGCTCGGTTCACTCATAGATGTTAGGCCTTGAAGTGGGTACTGCGTAAGCTTAAAGTCCCTCGCAATGTAGGCAAAGGCGTAGTGCATAACGATGAACTCCCTCTTATCAAGCTCTTGGAACTTGTCGCGAAACTCAGTTTGCATAAGAGTAAGAGTGTCAACAGCGTTAAACCTTCTCATATCTATCATCGCGGCCTTATTAGGAACGAGCTTCGTTATCTCACGCGCGATGGTATTTAGATAAGTCTTCGCATTGTTGATAGATAGCCACGAGTGCGGGTCGTAAGTTACCTTGTCAACCTTTTGCGAGCTGCCCCTTAAGAGCTCCTCACCCTTCATAGGATTGTCATGCATATCGACAAACTCGAAAGAAAGTATATCCTCAGGAAGCCTGTCAGTGTAGACTATCCACTTACCGACTTCAGGCAGTACATAGTTTAGCTCGCCAGACTCGTGACGCATCTTTATCCTATAAACCTTGCCGTCCTCAACATCAAGCTGCGTCTCTTGGCGAACGATGTCACCTTCCACGTTCATGATCTTGCGGCCCTCCTTGATGAGCTCATCCTCGCTCATAGTGCCGTCATCCCTCTTAAACGCTATACGCAAGAAGTCTTCGTGAGTGTGGCCAAAGAGCATATTGTTCCTTTTTTCCTTGTAATCAAATCTTGTCATCAGCTGAAAATCGCCGATGGCTGCAGCGCCCGTGTATGAGATTAGGTCAACATTGTCAGATAAAGTTAAAACCTTTAATTTTGGAAGATTCTCCTTAATCTTGTCAACCCACCTCTCCATATTCGCGCCGTTAACAATCAAAAGATCAGCCTTAGCTAGCCTTTTTATATCCTTAGCCGATGGTTCCCACTCGTGCACAGTAGCAGAAGTAGGCATAAAGCTCTTCACAACTACATCGTCTGCGGCAACCATCTTCGTAAGCTTGTATATAGGGAAAAAAGAGGTATAAACAACAGGTTTACCCCCAGTCATACCTCTTTCTTCTATAGCATTATCACATGAAAAAAATGTTATTGATACAAGGAGTAAACATAGGAATATTAATTTTCTCCTCATATTAACTAAATTACTCAGTTAATTCTTCAGCAATGTCTTGGCTGTCTACAGATGTTCTGATGTATGTTGGGAACCACTTGCTGTCTTGGTCCTTAATATCATCTAAGTTATCAGTATATCTTGTGTGATAGTGAGCTAAGTGCTCTTCGCCATGGATTTGCATTAAAGCCATGTACTTCTTAACATCTTTAGAATCAGTTTCAAATACGAACCAGTTAAGAGTCTTGTTTCCGTGAGGAACTTGGATAGTGTCAACTAATTTGTACTCAGCCTTAGCAATCTCCTTGCCTTCACCAATCTTGCCATCATAGAAAGTGATAGTGTTACCTTCAATGTGTAGACCCTTGTAGTCAGTTGCTCTTCTTTCTTCGATACCCTTGATGTAGTCATCAGCTGACATGTTTTCTTCCTTAGCCTTCTTTTCGATAGCTTCCTTTACAACAGGATCATCATAGAAAGCGTTGATAGAGTTCCAGTCACCAGCCCACATCTCTAAAGTAACTTCTTCAGAAGGAGCCTCAGTCTTTTCCTCAGACTTATCTTCAGCCTTTTCTTCAGTCTTGTCGTTAGTTTCAGCAGCTGCTTCAGTCTTAGGTTCTTCCTTAGCAGGCTCTTCGTTCTTCTTGCAAGCAAACATCATAGATGAAACTAGAGTAAGAGCTAGAGCTAGCGTTAAAAATCTTTTTGCGTTTTTCATTAAAAAAACCTCCTAATAAATTTCTTTTAGTGATTCGCACCCTTCTCTTAGAGGCGCCAACCATTAGCTATGTTAGCACAGCCTTATACATATGTCAATAGCCTCTAGAGCACTAAATGCATACCTTTGAAGCGATTTTGATATAAGAGAGCATTTATATTAACCCAAGTTAATATTTTCTAATTGAGTGATGCTCAGAAGGGTTAGCACCCACTAATACATCTACATACTTGCATATATAGAGCAAATTTCATCATTTATCACGAATAGACATATTGGAAAACTTTTGAAAATTTTGCTTAGTATAAAAAAGTTTATATTAGTACTTGCACAAAAAAGAAGAAGGCATCGCTACCTTCTTCTTAAGTGATTTATTTTGTTTTGCCAAAAAATCCATACAAAGCGATTGAATCATCGCTATTTTAATTTCGCTGGAAAAATGAAGAACCTCGTCTTTAGGCGAGAACCTTTGCACTACGATTGATTGCGCGAAGTGGACCGACGAAGCAAGCGGAATGTACTAAACGTACATGAGCATTGCTAAGGAAGGAACAAGCGCAAGGGCGAATTTTAGCGCGAAATTTTTATTATGACAAGTTCTGGTCGATTGAATATTCGTGGTACACGTGTTGACTCACGTGCCAAACCCCTACTCACTATCATCTCAGTACCATGGTCAAAGCTATATAAACCGCCAGCATATTTCGGGAAGAAGCCCTCGTCCGGCGCGAAAGTGCCATTTAAAATGCCGGGTATGCGCCACTGACCACCATGTGCATGGCCAGTAAGTATGAGGTCAAAGCCATAATCAAGGTAGATGTTCACAAAGGAAGGACGATGCGCAAGAAGTATGCTAAACTCATCAGCGTGCCTTGCATCACGAGTCTTATCAAGCTCCGCACGCATGCCGATGCCACGTCCAGTGTAGCGCGCCTGGTCAGGATCGTTCACGCCGCTAAGAGTGATCTCGTTAGAATTTTGACTCACGCGCACGCACTTGCCGCCGATGTCCTTAATGCCATGCTCATCAAGCCAAGCAAGCATCTCATCTGAACGCATGCTCCAGTACTCGTGGTTGCCAGTAACGTAGTAGCACGGGTAGTCCTTTGCAATGGCTGTAAGGAAGACTTTCGTGTTCTCATCAGGTATCTCGTCGTCAAAGATGTCACCGCCCAGTAGAACGATGTCAGGCTTTTCTCTGTTCACCGCATCAATCAACGTTTTTTGCCCTGCGCCGTACCTACATGAGTGAAGATCCGTGATGAGCGCTATACGCATGGGCTTATTTATTTTATCCGAAGTAATAGTGTAGTGAACAGTTTTTAGACGCACATCAAAAGCTAGTAGCGCAAGGACTATTAGCAAGACGAGGATGATGTACTTAATGTGTTTTTTCTGTATTTTCATTTATTGCTCCTTAAATCTACTTAAAAACGGAGAGTATCAGCCCTCCGTTATGATTATTATATTAAATCTTGCAAAGCTTGTCAAGATATATAGTTCATTAAAACAATGTCAAGAGATAGCCATCCACTGCTGCGACGACTATATACATAGGAATCGCTCTTAGAAATGCTTGGATGTGCTTTTTGGGACTTAGGTACAAGGCTTTCTCTGGGACTTTCGTTAGTCTTATACGACTTGCATTTCTCCACCAAAGTAGGTCTATGACTAATAGGTCGAAGACATTTAGCGCTTGGCCTAGTATGAGTAAGTTTATAAAGTTTTGCATAAAATCTTTTGTGTGCATAAAGAATCCGAAAATTATGAATAATACTAAAAACACCACAAGGTTTGCAAGCCATGTGCGCACCATATTAGCTTCGTGGAACTTACCCTTATACTCTTCTACTTCTCTTATGCGTCTTTGTACTTCGTCTGGGTAGGAGGCGTAGCTCCTTAGGTTCTTCTCATCTGTGCCTGTTCCGAGGTAGCATAGGGCGAAGAAAAGCGCACATAAAATGATTATCTCTATAATTAACATGGTATCACTCCTTTTACTTTATTATATCACATTAGCTATGGCTAATAAATATTTTTAATAATTTCAAAGACATTTGCAAAATAAAAGCACCTATGATTATAGATGCTTTGTGTAAATATTACTTCTTCTTTAGCTCTTCGATGTTTTTATTAAGCCTGTTAAGCTCTTTAATAATAATCCAGTTTTGATCAACTAGTCCTTGTATGCCACTAAATCTAGTTACCTTATATGTCTTATACATATCCTCTATCTCTTCTTCGTCAAAGTCTTCAAGCTTATATCGCTCGATAAACTTTTGCTTATCCTCTCTTTGCCTTTCTTCTTTTGCTCTTTTATCTGAAAATAGTCCCATAATATCACTCCTATTAATTATATTATACCACAAAACAATTTACATATAGAAAAGATAGGCCCATAACACCTATCTTTTTATTCTAATTTATTAGCTTCCACGACTCTGCCTTAGCTTTTGCATTGATCAGATCTGAGTAAAGTCCATCATTCTTAATCAGTTCTTCATGATTTCCACGTTCTACTATTTCTCCATCTTTTAAGACTAAAATCTGGTCAGCATTTCTAATTGTCTTTAGTCTATGGGCAATCATTATTACCGTCTTATTTTTTGTTAATGATTCTATTGCTTCTTTAAGTTTATCTTCATTTTCTGGATCTATATTTGCTGTTGCTTCATCAAAGATAATTATATCTGCATCTTTTAGCATGGCTCTTGCTATGGAGATTCTTTGTTTTTCTCCGCCTGATAGACTTGCTCCACCTTCTCCGATAATAGTGTTATATCCTTCTGGTAAAGCTTCTATAAATTCATGACATCTTGCTTTTTTTGCAGCCTCAACCACCTCATCGTGACTTGCATCTTGTTTTCCAAATTTTATATTGTTTTCAATTGTATCTTCAAATAGATATACATCTTGAAATACCATGGAAATAGAATTCATAAGATTTTCTATCTTATAATCCTTAATATTTTTTCCACCTATTAAAATTTCGCCAGATTTTACATCCCAAAATCTCGCAATAAGATTACAAAATGTTGTCTTACCAGATCCAGATGGTCCAACAATAGCAGTCATAGTATTTTCTTTTATCTCTGCTGATACATTTTTTAAAATTGGTCTATCATCATAGGAAAATGATACATTTTTAAAGACTATGTTGTGATTTTTTATTGGCTCTGTAATACTTCCTTCTTTCATATCTTCCATATCATTTACATAGGAATAAGAATCTATTGCATTCTCAACCATTCTTAGCATTGCCATAGCAGAGCCAGACGTTATAAGCCCATCAAATATTACAAAACTTGCTATAAGTATCATAATAGTATTGACTATTTGACTGTTTTCAACAAAATACAATTTTATTGATATAAATAACATCAAACAAATTGTTATAGCTATTATGATTTTAGCTAATAAACTATATGGCATTATAGTTTTTTCTAAATCAAAAGAATATTTACTTGCACCATCAAAGCTTTTGTCAAGTTTTTTATTGTTACTTCCCCTTAGATTGTATGATTTTATAATTTGCATTCCTTGCAATGTTGATAAGACTTCTTTGGTAAGTGATACCTGAATCTCATGAATCTTATCTGCATTTTTACTGGACTTTTTTTGCATAAGAGCAACAATCAATAAAAATACAATAGACCCAACTATTGCTGCAATACCAACCTTATAAGAAAACAAAAATAAGGATAAGATAAAAACAATAGCATTAAGCATACCACCGAAAACCATAATATACAAAGTTGGAACCCAAGTCTCTATATTATCTAAGTTAGTAGTTGCAATAGTTGTTAAATTTCCAAGGCTTAAACTTGAGAAAAATCCCATGGGAACTTTTTTTATTTTTTCACCTAATTCAATTCTCTTGTGTCCAGCCATAAAATATCCAGCATGTGTTTGTTTGAGCATAGAGAAATTTTTTGAAATAATTACTCCAGCTATACTAACTAATAAAAATAAACATGATATTCCTATTGTTTTGAAACTTATATCCTTGTTTACTATCCCAAAAATCGCATAATAAATGGCTGCAAATTGTAGAGCATTAAAAATAGAACCAAAAAAATTAGCAAATATTGATTTTTTTATATACACTTGTTCTTCATTAGAAAAATTCCATATTTTTTTAAAAACACTAAGCATCTTTTTCTCCTTTCAATGCAGTTATCCATAGATTATTATAATCTTTTGATTCCTTCAAAAGCTCTTCATGACTTCCTTTACATGCAAGTTCTCCATTTTTAATTACAAATATATTATCTACATCTGTTATTGTCTTTAAACGATGGGCAATTATAATTAGAGTTTTCCCTTTGACAAGCTCTGATATCGCATCTTGAATCAAGGCTTCATTTTCAGGATCGATATAAGAGGTAGCCTCATCTAAAATAACTATTGGAGCATTCTTTATCATGGCTCTTGCAATTGATATTCTTTGCCTTTCTCCTCCAGATAAATGTTTACCAGCTTCTCCTACTCTTGTATCATATCCATCGGACAACTTCATTATAAAATCATGGCAAGCTGATTTCTTACATACTTCAATTATTTCCTCATCACTAGCATTTTTATTTCCTATTCTGATGTTATCTTTAATTGACATATCAAAAAGAAAATTATCTTGTGCTACATAGGAAATAATACTAGATAACTTTTCAAGGGACATATCTTTAATATTTACATTTCCTATACTTATAGAACCACTAGCTACGTCCCAAAATCCTGAAATTAGTTTTGCAATAGTCGACTTTCCCGAACCCGATTCGCCTACTAAAGCATTTACACTTCCTTCTCCTATCTTTATATTTATATTGTTTAGGACTTGCTTATCTTTTTCATAAGAAAAATCTACGTTTTTAATCTCTATATTATAATTTTTTATATCTAGATTTGCGTTTTTATGAGATAATTCTCTCGCAGAAAGTATATTTTTAATCTCTTCGAAAATAGTTGACATTCTTCCAATATCATCTTCAAAAGTCATTACTCTCATGATGTTTTGAATAGTGCCAAAAGAAAGAATTATCAATGTTAAAAATACACCACCATTTAGTGAACCATTCATGAAGAAATATAAACCAAAAGGTATAATTGTCAAAATACCAACTGGGGCAATAGACATACTTATCGCATAGTCTCTTGTATTTTCTCCCATCCAATCGTAATAATAATTTGCTTTTTTATACACATTATCCCTGTATTTTTTATAAGATTTTTCGCCTTGATTAAATGTTTTAATAACTTCTATTCCATTTATATATTCAACCACGGAATTATTCATATCTTGGCCAATTTTAACTGCTTGTGGAAACTTTACCTTCATTCTTTTCATCGGCCCTGCCATAAAAAATCCACCAATAACTAATGGAATTAAAGATATTAAACTTAGTCTATAATCTAAAATTAACATGTAAACAAATAATATTATAGGTCCGACTAAATTAGCTGTCATCTCAGGTATCATATGAGCCAATGTTGTTTCAGTATTATCGACTTGATTTACAATTATGTCTTTTAACTTACCAGTAGATTCATTCAATATATCTCCTAATGGCATATTAAATAATTTTTCCATAAGGCTTTTTCTTATATCTCGTATTATTTGATAGGCTGTTTTATGGGAAATCATTGTAGACAAAAATACGAACACTTCTTTGATTATAAGACATGAAAGTATCAAGAAAATTTTATTTATATAGTAATAAAAATCTTGACTACCATCAATCAATGATATAATCACCTTACTTAGAATAATATATACAAAAAGATTTGAAATTACTCCAAGTATTGCAAATAACACAGAAATAAAATATGGTGTTTTATTTCTCTTAATGTATTTTTTTAATAGATCCATAAATTTAACTCCTTTCATCATCTTTTTTCATAACATTTGTAAAATAAGTCTCTATCATTTCAGTTAGATATTTCTTATTTTTTATAAAATTCTCACGCGCATTCAAAATTTCGCAAGCCATCAATCCGGAATTCATGATATTAATCATAAACTCAAATGTCTCATCAGACGGCAACTCTTTAAACAAACTATAAAATAATTCTTTAAATACTTGTATGGACTCTTTTTTTATTTTCACATATAGTTCTTTCAGATCATCATTTTCTTTTAACTCACATAAAAACATAACATAAAGCTTTACATAATCATTATCTGCAAGTATCTTGTCTATAATCATTCTTGAAAACAACTGTGGACTTAATATTAAACCTTCATCATAAATTGATTTTTGAATAATATCCTTTCTATTTAAATTACCATCCAACATAATATCAAATAAAATTTCATAGGTAGAACCATAATGATGATACAAACCACCTCTAGAAAGCCCAGTAGCTTCCATAATGTCGTTCATAACTGTATTTCTAAACCCTTTGTCCAAAAAGACTTTCATAGCTGCTTGTCTAATCTGCTTTTTTCTTTCATCAGCTTCCATTTTCATTTCATAATCACCTCCATACCGACACTACTGTCGGTATTATTGTATCAACATTGATAATTATTGTCAATAGCAGTTTTTAGAAAAACAAACAAAAGTCTAATCGTGACAAATTAATAATTTTTATATTGAAATGTATATATTTAATTAAAAAAATACCCTCTTTACCGAACAAATAGTAAAGAGAGTATTTATCATACTAAAAATTAAATTATTAATTTTATTTCTTTTTAATGCTCATACCGACACTCATGCCAAGCATCATGCCGACCGACAAGCCGATGGCGATATTGTCAGCATCCATTGCTATGGATACAGCAATTCCTAAGCACATACCTATAGCCATGCCCTCAGACATGTAGGTTTCTTCTGTTTTTTCGCCCTTGTCAGTGCCTTGCCTTTTCTTAGCTGTGTAAATCATGTAAACAACTACTACGCAGACTATGAGCAAGGGAAGAATAATTCTTAAAATTGCCATGTTTTCTCCTTTGTTTATATAAGTGCTTTAAATCAATCTGCATTGATTATATCAAGCATTTCTTCTCCGATTTCTTTGATTAAATCAACTACAAGCGCATTGCCCATAGTAAAATATCTGTGTGAATTTGATACTCCATCGAGTTTAGTCCAATCATCTGGAAATGTATTTATTCTCTCTGTTTCTACAGGTGAAAGCACTCTTAAACGATTGTTGCCCGGATCTCTAACTACATGACTCATCCTAGATACAGTAGACTCAGATGTAACTATAGTTCTTGCTGGTCTATCTATTGGATCTGGAAATTGCATGCTACCCATACCATATTTATATTCATATCCCTTAGGTGATTTTTTTATCTCACGGAACCCTTTTTTCTGTATCTTAAATCTTTCAATTTTGTCAGAGTCCAAATAAAATTTCTCATCTTCTATATTTTCTAATAGCAAATCTTTAAGAGCGGCCTCTTTTCTGCATTTTGGCACATAGTCTGCCATATAGACTTTGCCTTCAAACATAACTCCAGTTTTTTTAAATCCTTTTTTAACGAAAAAATCATTTGAAAATTCTGTTAAATTATTAAATGTGTTTAGGTCAATTTTTGTCAGATTAGATACAGACTCATTATTCATAGTACTTGATAGTGGAGCCATATCTTTTATAAATTCGATTATTGTATCGTCATCTTTTTTTACAATATTAGATACAGTTTCATAAAAATTACTTCCATTTCTATATGCAAATATAAAAGTTCTTCTTCTACGCTGAGGATATCCATAATCTGCAGCATTTATCATTTTCCAAGAAACTCCATATCCAAGATCTGATAATGTTCTTAGTATAATTCCAAAATCGCGTCCAGTCTTTTTTGTTTTTACTCCTGGTGAAGCTAAGAGCCTATCTACATTTTCAAATAATAAATATTTCGGCTCCTTGTGCTTTATTACCTTGCGAAGCTCCCACCAAAGCACGCCTTTTTTCCCGACAATACCTTTTGCGCCAGATGTTGCAACTGAGTAGTCTTGACAAGGGAAGCCTGCCACTAATAAGTCCATGTCTGGTATTTCGTCTTTATTTACTTTTGTAATATCTTCATTGCTTATTTGCGTTTTAGGAAAGTTCTTTATATATATATTATAAGCAAACTGATTTTTCCTAGATGGCTCGTATTGATTAGCCCAAACCACTTCATATTGCTCGCTTGCTCTTGATAATCCAAGGTGAAATCCTCCTACACCTGCAAATAGATCAACAACTTTTATTTTTGAATTACTCATGGTTTTTATTTATTCTTTGCCTTTCTTCATCAATAATTTTAATTGCTTCAAGTATTTCTTTTTCGCTATATTCTATCGATAAATTCTTGTCATCGATTGCTTCATACATCATTCTTTCTTTTTCTTTTAATCGTCTATATATTTTCTCATCTATATATCCAGGGCGATAACTCTCCAATGGCTCTGCTGCTGTTTGTAGATAGTAATATCTTGTATATTGATTTTGATCAAGACCTAAACGATGAATTCTATCTCTTGATTGCAACATAAATGTCAAATTGAAATTATATTCAAAATAAACTGCATCATGAACTGTTTGATGTAATGAGATTGACTCACCTAAAGTTTGTGGATTTGATACCAATACTTGGACATCTCCATCTCTAAACTCATCTATTAGTAAGCTTCTTTCAAGTTTATTAGTTCCACCATAGACTAAATTAACCTTAATCCCTTTATCTTTTAAAGCATCTCTAATTTTATACAGCGTATCAATAAATATTCCCCAAACTAAAACTTTTTTACCTTCACTAACAAGTTGTTGGACTAGATTAATCCCTTCAGTAAATTTTGGAGAAATCATATTGTCAACATCTATATCTAGATAAGAGTTATCTATACTAGCATTGCCATTCTCATTTAATAGAGAGTTAAACTCTGACTCTGAGATAGCGTATATATCACCATCATCGTCATATGACATTAGTTCCTTATAATCGATTGCCTTATTTACAAGAGATGGATTAGTTGAAGCTTGAATCAATCTAATTAATTGTGCCAAGCTTGAGTCTTCTTTTGAATATATATATTCAGCTAAAGCCAATTGTTCTGGGCTTGGATTCACTCTTATAATATTGTCATCTTCAGCTTTTGGAACATTTAAATCATTTTTATTAGTTCTCCAGAAGAATGGATATAGTTTTTTATTAATTTCTTCAATTTGTCTCATTTTTGGATTATATAGAAAAGTAGAATCCCATCCAAAATATGAATTATACTCATTACCATATAATATGTGAAGAAAATTATAAATATCTTGATAAGTATTAGGAATAGGTGTACCTGTTAATACATACTTAAACTTAGGCTTTTTAGATAGCTCTAAAGCTTTTTCTGCTCTTTTGCCATTAGGATTTTTTATTCTGTGAACTTCGTCAAATACAAGCATTGTGTTCATGTCAATGTTTTGCTCTAATTTTGTTAAATATTTAGGTAGAGACTCATAGTTAACTAATACTAAGTTACTAACTCCCCAATTAATTGATAAATCATAACTAAAATCTGCTGATGTTTGTGAGTCTATTGACCTAAGAAATTTTTTATTGCCAAAAACAGCTTCAAACTCTCTCTTCCAGCTATCAAATGCATTAAGAGGGGAAACAACAAGTATTCTATCTATCCTTTCATTAGCTGGAGCATCATCTCTATTTAAATAAGCAAAAACCCCCAAAAGCATAGCTGTTTTACCTGCCCCAGGAACAGAGAAGTTTGCTGCTCTAGCCATTTCATACATAAAATAAGCTGATCTTAAATGTAGT
The DNA here is from genome assembly GCF_943169635.2 of Fenollaria sporofastidiosus. NCBI lineage: Bacteria > Bacillati > Bacillota > Clostridia > Eubacteriales > Fenollaria > Fenollaria sporofastidiosus. The sequence goes on from NZ_OW968186.1 coordinate 387,667, forward strand.
TCATAAAGCGGCCTAGTTACTTCTGATTGAACAATTTCAGAAAACTCTTGATAAGATATTTTCTTATCGTTAGGGAACTCATCTAATTCACCTTTATATACATCACCTAATATCTTGTATTTTTCTATTGAATATTTGTATTGTTGTAAGTACTCTGATACTGCTTTACTTACAATGACTTCTAAACCTTTTCTTTCAGCTCTTTCTTTAGTAACTGTAATAATCCTTTCTATATCTCTATAAGTTGTATCTTTACTTATAGTCGAATTATCTTCCTCGAAAAATATAGATATGTCGCTGCCTGGTTTTAATTTTCTATCACTTGCTGTTAACTGTATATCAGTTCTATCATCTCTAATTACAACTCCATCTATTAACTTAAAGATAATTGAATTTGGATGCTGATCATATTCTGTCTCATTGTCATTAAGTCTGTCTATATTAACTATTGTTGATTGTGATTGATATTTAGCAATTTCTTCATAAGCTATATCAGAAACTTCTACTACCGTTACTCCTTCTTCTTGATCGTTCCATAATCTTTCAAATCGTTCCTGATTAGACTTTATTCTAGACTGAACACTGTCACTAATATCCCAAGACGTATCAACGCTGATACTTTCATAATTTATGTTCATACCGCTTTTTGTTTCATTGACAGATCCATTGAAAAATACTTTTTCATTTCCAGATGAAATAATGCCAAATTTATCATGAAAAATTCCTCTATTAGTAAGAGCAATTTTTATCCTTGCTCTTCCCATGGCAATCATAAAAGCTAAGTTTCCAAGCTGCTCTTGAGTTTTTAGTGTAAGCCTTTCATTTCTTTCTGCTAGCTTTAATGGTTTTACCTCTTCTAGTAAATCATATCCCACTTTAATCCTGTCATAGTCTTCCTTACTTATTTCTTTTGAAATAATAAATTCTAAATTACCGCCATTTTTTGCTAGCTCTTCTAAGCTGTCTGAATACAAATCCAAACCAGACGTGCTAAAATAGCCAGAAACACGTTGATATAGCTCAGCTTCTCTAAGCAGTGGTCTGTAAAATCCCTCGACTAGATTACTAGTATACTCTGGTTTAATTTTTTTCTTTAATTCATTGGAAAATGCCATAATTATATATCCTTATTTAAGCGATATAAAATATCATTAATATCTTTAATATACTCTCTTGCTTGTATATGTTCATCTGCAGTTAGTTCTGCAAAATCTTCTGCATCAATCTCTGATAAAGAATCTCTAACATTTTCTAGCTCTACCAATGCTTTAGTTCTTTCATTTATAATTTTACCTTTATTTATAATTATATTTGTAGATCTTACTAGTGAGTCTACACTCTTTTGTGCTCCAATATCTTGACTAAGTACAGTTTTTAACTCGTTAGCAGATTTTAGTGGACTCTGTTCAAATGCATCCATAATAACATCAACTTTTTCATCAGCAGCATCTAAAAAGTGTTGCAATCTATCATGGTCTTGAAGCACATTCTGTTTTAAATCTCTCATAACACGGGTTGTATCTTTTTGATCTTCGCCAACCTTAGATGATATCATATATACCAAAGCAGCCTCTTTTATAGCTTCTTTATTCTTTGATTTTAATTTAGTGATAGTGTTTTCTATCTCTTCTATAGGTCCATCAAGCTTTAAATCTCTTGCTAAATAAAATTTATCAATAGGATTGCCTCCCGGAGATACAATTTCAATAAATTTTATGATTAATTCCGCTAATCTTATATCTCTATTAATACCTTTAGTGCTCTTAGCGCCAGATGCTTTTTTATACTCATCAATAGTCATTAGCTTTTCAACTTCTATAGTGTTGTAAACATCAAAGATACGATCAATCGGGTCATAATTAACTCTTTCCTCGCGACCCAACTGCAAATCTAACTCTAGCTCTTTAATGCTTTTTTCATCAGATTTTAAATTTGCATTCAGTGGTAATATTACAGCATTGAAATATTGTGCTATATTTTTATCTCTTTCAATCATTCTTAGAGCTGTTAACCTTCTATTACCATCAATAACCCTGCCATCTGGAAGAACTACACCTGGCTCTTGCTGAGATTTTTCTTCGATAGAAAGTTTAGTATCTTTCATTGCTTGCACATTTGATTCGTATATAAATTGCTCAAAAACCTTATTGTAATCTGATTTCCCAGGTTTTGGACTTAGCAAACCATTAGTTGAGCTATATTTTTTATACATAGTATTAATACGACCATTTTGATTATTATAATATAAGTATTCTAACGGTATCGCATAAACATCATATTTATCATCAACTTGATTACGTATTGATAATTTTTTCTTTTCACCAGTTTTCTTTAACTGATTTCCAGCTGCCATCTCTAGCAAGTTCATATACTAAACACCTATCCTTCCCTATAGATTCTAACACATTTTATTCCTAAAAAATTAAAAAATGGACTCATTTTATAAGTCCATTATACTATATTTATAAACAAAATTCCAATGTGATTTGTTAAGCTTATTACCTTGTATTAATATCATTCTTATTTTATCAAAACAACACCCCACCTACTCACTCTCTCGTCGAATAATACTCATCACAAAACTTATCCCACTTATCTACATATTCCTCATGATCAAGCAAGATCAAATCTTTTGCTGTGTATATATTTCTTTTTCTTGCTTCTTCAAAGAAGTAGTCGAAGCTATCGAAGTCTTGGCTAAAATAAGCGTAGACGTGCTTAAAGCCGAGGATATATGCAAGGTAGAGGCGTGTATGGCCGTCTAGGGATGTGTATGTGCCATCGTGCATAGCAACTGGTATAATCACGTCTTCTTCTCTCGTAACAAAGTTCTTTACTGCTTCTAATTTATCTCTATCGACGAAGAACTGTATTGGCTGGATTTTGTCTATATCAAGCTTAAATAGCTCTAGGTCTTTGAATTTCTTCACGATTTTGCCGCTCTCGTCGTAAAACTTTGTGATATGCTCTGCGTTGAAGCGAAACTCGTCTATGACCTCGTCGAAGTAGGCTTCATCTCCTATTATAATAGCCTCGCTCTGTGATATGATTTTGATCTCTATGGGTACATCGCCATTTACAATGTAGCAGCCGTGCTGATTAAGCGCTTCTTGACTGAAGCGATGGTCGTTGTAGGTATTGATTCTAGTTATGTTCATTAACTCACCACCTAAATTACTTGTTAAGTCTATTTTCTAAGTATATAATTTATTTTATCATTTTATCGGAACAATAGCAAGGCTGCCGGAATGATGTATCTCATTTTGCGGAACAATTGACATGAACATGGTAAAGTAGTATAATAATGCAAAGAAGATTCATATGTTTTATAGGAGGTGTTTTATGTATAAATCTAAACGAATTATTGCTCTTCTTCTTTCTTTGATGCTTATAGTTTTAACATCTGCTGCTTGTGCAAATAAGGATGAACACGCTTACACAAAGGCTGAGCTTAAAGGGATGAATGCGCATGATTTGTATGAATTATTAAAAAAGAATGGTTTAGAAGCTGGCGCTGACATTAAGGAAATTCTTTCTGATAAGAAATTGGAAGAGTACATCAAAGAGGATTTTGACTTGCTTATAGAGGGTGCTTGCTCAAGAAGTGATAAGGCGTACAAAAATCTGGCTGATGAAGTGGAAAAAGTTTACAAAAAATTGATTAAGGAGTAGTTTTACTTAAAAAGCGATACAAAAATGGCGATAGATTTTAATTTCTATCGCCTCTTCGTTTTATTCTAATTAAATAATCTAAGTATAAAAATCGTAATTCCTACAATCAATAGAGCTATTGCTGCCCATAAAAATCCGTCTATAATTTTTTGATATGGTCTTTTTGCTCTTTCTTCAATTTTTTGTATCTCGTCTAATCTTTTGCCTTCGGTGAAAGCTACAATCTCCTTGTATGTTTGAATATCATTATCTTTCTTGATTTTCTCAACTTTGATTGCAAAAAACATAGCACAAGCCACTAATACAAAATATGGAATAAAGCCATACAAGCCAATAAATTTAAGTAGTGGCATAAGAGAAATAAATGCTGCTAGCATAAGAATTCCCATCATTGTTGCATAGAAGTTCAATTTTTTAACTTCTTCTGAGTTAATTTCATTTTTCATTTGTTCTAGATCTCCTTTAATTAAATTATCAATTGATATTTCAAAAACTTCGCTTAGTAATACAATGCTATTTATATCAGGATAATTTTTATTGTTTTCCCAATTCGAAATAGTTTGTCTCGTAACATATACTCTTTCTGCAAGTTCTTCCTGAGATAAACCTTTTTCATTTCTGTAGTGTTTAATATGATTGCCAAGCTCCATAAAATCCATACCTCCTTTCATGATAATTATATTAGAGATCTTGTATTATTTCTATCAAAGCTTCTTTACATTTGTATATTTTTTCTGTGTCAAAAGCTTTTTACATTAGCTATATTGCTGATTTTGCTGTGTTTTCTATACTAAATTCAAATTCATCAAGACTCTACTTCTTGATATATTCTTCATACTCTTTTCACTCACCCAAATACTTTACATATATTTGACAAGGGTTGTTCTCGTCCCATAAATCCGGGAAGACTTCTAATTCTTTATATCCGAGCGCTTTGTAAAATTTATTCGTTATGTCGTAATCATCGTAATGGCCGGACTGAACGGTTTTTACCTGTGTGTAAGTGTAGCCTAAGCTCTTTGCTAAGTCTTCATAGGCCTTATTTAGCTCTCTTCCAGCTCCATGATGATGAAACTTTTTCTTCACGCCCATGACAAAGATCTCTGCACAGTCGTGGCTACTTGCGCCAAGAACGACAAAGCCTACTAGCTCGTCCTTATAAAAGCTTGCTAAGAACGGCTTTTCTTGTGACTCTTTAATGTAGTTTTCTGTGCTCTCGGGCAAGCCGAACCATTCTGGCAAATCATTAAGCACTTCTCTTGCGATATTTTCTTTTTCTTTTTTATCTATAATTTCTTTTACAATAAATTTCATGCTATAATTAATCCATTATCCTTTCATCTGTAATTATATGCTCTACGCCATTTTATAAGCTTGCCTATCTATAGAATATCACCACTTATGAATTTCTCCACTCATCTTAGATGCAAATAGAATATCGTAGATATAAAGCTGGATAGTCAGCATAATCAATATAGTAATAGTCCACAGAATTACTGTCTCATATAGGCTATATTTGCCTTTTGTCTGAAATTTTCCAAGCAATGAATCGGAAAATGATCTACTAAGTAATTCATATATTCCATAACCTAGTACTGCTCCAAAAGTATTCGTAATCAAGTCGTTTATATCTGTAGTCCCAAATCCAAACATTTGAATGATTTCTATAGACAATGAAAATAGAAATCCAAGCAAAAAAACTTTGGATAAGCTATTATATTGCTCATAGAGTAATGGCAGAAAAATTCCTAATGGAAGAAAAAAAATTACGTTTAAAATTGTATCTTTTGGTCCTCTAATCATATCTATAAAAGGTAGCATTGAAAATCTCGGTGAAAAATTTGCTTTTAAACAAACACCTGTTGCAGACAAGACTCCAACAAGATAAAAAGAAAATATAAAAGTCAAAATTATATGTCCTTTGCTTGGCGTATTGCCAAATGATTTTAATATTATAAAATATAATATTAGTAATGCCATAATAGGCAGATATCCACTTATTACGTGATTGAAAATAAATTCTAAATCCATAAAAATTCCTCCCTGTTTATTGTAAACACATTGTATCATGTTTACTTTAACTATATTTTCCTTATATTTCTTTTAATAATTTCAATGCCAAATACAATTTCCCAAGATCGTGGTTGGCGCTATTAAGTCCCTCTACCTCATAAGAGCTCTCATCTAAAACATCTCCTGCTTCAAGAAAATTATAAAGCTCAAAGCCATAAAAATCACAAGCTGCTTGTACGCCTGCAAGCTCCATCTCTACTGCTATGCAGCCTTCTGACTTTCTCTTTGCGACAAGAGCGCGCGTCTCACGAAGCATAACGTCTGTAGTCCAGACCTTTCCATTAATATAGGGAGCTTTTTCCTTGATAAAAAATTCTTCAAGCTCATCATGGTTTTTAATAGCAATGTAATCTGAAGGAGCGGCATAATAATAAGATGCTCCTTCACCCCTGTAAGCCTCTGTTGGTACAATGTACTTGCCAAGAGTCTTTTCCTTGTCAAGGCTGCCGCAAGATCCAAACATAATAAATTTATTCGCACCTGTAAGCCAGTTGACTTCAGCGCAGCTTGATGAAGCAAGTGCCGAGCCCATCATGCTAAGGTAGAAGGCAAATTCTTGACCTTCAAAATGGCTTTTATATATTGGCATTGAGCCATTCGCTGAGTCTACTCTAGCAATTTCTTGGCACTCAAAATTATCGAGTAAATATTCTACTATGCTTTTTGAAAATATTACCAAGCATTTATCTATTAAATTTTTCTTCTCGCCATAAAAATGTTCTAGACTTATAAGTGGCTCTGTGTCTATATCGTAACTGTCTATAATCATAATTTTTCCTCTTTCGTTTACACTATACCATTTGTGAGTAAATTAATAATTATATTAAATGGTGTTATTATAATATTTATTAAATTATTGATATCAAATCCTGTAATTATGAAAAGGATCAAAACAGGATATAAGGAGTAGAATAAATCTACAGCTTTCAATTGTTTTTTTAAAGCTATTTTCAATAAAGCTACAAGATTGATTACAATTAATATAAAGTGAGCTAAAAGCAGTAAGGCAAATATTAAATCTATAAGTCTACTTTGAGTATTTTTCAAAAGATGTATATCATAGATATAATTAAATCTTCCTTCAAATTTAATAAATAATGCTATGAAAGATATTATAAGTAAGTGTGAAATTAAAGTAATTATTCTAATCTTTTTATAGTTTTTCATTTTAATACCTCAAATTTTTAATTATTATTCATATTGTACAACTGAGCAAATCCAACCATTAAACCCTTTCATCTGTAATTATATGCTCTACGCATTTATGCTCCGAGCTAAGATATTTTTTCATAAATGTTGGGTACGCCTCGCACTTATCGAGCTCATCTATCGGCACCCAATGCATTGTCTCTTTAGCACCTGACTCTGTAGTGCTTTGGCTCGTAAAGTTTCTTTTGCCCATGGGCTTCATCATATAGTAGAATGTAAGCTCATGGAAGTCCACTCCTTTTAAGCCAGAGCTTCCGATGAAGAAGTTCTCATGTATTACAGCAAGGTGATCTACCTCGTAATTAAGGCCTGTCTCTTCAAATACTTCTCTCTTCACGGCTTCTTCTGATGTCTCGCCCATGTGAACCGCTCCGCCAACTGAGTAGTAATAGTCGTCCTCATCATTTCTTGCAAGTAGCACAGAGCCCTCTTCGACTATGATGGCTGCCGCTCTATATCTAAATGCTTTTTTATCGTTAATAATAGCGCAATTATTTTCCATAGTTTTCTCCTTTATATACTTTCTCATCTAAGATGCGTAACTTATGGTTCAAATGCAAACAAGTTTCCAAGCTGAATTGAAAATCCAAGTGATTTATACATTTGTATATCGCATTGTGCACAAGCAACAGTCATTGAACTTATAGCACTTGACCTATATGCAAATTGGACTAGCTGGCGTGCTATTCCTTTATGACGAAAGTCAGGACATATGAAAAAATCTTCAAATATTCCACTTGGCATATAGTCAAAAGTTGAAAAACCAACTGTTATTGAACAGCAGCCTACCAATGCATCGCCTTCCCATGCTCCGAAAAATAATATTTCCCCTTTGCTGATTGCATCTTTCAGACGTTTCTTGGATATATCATTCGGTATATCCTCTCCTATTTCTGCTTTATATTGCTTTTGAAGTTCCCACAAAAGATCAATTTGTGAAGCATCTATTTCCTTGTAATCCATTCATGACCTCCATATAAACTCCTATTTGTTTAATAATTAAAGGAGATTGTTTGTTTACTTACATCTACTTTTGCTTCTACCCCAAAAGGAATTATACATCTTGGAGTTGAGTGTCCAATATTTATATTATAGACAATAGGTAAGTCTTTATTAGTAATTTCTTCTAATAAAATAGATTTATACTCATCATAATAGACTTCATTTTGAGGTTTCCCTACTAGTATTCCCGACAATACATCAAACAAGCCGTAGTCTTTTAGAGCAAGTATCATTTTCCTATATAAATCTGGTTTTGTTTTTTCTTGGCTTGTTTCTATAAGTAAAATCTTATTCTCCCATGCCTCAAGACTTGGAAATAAATCATATTTACTACAAATTTCTACTGTATCTTCAAATAAAGAATTATCGAACATATCATATATTGATTCTATGCATCCGCCTAAAATTTTCCCACTAAATATAGGATTTCCTCTTAAAAGCTCAAACCCAATATTAATATGACTTTTCATTTCTACGCCAATAGCTTTCTCGCTAAAATCTTCCCTTTCCTCATACCAAACTTCACTAGGGTGTATCTCTTTTATTTTCCCTGTTTTTATAAGTTCTAAAAAGTATTTTTCTGTATAAGCTAACATGTTATCAGATAGTTCGCATACATCTGTCAAGAAAGCCTGACCATAAAATGTTTTTATGCCAAGTTTATTTAGCATAAAGTGATTTATTGTTGAGTCAGAAAAGCCTAAAAAAAGTTTTTGTTTGACAATATTTTTTAATCTATCGCCTTCGAACAAATAAGGTGCTAATCTATAAGTATCTTCTCCACCAATAGCACATAAAATCATATCAATAGTGTCATCTTCAAAAGCAAGTATCAAATCGTCTGCCCTAGCTTCTGGATGATTCTTTAAAAAATCTATGCCTTTCAGAGAATTGGGTAAAAACTCTACCTCTACACCTAGCTTATTTAATCTGTCTAATCCTATTTTTACTTCATGCTCAACAAAACTTTCCCCCAAAACACCACTAGATAAGCTAACAATTCCTATTTTCTTTATCATAATTTCCTCCTTATATTTTTTCAAGTCGCACAATTGATTCGATATGAAACGAGTAAACACTAAGTATGTCAAGTAGCTACGTTCGTATGTGGGAATATATCCATAAACCTTTTAACGATAGCTTAAGATTATCGTTAAAAGGTATTGCCTCGACAAACTGGGAGTTGTCAGCTTATAAGCTTACTCGCTAACTTGTACACTTGATTTATTTCTTTACTTTCTAACTCCCAGTTATAAAGTTCCTCTTTGATTAGCTCTGGAAATTTTTTACTAATATCTCTCAAAGCATTTCCTACTGACTTTCTAACATATTCACTCGTATCTTCTTTCAATGCAGCAATTCGTCTGATAGCTTCATTTGGATTATCTTTGAAATATGGTCTGCTCGTCCATATTCTTAATCCCTCTGTTACTGCTCTCCTTGTATTAGGATTATTATTTTTTAACCATTCATCAATTACTGGAAGTGCTTTTTCATATCCTATTTTCTTACAAAATTCATCAAATGCCTTTGCCAAGACTTCCTGAACTCTCCAATTATCGTCTTTGGAAACTTCATCTCGCATAAATGCTAAAATATCATCTTGTTCTGACAAGTATCCAAAAAGAAATACACCATACAATCTAACTTGATATACATTGGATTTATAGGCTAAAAACGCCATTTTTTTACTATGCTCATTATCATTAGATTTATAATCAGCAAAGGCTCTTTTTTCTTCCTCTTTGAAGCCATTTTCTATCAACGAAAATTCTTTTTCTAAACTCACGATATATTCTTTCATGCAGCTTCATCTCCTCCTAACTTCCAATTTCTTACTTTGCCACCTTTTCAAATCTTATTAATCAGCTTTCTTTTGAATACACTGCAGCCATCACTTTCTCCAATAAATTCAAAATCATTTTTCACCGCAATTCGTTTGGTCTTTTCTTGATTCGGGTCACACTCAATAATCAAGTTTTTCCCTATCTCTGAACTACGCTTTATAAAAGCTTTTGTTAATTCATTGGCATATCCTTTCCCCCAGTATCTCTTATTCATTATCCAACCAAGTTCGAAGGAGTCTTTGTCATACTCATGAAATATTACATATCCGATAAAGTTCTGATTAAAATCCTCTACCGCATAGATCAAAGGAGAATCAATCAGTGCAACACTATTTAGAAAATTCGCTGTTTTTTCCCATGAAAAAGGCGGTTCTATAAATTCCATGACATCTTCATCTGAAAGTAGATTATAGAGTTCCATTAGATCATTATTAGTAAATTTTCTTATCTTTAATCGCTCAGTAATCATGCAAACCCTTCTTTCTTTTTTCCGTTGTTTTCTTACATTAATATGAGACATCAATGCTACCGTCTTAACATGGCCTGAGGCAATAACATTGATATCATGTGTCATTTGTAAGTTATTCAATGTTTGCATCTTTGCAAACTTGAATTTGCTGTACTCTATAGCATAATTACTCCACACCCATAACCAAGAAGTTCTTTATGTCCTTTTGCAATCCTTTGTAGAACTGTTGGTTTGCAATGTAAATTATGCTTGCCGTAATCAAATAAATTCTCTTTAGCCTGTTCCGAATCGTTGCACGCACCAATGATAGAAAAGTGTTTTGCAAACTGCTTGATATTCGAATCCGTTGGAAGTATGTTTAGCATCGGAGGATAGAGTAACCAAGAATAACAAAGAAAAGCTTTATACTCTGTAGATGAAAAGCAATCCTTGAAAAACGCCTTTGCTTGGTCAAGAGATTTCTCGACTAAGCTATCGCTAATATTCGCACCTTTTTGAATATGGCAATTTATCACAGGCGCTCCATTGGGCAATGTCCGTTTCTGTTCTTGTGAAAACACCATATAAGGCTCTCCAATGGTTTCCTCGTCCAAATAAATCATATTGAATGTTTGGTATTGCAATACTCCAACTTTGAAAATGTGCACATTCATAATGTGGCGGAACCAAATAACATCATCTTTAGAAATGCCAATTTTGCCATGCTGTTTATAGTACAAGTTTGCCCGCAGTGAGACATCTCTAAAAGTATCCAAAACAATTTCATCTGTTACACCAATGGCTTTATACTCGGCATACTTTTGCGTCAATAAATATATAACTACCACCAAGCGAGTTAGTGGCATTCGTCTGCATAGCGGAAAATCAAAATCGTTGCTACTGTAGGCGGTTGCTGCGATTTCTTCAACTTGCCGTCTACTTTTAATCATTTTTTGCTTTACTGCATCCTCAATGTTAGGTTGAAATTCTAATTGAGGAAGTAATGTTTCTAATATCATCCTGTGTCCTCCATAATTAGTTCTGTAGGATTATTTACCGTGCGTCCTCCACACACCAAAATTATTATTCTTCATAATGAACCACCCTTTCATAGGTGTATTTATTACAGCGCCATAGGCGATGAATATCAAAAATTCAGGTTGATTATCAGTTCGTCAACTTCCGATTTGTAACTCCGCTAAAAACATAATAACACACGCAGTCTTCAATGCCCTATAAGAAATACGGACTTTCCTGAGCCTTTACCTAGTCTCAAAAACGCTCATAAATACACTACTCTTGATATTTATTCGTTTTCAGTCTCCACTTTTTTCATTAATGCTACCGTTTCAACTTGTTCATCATTGTCCAAACTTATATTCAAGTCATCATCTATAATTGGGAGCTTGAAAGTAATTGATTTTAGCCATTGTCCGTTAGGTTGTTTTTCTTCGTAAATTTGAATTTCAGAAATCAAAGCTGTAATTAACTGTCTACGCTCTACATCATTCATGACTTTATAGAGTTTATCAAAATAGATCAGAACCTTATATATGTTATCTCCTGTGAGTTTTTCAGCTTCAATGGTTTGTTTCTTTGCTTTCGCATCAATTAGTGATGATTCTAATTCATCTATTTTGTCATACATACGATATAGTCTATCGTCTAAATCCTGTTTCCTTCTCTTATAATGCTTATCTTCAACATCTAAATTATCTATTTCCTCAATTAGCTTAAACTTTGTAGAATGACTCTTCCTCAATTCCTTTTGGTAATTATCTATTTCTTTTTCTATTTCAGAGGTGTCCACCTTCATGTTGATTTTTTCTTGCATCATAGAAACAAATTTCGGATTACTTACAATCTTGACAATTACCTCTGCAACAGCATCATCTAACAATTCTTCTCTAATTTGCTTACTGAATGTACGCTTATGACCTCTTATCATCTGCCTATGTTTACAACCATAGTAATAAAAAGTCTTTATACTTTGTGCCATCTTTCTTTTTCTTGATACACTTGTTCCCAAACATTCCCACTCCACATATCGGGCATTTTACAATTCCAGAAAGCATGTGTGTGCGTGTATCTTTTCCTTTATTCACATGCTCATATTTCTTTGCTTGAGATTTTAGCATAACCTGAGCAGCTTGCCAAACTTCATCGGAAACTATAGCTTCATGTATCCCTTCAGATATTAGATATTCATCTTGTTCAACCTGCTTATATTCATTTCTTGTACCATGAACTTTTTCTAAAGTTCTTCTTCCAAATGCTATTTTTCCATTATATACAGGATTCTTTAATATCTTTCTTATAAGACCTGCATCAAACAAAGGATTCTTACCATTCTGTCTTGGAATTTTTCTAATTCCATGATTTTCTAAGTATTTAGATAGCCCATTGGCTCCTATCGTAGTATTTACATACTGGTCGAAAATCGTTCTTATGGCAACTGCCTCTTCCTCATTTATAAACAGCTTGCCATCTTCAAGTTTATATCCATACGGAGCAAAGCCACCATTCCATTTTCCTTCCCTTGCTTTTTGAATGCGACCTTACATTGTTTGAATACGTATGTTTTCTCTTTCTATTTCAGCCACAGCTGATAAAACAGAAATCATTAGTTTCCCAGCATCTTTAGATGAATCAATGCCATCTTCAACGCAGATAAGATTAACTCCATAATCCTGCATTATCTGAAGTGTAGAAAGAACATCAGCGGCATTTCTTGCAAATCTTGATAACTTAAACACAAGAACAAAAGACACTCCATCTTTTCCAGATTTTATATCTTCCATCATGCGAGTAAACTGTATTCTTCCCTCAATATAACTTTTCTATATCATATATAAACTTTGATTTTTGAATTTAAGTTTGGACTATCATTTCAAGTATATTATAACACTTTTATTAGTCCATCTCAATTTGTGTTTTTGCCATGTCAAGACTATTTTTCATCTCTTGATTTTTTACTGGCGTTGGATCGGGCAGATTATCTAAATCTAAAACACCAGCATATTTTGTAATCAGATTTGCAATTAAATCAGCCAGTCCATTCCAGTCACTATCCACAGACACCACTCCTTCCTTTACAAACTTTCTATAATCAAAATATGTTTTCTTCTATATTTTAAGTTTAACGACTTTGGTAGGTGCTTGGCAGCAACATAGGAATCTCACCTCCGCCTCTTATTCCAGACGAGCCGGCTTAAACTATTGAAGTATCATTATCACTACTTGTTTCATCGAACAGGTTGCCACATCTGTTTTTATGTATTCTTATTTATCGCTCGCTTTCTTGTTTCCTTGATTTCTCAGTATTCATAAAACCAAAATTTCTTTCAGCAGAAAGGTCATGGCGTAAGTCATAATCCTCCACAAGTAGATAAAGTCCTACCTTTGGTCTACTCAGTTGTCAAGGAACAATTATTTGAAAGAGACTTTTCTTTGTATTCTTTTCATTTGAAATAGGCAATCTTCACTATCATAAAAAAATACAGGAAGTCAAACTTCCCTTCACTTTACATAAGGACAGATTGACCCCCCTTGCTTACCAAATTTTTTAATTTATTTGATAAAATTTTTCGGTTTTCCATTAATTTTGTTTTTTATAATTTAAAAATCACGATATAAAAGCGACTAAGTTATTTTATTCTTAATCGCTTCAAAAATTATCTATATGTGCTTTACAAAGCTTTTTAATTCTTAAATGTCGGTTGCTTTTAATCGTTTACTTTTTTTACAATCTCCAGCTTGCAGCTCGTTCTCTTGCCTTGATAAATGCTGAATAAATTCCTTCTCTATTTATCAAATCGTTATGTTTGCCTTCTTGAACCAATTTACCGTCATCAATCACTAGTATCTGATCGGCTTTTTTCACAGTTGAAAGTCTATGAGCTATCGAAACTACAGTGTGTCCTTTGGACAATTCCTCAACCGCGGCCAAAATCTCATATTCATTTTCAGGATCAACGGAGCTGGTCGCTTCATCTAAAAGAATAATAGGTGCATTTTTAAGTAATGCTCTAGCAATAGAAATTCGTTGTTTTTCACCACCGGAAAGAGAACTGCCACCCTCACCTACCATGGTGTTATAGCCATCAGGAAGTTCCATAATAAAATTATGGCAACGAGCCTTTTTAGCAGCTTCCACTACTTCTTCATGACTTGCCTTAGGATTTGCAAAGCGAATATTATTCTCTATAGTATCTTGAAAAAGATAAACATTTTGGAAAACAAGTGAAAGATTTTTCAGTAAACTTTCTACTTTATAATCTCGTATATCCCTATTTCCTAATCTTATTTCACCACTGTCAACATCATAAAAACGAGAGATCAAATTGATTATTGTCGTTTTTCCGGATCCTGACGGTCCTACGATAGCTGTCTTTGACCCTTGTGGAATAGTAAATGAAAGGTCTTTTAAAACAGGCTTCCCTTTGTCGTAACTAAAGCTCACCTTATCAAAGACGATATCCTGATTTTCCATAACTTCCAAAGTCCCGTCACTTATTTCAGGAATATCTAAAACCTCATCCAAATATTGCATATTGGCAGGATTCTTAACCATGAGGATGGCTGCATTTTCAAGTTGTTTTAAACCGCCGAAAATCATAAAGCCAGCAGCTGAAACAGTAAGCGCTTGTGGTAATAAAACTTCCCCTTTCGTATAAAGATAACAAGAAAATAATGTAACAAGTAGACTCGAAAGATTAATAACAGTAGAAAAAATTCTTGCATAAATAACAAAGACGATTTCAAAATGTACTTGAGAGAGTCTAAGTTCTTCAGAAGCATTTTTCAATTTAGAATGTATTTCTTCAACAACACCTTCATCTGCAAACGGAAAACTGCGAAGCACAGGAATCCCGCTAATGCTATCGACTAACGCATCACCCACCTTTGTAATAGCTGCATGCTCACGTGCAACCTCTTTTTTTGCTTGATTAATCATAAGAGACATGCATAACCAAATAAGAATTAAACAAATTAAAGTTAAAAATCCAATTTTAGTATTTACACCGAACATCCCAACCAACAGAAAAAAGGATATTGAAATGCCTGAAACAGCAAAGTCGATACTCATTGCAGAGTAATTTTCAAGACTCTTCATAACATTGGTAAATGCCGCCATAATTCTTGATAGGCTTTGTTCTGCAAAATATCCCATAGGCGCCTTTTTAAGTTTTTCGCCAACTGCAAGTCTGTAGTCTTTGAAAATGCCAAAGAAAACACCGTCACTAAGACCACTTTTCGCCCAGCCTGTCAAAAAATTAAAAAGAAAGGAAGCAAAAAGCACTCCGAAAATTGTCCAAATATGCTCCCATGTAGTTTCATTCATCCAACCGAATGCAAGAAAGAGAGCGAAAAATCCAAACAGCATTGAAGCATTTTGCAGAAAAATAAGAAAAATTCCTGCCTTAAGACGATTTTTATACTGTCCAGCCAGTTTGAATGATAATCTTATAAACTCCATGTCTTATTCCTCCCCTAAATATTGTTTCCACAGGCTTGCATAAAGTGGCTCTTCCATCAGTTCTTCATGTTTACCCTTGGCTATAATTTGACCTTTATCGATTAGAATTATTTGGTGTGCCTGCTTGATTGTATTTAACCTATGAGCAACCATCACAAGATTTTTCCCCTTTACGAGATTCGATATTGCTTCTTGGATGAGAGCTTCGTTTTCCGGATCGGCATAAGCTGTTGCCTCATCCAAAATAATGGTTGATGCAGGTTTCAAAATTGCTCTTGCAAGAGTTATTCTCTGTCTTTCACCGCCCGACATTGCTCCTCCTGCTTCTCCTGCTTTTGTATCATACCCTTTAGGAAGTGCCATAATAAAGTCATGGCAATGAGCAGCTTTTGCTGCCGCAATAATTTCATCTTCGGATGCATTAGGCTTTCCAAGACGAATATTATCTCTAATACTTACATCGAAAAGAAAATTATCTTGTGAAACGTAAGAAATCTCTTCAGCAAGCTGTTTAAATGAAATATTCTTTGTATCAACATTACCAATGGAAATTTTACCCGATGACTGATCCCAAAAGCCTGCTAAAAGCTTTGCAATTGTAGATTTTCCGCCACCTGAAGGTCCGACAAGTGCAGTCACTTCTCCGGGGCTTGTTTCAAAAGAAATATTATGCAATACCTCAGTTCCGTCATGATAAGAAAAACTTACATTATCAAATTTTATTCCCTTTCCCCTATCTATAGTAACTTTATTTTCTGCATCAGGACGTTTTTGATCAGGCATATCAAGTAATTCTTGTATGGATACCCAAGTATTGGAAGCCATCTGAAAAAGTTCAAAGCTCATCATGATTGCAAAAGCTTGTGGAAGGATAGCAATTGGCAGAATAAGTGATAAAAGCAATGTTTCAATGCCTATTTGCCCGTTCCCATATAAATAGAAAGCTAAAGGTAAACTCACTATCTGTGGTGTCATCATTGCAGCCGTCATAAGTGCTTTGCCAAACCAACTTTGCTTCCACCATTTCATCGTTGAAAAATGATAGAATTTTACCGCATCTGCAAACTTTCCATACGAAACTTTGTCTTGTGCAAATGCTTTGATTACAGGAATTCCACGAACATACTCCGCACTTCTGTCAGCAACATTAGCATAACTTGATAGCCACACCGCCATTCTACTACGGTATTTATACATCATTGTAATCATCGCTAAAAAAACAATTGGTAGCGGCACAAATATTGATAATCCTATACGCCAATCTAAATAAAACAAAATAACTGTGCAGAGTATCGGATGCAAAAGCCTACTAGGTAGTTCAGGCATCAAATGGGCTACCCAGTCTTCCATATCTGCTACTCGATCCATGATTATTACCTTAATTTTACCTACAGGATTATCCACCAAGTACCCCATTGGAATTACCTTTAATTTTTCAAACAAAGTCTGTCTAAGTTTTGCAAGTATGGAAAAAGAGGTTTTATGTGAAATAGTTGTGCTAAATCCTGTAAATATAAAGTAAAGGAGCAGTGATCCTATTGCAAAAAAAGCATATTTCAATAGTGCATGAAAGCCGACCGGATTACTCCCGGCATTTTTTATAAGCCATCCTGCTGCATAAGCACTAAAAAAATAGGTAGAAAAACTAAAAAGCTCTCCAATGCAGGCAAAAATAACAGAAATTCGCATCCTACCCTTATACTCAGGTGCTACACTCATAAGTGCTTTATTTAAACCACCCATACTGATTTTAGGTTTTTTTTCGCTTTGCTCTACATCACTTTCGATTCGCTGCATAATCTCATCAGGAACATCCAAGTTTAAACTCTCTACCTCTTTTATTAAATTTTTATTTTGCTTGAGTTTCTTGCTGTCCGAAGCAGAGCAAATCAACTCATCATTTTTTTTCTTCATTAACTCATCTCCTTTTCAGTTAGCTTATACTAACTATTAGTTTAAAAAAAATTACCTTATTTTACCTTTTTCATAACTATCAATAAACAGCTTTATTATTTCTATAAAAAACTCTCTATTATTTATAAAGCTATCCCTTGCCCCATCTAAGATTTCACAACCTAGTATAACTGTATTCATAAAAAATATTAAAAAGTCATTTGTGAGATATTCGCACCCATCTTTCTTTGCAACTTTAACTCCTATATATGTAGCCTTTAAGGATTCTTCGACCAAAATTGGGAACAAATTCTTTAGGTCATCATTGTTTTTCGTAGCCTGAAGATATATGGCATATACGCTCATGAGTTCACTTTCATCAAGTACTTTATCGACAATCATATGTGCTACAGCGTTAGCATCTAGCTCTCCCGAATACTCTGCCAGAACTTCATTAATCTTGTCGACTCGATAAGCCATACCTTCTCGCATTAAATCATGTAATATCTCAACTTTATTTTTGTAATGGTAATACACACCTCCTCGAGAAAGCGAGGTTTCAACAATAATATCTTCCATTACCGTGTCAGCAAAACCCTTCCTTAAAAAAACCTTTTTAGCTGCATTTAATATTTCTTTTTTTCTGATTTGACTGGCTTTCTGTTTTTTCCCTTCCAAAATATATACCTCTCTTTGTAAACAAAACTGACAAAACTGTCAGTTTTATTGTAGCATAATTTTAAGTTAGTGTCAACTAATTTTTTCGGAATACACTTTATAGTGATTTGTAATATGAAATGCAACAAATAAATAAAATAATCCATGGCTAATCTGATAAAGTGTTACTACCCACAAAAACACAAAGTAGAAGCCATGGATTAAGTATGATGAAAATCCCACGGTCCATTCAGATCGTGGATGTCACTACCGTTGGCCGGGTTGGATTCAGCGTATGGATGAGGCGGGCCTTACTCGCTCTATGTCTAAAAAAGGCTGTACTGGCGACAATGCTGCTTGTGAAGGCTTTTTTGGAAGACTAAAAAAAAAGAGATGTTTTACAATAAGGATTCGCCAGGAGTCAACATATTTGAATTCATGCAGGAGCTTAATGATTATATTTCTTGGTATAATGAAGAGCGTATTAAAACGTCATTGGGAAATCTTAGTCCTGTAGAGTATAGGAGAAAACTTGGATTTGCTGCATAAAAACTGTCCAACTTTTTGTCCGCACCCCCGTACCTTTTTTAAATTTTATTCGTTTATTTCACCAGCAATATCTATATATTCTTTTAATTTTCGTTGTAATAAATTCTTGTCTATCAATTTTAGACAATTCATCTTCACCTATTTATATATCCAAATGGTGCTCTGTATTAAGTTTGGATAATAGAGTTACCGTCTCAACATGTGCTGTAATCGTTGCAAGGGCAGCACCTTCAATGGCGTATTCACCCATAACTGTCATTAAAATCGGATCAAGAATGATATTCAGTAAAGCTCCAAGTCCCATTATCATCATGGCTTTTTTCATTAGACCTTCGCCACGCATAACCATGTTTGCGGACTGTGTAAAATTTACAAAGAGGGAACCGATAAAGATTACTCTTAGGTATCTGATACCATAAGCTTTGATCTCGGTCAGGTGCAGGAAATAGTCGCTGTCCATCGTGAGAAAGCCACCGTCCCGCAGGGTTGCTACTACATGGCACACACTGGGCTTTGACACCTCCATGTGCCGAGCCACATCTACGGAGCGTACCATGCCGAGTTTCTTTTGAAGAACAAGAATGGTTTCCAGATAGTACTCCCCGGACGCATGAAGTTTCATTAAGACCTCCCTTATGCAGATAATTTCTGTTCGGCGTTCCACATGGCCGCATACTTTCCGCCTTTAGCCAGCAATTCATCGTGAGTACCGGCTTCAGCAATCTTTCCGCCAGATACCACAAGGATTTGATCTGCATTTTTGACGATGGAAAGGGTATGAGCAATCATTACCACAGTCTTTTTCTCTTTCAGCAGATTGGCGATGGCCTGCTTTACTGCCAGTTCGTTCTCGATGTCAAGGGACGCCGTTGCTTCATCCAAAAGCAGGATCGGGCTGTTTTTCAGGATAGCGCGGGCGATTGAAATTCGCTGACGCTCACCACCCGAGAGAAGGTTTCCGTTTTCGCCGGTCGGCGTATCGTATCCCTTTTCCATCTTGCGGATGAAGCCGTCACAATTAGCCTCCCGGCAGGCAGCCTCGATTTCCTCGTCCGTGGCATTGGGGCGGGCGTGCCGGATATTCTCACGAATGGTATCATCAAAGAGAAATACATCCTGATCTACCATCGAAATTTGTTCCAACACACGCTCAGCGGATATATGACTGATTGGCTTACCGCCGATACGGATTTCGCCGCCAGTCGGCTCATAGTATTTGGCGATCAGGTTCAAGATGGTGGATTTACCGGAACCGGAATCACCAACAATTGCAGTCAATTTCTGATTTGGAACTATAAAGGAAGTTTCCTTCAAAACTGCTTCGCCAGGAATATAGGAGAAGTCCACATTATCAAAAACAATCTCATAATTCTTAACTGTGAACGGTTCTGTACTGCCGTTTTCTTCTGGCTCATGGATTACTTTTAAAATATTGTTTTTTGAAATCACAAGATTTTTGTAGCTAAACAAATCTACTGAAATTGCCCCGATTAGCTTTGCCAGCAACATAGGGAGCATACATAAAAGCAGAAAATCAATCGTCTGAATTTCTCCTGCCATCCACGGAGAAATCCCAATAAACATAATAAAAGGAACCATAAGCCAGTTAATAATGTTAAAAGCAAAGTTTATGGGAATACCATGCGCTTCATATTCAAAGCTGACCTGACTGAACAATTGCATTGCTTCTGTGGTTGCCTTATTTTTTGTGCCAGCCACGCCGTATGCACGAAACGTCTGAATACCTTCTATATATTCCACAATGCTGCTTACTGTTTCAGATGAAACCTTATTTTTTCTGGTTCCATACTTTTTTACCGTTCGGAAAGAAAGCCACATTTCAGGAATCAGCATGGAAGTAGAAAGCAAAAGGATCCCTCCTGCGGGCAGATACAAATAACAGATAAATACAATAACCATAACGGCCAGGGCAATATTTTTGGTCAAGTTACTTACCTTGTGTGTCAATATTTGTTCATAACTATTTACATCGCATGTCATTGTATTTACATATTGCCCCACCTGCCCATGTGTGAAGCGAAAGAGAGGAATCCTCTTAAATTTATCTCCAAGGAAAAGGCGAAGATTTTTTGAAACGGCAGCCCCGCCGATCTGGTTCTGTGTATAACCTATACTGTAAATAAGCACTCGCAAAGCATAGACTACGCACAGAATTCCTGTGATTGTTAAGATGTCTGTTGTAGTTGTTTTCTTGCCGAGCAGAATCTGAATGACTAGGTAAATCGTCATATAACTGCATCCAGAAAGAAAACCTTCAATAACCGTGAATATCACGCCTATATTAAAGTGGATATTTTTATGCAATGGCCCTGTTTCTTTCATTATGCTTCATCTCCTTTCCCGCCATAGACGATTTTTCTTGAAGCATTGTAATCGCTCCATGCCTTTCTATAATAATTATTTCTGGAAAGGACTTCTTCATGGGTGCCTGCATCGGTTATCGTGTGATTTTCGACAATTGCCACTTTATCACACATTTTAACTGCACCCAAACGATGTGCGACAATCAAAACGGTTTTCCCTTTGCAAAGATTCTCAATTGCCCGATCTATTTCCAACTGATTTTCGGGATCGGCTGCACTTGTGGCTTCATCTAATATCAGAATAGGAGCATTTTTTAAAATAGCTCTTGCAATCGCTATCCTTTGTTTTTCTCCGCCAGAGAAACGGGAGCCAAAACTGCCTACTTTCGTATCATATCCATCTGGCAAAGACATGATGAAATCGTCAATCTGTGCCTCTTTTGCGGCTGCCCTCACTTCTTCCAGAGTGGCGTTACTGCCCATACGGATATTCTCCAAAACACTGTCGCGGGTCAAAAACGTCTTTTGAAATACAATGGATATGTTTTGAAGCAATTTTTCATAGTTTATGTTTTTTACATTTATACCGCCGATTAATACCTGACCTTCCTGCACATCGTAAAATCGGGAGATCAGCTCAATGACTGTGCTTTTACCAGCACCGGAAACACCAATCAGAGCTATTTTCTCTCCTTCAGCTACATACAAACTGCAATTCTCCAGAACATTCTTTTTCCCATCATATGAAAAGGAAATGTTTTTAACGGCAATATCACAATGTGTAGGAAAATCCCCATCGCTTTCATAAACAGGCAACTCCAGTATTTCCTTTGTCTTAGTAACTCCATTCAATGCCTGTGCAAAGGTTGTTCCTAACTGCTGAAGTGGAAGTAGCTCAGTTAAATATAGAGAACCAACATAAGCGAAAAGCAAAAACACACTGGAAGTGATAGAATTTCTTAAAAACAGCATTCCACCAATAGGAACCAAAAGAACCATTCCACATTCCAGAATAATAATAAAAATTGCAAAGGGAGGTCCCATTTTACGCGAGATCAAATTCCATACTCTGTTTTCCTCTTTAATGGCATCCGAGAATTTTTTGAACGATTTACTTCCCATATTATAGGCTTTAATTAACCGCATTCCGCGAATGTACTCAATCATAATCGAATTAAATGCAATAAGAGATTGGTTTGAATCATGCATGATACTTGACATACCCTTAAAAAGATGTATCATAACAATTCCTGCAATCGGAAGGGGAATCAAAGAAATTATCGCTAATGGAATGTTTACTGTCATTAAATAAATAAAAATGACTATCGGACCAGTGAGATAACTTACCAACTCTGGAATATTATGAGCAAGGCATAGTTCCAGTTTTTCAATATCCTCATTTAAAACAGTTTTGATTTCTCCCGTGCTATGATCATCCAGTACGCCTAACGGAACTTTTGCCAAATGTTCCACTATCATACAACGTACACGATATAATGCACCATAAGCTCCTTTATGAGAAAGAACGCCTGAACAAGCCAAAGTAATCATACGCAGGATAGTTGTTGCAGAAATCAGTACGATATTATTCACCAATAACCGTTGTGTTATATTTTCGGATAAAATCGCATCCATAAGGTTATAAATGCCAATATACGGCCCTATTACAAATAAGCCGCTTGCAAAAGCACAGGCGACGGACGCAAAAAGATACCGTTTACTTTTCCCCGACCATGACAAAAGAAGTCTTATTGGGTTTTCTTGTTTCTGCTCCATATCACTTTTTCTCCCCCTGTTCCATAAGTGCATAAATTCTTTCCTTGTTTTCTATACAAACGGGAATATCATCTGCCAAAACGTGACAATCAAAGCGAATCAGACGCGAGCATGTTTGGCAGACAAATTCATAATCGTGAGTGACAACAAATATGACTTTATTTTTTGCAAGGTCCTGAATCAATTTGCTAACTTGCTCCATGCTGTCATAATCAAGACCCGAAGTTGGTTCATCAAAAACCACCACTTCCTTACCGCATATCATACTAACGGCTACAGCAACCCGCTGCTTTTGTCCTCCGGAAAGTGTGTTCGGATGCCGTTTACGGACAGAAAGAAGGTCCAAATCATCTAATGCTCTTTTCACCAGCGCAGGATCAGTGTATCTGATTCCAAACGTACATTCAGCTTCTACACTATCTGCAAACAATTCGTAGTTAACATCCTGCATAACCATAAAAGATCGCTTCATGCGTTCCTTTTCATTTTGTGCATTGCCTTGCCACAAGAATTTCCCTGTGGATCCTTTATGCAACCCACATAAAGCACGAAGGAATGTCGTTTTCCCAGCTCCATTGCATCCGACAACGCCAATGATTTCACCTTTAGAAGCCTGCATTGAGATGTGACTGATAATCATCTGCTTTTTGTAAAATAGTGATACATCTTGTATTTCCAGTACAGGTTTTTGAATTGGAACATTGGCAACAACGGGATACACAGTTTCTAATGCCACAGCGCGCAGCCCCATATTCTTTCTTTCAACATCCGAGAGCTTTCTGAGTTCTGCTGACGTCCAAATTGCCTGGATTTCCCCTTCTGACAAATATACAATGCGATCTGCTATATCAAGAAGATAATAAAGGCGGTGTTCAGCAATTAAAATTGTTTTTCCCGCTTTTTTCAGAAGCTGCAAATATTTTTTTAAGTCCGCTATTGAGGCCATATCCAAGTTAGAAGACGGCTCATCCAACAAGTAAATATCCGGGTCCATTGCATACACAGACGCAAAGGCAACTTTTTGTTTTTCGCCCCCGGATAATTCAAATATATTTCGTCCCTGCAAATGACGGATATGTAAGACATCAAGAGTATTTCCAAGTCTACGATGCAATTCCTCCGGTGGGACAGCCGCGTTTTCTATTCCAAATGCGATTTCACTGTCCACATCTACATTAAAGAACTGGGTCCTCGGATTTTGAAATACAGATCCGATTTTTTCAGCAAGTTGATATGTAGGTGTTTCAAAAACCTTCAGGTCATCCACTTGTACATCGCCATTTAACTCGCCAGGGAAATAATTAGGGATAAGTCCATTAATCAATTTTGTAATTGTTGTCTTACCACACCCAGAACGACCGCAAAGCAAAACGCATTCTCCTGTTTCTACAAATAGGTCAATATGTTTTACTCCGATTTCGGAAGCGGTTGTCCCTGCATAGGCAAAGCCAACATTTTTGAATTGGATCATACCGCACCTCCAATCTCACCTGCGTTCAACGCCAAAAGAAACAAGAAACAAATGATTACCAAAATATCCTGTATTCTAAATTTGATTTGTATCAGACAGGTCCGTGAATGAGGATTTTCAATGCCTCTTGTTACAGATGCAATTGCAAGTTCATCAGCTGCCTTGGACGCAGTCATTAAAAGCGGGACATACAAACACTCAATTGTCATCCCAGGGTGATGAATAAAACCCTTAAAAGAAAGTGATACATCTCTTAAACGCATACCGTCTTTGATATAGTGCCAATCTTCTTGAATTGTCGGAATATATCGCAACATAACTGCCAACGGAATGTATATTCCTTTAGAAACATGTGCTTTATTCATTGCTGTCAGAAATTCATTTACACTCGTTGTGGACAGTATGATTCCAGCGAGCATTGCACAAGGATACACTTTGTAGAAAAGCCCCATCCATGCGACAAACATCGTATGTACAACACCCGTTTCAAGAGAGAGAACGTAAAGGGTCAGTAAATAAAATAAAGCAAAAAAGATCAGATGGCATAAAGAGCGTTTGGCTTTTCCGCATGTGCATCCAAAAAGTGTGATGAATAACACTAATAGCCATACATGCCGCAACGATGGAGCCATCGTTGCGGCAAATACAGTGATTGCAAGTAACAAGATTTTTGTACGTGGATCAAACGTACACAATCCACTATGAATTTTTGTGTACTGTATATTCACGCTGTGATACCCGCTTTTTCAAACTGTTTCTTTAATAGCTTGCTTCCAACAAAACCGCTGAGCAAAGCAATCACTATTGTTCCGATCAACATTGTTACAAGTACGATCCAACTGGTAGATGCAAGCATACTATCAAGATATTCCTGTGTCGTTCCTTTTTCCAGCATAGTATTTACCCATGTTTGCGGGTTAATAAAATATGCAATATATGTGCCAGTTCCACCCAAGCAAAAGAATACATACGAAAGAATATTCATTTTTTTGCTTTTATAATTTGCAGTGTGTGCGACAATTTCTGCAAGTACTCCACCAATTAAATAGCCGATTGTCATTCCAATGTGCATACCTGTTACAAAGCAAAAGATTGCCATAAGCGCACTTGCAATAAAAATGGGGCCTTTCTTTGGTACTTTCGCAACCATAAGCAAATACACTGGACCAGCAAGAAGAGCAGCACCGACAGGATAGTAGAAAGTGAGTGCTGGCATCATCGCAAACACACCACCGCTAAGGCTGATACAGATAAAGATAATTGCGGAAAAGACACCTGTTACGATAAGTTCTTTGACAGAAAGACCGGATTTCGTGTTAGACATTTTTTGTTCCTCCATTTTGATATATTCCACATTTGACTTTTTAAAATCAATGTGGTAAGCTTTGATTAGTTCCAGCTAACCGCTGTATAAAATTATACATGAACTGATTTGCTTTCGCAACACATTCAGCCCATTGTCGTCCGATGTGTCTGAAAGTATGTCTAATGTGTCTGAGGAGGATGATTATGTCCGATATTGCTGCTCAATTCAATACTATGTTGATAAAAAGTGGTTTTCAGAAAATGCCACCAAATGGAAAATTTAGCTCTATTGGAAACTTTTATTGTTTGCCTGAATCATTTGGAGAGGGAATTTATTGGATATACGGTGAAAAAAACCTATTTAATATCAAAATACATGATTTCTATTTTTACGAGGATGAATTTTTCGATCAGGAAAGCCTAAACTGGCCGGAGAGCCTAAGCATCACCTATTACGAATCTGTATCTGGTGAAGAAATCATGCCTTACCGGCGCCTTACCGCGGGATGTATAAAAACATTCTTTGGAGGCCAGCACCCATACAAGGCAATTTTTCATAAAAACATACCAATTCGGACGATTGGTATAGAGATTATGCCTGCTTACTATGAAAAGTATCTAAAAGAAGCATTTCCAGATGAATATATAAATCCAGATGAAGCATTTCGCGAGATTGATCAAGCAAATGATTTCCCTGAAATGGTTTCTCTGTTACGCAAAATCTGGAATTATAATGGAGATGGAATGGCCGCAAAACTATTCTTCCAAAGTAAAGTTTTCGAGGCAGTAGCTTTGATTGTCGAACATAACAAAAAGAGTCCAGAAAGAGGGAAAGTCCGTATTTCATCACAGGATATAAAATCTCTTGAAAATGTCGCTGCGTATATCAACGATCATTACAACAGAAAAATTCTTTTAGATAAACTAGCGCGCATTGCCTGCATGGGAACAACAAAGTTGAAAATTACATTTAAGCAGGTCTATTGCTGCACCATTACGGAATATATTCAACAGCGGCGTTTATCTCAGGGAGAAAATCTCCTTTGCTCCACCGATTTTTCAATTGAGCAAATTGCTCTGGCTGTTGGATATAGTAATGCTGGTCGTTTTTCAAGAGACTTCAAAAAAAGTACTGGTCTATATCCTTCTGAATATCGGAAGTGGGCACAGCAAAAAAAAATCAATAAAAACGATGTAACAAATCATTCTGTTTAGAGAAGTTCCTCTATAAACTATTGAAATATCATCTTCTTTCTCTTGTGCTTAGCAGAGCAGAAGGAAAATATTTCGACATATTCGAAAATCCCCTTGCTTTTTTCTACATAATAGCAATCATGTTTAGTTGGGCAAGAAGCGAGCGTCAGGGAATTTTTCTCTGGCGCTCATTTTATGGCACCGAATAGGAATGATAAAATCCCCCAGTTCAACTGGGGGGGGCAATAATGCCCTCTTTAGAGAGCCACCACCGGAGATAGGCCCTTATAGTGCCTATCTCCGGTGGTGGCTCTCCAAAATGTTTTTTAAAAGCTGAAGAAAACTTGCCTTGATTTAAGTATCCTGCTAAATCCGCTATTTCTCCGATAGACATACTTGACTTATGAATTAGTAACTCTGCTGCCGCTTCAAGACAAGTTTTTTTAATGAAACTGCCTATTGAATTTCCGGTTATATAAGCAAAACATCTTTTAAGACTTGATTCAGAAATTGCATATTTTTTTGCCAGTTCAGAAATAGAATATCTGTCAAAAGGATTTTCCATAAGAGCTTTGAAGCATTCTTGAGTTGCTTCGTACACAGGCTCAGAAAAGGATGGAAGTTTATGTGTGTCTTTACTTTCAACTAAACTCAGAAATAGTAATAGTTCTATTGTTTTAATTATTGAATATGGAAGCTGTATCCTCTCATCAACCCTATATAATTCACCAATAATATGATTGATTTCATGACGAGAGCGGATAATTAACGCCGCCCCATTTTTGCACACCTTATCCCGCATTTCAAACAAATCTATATTTCCATATGGAAAATATTTTGAAATGGACTTTTGTGCTATACTCATATCAATAAAAAGAGAAAGCCCTACATATTTTTTCATGGGATAATTTATAATACTATCTTTTTCCATTTTCTAATTTTAGTTCTGAAAGTTCCAAAAGGTGCAACCGTATTTACATGAATAAACTTATACACTTCCCAAGTCGCTGTTTTAGTCGCTTCATCAGCCCACTTTCTCATATGCGGTTCAAATAATTCTTCCTCACTCAACGAATCAATCATTGCATAAATAAAATTAATATTTTCATTTAATTTTGCTTTCAACTCTTGCAGAGATAAATGAGCGTAGGTATCCGTGAACCACTGATATAATTCACCAAGTTGATTCCATTTAAATTTATCCGATGGTGTTTTTACTTGAAGCCCCTTTCTTTCGGTTTATTCTAGTATAGAGAAACAGCTCTTTCCCCTACCCTACAATATCTGTACAAGTTTTATAGGTTTTATCTCGTAGAAACTTATAACTTGCAATGCTCGATAAACTGATATTTGTTGATTCAAATTTTCATACCTACTAATACTTTAAATTCCTCTAAAACTACTAAATCATCATCTTTTAATGATTCATCTATTTCTTTTAGTTCATTGTTAAAAAAATCTATATGCACTTTTTTCCAATATTCTAATGTTCTGTTTCCTTCACCTTCTTTATATGCATGTTCAGACGATACCTCTTTAAACTGAACAATTTCAACTCTAATAGTTTCTATAAGAACTTGATATTCACCTTTACTATTTGTAATGATACTTAAATTACCAACTTTTGGTAAATCCTCATTTTCCATTTCATAAAATTTATACAGTGAAGATGTGGCGGTTTTTATTCCATGAGATATTAAATATAACAGTTCCTCTTCAATACTCTCATCAAAACTCCAAATAGACTCATCACTAACATTTAATTGATTTTCTTTAATGTATTTTTCAATTTGCTCTCTCATATTCATTATTATCTTCCTTACAAATTCTAATTTACCTTATTCTTTTCCATCCATGCCGTTGACACAACCTGCCAAAATATCTAAAGTGTTAAGCAATTTTCTTAATTTCCGCAAGCGAAGCTAAGAGGAAATTATTGAAAATGCTTACCTACTTGGTGCTACAACCTTTTCATAATATTTATAGTGTTGCTGCAAGCAAGTATTTAGAAAACATTCCTGATAAATAATTTCAAAATTTCCAGACTCTTATTGTTGAATCTAAAAATCATACACCTATTAATTTTAAGCCTTTCAAAGTCTAGTTACTCATTTTCTCTTGTCATCAATACAACGCTTTCCAAGTGTCCACTTCTTGCGAACATATCAACTGCGGCTACTCTATCCACCTTATACACCTCACTCATCAAGGCGATGTCTCTCGCCAAACTTGCGTGGTTACAGCTGATGTATACAATCTTTTCTACACCGCTCTTATTTAGCATCTCTACCACTTTTTTGTCTAGGCCCTTTCTCGGCGGGTCGACTATGACTGCGTCGTAAGTTTTTTCTTTCAAGACTCTATTTATCGCGTCTTCGGCCTTGGCGTGTATGAATTTTGCGTTTTTTATGCCATTGACTCTAGCGTTTTCATCTGCGCTTTTAACTGAGGCTTCGACTACTTCGACTGCTGTTACTGATTTTGCTTCTTTGGCGGCGCATAGGCTTATGGTGCCTATGCCTGAGTATAGCTCAAGTACGTCCATGCGCGATGCATCCCCTAAATACTCAAGTGCTTTTTTATATAAAACGTCCATCATTTCTAAATTTACTTGCAAAAATGTTTGCAGATATATTTTAAAATCAAGTCCCAAAATATTTACGCTTAAAAAGTCATCGCCATATAGCTTAGTAAATTTTCTTCCGTACAAAACTTTGTCTGACTTATCGTTTATGTTTAGGTAGATGGATTTCACCTTACTCATGTCGATGCATGACTTTAATTTTTCTACATCAATCACAATTTCATCGTGCGATACGAAGGTGATCATCAGCTCATCTTTTTCGTTGTTTCTAAAGACTATGTCCTTGATATCGCCTTTCTTGGCCTTCCAATCGTATCCCTTATAATTTTCTTTTACGAAGCGTCTGATGCCCTGATAAACTTTTAGCGCTTCCTTATTCATGTAGAGCATCTCTTCTGAGTCGACTACTGTGTTTGTGCCTTCTTCAAAATAACCGATAGCTACTTCACCATTATATCCACGAGCGACTTTGACCTGTGTGTTGTCCCTATAATGTGTTAAAGTCTTCGCCATATATTCTTCTACGTCTGCGTCAACGCCTGCCATCTTCTTAAGGTTCATCTTAAGGCCATTAACTTTCCACTCGAATTCCTTCTCATATGAAAGGCCGGAGAGTATCGCCTCATCACTTGCTACCTCAACACGAAACTCCGATGGCGAGACTATATCCAAGACATCTGCCTCGATAAAGCTCTTCTTTTTCACTTCGTTTGTGATTGTGACTGTATCGCCAAGCACGGCTCCTTTAATAAAATAGACCAGTCCCTCGGACTTTGCAACGCCCCTTAGCTGACTGGTCATATCTTCAATGTAAAACTCTTTCATTAGATTGAACTTCTTAAATTGATTGTGTTGTCTATGATGGAAAGGTCTATGACTTTGCAGTCGTCGATGACGCGCTCGTTGTAATCGGGTGTCTTTTCAATGTTTAAAAACTTGTTGATGGTTCCGATCGCTTCTTCAATTATGATAAGTCCGTCTTGGTCAAGTCCTGTGCCTTTTTCCAAAATAATTGTCTTAAATGGTGTTTCGTTTGGCTTAACTGATCCTGATAATGGATGTGTTAAGAGTTTATATCCTTCATGAATTAGGTCTCTCGCCTTAAGTAAAACGCCTGTATAGTTGTCGACTTTGTCTATGTAGATCATGTCGAAGTCGTCTTTGTATTTGTCTCTAACGTAGTCGTTGTTTGTAACTATGGTTCTCTTCATTTTAATTCTCCTCATTTATTCGTAAATTTTCTGCCATTTCAGCAAGTTTTTTAAGTCTATGGTTCACGCCCGACTTGCCAAGCTCCGGGCTCATAAGCCTTCCAAGCTCTGCAAGCGACGCGTCTCTATTGTCCAGTCTAAGCAAGGCAAGCTCTCGTAAATCGCCTTGCAGATTCTCAAGTCCAAGTCTCTCGTCGATGTACTCGATATCTGCTACCTGCCTTGTCGATGCATCGACCGTCTTCTGTATATTCGCTGTTTCGCAATTGGTGCGTCTGTTGGCATTGTTCCTTACATCCTTAACTACTCTGATGTTCTCAAAGCTAAGTACTGCACGCATCGCGCCTATAACTGTGAGAAAGTCCGAGATCGCCTCGGCGCCCTTTAGGTAAGTGATGTAGTTCTCCTTGCGCCTTACGTACTTCGCTCCAAGGCCGTAGACGTTCATTAGCTCCTTGACCTCGTTTGCCTCAAACTCGCTTTCGAAGAGCATTTCGAGGTGGTAGCCGCGCTCTGGATTAGCGATGGATCCTACTGCTAAGAAGGCTGCTCTTAGGTAGCTACGCCTCATCTCATCGTTGTCTCTAACCATGGACGGCACCTTGTTCACATCTAGGAAGCCCTCCAGCCTCGTATCTTTAAACATCTGCATAACTATGTCGGTATCGCTTAGAACGATTGTGTAGATGTTCATCTTCTTAAGCTGAGTCATCTTCGAGATGTCGACATCTAGGTCGGTGTTGTATATCATTCTGATGATGGTGAAGATGCGCCTTGCAAGCGCCGCCTTCTGCACTCTGAATGAGACTGCGACCTTGCCTGATATGAAGCTGATGGATGAGACGTATCTTACGTAGGCCATGAGCTCAGCAAGGGAGCTATTGTCATTGAATATCGCAAGCTTTGCTGCCTCGTCCTTAGCTTTTTGTGAAAAACTCATTTCTACTCCTCATTCTTCTCTCTGTCGTACTCCTCGATGGCTTTTCTAATTATGCTTCTTTCTTGGCTGTACTTCATCAGCCTTATAGCCTCGTTCCTGTCGTAGAACTTTGCGGTCTTGAAGCCTTCCATGCTTTGTGGTATAGTGTGCGTGTCCTTTGTCGACATCAAGAAGAAGTGCACAGTCTTGTCTACCTTCACATTCTTCATCTTGTTAATGAAGGAGTACTCGATCTTGCCAAGGTATTTTTTGATCTCTCCAGTGATGCCGCTTTCTTCCTTGACCTCGCGTAGTGCCGCCTCCTCGATGCTCTCGCCGCGCTCTATCCTGCCCTTTGGCAGTACATAATCGCCGTTGTACTTCTTCAAAAGTAGTATTAAATTGTTATTAATTATTACGCCTCCTGAGCTAAGTACCTTCACATCTATCACCTGAACAATCTTAAAAATTTCTCTTCATCGGAGTTTGTACTTTCCTTGTTAAGAAGGTATTCCTTCTTGATAAGTATCTCTTCTAATTTTAGTCTGCCCTTCTTAGTAAGAGCCACGCTGTAGTCAGAGTCTTCCTTCTCTATATATCCCTTCTTGAGTAGCACTTCATACGAATTACTAAGCTTCTCTTCGACAAGTTTATCAGTCTCATCTACTCCCAAGTAGCTTGCGAGTCTGTCCTCTTTTATGTCGTAGAACTGGTAAACTAGGTAGATGTACTCATCTATGTCCTTAATGTCGAAGGTTTTGCCGCTTCTTTCCTCTTCTTCATATTTTTTCTTAATCCTAAATTTATTTCTGAACCTTTGATTCTTAGTCATCAAAAAGCCAACAAGTAAAAATGCAAGTAACGCTACGGCAACTAAGCCCTTAAGCACAAGCTCTGAAACACTCGGCTTGTCTATGCGTCTGATTTGCATCCTAGTAAGCTCGTCGTTACGGTAGTCCTCGTAGTCCATATCCTCATATGGCGCGTTCACAAACTCATTCTTTGGATACTTAACGCTCAAAGCCAAATCAATAGGTGCAGTGATTTTATCTAAACCCATAGGTCCATATTCAGACTCAAACTTAGTGCTAAAGCTTGAAAGTGAATCGTATAACCTTAGGTCCGGCTCATCATAGTAAACGCTGTCAAAATATATGTCAATGGAGTGAATGTGTGTATTAAATGCTCTATACAAACCAAAGACAAAACCATCTGCCCTTTTAAAGGCTTTCGGAAGACCCTTGATCTTGTACGAAACTTCTTTGTCGCCGCCTTTGAAGTCGAAGATGTACTTAGTTCCAGATAGAAAACTATCTCTAAGACTCTTGCCTTCTACATCATAGACCTCTGCGCCCTTTGGCACGTCGATAGCGAACTTAAAGCCTGTGTGCTCAGTCTCGATTTTGACGTCCACATACATCGCGTCCTCCATAAGATTCATCTTGTAAGTCATCTTGTTCTCGCTCTGTGCATGTGATGTGCTTGTTATGAGCAGCAATGCGCATACAAGAACTGTTAAGATATTAAACTTTTTCACTTGACTCGCCTCCTAATACTCTAAATATATTAATACCCATTTACTCCATAAAAGCTAACAGCTTCACATCCTTTTTTATATTTAATTTCTTAATGTCATCAGGCTTCATAGTGACTAGGCACATGGATGATGGACCTGCTGATCTATGATAGTCGAAGCCCTCACTTACGATGCGCGCATTTAATCCTGCATGCGCCTCAATCTCTTTTAGCTCATGCATAGAGCCCTTTGAGCCAACAGGAACTATGTCATGAATGTAAGTCTGCTCCTTTAAATATAAATAATCACTCATGCTCATAGCCTTGTCTCTATGCTTAATAAGCTCCTCACCAAGAAGTGCTTTGCCTATAGCGTAGAGTGCATCTCCCTTTTGTGCCTTGCGTATATCAAGGCCGCGTCCCAAGACTGTGACTCCTAAGCCTGTCATCTTAGTTACAAAGTTCTCCTCGCTTGAGCCAGTGAAACCATTCACCTCGTCAAGCCTCGCGTCCTTCATCGCCTTTTTGATGCCGCGAATGATTTTCTCGCCATAAGGCTCCATCTCGTTACATAGAGTGTCCACCAAGACCATTGGCGTGCTTCTTGCGCATAAAAGTTCGACTATGGGCACGAAGGCTGCGTAGTAGGAAACCATCTCTACATCTGCAAAGACCTCGTCACAAGGCTTCTCACCTATGCCAGAAGCGCTATCACATGCAAGCACCAGAGCTATATCATCTAAAATTATTAAATCTCTAAACTTTTTCATACGGCCTCCATTACATATTCTTAATAAATATGATATAATATATATTATATCATAAGTAGGGACACAAAGGAGGACAAAATGAATTTTGAAGATAAGTTAAAAAATTATGCTAAGGTTGTTATCGAAAGAGGCATAAACGTACAAAAGGGTATGCCGCTTGTAATCAATACATCGACTGAGGCGATGGACTTCGTTAGACTTTTGACTGAACTTGCCTACGAAAGAGGAGCAAGTGAAGTAATTGTAAGGATAAAAGACGACGAGTGCGAGAAGCTAAGTGCGATGATGATGAGTGAAGAGGCAATCAAGCACGCACCCGAGTGGAAGCTTGATATGATGCTTGACTACGCAGAGAGAAAGGCGGGCTTCTTATCAGTTGCGGCTCCTAATCCATCACTAATGAAGGATGTTGACCCTGAAAGAATAAAACTAATGCGCAGCGTGAACGCAAATCTTATGAAGCCATTCCAAAAGTACACTATGAACGACATAAACCCATGGTGCATAATCTGTATACCATCGAAGGCTTGGGCGGATAAAGTACTTCCTGACGTGCCTGAAGAAAAACGTATGGAAGAGCTATGGGAGCTAATATTTAAGATAGTTAGAGTGGACGGAGCTGACCCAGACAAGGCTTGGGACGAATTTGAAAACACTATACAAGAAAAGGCTAAGTACTTAAATGAGATGCAATTCGAAAAGCTTCACTACAGATCAAAATTAGGTACTGATTTGACTATAGAGATGCCAAAGAATCACCTATGGATAGGCGGCTCATCCATGAGCGAGACAGGGGTTCGCTTCACAGCCAACATCCCTACAGAAGAAATCTTCTCCGCGCCTAAGAGAGATGGGGTGAATGGTATAGTCTACGCGACAAAGCCACTCTCATTATCAGGAAAACTTGTTGAGAACTTCTCACTAAGATTTGAGCGTGGTAAATGCGTTGAAGTAAAGGCTGAGAAAAATCAAAAATTATTAGAAGATTTAATCGCGACAGATGAAAACGCATGCATGCTTGGCGAAGTAGCTCTTGTACAAAACGACTCACCTATTAGTAATAGCAAGAGACTCTTCTACTCAACATTATTTGACGAGAACGCATCTTGTCACCTTGCCTTTGGAGCTGCTTACCCAACTTGCATCCAAGGCGGCGCTGCCATGAGCGAAGAAGAACTTCTAAAAAATGGTATTAACGACAGCAAAATTCATGTCGATTTTATGATTGGTGATGAAACAACAGAGATAATTGGGTATAAAGATGATAAGGAATACAAAATATTTGAGGAAGGCAACTGGGCCTTCTAAGGAGGGGTATTATGAACGAAAATTTTGTATACGACGAATTTAATCCGAAGACAAAGGGCGGCAGAGCAAGCGGCATAACAGAGATTTTTCAAGCAACAAATGCCTACATCAAAGGTAACATCAAAGCAATACTTTGCTTTGCACTAGTTTACATCGTGCTTATAGGAGGCTTCCTAGCCTTAAACGTTGGATCCATAATGCAAATTTCATCAGACACATTAAATCTACAAATGAGAAATAATGATCAAGTTGAAATGAATATCAATGGAATTAATGATTTAACAAACGAGCTAGACGACGCAGAAAGCTTTGATGACGTTATGAACAGCGTAAAGAATTTTAGAGATAACGGCGGCCTAAATGATAGAGATCTAAATGCTTTCATGAATATCACAAGAACATCAGTACTTATGATACTAAGCTTCTTAATCATGGGCATAGCAATTCAATTAATCGCCATCGCCTTCGTTACACACGTTAACAAATGGATATTCAAGATGGAAAGAGGCGCAAAAGAAGTAACAGAGTCCTTATTCATAAAGCTTATCAAGTCCATCGCCATTATGATAATCTTTGGACTAATAAGTGGCGCAACAGCCATAATCTTTGGTATAATCGGCGCTATAATAGGCTCTTATGAAGCGATAGTTATACTAATGACACTAGTTTTAGCACTAGTAAACTTCTACATCGGCCTTGCAGGCTCCATAGCCTACTACCTTGTTACAACAAATAAGTACATCGGCATAGGTACATGCATCAGCGCAGCCTTTGGCATAGTCAATAGATTTATATTAAACTGGATAGGTAAAATGATTTTAATATATATAGCTACCTTTGTAGTTGGAGGCTTCGCAACATTGATTATAGCCTTTATCGCAACAGGACTAAGAGCTCCTTGGGTCTTCGCACTAGCAGCAGTGCCTTGGATATTCGCAACACTTTACTCAACAGTCTACTCACAAATGGCACTTTGCGACTACACAAGCCAATACGAGTTTAGAACAGGCCGCGTCGTAAGAGACTACGACTACTACGACATCTACGATGACGACGGCTACGACTACACAGACAGACCAAAACGCTACCAAAATGACGAAGCAAGAAGCGTGGATGACTTTTATAATAGCTTAGATAATTAATAGAATACGTAAATGGATTAAGCGCATCATATGGTGCGCTTTTTTTGTTGAGTGTATACAATAGCATAAAGATGAACTATATGATATAATGTAAATATGATATTTTAGGAGGAATGTTTAATGCAAAATCAAAATCAAAACACGCTAGCTGAGACTTTAAAGGCGGACATATTTAGAGGCACTAGAGGGGATTATAGAAAGTATTTAGACTTAAGAAAGAAAAATATCTTATTCTACGCTCTTCTTCTAGTCTCACCACTTTTATATCTCTTGCTGTCATTTATTTTTAAGAATAACTGGGTAATACCATTTTTACCGTTTGGCATAGGTGCAGGCTATGT
Organism: Fenollaria sporofastidiosus; assembly: GCF_943169635.2. NCBI lineage: Bacteria > Bacillati > Bacillota > Clostridia > Eubacteriales > Fenollaria > Fenollaria sporofastidiosus. Next base: position 424,356 of record NZ_OW968186.1, read on the forward strand.
ATTTTTCGGAAGATTATTTGTAGATGGTAGGCACGGCATTCGCCAAATTACAGACTGGAACAACTTTAACAAGCTAAAAACACTAAGAGGCGAAGCAGCCATAGAGCTCGCAGACAAAGTTTTCCCTAAGCTAATTGTGGCACTGGACAAAGCTTATAAGAAGGGATATAATAAGTCATTCTTCGATGTTTATGTGATAAACACTAATCCACAAAGCCTCGCTGACACTATGGGCAACAGTTTCTGGGTTTCTCTAGCCATCGGAAAGAGGATGTTTACTCGTTCATATCAGGTACTTGCGCAAACAAACCTTAAAGTTATAAGGGCTTTTACCTATGTGGCACAAAAGAACCCAACACTGAGAGATTATTATGGATTTTAATAGATTAATAGCTTTATATGAAGCGCAGCTTAGGCTGCGCTTTTTTTATGGGAAAATGTCTATATATATGTTATAATAAATGTAATAATATTCAAAGGAGGATACTCATGGATAAAAAATTTTCTCTCATGGACTACATCGCTCTATTGCGTCTGAGCTGTAGACACTACTACTGGAACATAAGCTACGCGGGAAAGGGCTCTATCACTTTAAAGAGGCTAGGTCAACTATTTACAAGTATGGCTAATGGAGACTATGGAACAGCTTTCGTTCTATTTGTCGCTTACTCTTTAGTAGTTGACACTATAGGTGTGAATTTTTTCAAAATTTTGAGCTGGTTACCTGCTATACCAGCTTATATTGCAAAAGGCAGAATTGTAGCCATTTTAGGTGTAATTATAGTCAGACTAGCTGCAATGGCATTTGGATTTTTTGTACTACTTAATCCGAAGAGATTAAAGAGGTCTCTTAGATACAAGGAGTCTGCATTTTTCAAAAATACTGGCATAAGGCCTAAAGAAGTCGTTAAAGACAAGGGCCTGTGCGGCGAGTACCTTGCAACTTGTGTTGAAGAGGAAGCTTTTAAAGCGAATAATATCGAAGGACAGATATTTAACAGTGTCATCATACCTCAGCACGGCGGCAACTTCTCTGAAGCTGACGTTGTCTCTGTAAGCAGCATGGGTATCAATGTCATCGAGGTTAAGGCTCTTGGTGGCGAGATAGAAGGTGGTGAGACTTGGGAACTTTGGCAGCAAACTTTGGGCAAGGAAACTTATGAGTTCAGAAACCCTATCTTGCAAAACAACACTCACGTAAACTACCTACTTGCCTACCTTGAAGATAGCATGAAAGCTAGCGGCTACAAGCCCGGCGTGGCATTGTCGCACTCAACTATCAACTCAGTATTGTTCCTAGACAATAAAGTTAGCTTAGATATCAACAGCTTTAACGGGCTTAACCTTTTGTACCTTTACGGCACTACACATGGTTACGCCGACATTTACAAAGACTTCAAACGTAAGAACGTTATAAACTTGTATAAAAACGACATTGATTATATAGCTAAAGAGATCAAAAAACTTTCATCTCACAGTCCAAGTGAAATTGACGCCATGATGTCTAATAGACAAGCAGCCATAGACAGAGGCGAGTACAAGTACCCTTCAGTCTACCACATTGCCTACTGCGAGTTCGACATTGTAAGACGCGAAGGCGGCATCTGCTTAATCAAGGAACAAAACGGCTACCAATTCTACTTTGACCCGAAAGACAACTGGTTTAAGTATGTAAGCACAATGCGCATCACTAGAATCGAAGCAAGCTACCGCTCATACGATGAGGCAATGCGTGCATTTAACAATCCTAGCATAGCTAGCCAAAGGTACCTTGTCAAGTATTTATATTAATATTAATCATAAGAAGCGCAGTCTAGGCTGCGTTTTTTTTGTTGAGTGTTGTGGAGCTCACTGAAAATTAAGGGGAAAATTCCCCCTAATTTTCATTTTACATATCCATTGGACGTCGAAAAGTGTTTTCATCGCTTGCTCGTCTACGAAAACTGATAATTTCTAAGCTTACTCACCTGCGGTCTCATATCCGTTCGCTTCGCTCAACTAGATGAGCCCACGGTCGGTTCGTTTCGCAAAGAAATTAAAACAGTTTTCTCCGAATGCTGCGCTCGTGAAAATCACTTTTCTCACTATTTAACTATGTTATATTAAACATGTTCTATAAACAATTTGAATTAGAAGTGTTTGACAAGACCATAAACATGGCTTTACCATTCTCACAATATATGTTATAATGACTACAAGAAAAAATATATTTAAGGAGGAAGAGATGAGTAAATTTATAGCGGACAAAAGCTTTTTTGAATTATTCCCTGAGGCAAAGCTTGGTGTTATACTTGTGAAGAACATGGAAAACTCGGACGACAGCCCAAGAGAAGTTAGAAAGATGCTAGTTGAGGCGAACGAAGAGGCTGAGAAGTACCTTGTTGCTGGACAGCTTAGCGAGAACAAAGAGGTAGCTGTTTGGAGAGAGGCATACAAGAAATTTAAGACTAAAAAGGGTGCAAGATGCTCCATCGAGGCACTACTAAAGAGACTTTCTAAGGGTAACCTTGTGGGCTCTATCAACACTTTGGTTGACATATACAACGCTGCATCGCTTAGGTTTGCACTTCCATGTGGCGCTGAAGACTCTGATAAGTTCGTAGGCGACCTTAGACTAACTATCACAGAAGGTGGCGACGAGTTCCAAGCCATAGGAGAAGATCCATCCGAAACATACGAGGGTGAACTTTGCTACAAAGACGACAAAGGCGCTATCTGCAGATGTTTTAACTGGCGCGATGGCATCAGAACCATGATCACAGAGGATACTAAGAACGCCTTCATGATTATGGAGCTAGTTGACCCTGATAGATACGACGCACTTGAAGGAGCACTTGAGTTCTTAAAAGAAAACCTTACAAAGTACTTGAACGCAGAAGTGACTGTGCATATACTAGATAAGGACAATCCTTCAGTTGATTTATAAAAATTAATATTTGCATAAGAAGGGGCATATGGTCTAGACCATATGCCCTCTTTGTTTATCATTGTGAATTAACTAATCAGTGTAAACCTTAAAGCCCTTCGACAAAGGATTCTTCGAGTAGTCTATAGTAAAGCACTCGATGTTGTCTAAGTTCTTGTTCACACAAATTTTAAAACCTTGAGCATCCATAATGATGTCGTTTTCATTTGACTTATCCAAAGTCACGCCGTAAACGGCACCACATCAGGAGTAGTTCAAAACCCTTATGCGTAGAGCCTTGTCCTTATCATCCTTTACATTTAATTCATTTAAGCGTTCGATCGCTTTATCTTTTAAAATAATTTTCAATATCATCACCCACTCATATATACCCAATCTCATTAATAATACTTATACTTTAGACTATTTGCATAAATTTTATGAATATAGTCCTCGCCACATACTACTTAAGTATGATGTTTCAAAAAACTATTGACATAATCGATTTACCGTGATACAATATAACCAAGATAGATGGATCACATCTATTGAAAAGAAAATTAGCTCCATCCCTTGACTTAATATAGATACGAAGCTAAATATTTTAGCAAGGAATGAAAGGCTTAACTTTTACTATTTGAGAGCCATAGGTGGATCAAAGGTAAATAAAGTCTAATTAGATGAACCTTTGGTGGCAATAGCTGCTGAAGTGCTTGTTTAATCATATTCTCTTAATTCTTATATAAGAAGAATAAGATATTTATTAGTGGAGGTAATTTAGAAATAAAATTTAATATTTATGACGATGGTAGATGACATGTGTAAAAAAGTCACGACTATGAAAAGACATTCATTTATCTCTGTAAAAGGAGAATTATTTATCTTTTCAAGGTGAAAATTAAACAATGAAGGGCATATGGATGAATCTACAAAGTAAGATCGCTAAGAAAGGATGTATAAGATGTCCTTTTGAAGCACACGGACGAAAGGAAGTTGTTAGAGTGATTGAACCTAAATCAAATCGTCAAGGGATGGGAAGCTAATATTTTTTTAAATATTAGCTTTTTTTTGCGTTCAAATGCGCCCTTGAGCTCGTTCCCTCCTCGGCAATGCTCAGGTATAACTATACATTCCGCTTGCCTCGTCAGTCCACTTCGCTCAATCATCGCATTTGCTCCGCAAAATAGTTTGATCAGGTTCATTGACATTATAATTTATTAACTTTTTATACGTTCAAACGCCAATCTCAGCATAGCGCAAAGGTTCTCGTCCAAAAGGACGAGGTTCTTCTTTTTCCTAAGAAATTATAGTTAGTAAGAGGCTATCTTTTAAAATTTTAGCTTTTTTGCTTGACAAAATTTACAAAATTAATTACAATAAATATATACTAAATACATGGGAATGAAGTTCTCCCACGAAATGAAACCGCTATTAAGCTGATGACTTCTGTTTTTACAGGGGTATCAGCTTTTTTTGTTGATTTAGAAGATTATAATATAAAAACAAAACATAAATATAAATATAATTTTGCGGAGCAAATGCGATGATTGGACGATGTGGACTGACGAAGCAAACGCAACGTACTAAGGTGAGTATTGCACATCGAAAAGTGTATTCTCTCGCTTGCTCGTCTACGAAAACTGATAATTTCTAAGCTCGTTCACCTGCAAGCCCATATTCGTTCGCTTTGCTCAACTAGATGGTCTTGCGGGCGGCTCACTTCGCAAAGAAATTAAGACAGTTTTCTCCGAATGCTGCGCTCGTGAAGAACACTTTTCTCACTATTGTGATCTTATAGATGGAACGAGCTCAAGGGCGCATTTGAACGCAAAAAATTTCGCAGAGCGATGAAGAACCTTGTTCTAACGTACAAGAACCTTTACGCTATGCTGGATAAGGCGCAGCATAACGAGCGACAGACTGAGGTGTACGAATGAGTACTCCGCAGGGAGGAAGCGAAGCGCGCGAGCCTTAGGCGCAAATCGAATGCGAAAGAAAAAGGAGGAATTTATGATACAATCATTAGCACTCATCTTCCTACTCGGCCTCATCATGGCTGAAGTATCAAAACGTTTGAAATTGCCACGCATTGTTGGCATGCTATTTACAGGGGTGCTCTTAGGACCCTTCGTTCTAAACCTGCTCGACGACAAAATCCTCGGCATCTCGGCGGAGCTAAGGCAAATTGCCCTACTCATCATACTGATCAAGGCAGGTCTATCTCTTGACCTAAGTGACCTTAAAAAAGCAAGCAGACCCGCGCTTCTACTAAGTTTTCTGCCTGCAAGCTTTGAAATTCTGGGCTATGCAGTCTTTGCACCCATACTTTTAAAAATCCGGGCCATTGACGCTTTGCTAATGGGTGCGGTTCTAGGTGCAGTCTCTCCTGCTGTTGTTGTGCCGCGCATGTCCTCTCTTATGGATGAAGGCTACGGTACGAAGAAGGCCATACCTCAAATGATCATGGCTGGCGCATCCATGGACGACATCTACGTCATCGTTCTATTCACAAGCTTTTTAGGCATGGCAATGGGTAAGGGTGTCGATATGAGTAAGTTCGCCTCCATCCCCATTAGCATAGTTCTAGGCATAGCCTTGGGTGCGGTCTTTGGCATCATTGCAAGCTTTGTCTTCGAAAGGTCCTTTGCGAAAAAGCATCTGATTCGTAACAGCATGAAGGCTCTGATCATCATGGCGCTAAGCTTCCTACTCGTTGCGATTGAGGGCGCGCTTAAGGGAAGGCTCGCAATCTCTTCTCTGATTGCTGTCGTGACTATGGCGATGACTATCAAGATAAAAAGTGTCAGCAGTGTCTCGCAAAGGCTCTCAGCTAAGTTTGCGAAGTTTTGGATTGCGGCAGAGCTCATGCTCTTCGTCCTTGTAGGCGCTGAGGTCGACATACGCTACACGCTTGACGCTGGGCTCATGGCTGTCGTGATGATATTCGTAGCACTTGCCTTTAGAACGGTCGGCGTCATGATAGCGCTCCTAGGCACAGGGCTTAACAAGAAGGAAAAGCTGTTCACAGTCTTTAGCTACTTACCGAAGGCGACAGTGCAAGCGGCAATAGGCTCCGTGCCACTAGCTATGGGACTTGAAAGTGGAAAGATAATACTCTCCGTTGCTGCACTTGCGATACTGATCACTGCGCCACTGGGAGCGGCGTGTATGGATGTGACGTATAAAAAATTCCTTGAGAAATAATTTCACTCCTGTGTGAAGCACTAAGGTTCTCGTATCTTTAGTACGAGGTTCTTCAAATTTCGCCTAAGGCTCGCGCGCTTCGCTTCCTCCCTCAACGTACCCCTTAGTACGATGTCGGTCGGTCGCTTGTTATGCTGCGCCTTATGCATAAATTTTCATAGTGAAATTTGTGATTTTTTGTTCAATTGGCGCCTGAAACTCGTTCGCTTCTCGGCAATGCTCGAGTATGGACTATACACTCCGCTTGCCTCAAAGCTCCACTTCGTCTCATCCATCCAATTGCTCCAAAAAATCTAGTATTGTGGCAGTTCATTGACAAGATAAGAAATTTGTAAAAATTATATATTTTGCAAAAAACAAAGGATAGAGAAAATTAAAATCTCTATCCTTTGTTTTTTATCTGTGTTAATGTTTTATTTATTAATATGATTTGTTCTTTGTATTAACAATCATCCAATTTAATTGAAGAACTTAGGACTATACGTCCTAAAACCTTTGCGTTATGCTGGAAAAAGAAGAACCTCTCACTAAAGTGTGAGAACCTTGGTGCTTCGTACTAACGCGAAATTTTGTCTAATATGCCATTAAGATATGCAATAGTAATCCCATAGTTCGTCATCGCGACTCCCATCTCCCTCGCCTTTGCGACTCTACTCATCACGTGGGCTCTATTAAACATGCAAGCGCCGCAATGTATAATCATGTCGTAGCCTTCGATACCTTCGAAGTCGTCGGCTCTAGTAAAAGTAAATTTCAAGCCATCTCCGAAGCGCTTCTTCAGCATGGCTGGGATCTTGACTGTGCCTATGTCTTCATTAATGGGTGGGTGTGTGCAAGCCTCGGCTATAAGTATTTTTTCGTCGCCTTTGAAGCTATCAAATTTCTTCGCGGACTCTATGAAGTAGGCTATGTCGCCTTTCATTTTGGAGAACAATACTGAGAACGATGTCACTTTTGCTCTCTCATGAAAGACGTCGTAGACTCTCTTAAAGACTCTCGAGTCGCAGATTACAAGGTCAATCTCTGTAAATCTATCTCTCACTCCTTCAAGGTCTTCATCTCCCACGACTATGCTTGTCATACCCTTGTCGAGTGCCTCTCTAAGCGTTTCGACTTGTGCCTTGATGAGCCTTCCCTTTGGCGCTGCTGCGTCTTGCGGCATAACCATGATGATGGTCGCTTTGCCATCTACAAGGCCATCTAATAATGACTCTTCTTTTGTATCTAAAACTTTTTTAAGTGCTGAAAAAATTTCTTCGCGTGAGCTATCATCTCTATAAATGATAGCATCGCCATGCGCATGGGCGTCTCTATCTATCGCCATGATGACTTTGATGATCGGCTTCTTATGCTTTTGAAGCTCTTTAAGCACGCTCTCATCATCACCATTAAGAATGTATATGAAGGCGTCTGCCTTGTCAAACTCGGCGCGTGTCTTCTTTAATCTCTCGTCTGATAGGGCGGTCTCGTCGCCAAAGCCTGCTGTGTCTATGAAGACTACTGGGCCAAGGCCTGGCACCTCGATGGACTTACGAACTGCATCTGTCGTTGTGCCTTTCACTTCTGAGACTATGGCTGCCTTAGAACCCATGATGGAGTTGAAGAGTGTGGACTTACCTGCATTAACTGCGCCTACTATGACGACATGCTTTTGTAGTGAACGCGCCATCATAGTCTGAAGTCTCTCTCGCCTACTTCGATCTTCTTAAGGTTCTCTCTAACTATGTTCTTAACTTTTTCCTTGCCGATGTTTTCTATCTCTCTTTCGATAAGCGCTTCGCCCTTTTTTCTTGTCTCTGGCGATGCGTAATCCATTAAGTACTCCTTAAGTGTCATAAGTGCGTTTGGTTGACAGATGTTACCGATTTGTCCTGCCTTAACTAGACTCATGAACCTGTCGCCTGTTCTGCCTGCTCTGTAGCATGCTGTGCAGAATGATGGTATATGATTTGTGTCCATCAGCCATGAAACTACCTCGTCAAGTGTTCTTTGATCTGATGTGAAGAACTGCTCTGTATCTGCTGAGGACTCTTCTTCTTCGTGTGCGTAGCCGCCAACTGATGTCTTTGATCCGCCGCTTATTTGGCTAATGCCGAAGTCTATGATATTGGCTCTAGTCGCTACTGACTCTCTTGTCGATATGATCATACCTGTGTATGGCACTGAAACTCTGATGCAGGCAACAATCTTCTTAAATATATCGTCACTGATCGCATTCTCAAAGTTTTCTGGATCTATGTCATCTGCCGGTCTGATTCTTGGCACGCTTATGGTATGAGGTCCAACTCCAAAGCGCGCTTCAAGGTGTTCTGCGTGCATAAGTAGACCTATGAAGTCGTACTCGTAGTTGTTAAGTCCAAAGAGTACTCCGCATCCGACGTCGTCTATGCCGCCGAGTTGCGCTCTGTCCATGGCCTCTGTGTGATATGCGTAGTCATGTTTTGGTCCTGTTGGGTGCAGTGCCTCGTAGTTCTTTCTATGGTATGTCTCTTGGAATAGTATGTAGGTTCCTATGCCGACATCTTTTAATTTCTTGTAGTTTTCAACAGTTGTCGCAGCGATATTGACATTGACCCTTCTTATATCGCCTGCCTTGTGATGAACTGAGTAGATGGTCTTGATAGACTCTAGTATGTACTCGATTGGGTTATGAACTGGGTCTTCGCCTGTTTCAAGCGCAAGTCTTTTGTGACCCATGTCTTGAAGTGCGATAACTTCGTTTCTGATCTCCTCTTGTGTAAGCTTTCTTCTGCGTATAGTTTTGTTCTTTAAGTGATATGGACAGTAGACGCAGCCATTGACACAGTAGTTGGATAAGTAAAGTGGCGCAAAAAGAACTATTCTGTTGCCATAAAACTTACGCTTGATATCGTTTGCAAGCTTGTACACTTCTTCATTCAAATCTTCTTCTTCGGATGATAAAAGAAGGAAGGCTTCTCTGTGAGAAAGGCCCTTTACTTCCTTCGCCTTCTCTATCGCAGCCTTGATTAGCTCTCTGTTGTGCTTGTTTTTCCTTCCATACTCAAGCGAGGCGAGTATCTCCTCATGATTGATAAATTCATCCGCTTTTTCTGAATTAACATCATATTTAAACATTGTAATCTCCTCTCGAAAATTCTATCTCGTAGCCAAATTCTTTTAAATAATCATTTAGCGCGCGCACTCCTTCTATGGCTTCAAGGCCTGATGCCTTCTTGCCGTCATAAAGATTATAGCTCTCGCGTGCAAATTTTGGTGATACGTTGGGCATGATTACATTCGCCCCTGATAATATACCCAATTTTCTACCATTATCATCAATAGTATTTAAGGCAGTCGTCGATGGTATTAGTGCCTTGGGGTGCTCAAGCCTTAGAACTGCGAGTAATTTGCGTGTCATCTCGACCGTGCCGTGTGGATAAGATTCAAAGCGTGTGCCCTTCGATGGTATGAAAGGACCCATGCCTATCATCGCTGGATCGATGTCTCTGATTAATTTTACGTCCTTGATATAAGAGTCAACACTTGTATATGGCGCTCCGACCATGAAGCCGGTGCCGACTTGGTAGCCAAGCTCCTTTAAGTCGTAGATGGCCCTTAGTCTCCTCTCAAGGCTTTGCTCAGCTGGGTGCAGCTTTTTAAATATCTCAGCGTCCGCCGTCTCGTGTCTTAGTAAAAATCTGTCTGCCCCTGCGTCCTTGAACATCTTGTAGGCTTCTTTACTCCTCACACCTAAGGATAAGGTGATGGCTGCATCATAAGTCTCATGCAAATGGCTTATGATACGCGCAAAGGCCTCGTCAGTAAAGTGCATGTCCTCGCCGCCTTGCAAGACGAAGGTTCTAAAGCCTGCCTCATATGCAGACTCTACCGCTGAGTAGATCTCTTCCTCTTTTAAGCGAAACCTCTTAACACTCGTCTTCGTCCTGTTGATGCCGCAGTAGTAGCAGCCTTCTTTGCAATAGTTAGAAAACTCTATCAAGGCTCTTATGTAGATCTTGTTCGAAAAAGTAGCCTTGGCCGCCTCGCGTGCCCTACTGTATAGCTCTTCTAAAAAAACATTATCCTCAGTAAGAAGTATCTCTCTTAGCTCCATATCCGTAAATATCATTATACGCCCTCCAAATCAAAGTTTGGCGTGTAGTTCTTGCCGTCTTGCTTGTCTTGAACAAAGGCCTTCGATATGCCAAGGTTCACTGCATAGTCGACGAAGCTGTCGTACTCAAGATCGCTTACTGTCCTGTTAATCTTCTTATACTCCTTTGCCTTGAACATAGGTTGGTACTGATTCATTAGTGAGAATATCACGCTGTCGCCATACTTACCATATAGAAGGCGAAGCACTTTCTTTGCATCGAAGTATAGATTAGGAAGCAAAAGTAGACGTATGATGACGCCCTTCTTCATTAAGCCGTCTCGGACTACTACCTCAGGGACTTGCCTGTGCATCTCGTCTATGGCATCAAGCGCGTACTGTCTATAGTGCGGCGCGTGTGAGAACTCATTGGCGTAGCTGTCAGAGAAGTATTTGAAGTCGGCTAGGTAGACATCTATGAGCCCTTCGAGACTGGCTATGGCCTCTTTGAGCTCGTAGCTGTTTGTGTTGTAAACGAAGGGTAGGTCGAAGCCTTTCTCCTTCGCCATAACGATGGCGTCTTTGATAAGATGAGAAAAGTGCATAGGAGAGACTAGGTTTATGTTGTGAACGCCCCTTGCTTTAAGCTCGAAGAAGATCTCTACGAGCCTTTCTTTGCTTATGTACTTAAATGGAGCGTCTTTGTTTTGCGAGATCTCGTAGTTTTGGCAGAAGACACATGAGAGGTTGCATCCTGCGAAGAAGATGGTACCCGAACCACGTGTGCCTGATATAACAGGCTCTTCAAATATATGCACGCTCGCCTTTGAAACGGCAAGCTCGTTTTTCATTCTGCACACACCAAGTTTTTCGTCTCTATCTATGCCGCACTTACGCGGACACAAATTACATATATACATCATATCACCAAGTTTATTATATAACTAATAAAGGATTATTGTCAATAATATGTATTGACATAGCTCTTATTGAAAGATATAATATAATTAGAAAGTAAGAAATTCTAACTAAGGAGGTAAGGCTATGTTAGTTGAATTAAAAGCTAAGTCGCAAGTGACTATACCTAAGGAAATAGTGAGCTTGATGAATTTGAATCAAGGAGATAAGTTTGAAATTGTTGAGGAAGATGGTAGGATAGTTTTGATCCCACTAGAAGTCTACCCAAAGAATGTGATAGATGAACTAAAGGCCTCAGTTGAAGATATAAAGACATCGATAGACAAAGGCGAAAGGCCAGTCTTTGATTCGATAGATGCCTTGTTCGAAGAGCTTGAGAAGTAATGTATTAAAAAATGCTAGAGACATCTCTAGCATTCTTTTATTTCATCAAGCTCCTTATCAAGCTTCATTATTAAATTTTCTATACTTGTTCTAAAGCTCCTCACCTCGTCAAGCTTCTCTCTAATCTCTTTTGCAACTCTCACATCGGTAAAGATATTATCAAAGTATATGTCTGCAATATTATCTCCCAAAGTGTCGCTTATCTCTTCAGGTAGCCTCATGCCAATGTCGCCGAGCTCCTTATTAAGACTCTTTAGGTATATCGCGGCTTCCTTTATACTAAGGTTCGCTTCTTGTATATGCTTTCTCTTAATTACACTGAAGAAGGCTCCACCAAACATGTCCACCATGCTCATCTTTGACGCACCATCAAGAGACTTCACCGCCTCGTCAAGCCTTAGCAAGACCTCTACAGCAGCGGCCTTTGCTTCTTTAATTTCCATTAACTTATCCATAGCACACCTCTTATATGGTTTTATCTGATAATTTTTTAATATCTTCTATAATAATCTTGTTTCTTTCGACTGTTATGATGCCTTCGTCTTGGAACTGACTAAGCTTTCTGGATATGGTCTCGCGCGTAAGACCTGTGAAGGAACCCATCTCCTCGCGGTTGATCTTAAGGTCGACTGCGACCTTGCCGTCTGTGATTGAGCCTGAGATCTTGATAAGATTGATGAGAGCCTTGGCAAGCTTCATGTCCGCGTTTATCACTGAGAGCCTGTCGATAAGCTCCTCAGACTTTCTGATTCTAAAGTAGGCTTCCTCCAAAACTTTTAGGACGAAGTCTTTGTTCTTTAGCATGATGTTTTCGAAGTCATACTTACTTATGACAATGATCTTCGCATTTGTTGTTGCAGATGCGTTGTAAACATACTTGTCTTGATAGAGTATGTTAAAGCCGCCAACGAAGTCGTGTTTCTTGTAGATGTAGAGGATCTGCTCTCTGCCATCTGAAAGGTACATCGATATCTTCATAAAGCCTTCGTAGACTATAAACATCCTGTCTGCGCTGTCGCCTGATGAGAATATGGCGTCGCCGCGCTTGAATGTTTCGAGCTTAAGACCACGTCTGATCTCGCGAAGCTCCTCATCCGTAAAAGATGCAAAAAGCGGTATCTTCTTTAAATCAATGCTATCTGGTAATCTTTCTTCCATCTTATTCTTTGTTTACAAGCACAACAAGGCTTTCAGAGTCTTCCAAAGCCAGTGCGCTGATGGTATTGACCCCATCAAAGTTTAATACTTCCCCCGCCACAACTTTGTGCTTTTCGCTCTCAGCTATAGTAATCTCGAAGGCGCCCTTCATAACTGCAAAGACTATCTCCTTACCAGGATGATTGTGCTTATCGATTACTTCGCCCTTCTTCAATACCTTATGAACGAAATTAACACCGTTTATGCTCTTTAATAAGCCTTCCTCTTTTAAAATTTTTGCTAACATAGTATCACTCTCCTAATATAGTTCTGATTTTTTCTTTGTAAACTTCGACCCCCGGTTGACCATAAGGCTCCACATCATCCATGCAGGCGTTGTATACGCAAGAAGCCATGTAGAATATCGCAAGCTCTGATAAAGTTTCTTCGTCTATAGTACTAAGCCTAATTACAGAGCTTGGCACGCCTCCCATGTGATGCGCCTTAACAGTTGCCTTGAAGGCGATCTCGTTAATCCTCTCTAAGTTCTGTAGCCCTTCGTTAGATTCCCTGCAAGCCTTTGCAAATATATGCGTCTCTATGATGTTTCTTCTGCCCTCTTGCAAGAGCTGTCCCATAGAGTGCAGGTCCTGAGTATACTTAAGGTTCGAAACTATGAGTCCCTTCTCATCCTTAGCAAGCGACTCACACAGTAGCTGCTTTATCCACTCAGTAAATGAAGCAAGTCTTTCCTCGTAGATGCTTATAAACTCAAGTGCATAAGCTTTAGCTGCCTTATGTCTATAGTAGGCGTAGTCAAGTGCAAGATTAGCTTCACTTCTTTCGTAGTAAGCACATTTCGCCTTGCGTATGGATTTTATGGCTGAGTCTATGTCAAGACCTGCCACCGCCATTGGCAAAAGACCAACTGCAGTAAAGACACTGTAGCGTCCGCCAATATCCTCAGGTATATCAAAGAATTGTGTCTTGTTTTCAACTGCGAACTTATGTAATTCACTCGATTCAGAGCTAGTGACAACTACGCTATGCATAAGGTCAAAGCCCTTCTTCTTCATATCATCAAGTAAAATTTCGAAGACAAGCTTGGTCTCCATAGTCGTGCCAGACTTACTAATCACGTTTACTGCGTAGCGCTTTCCTTCAAGCTCATCAAAGAGCTTATTAATGCATGCGCTGTCAAGGTTGTTACCTACAAAGTATACAGGAAACTCACTTGATAAAGCGTCGATAAAGGCCTTAGCACCTATGAAGGAGCCGCCTATACCGGCAATGACTAAGGCATCGAAGTTCTCTTTGAGCCTTTCTGCGCATTCTTTAATTTTATGTATAAAGTCATCACTTAGGTAGTCAAGAGCTATCCAATCAGACGCATACTTAGTATGAAATTTTTCAAAAGCCGCCTTTTTTATATCATCCGCACTCGCATCGAAAACGATTGGCTCATTATATATATCAAGCTGCATAAACTCACCTCGCTTATAAGTACCTATATTATAACACGAAAGAGCATAAATTGCCACAAATTAATATCCCTTTGTGATATAATGTTAGTGGTGATGTATATGGAGCTAGATAATGTATTAGAAGATTTAAAAGACTTAGAGCTTGCTAAGAGAAGACTCGCCTTGATGAGAAAGAATAAAGAGAGACTCATTAGCATGGAAGAGTTTGAAAAAGAATTCAATATTGACTTTGATAAGATTGAAGCACTTGATGATGAAGAGCTTGAGTAGCTTTGTCAAGTACTTATAAGTTATCACGCATAAAATAGCTGGGCACATATTCGTGTCCAGCTATATTTATATCAATATTCTATTTACTTGTCAAACTTATTAAGATAGTTTACAGCGCATATAGCAAAGATTGCTGTTCCATACTTAAGTGCGTCTTCGTTGAAGATTACCTTTGGATTGTGGTGAGCAGCATCGCAGCCCTTTGTCTTCATGTTAAGCATTAAGTATGTTGTCTTAACTTTTTCTGCAACGCAAGCCATGTCTTCTGATGCCATGATCTTGCTGTCCTTAATCGCCTTAAGGTCCATGTTCTCCTTGATTGTATCTGCGAAGAACTCTGTAAGAGATGGGTCGGAGTATAGACTTGGCACGCCGCTGAAGTAGTCTACGTCGATCTTAGTTTGTGTAAGAACTTCTACAGCCTTAACTGCGTCTGCCATCCTAGCTTTAGTGTACTCTCTGACTTCTGGCTGATAAGTTCTTAGTGTTCCTTGCATTACGCACTCGTTCGGTATGATGTTTGAGTTGCTGCCTGCTGTGAATTGACCAAATGTTAGTGTTGCAACCTTGTTTGGATCTTTCTCTCTTGCGATAAGCTCCATAAAGTGTGTATATAAAAGCACTCCTGCGTATATAGGGTCGTGCGCTGTATGTGGATAAGCGCCGTGTGAGCCCTTGCCTACTATGGTAATCTTGAAGTTGTCGCATGATGTAGTCATGTATCCAAGATTGTAGCCGAAGGAGCCCGGTTCTTCGTCAAGTGAAGTGTGCATAGCAAGTGCAGCATCAACCTTTGGGTTCTCAAGTATGCCATGCTCGATCATAAAGCGTGAGCCCTTGAAGATCTCCTCAGCAGATTGGAACATAAGCTTAACCTTGCCCTTGAATTGATCCTTGTTGTCATTTAGTATCTTTGCAGCGCTCATAAGCATGGCTGCGTGAGTGTCGTGGCCGCAAGTGTGTGCACAGCCGTTAGTAGCCTTAAATGGCAAGTCGTTGTCTTCGCTCATTGGCAAAGCGTCCATGTCTGCTCTTAGTAGTAAACACTTTCCATCTTTACCCGAGTCGATGATTGCGGATATACCACTGTTACCATATCTAACTGGCTCAAGGCCTATCTCTTTAAGCTTTCCTTCAATGTAGTCGCAAGTCTTCTCTACTTCAAGACCTATCTCAGGGATTTGATGTAGATCCCTTCTCATCTTGATGGTTTCGTCTTGCATTTTTTCAGCTAATTCATAAAATTTATTCATAATCCCTCTCCTTATTGATTAATTTGTAAACCCTTTTTCTTTGCAAGCATCTTTACAAGCATAGGTGTGATTACAGAAGTAAGTACAACGCCTAAGGCTATCTGCGATGCGGCTGTACCTGCAATCGATGCAAGGTAGTCAGAGTTTTGCGAAAGTATTAGTGGCACAGATACAGTAAGACCTGCCATAGATGACATACCTAGCGCGCTTACGCCATTACCTTTAAGAACCTTAACTTCAAATA
Source organism: Fenollaria sporofastidiosus (assembly GCF_943169635.2). NCBI lineage: Bacteria > Bacillati > Bacillota > Clostridia > Eubacteriales > Fenollaria > Fenollaria sporofastidiosus. The sequence goes on from NZ_OW968186.1 coordinate 440,209, forward strand.
AATAGATAGGTAGAGCTATAAGCACGTAGAAGATCACTACTAAAACTAGGCCTTGTAAACCTGATTTGAATGACTCGATAAGGTTGATACCTGTACCGAAGCTCCATCCCATAAATGGAGTAAGCATAGTTGTCGAACCTTTGAATATACTTGCGAAGTCCTTGTCAAAGTTAGCAATCAAGATACCTAAGATTAAAGGTATTAGTGTAGAAATTATCGGCGAAAAGTCGATAGCTTGCGATTGCGCAACAGAGTATATTATGATAGGAAATACAGGTAAGCATAGAAGTCCAAGTAGACCAAAGGCGCTCTCATCAGTCTTTGTTGCATAGTCCTTAGTCAAAGCTATATATAGCGATGGGTTTAGAGATGCCAAAACGCATACAAAGCTTAGTAAGCTGATACCCCATACACCTGTTTCACCGAAAAATTTGAAAAATAAAAGTGAAAATGCCATACATAAAATGATTTTAACTAAAAGCATTAGTCCTTGCTTCTTCAAAACCTTGGCAAGTGATTTGAAGTCAAGAGATGTTGCCGAGCAAAATGTTATAAGTGCTACAATGTAGTTGATACCCTTCTTAGTAAATAAGGCTTCAGTAAGTCCTCCAATGTAAAAAAGATTAGGGCAAAATGTTGCAAACACAGCACTAATCAGCATTGGAATCAGAAGCAAGCCTCCTGGAATTTTCTTCATAAATTTGTACATAATTCATCCTCCCCTATGCTAATATTTTACCCCGAAACAACTTTTTGCAAACAAAAAAAACGTCCGGCCAATGAACGTTTTTTGGGTGGTGTAAATTATGTGTCTAAAAAATTATTCTTACAATTTATATATAATATAGTCCATAATACTAGATATGTCAATCGTTTTTAGGAAATTACTCGCCTATATAAGAACTTACAATATAAGGCCCTCTTAGTATAGATAAAATTTATATGTATGATTGAAAAATATACTTTGCACAGCGCGCAATAGATGATATACTAGTAAAAGTATAAGGAGTGATACGTTTGAACACAATTTTCGGAATTATAATTGTATTAATAGTCACATGCGTGAGCGAATTTTTGTCAAAGCACATACCCATAACGATGCCTGCAAGCATATACGGCATCATCATACTGTTTTTGCTCTTAGAGCTAAGAATCGTGAAGAAGGAGAAGGTCGAAGGCGTGTGCAAGGCGCTGATTAAGATTATGCCTCTAACATTCATCCCGAGCGCCGTCTCACTAATCGACAGCTTCCTAGACCTTAAGGCGATGCTAGTGCCAGTCATCGCAGCCATAGTTGTCTCGACAGTCTTCGTTATGGCAACGACAGGCAAGTTCTGCGAGAGCCTACTAAAGCTAAGGAGGGATAAGTAATGAAAGCCATAATTATGCTAATCTTAACAGTAGCACCCTACTTTTTCTTTGTATACATAAAAAAGAAACTTAAGTGGTCCTTCGTCAATCCCTTGCTCTTTGCAATCGCAGTCGACATGGCCATCTTGTTGAGCTTTAATATAGACACCAAAACTTATCAGTCAGGCGCAAAGTATGTGAGCGTGCTACTAACACCAGCAACCATAGCCCTAGCCTTTCCATTATACGAAGAGCTTAAGACCATAGAAAAGGACATAGTACCCATAGCCCTAAGCATAGTCTTCGGAGTCTTCTCGTCCCTACTGACAGTCTTTGTAATCTACAAGATCTTCCTACTTGAGAAGGTGCACTTCATAACACTTATGCCAAAGTCCATCACCACAGCGATAGGTATAGACGTCTCGAGGTCCATGGGCGGCATAGTCTCGATAACAGTCTTTACGATTATATTCACAGGCATATTCGGCGCCATGGTCAGTGATGCAGTCTTTAAACTTATGAAGATAAAGTCAGACATAGCAAAGGGAGTCGCACTCGGAAGCGCATCCCACGCGATAGGCACAGCCAAGGCAAATAATATGAATGAGCTGTGTGGAGCGGCAAGTTCGATGAGTTTGGTGATTAGTGGCATATTAAGTGTAATAATCCTTCCTTTCTTTGTATAATTTTTTGTTCAAGCGCGCCCTTGAATTCGTTCCATCTATAATATCTTAATAGTGAGAAAATTGTTATTCACGAGCGCAGCATTCGGAGAAAACTGTTTTAATTTCTTGGCGCAACGAGCCGGCCGTGGGCTCATCTAGCTGAGCGAAGCGAACGGATATGAGACCACAGGTGAGTAAGCTTAGAAATTATCAGTTTTCGTAGACCAGCAAGCGAAGGAAAGCCGTAAGTTTAATCAAATCGACGTTCACTTCGTTCCGTCTCTTTGTAAACTCTGGCATAAGGCATGCATAGCCAATCGAACATCGCTAACACTCGTTCTCTTGGTGCATGGACTTAACGCTTTTTGATGTGCAATGCTCGAGTACGTTTAGTACACTGCGCTTGCCTCGTCGATCCACATCGCCCAATCATCACGCTTGCTCATCATAGCGCAAAGGTTCTCGAATGCTTTAGCATGCGAGGTTCTTCAAAATTTGTTTCATCAGGTTCATTGGCAAGGGTAAAATTGCATCGCCTTATCCATCCGCTTTCTCTGCAAAATCAATCATACTGAGTTAATTTATTGCGCCAAAAAATTAAAATGTACAAAAAGGGACAGATTCGCTCTGTCCCTTCTAATATCTTATACAAGTATTTAGCTAGTTAAATTTTTTCACTGCGCATATATGAACTGTGCCTGGACCTGTATGAGCGCCTATGCATACCGCAAATGGATTTAGTTCTATAAGCTTATCGGGATACTTTTCTACAAGCGCATCCCTTACCTTAGTCGCAAGCTCAATGCAATCTGCGTGGCAAACCATGATCCTGTCATCATAAAGCTCGTGTCCGACCTCTTCCTCAAATATGTCTACTGTTTTTTCTATAGCTCTCTTAGTGCCTCTACCCTTGTCTTTTGTATAAATTACGCCGTCCGCATGCACATCAAGAATTACCTTCATATTGATTAAATTGCCGATAGTCGCCTTAAGCTTCGAGACTCTGCCGCCTCTTTGCAAGTACTCAAGCGAATCGACGAAGAAAACATATCTCGTGTTCTTCACAAAATTATCCGCATAAATCTTAAGCTCATCAAAGCTCATGCCCCCCTTCGCAAGCTTCGCAAGATTTATAGCCATCATACCTTGGCCCATGGATGCGCCGCGCGAGTCAACTAGTAAAAGCCTGTCATCACCTATGCCCAAAGAGTTCTTCGCAAGAACTGCGTTGTTAAAAGTTGACGACATACCAGTAGAAAGCGATACGTATATCGCCTTATCATATTTATTTAAAACTTCCTCAAATTTCACTTCGTATTCGTGCGGAGCGATTGCTCCAGTCTTGTAAACAGCGCCATTTCTCATATCATCGTAGATCTCTTTGCCGCTGATGTCGACGCCATCTAGGTAAGTTTTGTCATCTTTCATAATGGCGATTGGCATAATGTCTATAGAAAAGTCCTTAGCTAAGTCTTTACCTATATCTGAAGCCGAATCTGTTATAATCTTAATACTCATGATTTCCTCCTCATATATACTTATTATATAATAAATTTACTATTTTTTAAAGTCCAGAATTATTTTTTTCACTATGCTCATGGCAGAGCGGATCTCGTCCTCAGCCATAGCCCCGTAACCAAGTAGTAGTGCGTCCTTCGCAATAGGCTCTTCACTTAGGTAATAGTCTTTAAGTTTTGACGCTTTTACGCTTTTCTTTTTAAGCGCCTTGACAATGGCCTCATAATCGTCAATACCATCGACATAAACTTTTAGATGCATGCCGGCCATGGAGTCGATGGCGTGAACACCCGGGATGTCCTCGAGCTCATCAAGTAACACGAGGCGCTTCTTATTGTAAATGCCCTTCATTCTGTTGAGCTGCCTTTCAAAGTGACCGCCCTTCATAAAGTCTTTGACAAGTATCTGAACTATGTTTGACACGGTCGAGTTAATCTGCGGCTTGACCTCGTAGTACCTCTTAAGTAGCTCGTTCGGCAGAACCATGTAGCTCAGTCTTAATAAGGGGCTAATGGATTTTGAAAAATTCGCAATGTAGATGACTTTATCCATCTCGTCGAGGCTCTTTAAGGGTGAGAGTGCTCTCGATGAGTACCTAAACTCGCTGTCGTAGTCATCTTCTATGATGTAGCGGCCGCTTGCACCATAAGCCCAGTTCAAAAACTCGAAACGCCTCTTAATCGGCATGACGGTCGCCGTTGGAAATTGATTTGACGGGGTAAGTAGCGCAGCTGTAAGGTTTGCACGCTTAAAGCGCTCGAAGTTCATCCCGCTATGATCCAGGCTGATGGGCTCGTAGTCAATATTATTGAGCTTCAAAAGCGTTTTGAGCTCCTTGTAGCCTGGGTTTTCAAGGCCAAGGCGAAGCTTTTTATCCAAAATGATGAAGACTATAGTCAAAAGCTGCTCAAGACCCGAACTGATGATGATATTATCCTCGCTAGTCTTGATGCCGCGCGCCTTGAAGAGGTAATTCTTGATCTCGTGGCGCAGGCCATAAAGGCCTTGATAGTCCCTCTCATAAAATTCCTCGTCGTAAATTACCTCTTGCGTGAAAATCTTTTTAAATTTGTCTATTGGGTAACTTTCTTTATCCCCTTCGCTGATGGCAAAGGAGTATTTGTAGCTCTCCTTCTCTGGTCTAGCCGCGTTTATGGGCTCCGCCTTAAAATTATACAAGGAGCCGATCTCGCTAACGAAGTAGCCGCGCTTCTCGACGCTCTCTATGTAGCCTTCGCAGCTAAGGGCGTCGTATGCCGCTCTAACAGTATTCGTAGCGACAGACATCTCCTTAGCAAGAGTCCTCTTAGATGGCAGCCTCTCGCCTTTTTTGAAGCGTCCTTCAAGTATTGCATCCTTAAAATATTCATATATCTCTTCATAAATAGGCCTATCGCCTTTCAAATCTATTTGCATAGCTCCTCCTATCTGGTACCATCAAAATAATCATAATTGGTACTTTTAATTATACCATAATCCAAGTATAATAGCTATAAAAGAGGAGGAATATTATGAATAAAAAATTTTTAGACTTTACAAATACACTTAAGGGCGGCGTCATCATGGACGTTACTAATCCTGAGGAAGCGAAGATTGCCGAAAGTGCTGGAGCATGCGCTGTCATGGCGCTTGAGAGGGTACCTGCGGACATCAGACGCGAAGGCGGCGTTGCTAGAATGAGCGATCCACAAATGATTCTTGAGATAAAAAAAGCTGTTAAAATCCCTGTTATGGCGAAGTGCAGAATCGGTCACTTTGTTGAAGCAGGGGTTTTGGAAGCCTTAGGCATTGACTACGTCGATGAATCAGAAGTTTTGTCAAAGGCTGATAACGACAATCACATAGACAAATACCAATTCGACGTGCCATTTGTTTGCGGTGCAAGAGATCTTGGCGAAGCACTTAGAAGGATCGAAGAAGGTGCATCGATGATTAGAAGCAAGGGTGAAGCAGGTACAGGCGACGTTGTACAAGCTGTAAGCCACTTAAGACAAATACTTGGCGGTATCTCTCTACTTGTTTCAAAAAGAGAAGACGAGCTCTATACTTTTGCAAAAGAATATAGAGTTAGCTACGATATAGTAAAATACGTTCACGACAACAAAAGACTACCTGTACTAAACTTCTCAGCTGGCGGTGTCGCAACACCTCAAGACGCAGCACTAATGAGAAGACTTGGTGCTGAAGGTGTCTTCGTTGGAAGCGGTATATTTAAGAGCGAAGACCCAGAAAGAAGAGCTAAGGCAATAGTTAAGGCAGTGAAAAATTATGAAGATAACAAGATTATAGCTGAGGTGGCGACTGGACTGGGTAAGGCTATGTTTGGGATAAACGAGGATGAACTTCAAATAAAAATGGCTGATAGATAGGGATTTTTTGTTCAATTGGCGCCTGAAACTCGTTCGTTTGTCAGCAATGCTCGACTTATTTCGCATTAAGTTGAGCCCTTTTGCTAGTTTCGAATTTTTTGTCACTGCGACGTATTAATCATACGACTCGCTCCAAAAAATTCTGTACAACGCAAAATCATCTCAACTTCTCCGCGAACTAAGTGGTTGAGCGACTTGGTACAATCATCTTCGTCTCATCCAGCCTAGCGTAAAGGTTCCTGTCCGTCTATGGACGGGGTTCTTCATTGCTCCAAAAAATCTTGTATAGTGACGGTTCATTGACAAGGGTAAGAAGTTTGATCAGAATTATTTTATTTACCTTAGCTAAATAATAAGAAAATTGATTTTCGCGAGCGCAGCATTCGGAATAAATTGGATTAATTTCTTAATGAAGATGTCTGCCCGCGAATTCATCTAGCTGAGCGCAGCGAACGAATATGAATTCGCAAGACATCGAGTTTAGAAATTAACAATTTATGTAGACCAGCAAGCGAAAGAAAATAATTTTCGATGTGCAATGACTTACTTTGTTCAGTTTATTGCGCAAATAATACTTTTTAAAAATTATATATTTAGTCAAAAACAAAGGACAGAGAAAAATAAAATCTCTATCCTTTCTTAATTTATAAACTTATTTGTGATATGCCTCACCATTTATAATTTTGAAGCAGCGGAAAATTTGCTCCATCAAAACCACTCTCATCAGCTTATGATTCATGGTCATTCTGCCGAAGCTTAGCTTTAAATCTGCTTTATCTGAGACTTTCTTATTAAAGCCGTTTGAGCCTCCTATAATCAAGGTGATTTTGGAGTAGCCACTGACTGCTACCTCTTTAACTTTTTCTGCGAATTCTTCGCTTGTTAGCAGCTTTCCCGCTATCTCGAGTGTGATGATGTAGCTTGTCTCATCCACTCTTGCAAGTATCTCTTCTGACTCTTCATCTATAATCTTTTCTAGCTCGGCGTCTGAGAGTTTATCGGGTTTGTCTCTGTCTTTGAGCTCTATAATATTGAGTGTTGTGAAGCGTGAGAGTCTCTTCTTATACTCGTCTATGGCCTCGTTTAAATATTTTTCCTTGATCCTACCTAGGACTATCATATCGATTTTCAGCATTTAATCCACCTCGTATAGCAGTGTTCTTTTTAATCTATGTGTGACTCTTAGTCTAAAGTCTTCTGCTTTTCTGCCCGAGCTAAGTAGCTCTCTATAGACTGTGACGTAGGCTAGCTTTTCTGTGTTGTTCTCGTGTGAGAGATGCGCTAGGAAGACTAGCTCGTTTTTGTCTTTGAGTGAATCTTTAATCAGATCTGCTGCCTGCATGTTGGAGAGGTGTCCTTCGTTTGAACGCACTCTATTCTTTAGGTAGTAGCTGTATGGACCTCTCTCGAGCATCTCTGTGTCGTGATTGCTTTCGATGTAGTAGATGTCTGAGTCTTTTATGGCGTCTTTTATCTCATCATCGACAAGGCCTGTGTCTGTAAGTATGCTGACTTTTTTACTGCCTGTGTATATGGCGAGGCCAACTGGGTCGTAGGCGTCGTGATATATCTTAAATGGCTTTATGCCTATGTCTTTAATTTCGAAGTCTCCATCAAAAACATGAACCATGCTCTCTTTAACTGAGCCTATGCGCGGTAGTGATGCGAGGTAGGTCTTCTCGTTTGCGTATATCTTTAGGCCGTACTTTCTCGATAGTATGCCTGCGCCTTGCACGTGGTCTCTGTGCTCGTGTGTTAGTACGACTCCATCTATGTCCTTGATGTCGACACCAATCTCTTTTAGTGCATTCTCTGTTGTAACTCCGTTGAGTCCTGCATCGACTAGTAGCTTGGTATCTTTGTACTCGATGTAGCTTACGTTGCCGCAGCTGCCGGAGCTCAATGAGCAAAATTTTACTGTATCTTTCATATCTGTCCCTTCGTTAAAGTATCATCTTGTAGCCGTCTTTGAAGGTTATCCTCCAGTGCGGTACTGCTCTAAGCCTTGTGATCTTAAGCTCGCTTGCTTGGTCTAGTGTCACTTGGTCGATAAAGTAGCACATGTCTACTCTGTCTATGCTCTTGCCTTTGACTTCGGGCTTATCGATGATGGAAAGTATCTTGTCTTTCACCGCGTCAAGTGTAAAGTCTTCGTCCTCTGTGTTGATGTACTCTAGGCACATCGCGTCGACTCTTCTGACTCCTCTTTTGTCTATGGTGAAGTTGATAAAGGAGTTCTCTAGGTACTTACCCTCATACTTTATTGCAAAGTGCACTTGGTAGCTGTCCTCGTCCTTGTAGGCGCCATCAAAGGTAGTGCCGCGCACAAGTAGCTCCTTCTCTTTCATAAAGTCGTTTGCAAGTTTTACTGCCTTCTCTAGGTTCATATCCGGATACTTCTCTATCTCGGATGCGTCCATGTAGCTAAAAAGTGTTCCTTGCGATAGCGAGACGCTTTTCTCGTCCTTTATGAGTAGTTTAAGATCGTATCTGTCGTCAAGCTCTGCCTCGCCATTAAAAAAGTTCTTGTTTATCTTATCAAGGTCGAAGTCGTAGTACTTAAGTATGTAGCCTTTGTACTCGCCGCCTTCCTTGAGTTCTTTCTCGTCCACTTTGATGCCTTGTCCCTCTAGTATCTCTACCACATCTGCTTTGTCCATGGATAGATCCTTCGTGCTCTCCTTTGTCTTTTTCACATACATAGTAAGAAGCACCAAGTCTATGAGCATAAAGCATATTAGGAGTATGGATTTAGCTTTGTTCCAGTTCATAATCTCTCTCCTTTATCAGCTCAAATGTCTTCGCATCGAAGATGTAGTACGCCTTATTTGTGTCTATCCTAATCATAGGTACTAGTACGCTCTCTTCTCTTCTTACCAGGTAGACTATGCTTATCTTGTTTATGGCCTTGAGTGGGTTCTCATCAGGCGCAAGATGGAAAACGCTTGCCTTCTTTTCTATAAGATCAAGTATGTTCTTTGTATAGAAGGCCTCGGCGGAGTACTTGTTGAAGCTTGCCTTATTAACTGTAGCAAAGCGCACTTCGTCCATGAAGACATCTACTGATGCGTAGTAATCGGAGTCCTTCTCGTAGCAGACCTTCATACCATCTAGGTAGTAGTCGAAGCTGATTCTGTAGCCAAGTTTGTCCTCGCTTGTAATCTCTTCTATCTTGGATAGCTTAAGTGCGTGCTCTTCCATGATGTCGTTTTGCAAGAAGGCTATCGCGGTCTCTATCGACTTAAGAAGGTTTCTCTCCTTGTGCATCTTCTTAAGCGGGTCGAAGTACTCTATGGAGCCGTCGTACTTAAGCTTGACTACCTCTGAGCCGTAGCTGTATATCTTGGAGAAATCCTTCTCCTCAATCTCCTTTAGATACTTAAACTCCTTGTCAAAAAATCTTTGCGCAAAGCTCCTAGCATTGTCACGCTCGAGTATATCGAAGTCGTGTGCCTCTGTGTACTCGTCGAAGATGTAGCTTGCGAACTCATCTTGATACGGAATGTATAAGGGGCTCTTCTCGCCAAGTAGGGTCGATGCGTTGTAGTAGTAGGCAAGGTTTGGCTTAAGTTCAAGATTTGATACTATGGAGTTTGCAAGTGAAAGAGACGTGTTAAGACCTGTAAGCTTGTATATGGATGTGTCGGTCTTGAATATGGCTGTGCCGCTGTATAAAAGCACTGCGACCTCTTTTATGTTTTTATCGTTATCTATAAAGTTGTTCTTTTCAATGATGTTGAAGGTTCTGGCAATAAGCCTTAGCGGGAAATTATCGATAAAGGTGAAGACAACACATCTTGAGCTAGTGATCAAGCTTTCGTACTCATTTTGGCTGATAAGTGAGACCTTGTAGTCGTTCTTCGTAAAGACATCAGAAAAAAGCCCTTTGAAACTATGGAAGAGTCCTTGCTCCCCAGGGTTGTCTAAAACGGTTTTTTTGTCTTTTGCAAAGCTGACTATAGCAGTCTCAGCACTGATGTAGTCCTTTAGCTCTACCTTCTCTTTCTCCTTTGCCTCAATGGAGTCTTTCCTCTCACTTGAAAAGTCGAGCCATAGCTTCGAACTTAAGAATATGGCAAAAATAATCAAGAAAAAAAGAAGGGCTGTCTTGATTCTTTCTCTCAATCTAGCTCCTCCTATCTCAAATTTTTTATTAGATCGATGGTCTTCATAAAAGTTATACTCTCACTTAGCTTATCCGCGTCAGTTAAGTATATGTAGAAAACCTTTTGCATCTTGTCCTTGTCACTTACTACGATCTTGTTAAGACCCTTCATAAGAGTAAGCTTCTTGGAGAATATGCCTAGTGATCCAACACTTATACTTGTTTTTGATAGCTCTTCATATCCATCGTCTTTGATCTTTTCTTCCTCGAAGTGCTTAGTAAAGTCGTCAAGCTTAGGATACTTGTCCTTGTAGCTTTCGAATTCCTTGTAGCTTAAGTCCTTTAGCGAGTGCTTAATCTCGACCTCTGTGTTTCTCGGTGCACTGCCGTTGATAAGTAATACTTCGTCAATAGTCGAATATATATCATGATCGGGCGCTTTTACCCTAAATACATATGCATCTTTTGCAAAAGAAATTGATCCACTTGTGAATATGAAAAGGCATAAAATAAAGATTAAGACTCTTTTCATACCTTCCCTCCTTATCTATATCAATTATAACATAGAAAGGTTGGAAGTAATATTACAGTTGTATTAAATAAATGTTACACTTTTGTTTCTTTGTATTCGCTGATTAAAAATGTGAATGTCGAGCCGATACCAAACTTCGATGTGAAGACTATGTCTGCCTTGTATGCGTTCGCCATCTCCTTAGCGATGGATAGACCAAGACCTGTTCCACCCATCTTCCTCGAGCGTCCCTTCTCAACTCTGTAGAAGCGTTCGAAGATTCTCTTTTGATCCTTCTCAGGTATACCTATGCCGTTATCAATGACATCAAGGTGTGCCTTGCCAAGTACTGAATATAGTTTTACTTCTATAGTGCCACCTTCGTTGGTATACTTGATCGCGTTTGATATAAGGTTAGTGATGATCTGTTCAAGCGCGTCTAGATCGATTAAAGCCATGATAGGCTCAGAGGCGATTGTGTAGATAAGCTTTTGCTTCTTCTCGTCAGCTAGTATCTTAAGCTTATCTATGGCGTCCTTCACCTTCTCATTCATGCACACAGCCTTTACGTCCTCGCCCTTCTTGTAGTCGATATTCGATAGCAAGAGTAGGTCAAGAACTAATCTGTTCATCCTGTCTGCTTCCTTCTCGATAACGCCTAAGAACTTACTTTGCAACTCCTCAGGCACTCCGCCTTCAAGCAGCGTCTCTGAGTAGGACCTTATCGCCGTGATAGGTGTCTTTAGTTCGTGCGAAACATTGGCAACGAACTCCTTACGCATATTGTCAAGTCTGTGCTCCTTAGTTATATCTTGGAACATAATGATGATGCCGCCAAGACTATAGTCCTCGTTTTCGAATGGAGCGTAGGTCATCTTGTAGACACCGCCCTTAAGCTCTATCTCTTCCTCGCCTTCAAGAGTGTATGGATTGTCGAAGTTGATCGACGATAGACCCACCTTGTCGAGGTTGAAGTACCTTTGCGCGTCCCTCTTGATATCTATGTCAATAAGTTTTTGTGCAACAGAGTTCGCATGTATAAGCTCGCCTTGACTGTTTAGCGCGATGATGGCCTCAGTCATGTTTGTAAATATGGTTTCGAGCTTCTTTTGCTCCAAGTCCTTCTCGCTAATGGTCTTGTTCAGTTCTCCAGTTAGAGTGTTAAACATGGACGCAAGCTTACCTATCTCGTCATTGCTCCTTACCTCAACCCTTTGTGTAAAGTCGCCCTCTGCAAGTCTCTTTGCCTTCTGAGTTAAGCTACTGATAGGCGAAACTATGGACGCGGCAAGTAGATATGCGATAAGTATAGTCACAAAGATGGCTGCGATACTGATTACAGTAAGTAGCTGCCTTGCCTTCTTTACTGTCGCCTCGACCATCTTGGTAGAGCTGATTACGTAGACAACGCCCTTGACCTGACCTCTGTCTGTTACAACGGGGTAGCTTAGGTGGACGTCTAGGTCTATGCCATCGCCTATGGTGTTCTCTGCAAGGTTACCCTTTAGTGCCTCAAGTAGCATTGCTTGGTTTATCGAGTCCACGTCGTAGGCGTTCTTTCCGACTATGAACCTCGTCTTCTCATCATTACCTGCAATTACAGCAGGGTAGCTGTCGTTACTTATAACGTAGACTAGCTCATCGGCATTGAATCTGTTCTCATTAATAACGGTTTGTATGTGCTCTATGGTGTCCTCGTCGGACCAGTTCTCCTTCGTGAAGTATCTCGAGGTTGATGTCATCGTCTCAACCTGCTTTTTGATGTCGTCCTTTAGGCCCTTCATCAGTTCGTTCTCAAGTCCTGTAACTATGAACGCAGCAACGCTCACTAGCACGAAGAGTACTAGTGATGCGTAAATGATGACAAACCTGAACTTTATCGAATTAAACTTCATTTGAGATGTAGTAACCCATAGTTCTTCTTGTCTTGATGTACTTGTAGTCGTCGTCTACCTTTTCGTCGATCTTCTCACGCACACGTCTGATAGTTACGTCGACAGTTCTTACATCGCCAACATAGTCGTAGCCCCAAACATCTTTAAGCAGCTGTGCTCTCGAGAATACTTCGTTTGGATGCTGCATTAAATACTTTAAGACTTCGAACTCGCGTAGAGTTAATTCAACTGGCTTATCGTACTTGTATGCTTGTAATATGGTAAGGTCGAGCCTGATGTCACCAAGCTCAATGGATGTCACAGCAGGCTTTGACTTTGGTACGCGTCTAAGGTTCGCCTCGACTCTCGCTATAAGCTCACGAATGCCAAATGGCTTTGTGATGTAGTCGTCCGCACCTAGCTCAAGACCCCTTACCTTGTCAGACTCCTCTTCCTTCGCAGTCAGCATAAGGATCGGGAACTTGTACTTTTGCCTTAAGAGTTCAAGCGTCTTAAAACCGTCCATCTCAGGCATCATCACGTCTAAAAGCATAAGGTCGGGTTCCTTCTCACTAACAGAAAGCAGCGCTTCCTTGCCGTCGTGAACCGACTTTACTTCAAAACCTTCCTTTTGTAAATTAAACTCGATAATGTCAGTTATCGTTGTTTCGTCGTCAACTATTAGTATATAGCTCATAATCTACCTCACTATCTACTCCTTATATTCTTCATTAGTATCGTCAATATTTTCTGTCTTGCTAGCCTCGTCATCTTTTGTTTTTTCTTCTGTGTTAATAGGCTCGTCACTATTAGTATCTTCTTCTGTGTTAATAGGCTCATCGCTATTAGTATTTTCTTCTGTGCTAATAGGCTCCTCGCTATCAGAATTTTCTTCAGCTTCTTTAGCATCACTCTCGTTAAAGATCTTCATAAACTCTTCTCCACTGATGGTTTCCTTCTCGATAAGGAATTTTGAAATGCTATCAAGCTTAGTTCTGTTCTCACGAAGTATCTCCTTCGCCTTTTCGTAAGCGTCCGCAATGAGTTTTTTAACTATGCTATCAACCTTAGCAAAAGTCTCCTCACTCGCAGTAAGCTCGCCCCTTCCTCCAAGGTAGCGGCTGCCCTCGCTCATAAGGCTCATCATAGGGAAATCGTCGCTCATACCGTAGCGCATAACCATGTTCCTTGCGATGTTTGTGATCTGCTCTATGTCGTTACTTGCACCTGTAGTGATCTCGCCAAAGACTATCTCTTCAGCGGCTCTACCACCTGATGCTGTAACCATCATATTGAATAGCTCTTCCTTGTCCATAAGGAACTTCTCTTCTGTATCGGATTGCAGTGTGTAGCCAAGTGCGCCTGAAGTCCTCGGTATGATTGTGATCTTCTCAACTGGGGCGCTCTTCTTTTGCACCGCAGCAACTATCGCGTGACCAACTTCGTGGTAGCTGATCATCTCGCGCTCCTTCTTCGATATAATCATAGTCTTTCTTTGGTAGCCGACTATGACTACTTCTACAGACTCTTGGAGGTCTTCTTGTATTACATAATCTCTTTTGTTTCTAACCGCTCTAAGTGCCGCCTCGTTCACAATATTAGCAAGGTCGGCTCCTGATGCGCCAGCAGTAAGTAGACCTATCTTCTTAAAATCTACATCGTCGGCCATCTTAATGTTCTTAGAGTGCACCTTCAAAACGGCGATTCTGCCGTTAAGGTCCGGTAGCTCTACTGGTATACGCCTGTCAAATCGGCCTGGACGAAGTAGTGCAGGATCTAGTACTTCTGGTCTGTTTGTCGCTGCTAAGATTACTATACCCTTCTTAGAGTCGAAGCCGTCCATCTCAGTAAGTAGTTGGTTAAGTGCTTGCTCTCTCTCGTCATTTGAAGAGAAACTTGCTTCACGCGACTTACCTATGGCGTCGATCTCGTCTATGAATATGATGCAAGGCGCCTTCTCTTGTGCTTCCTTGAATAAGTCTCTGACCCTCTTGGCTGCAAGTCCTACGAACATCTCTACGAAGGACGAACCTGATATAGAGATGAAAGGCACATCAGCCTCGCCCGCAACTGCTTGTGCAAGTAGCGTCTTACCTGTTCCTGGAGGTCCTACAAGTAGCGCGCCTTTAGGAAGGTTCGCGCCTATCTTGGCGTACCTTTCAGGGTAGTGCAGGAAGTCGACTATCTCAAGGAGCATCTCCTTCGCTTCCTCTTGACCTGCGACATCTTCGAAGGTCTTCTTTTGCTTGCCTTTAACATATACCTTGGCACCCGATTTGCCGAAGCCGAACTTATCTAGTCCGCCTCCCATATCCTTGAAAAGTATCTTGGATAATATCAGAGCCATGATGATGAAGGTTACTATAGGTAATAAGAAGCCAAGTATGCTCATAAATATCGATGGCTTCTCGATGATTTCACTACCGAAGTGGACTCCCTTCGCCTCAAGCTTCTCAGTAAGACCTGCATAGTCCCACTCGCCAGTGATGAATACCCTTACAGGCTCCTCTTGCGGCCTAAGTGCATTTTCAAGCTTGTCCTTATTAGTCTCGTTTGTTTTATCCTTAGCTTTGTTTTTAGTTTCAAGTTTTTCAAACTTATACTTGCCGCTCTTCTCATCGTGCACGGCGATGTAATCCGGCTTAAGCTGAAAGACGATGTTGCCTCCCATCTTTTGCACCTTGTCAACAACGCCTACGTCAATCGCTTTAAGGAAGGCATCGTATGTAACCTTCTTAACAGGTGGTTTCGCCACCATGTCCCTTATAAAGAATGTGTTGATTAAGTATGCGATGATGAGTATGGCTATATAGTAAAAGATCAAGGACTTCTTCGGTCCCTTACCCTTGTTATTCTTTCTATTGTTATTCAATGTATTCACTCCTTTATAAGTATATACCCAATAAAGATATATACTTAGCTAGTTTAATTTTAACACAAAAAAGCAATTTTTACAATGAAAGACGCACAAAAAAAGAACTGCTCTCACACAGTTCTTTTTTTTATATATTACTTTGTATATGCTCTAAGCCATATTAATAATTTGCAAGCATGTAGCTACTACTATCAGGGTTGAAAGTAAATTGCACGTAGCCTCTCTTCACAAGGTCTGCCTTCGACTTGATAGACTTGTTGAAGACCTTGATGTACCTTACGCCGTCAAGTATCTTAAGTGATGCTTCGTTAGAGCCAGATACAACGTAGACGTTCTTACCCATCTCGGAGAGCTCTTTGAACTTTTGGTGCAATAGCCTTGCTTCTTTCTTGTCAGTAAAGCCACCCTTGCCGAAGATTGGACTAGTCGTAGTCACTACAACGTTGTTTTGCGTGATATTGGCAAGGCTCTCTTTGATGTAGTTCCACTGTTTAGCGTCCGACAGCCTTAGCGATCTCTTCTTTGTATTAAGGTTCAAGATGAAGGCATTTGTCGTTGCGCTTGTCGAGAATGTGTCCGCGTTCTTAAGAAGGTTTTTGTTTATGGCCTTCTTGAAAGCAGCGTCATAGTTTGACAAAACTACCGCAGAGTCAACTCTGTTAAGCTTATTTATGATGGCAGCCTTCGCACCTTGGAAGTTTTTATCTTGAGCTGCGTCGTAGCCACTAACTACAAGGTACTCTCCACCTACAGTCTTAGGTATAAAGCCCTTTTGCTCATCTTCCAAGACAGAGGAGTTATCGATTGCGTTTTCAAATACGTGCTCATATAGTAGGTCGATCGAGTCGATAATGACTTTAGACTTGACCATGGCAGAGTTGTTGGAGCTGCCCACGTATATATTAAGAAGCGAGTATGGATATGCCTCGTTGTCAGGAATTTCTGCCTCAAGATATCTGTAGTCCTTGAAGTTAATTTTTTCAGTAAAGCTGATTTGCTCAATAAAGTCTTCGCTGTCCTTGATAGTCGCCTTAAGCATAGCACCCTTGGCGTCGCCCTTAACCCATATACCAAGTCTCTTTGGCTTACCTTCTAAAACAAGAGGCTTTGCAAAGCTCATGTAAGCGGCTCTCGAGTCGTCAAGCTTCGAGAAGTCGTATCTTAGTTCAACCGCGGCCTTTCCACTCTTTGCGTCCTTTGATAAGGCAAGGCTAGCCTTAACCTTGTCAGCTGGATAGCTTGATGCCCTAAGATTGTTAAGGTTTTCAAGGTCCACAAGCGGCTTTGAGTTAAAGCCTATAGTCACAGGGATGTTCTTGTAAGTAGTCCCCAAGCCCATGGTAATATAGCCGAAGCCAGTATTAGATGAGGCAGTGAAGACATTTTTATTCATCGCACCAATCTTGCCCCAGATGGAGAAAGTGATGCTAGATGGTGCAATCTTTGCGCTGCGTCCAAGTCTATCAAGACCTATAATCTCACCTATAGTATACTTGTCGCCAGGTTTTGCGTTTATGCTCTCGATCGAGCTTCTTAGCTCAACAGGCTCTGACAAAACTTCCATAGTCTTAGTGGCAGCTATGCCTTGGTAGCTAACAGTCACTTCAGCTAGTCCTTCAGCTGTGCCGATCACAGAGTTATTTGTGCAAGTAGCATTCGTAGCAGATGCCATAATGCCATTAGCATCGACCTTTACAGGATTGTTCCTTGCATCGTACGCTTTAATGCTATAGTTAACTGGTATGCCAGGAAAGGCCTTATCCGAGTCAAGCTCAAGCTCGATCCTTTGAACAGCGCCTGCGGTATCCTTAGAAAATACACCAACTCCCGATACAACAGATCTTGGAGTGCCGCCCGAAGGCTTGTTTATAATCTTAGCTCCATCCATCGCCTTAGTATTCTTGACCATGGTAGTCGAACCGCCGCCATCAAGGTTAAGCGCGTTGTAGCAGCCAAAACTCTTGAAAAGCTCGCCGAATTCCTTTTGGCTAAGACCCGCATAGCCGTTTCTACCATCAGCTGTGATGATGACTATCTTGGAGTAGTCTTGTGAAACACCTATACCAGTTCTAGGATGTCTTCCTTTATTAACAATATTAGTTGCAGTCGCTACACCATCTTGTAAGATGATAGAGCCGCCGCCCATAGCAAATTTTAGTCCCTTGTGGTCTATACTCGAAGAAACTTGCAATTCAAGAGGAGTGCCAAGAGTAAGACCAGCAAGTGGAGAGTCATTTTGGCTAAGAACGTAGCCGTCAGCTGGTATGTCAAATGGCTCACCGTTAGTCCTTACATCCGCAACAACACCATTCACAACAAGAACCTCAGTCATATTACTAGACTTAGCACCGAAACTCTTAGTGTTCCAATCCCTAGTTAGAAGGCTCATGTACTTGTAGCCTTGGAAAGCCTTATTCACACCAGTTATGTGATACTTCTCCCCGCTTAGAGGGTTTATAACATCAACAGATTGAGTGATAAAACCAACATGCGCATCTCCAGCACTTCCTTGGTAGAAGACAGGCAAGTTGTTCGCACCCTCTTGAGTGGTACTTATAAGCTTGCCGTCATTGACAATAAGACCCAAAGTCGACGGAAGCGGTTGATAGTTAAAGTAGTCACCATTGACCCCAGCAACAGCACCGTGCACCGAGACCATGTCCTTGACATTAGTTCTGTGGATAAGACCGTCAGTGTTGAAGATCGCCTTGATCTCATTCATCTGATTAGACGTATCGATGGTCAAGACATTGAAGTTTTGCCAGCCCTCAGATGTGAACCTTTCGATGTGCGACCTTTGTACACCACTAGCCAAGTACTCGTCCTTTCTCTCTTCGTTAATTATATACGCAAAAGAACTTTGACTTAAGATTGATAAAGCAAGCGTAGCACTAAGTGCGATACTTGCAAAGCGTTTTAATTTCATTGTATCCTTCCTTTCATATCGTACCTCTATTATATACCAAAAGAGATGCACTTTGTTAAAAAAGACGAAATTGTAACCAAGTTGAAACAAACGCAGCATATATTAGGAAAAAATAAATAATGTAAAAATCGAAGATAATAGAAGAAAAACAACAATAATTAAAGATATATCACGCAAAAAAGATATAACGGCGCTTGCAAGAATTTATATCAAAAGGTATAATAGGTAGGTAATATTCGGCGGGGTGTAGCGCAGTTTGGTAGCGCACGTGGTTTGGGACCATGGGGCCGGGAGTTCGAACCTTCTCACCCCGACCAAAGAAATTAGAGAGAGCATTTAGCTCTCTCTTTTTTTCTTTCGCATTCGATTTGCGCCTAAGGCTCGCGCGCTCACTTACTCCTTGCGGAGTACCCTTAGTACACCTCAGTCGTTCGTTCGTTATGCTGCGCCTTATCCAGCATAGCGTAAAGGTTCTTGTGCGTTAGGACAAGGTTCTTCATCGCTCTGCGAAATACGCGGAGTATTAATTGCATCTAATTCTAAATACATAAATTGATTGTAAAAACAAACGCAATCCATCATAGCGCAAAGAACCTCGTTAGCATTGACGAGGTTCTTCTTTTCATCACAAAAACGTTTTCTTCCATTGTAAAAAAGTATTAATATTGTTTATGTTGTTAATATAATTGACACTATACTTATTTTGATCAAATTACATATTTTATATCTAATAAATATTTATACACCAGAAAATTATTGCGTTCAAACGCTTGTCAAAAAATCTAATTATAGCAATCCATCGTAGTGCAAAGAACCTCGTTAGCATTGACGAGGTTCTTCTTTTCATCGCAAAATTATTCAGTGATATCAAATTTGTTGATTTAATTGTTTTTCTTAGCTGGATCAAAATACTATCACCTATCTCATCTATATACATATACGCGGGATTTTGCAAAGCAATTTGATGCATAGGACGAAGTGGAACGAGCGACCGACCGACATCGTACTAAGGGGTACGTTGAGGGAGGAAGCGAGCGAACAAGTTCTATGCGCAAATTGAATGCGAAATCCTAAGTAAAAAGGTCCAGCGTTTGCTGGACCTTTGTTTACTTATGTAGTGCACCCGACTTCGAAAATCACCTATAAGCGTTACCACAACAGACAGCTCCCGAACGGCACCCTCGCGGCACACACAGATACATATTTATCGCTGCTTCCGCCAGGACCTGACGAGGTTCATATGATCTATGTTGCGCAAGAACCCTTCGTTCAACACCTCTTATTGTGGGCAGACCCTACAGGAGACGCCCTCTGGTCGGGAATTCATTCCATATATAGCGGATTTATGGTTACAGGATGCCGCTACCTTCCCAACTAGCACGTGGCGGAGAGAAGGGGATTCGAACCCCTGATACGCTTAATCACGTATACCCGCTTTCCAGGCGAGCGCCTTCAACCAACTCAACCATCTCTCCACGCTGATTGTTCACAAAGTTTCTTAACTTGACTTAACTATTATAGTATAAAGCGGCCAGCTTGTCAAGTTCTTTATAGGCAAAAAAAGATCCGTGAGTATAGCCCACGGACCTTGTATATCTTTCTTATATATTATTGATTAATGGCTCTTGTAAGTGTTACTTGTTTAGTAGCTGCGTCCCATACTATGCCTTTGCCATCTTCTAGGCCAAGGGCTCTTGCGATGTTTGCAACTGCTAGCATAGTTCTGCCATTAACGATTTCTGGCTTAACGTCGCTTGTAGTTTCTATGCCATTAACGATGATCTTGTTTGTGTCAACAGGGATCTCAACCTTGTATTGACTGTCTTGAACTATGGCTGTTCTTGTCTCTCCTACCCACTCAACGCTTAAGCCAAGAGCTTCTGCAACGAATCTTAGTGGAAGCATAGTTCTACCGTTTTTAATGTAGGCTGCTGCGTCCATCTCAGTTTTGTTTTCTCCTGCAAGACTCACCTTGTTAATAGCCTTGGAGCCTATAGTGATAACGGCTCTAAGTTCATTATCTGCAAGTGGCGCAAGCTCTACTTTTTCTACTGGCTTTTCTTCAGTCTTTTCTACTTGCTTATCTAAAGCTAAGTCCTTTACATAGTCTTCCGCTAAAAAAGTGTAGTGTATAGACTTATTTCCGAACATCTCTTTAAGACCAGCTTGAATACCATCATAGACAAAGTCTGCCCACTTTGATGGTTTATCTGATGTATCATATGAAAACATCTTACCCTTTGGAAAATCATAACCAGCCTTAGGGATAAGCTCTATTGAGAACCTATATTCCCCGCCTGCATTAAATACCTCACCATGATATGGTGGTTTAAGTACCTTTCCTTCACCTGTCCAACATTCAAATTTAACATCAACTTCTCCTTCAAGAACCTTCACATCGACAGGCTTAATCTCCTTACCTATGCCATAAACATCTTTAAAGTTAGTTTCTATAACTACCTTATCAATCTCCTTAGTCTTAGCCACAAGCGTATTGTCCTTCATTGGCACAAGACCCACTAATAATACCAAAGCCATGGCGATGGCTAAAATATTTCTTATCTTTTTCATACTACTTCCTCCTTAATGTAGCTTTATTGAAGTTAGACTTCTGTCATCATTATACTTCATTAGCACATTTATTGCAACAGAAAAAAAGATCCGTGAGTATAGCCCACGGACCTTGTATATCTTTCTTATATATTATTGATTAATGGCTCTTGTAAGTGTTACTTGTTTAGTAGCTGCGTCCCATACTATGCCTTTGCCATCTTCTAGGCCAAGGGCTCTTGCGATGTTTGCAACTGCTAGCATAGTTCTGCCATTAACGATTTCTGGCTTAACGTCGCTTGTAGTTTCTATGCCATTAACGATGATCTTGTTTGTGTCAACAGGGATCTCAACCTTGTATTGACTGTCTTGAACTATGGCTGTTCTTGTCTCTCCTACCCACTCAACGCTTAAGCCAAGAGCTTCTGCAACGAATCTTAGTGGAAGCATAGTTCTACCGTTTTTAATGTATGCTGCTGCGTCCATCTCAGTTTTGTTTTCTCCTGCAAGACTCACCTTGTTAATAGCCTTGGAGCCTATAGTGATAACGGCTCTAAGTTCATTATCTGCAAGTGGCGCAAGCTCTACTTTTTCTACTGGCTTTTCTTCAGTCTTTTCTACTTGCTTATCTAAAGCTAAGTCCTTTACATAGTCTTCCGCTAAAAAAGTGTAGTGTATAGACTTATTTCCGAACATCTCTTTAAGACCAGCTTGAATACCATCATAGACAAAGTCTGCCCACTTTGATGGTTTATCTGATGTATCATATGAAAACATCTTACCCTTTGGAAAATCATAACCAGCCTTAGGGATAAGCTCTATTGAGAACCTATATTCCCCGCCTGCATTAAATACCTCACCATGATATGGTGGTTTAAGTACCTTTCCTTCACCTGTCCAACATTCAAATTTAACATCAACTTCTCCTTCAAGAACCTTCACATCGACAGGCTTAATCTCCTTACCTATGCCATAAACATCTTTAAAGTTAGTTTCTATAACTACCTTATCAATCTCCTTAGTCTTAGCCACAAGCGTATTGTCCTTCATTGGCACAAGACCCACTAATAATACCAAAGCCATGGCGATGGCTAAAATATTTCTTATCTTTTTCATACTACTTCCTCCTTAACGTAGCTTTATTGAAGTTACACTTCTGTCATCATTATACTTCATTAGCATATTTAATGCAATAGAAAAGATCCGCCAGGCGAACCCAGCGGACCCTTTAGGACTTTTAAATTATTTAGAGTAAATTTTTCTTACGAAAGTTACTTGTTGCTTTCCAGCATCCCAAGTAATGTCTTGACCATCTTGAAGGCCTAACATTCTAGCAATGTTTGCAACAGCAAGCATAGTTCTTCCGTTCTTCATTTCAGGTTTAACATCGTTAATATATGGTACAGAGTTGACGATCATCTTGTTAGTGTCAACAGGGATTTCAATTCTGTTTATACCGTCCCAAATAAGAACAGTTCTAGTTTCCTTAACCCAAGAAACTTGTAAGCCAAGAGCCTCAGCAACATATCTTATTGGAAGCATAGTTCTGCCGTCCTTAACATAAGCAGCAACGTCCATAGCCATGATGGATTGGCCACTCATGTCAGCCTTGTTAAGGATAGTTGAGCCGATAGTGATAACCGCCCTTGATTCAGATTTTAGAACAGGAGCCTTCTTTTCTTCCTCAGCCTTGTCATTTTCTTCCTCATCAGCTTTAGCTTGTCTTTCGTAGTAGTTAGACTTTTTGTTTCTGCGATATCTGTAATAATAATAGTCGTCATCATCGTAGTAACGTCTGTAAGTTCCAGTTCTGCTGTCGTAGTAATATCCGTCACGCCAGTAAGGAGCACTTGTAAATGTTACTGTAACTGTTACATTGCTCTCTGGCATTGTAAAGTCAGCCTTGTCATAGTAAGTGTAACTACGATCATAACGCCAATTATAATAATCATCATCGTCATATCTGTCATACCAGTAGATGAAATCATCATAATCATCCTCATCTACAGTGTAATTATTTAACCTACACCAATATTTGTAGTTACTAAAGCTACGTACAGTGCTGTTAGTGTCGTAGCACCAACGTCTGTAGTCGTAGAAGTTGTATCTGTAAGAGTACTTGTAGCCATATCTTCCGTACCAGTATGGATATTCATTGTAGTAGTTTTTGTATTCGAAATTTCTTAAATCAAGAACATGTCCAGATGCATCTGTTACTACAATACTGTCAACAACATAGCCACTGTTTGGATAAGCCTTTACAGTTACTGTTTGACCAACAACAGCTGGATTAACATTTACTTCTGCATATCCAAATGATGAATCTTTTATAATTATATTCTTTCTTGTTGCTGCATCTCTATTGTTTGCAGATAATCTATTAGTATCTGCAACTACTCTATCTAATACAGCCTTATCTTGAGCGCCTTCGATTGCAGCAGTTGCTACACGTTTTTCTTCTGCTGATAAATATGGGTCGTTAGAAACCTTTGTCTTAGCCGCTTCTTTTGCTGTTGTTTCTGCTTTTTTATCTTTAGTTTCTGCTTCGCTAGCTGCATTTTTTGCCTCATCTACAGTTTGAGCATCTCTAATTGTTCCTAGTGCACGATTCTTATCTTCTGTTGATAAATAAGTTAAAGAATCAACTTTTGTCTTAGCTTCTTCTTTAGCCTTTGCTACAGGGTCAACTGCTGGTGGTTGTTGTGGTGTTCCTGTATTAGTTTGTGCTGGAGTTTGAGTTCCTGTCTCCCCAGCAAATACATTCACAGGAGCGAAGCCTATAAGCATTACAAAGACTAATGCTATCGATAAAATATTTCTTATCTTTTTCATACTACTACCTCCTAATTGTAGATATAATTTAGAAAGTCCTATACCGTTCCTTCTTAACACTATTATACCCCTTTATCAAGAGATTTACAAGAGCTAATTACTCTATCTTGTTAAAATTTTTAATTTTTTCATAGATACACCACTAAGTCTAGTTGTATACATATAAAAAGGCCCACTGACAAGGCAGCGGACCTTCAATATAAATATTAACTATTTAACTTCAATGTTTCTTGTGATGCTTGCGCTCTTAGTGATAGGGTTCCAGAATATGTCCTTACCATCTTCAAGGCCAAGCGCCCTTCCAATGTTCGCAATCGGTAGCATAGTTCTGTTATTTCTCATCTCAGGCTTAACATCACTTAGAGTAGCAAGTCCATTAACAATAATCTTGTTAGTGTCAACAGGTATCTCGACTCTGTTTTCCTTATCCTTAATGATAACAGTTCTGCTTGCGTGGTTCCACTCTACATTAAAGCCTAAAGCTTCTGATACATATCTAACGCTAAGCATAGTTCTACCGTTCTTAATATATGGCGCGATATTCATCTTGACAACGTTCTTGATGTCGCCAATGTATTGAACAAGGTCGCTAGAGCCTTCAGTTAATATAGCCTTCAAAGCAACGAATTTTTTACTTTCCTTCTTTACTTCCTTTGCTTCAGCTTTTCTCTCAACTTTTCTTTCTTCTCTTTGAGGTCTATATACCCTCTCGTCGTCTCTGTAGCTTGGTCTGTATGAGTAAATGTCTCTAAATGTAACATCGATACTTACGTAGCTGTCAGGCATTACGAAAGTTTCACTGTCTATAGAGATGATTCTTTGTCTTGCATCCCTAACCACTATGCTATAAACTTCGTAGCCAGGGTCTGGTCTTGTGAATATACGAACCCACTCGCCCTCCTCAGCTGTTCTTGTTAATGTCCATGCGTCACCGTTGTATAGTCTGTCGAAGAAGATGCGGTATCCCTTTTCTGTTGGTCTTGGTGTTGGTGGGTTGATAGGTGTGTCCGCGTTCTTAGTCCACTTAGCATATAGTGTTATAGCTCTAGTTATAGGTGTATTAAAATCAAACTTATTTGTCAAAGTTGACTCAGTGAACCATCCGCCAAAAGTGTATCCTGCAGCACTTGGATCTTGTGGCTTAAATGCTTTTGCGTTTTCTTTTACAGTTTGAGCTGGTACTTGATTGCCTCTACCCATCATATTAAAGCTTACAGTAATTGGATTTGGGTTTGGATTTGGAGTTGGAGTTGGATGTTCTGGGTCTGGGTTTGGATCTGGGTCTTGATGTCCTGGGTCTGGATCATTGCCATGGTCTTCATCGTTATCGCCATGGTCTTCATCGCCACTACCAGTATTACCATGATCATCTTCTGATTCATTAGGCTTTAATTCCCACTTAGCATATAGTGTTATCGGCTCTGTTATATTTCCAATAAACTTATTTGTGCATTGGCTATCAGTATACCAGCCAACAAAATCATATTTTGTGTCATTCATGCCATCGATTCCTGGAACCTCAGAGTTCTTTGCTACATATTGCACTACAGTCGATGGACTAGCTCCGTGACCATTCTTAACAAATGTCACTTTAACAGTTTCTACCTCATCTTCTGTATCTGTTTCGACTTGTACAAATTCAATCTCAATCCTTACGTCACATGGAGGCATTTTGAATTTTCCGTCAATAACACTTATAGAATATTTTTCTCTATCGTCTTCATTCTCAGGACTTAAAGTTAAGGTATTAACTTTGTAACCTCTTGGTATATCGTACTTTAGTGTAACCTCATCATCTACTGTTGCCTTTTGTGATTTAATAGTTTGGTTGTCTTCTTTATTTATATACTTTACTTCATATATTATCTTTTTGAAACTTGCTGTTACTGTTACGTCACATGCTGGCATTAAAAATGAAGAGTCGCCTGTTAAAGATACATTTTCTCCATTGCTAGCTTTAACAGTTATTTTATCTATTTCATATCCTGGCTTTGCATTTACTTTTACAGAAACGCCACTGTAATATGTTGCTGTTTTTTGGCTCTCTTCAAAAGTTCCAAATTCTGATTCTGTATATTTAATTTTAAAATTTTTAGCCTTAGATAAAAATCTTACTGTTACGTCGCATGCTGGCATTATGAATTCATCATTTACTAAGTCGAAAGTTTCATTTTTCTCATTAAATACAATTATTTTATCTAACTCGCTAGTGTCATATAACTTGTATGATACTTTAACTTTAGTGCCTGGTGTTATTTTTTTATCTTTTCCGTCTGCTGTTTTGCATTTAAACCACTTAAATCCGCCGTTTGAGTTTGCAAATGTGTCAAATTCTGTCCTTGGTATTTCTGGTTCTGGATTAGCTACTAATTTCCATATAGCTGTTAGAACAAGATGTTGATCTGTTGTTCTTATTTCATCTCCTTCTTTTGCGTATAGAGTTTGTTCTCCAAGTTTGTAACTCCACTTATCAAACTCTTTATTCTTTGGAGCCTTAAATTTACAAGGTGGTGCTTTAAAAGTTGAGTTCTTAGGGGCAGAGCTATCATACATAATTCCAGATCCTTCGCCAGATCTAAATCCAACATTAATAGTTTCTGGAGTTATTTCTACAGGACATCTTCTAACTTTCAAATAATAAGTATATCCTTCGTCACCCTCTGCTGCTTTTACTTTTATAATAAATTTTTTAGTAATATATTCACCAATAGAGCTAGTAAATGATTTTCCACCTTCAACATCTTTAACTTCTAGTTTTTCATTTCCGCATGTAACTTCTATGTTTTGATTTGAATCTGGACATTCCATTAATACAACAACATCTGCAGAATTATTAACTAGCGTCACTTCATAACTATTTTCTAAAGTTGAAAATTTTGGTATATAGTCATAATAATCCCAATTAATACCACTTGACTCTTTACTTCCTACTTTAATATCTTTTAAATAAGGATTAGTTTTATCAGTCATATAAGTTGCTGTAGCTTTTACATCCGTGTCTTTAATTGTAATTGTTTTCTTTGCATCTCTACTTGATTTTATGTCTCCAAGACCTTCAAATTTCCACTTGAAAAATTGTTCTCCTCTAGCCGAACGATCTTCTGGTGTTAGGTGAACACCTTCGCCTTCAAAAACTCTTTTTAAACTAGTAGTACCATCTACTACTGTAACAGTATGAGCCTTGTTAGGATCTCCTCTTGTTACTTTTATTGTGTAGTTTTCTTTATATCTTTTATCTGCTGATGTAACTTCAATTACAAATACGTTTACACCTGCATTTAAATAATACTTCCAGGAAGTGTATCCAGGTCTGTATAAATCCTCTCCATCAACAAGCAATCTTAAGCTTTGATCTATATCAGCCTTTTCTGTCTCAATAACAATATATCTTCTGTCTTGGTCTAGTTGCAACTCATAATTTCTTGTATCTGAGTTGAAACTTGGTGTTAAGCTTACTACTTTTGTTTCGCTTTGGTAACCGTTTTGCGATTTAACTACAATACTTCCAAGCTTTGTACTTGACTTAAATGCACCCCCCCAGCAGCTATATTTGTCGGCATCAAGCCTACTAGCATCATAAGTGCTAATACCATCGAAAAGATCTTTCTAATCTTTTTCATAATATTCCTCCTTCTTCTTATATGATTTTATCACACTAAAATCTTCTTATTAATATTATACTTCTTTATAAGAACTTTTGCAAGCAATATAAGATATATCTTATGTAATTTTGTTATTTTCGTACTATGATAAAGTGGATAGTCACATCCCGCCTCTCCTATGCATAGCAGTCTCCTATATAACACCTCGCTTCATATATATTAGCTCGCCTCTCATATAGTACCTCGCTTCTTATATAGTACCTCGCCTCTCATATATTAGCCCCTTTACTATACCATTCGCCAAGATATACGAAAACGATTGCCATAATCAAGAATTAGTGATATAATACCCTTTGGGTGATAATATGGATTTAAAAAGCACTATTAGGGTAATCGAAGGCTTCCCAAAGGAAGGTATTTCTTTTAAGGACATAACAACTCTTTTGAAGGACAAGGACGCTTTCAGATGCGCTATCGATGAATTAGAAAAAAATATAGAGGGACTTGGCGCTGAGTACATCGTGGGTCCTGAGGCGAGGGGCTTTATGCTTGGCTGCGCTCTTAGCTACAAGATGGGTCTTGGCTTCATTCCTGTTAGAAAGAAGGGCAAGCTTCCTGCTGAGACTGAGTCTTTCTCGTATGAAAAGGAATATGGTACTGACACTATCGAGATTCACAAGGATGCGATTAAGCCGGGAACTAAGGTTGTTGTAATTGATGACCTTCTAGCAACTGGTGGCACTGTTGAGGCTGTGAAGAACCTTCTTGTGAAGATGGGTGCCGAGATTGTTGCGTTTGAATTTTTGATTGAACTTACTGATCTTAAGGGCCGCGACAAGCTTCATGGTTACAAGGTCGACTCTCTAATCACATATAATGTATAGCATTGACAAAAAAGGGATTGAGCGCTTCATCATCAAGAGCTACCGCAAGGAGTTGTGGAAGAAGTTTCTTAAGGCGATAAACGACTTTAATCTCATCGAAGAAGGCGACAAGGTTTTGGTCGCTATCAGTGGCGGCAAGGACTCGATCCTACTTGCGAAGATGTTTGAGGAGCTAAAGAAGCACTCGATCATTAACTTTGACGTGTGCTACGTGAGCATGGACCCCGGCTTTACTAAGGAGAACAGGGACAAGCTAGAGGAGCTTTGTAAGTTTTTAGGCATAGACTTAGAAGTTTTTGAGACGGACATATTTGAGGTGGCGGAGAAGCTTGCGGGTGACTACCCGTGTTACATGTGCGCTCGTATGCGCCGCGGTGCTTTGTATAGCAAGGCCAAGGAGCTTGGATGTAACAAGGTGGCTTTGGGTCACCATATGAATGATGTGGTTGAAACGACTCTTATGAATATGCTCTACGCTGGCACTTTCAAGACCATGCGCCCTATACTTGACAGCCAAAACTTCGAAGGTCTAAAGCTAATTAGGCCTATGTACTACATAAGGGAGGATGACATAAGACGCTGGCTCAAAAGGAGCGACCTTAAGGCTTTGGACTGCGCCTGCTCTGTTACGAAGAAGAGAAGTGGCAATATTCGCTACGAGATCAAGGACCTTGTAGCTGAGCTTATGGCGAAGAACGACATGGCGGAGAGAAACATTTTGAACAGCGCGATGAATATTAATCTTGACTCTTGCGTTGCGTGGGAGAAAGATGGGAAGAAGTATTTACTTGGCGAAGAAATAGATGAATAATATATAAGAAAATGGTCGGATTGCTCCGACCATTTTCTTGTTTATATTATTTCTCCTTGTTTTACCATAGCTCATTACCCTTTGTTTCGCCCCAATCAATTTCTTCACTCTTGTAATTACCTTTGTATCCATCAAAAAGCTCTACTATGCTTTTTTCTTTTATTATGCTTTTGTATGATAATCTTGTCTTTGTCCTTGCTTATTGAAAGCTCGTCGTTTTCACTCCAACCAAGTTCATCTAGTAAAACTTTAGGAAGTCTTATACCTTGACTGTTGCCCCACTTTTGTAAAGTAATCATAGAATACACCTCCATATATATTTTTTTATTCACTTTGTCAATATTTAATCTTTTTACTCTGGAAGATAGTCAAAGCATGGGACTTCGCACATCGAAAAGATAGTTCCACCAGAGCTTAGTTCACCAAATTGACAATTGCACATCGAAAAGATAGTTCCACCAGAGCTTAGTTCACCAAATTGACAATTGCACATCGAAAAGATAGTTCCACCAGAGCTTAGTTCACCAAATTGACAATTGCACATCGAAAATTGTTTTCCTTCGCTTGCTGGTCTACGAAAACTGATAATTTCTAAGCTTACACATCAAAAAGATAGTTCCACGCAGCTTAGTTCACCAAATTGACAATTGCTAAGCTTGTCCGACTATAAATCCATATTCGTTCCGCTACGCTCCACTAGATGGATTTATGGCCGTCGTCCTACGCAAAGCAATTGAAGCAATTTGTCTCAATGCGCTGCTTTTGGAACATATCTTTTCTCACTAAAACAGTTTTCTCCGAATGCTGCGCTCGTGAATAACAATTTTCTCACTAAAATGCTTCGTATTTATATTGATTAAGAAAGGCGCTGCTTTTGGAACATATCTTTTCTCACTATTGAGATATTATAAAAGCGAACAAGCGTAAGGCGCAATTTGAAGAACCTCGACCTAACGGTCGAGAACCTTGGTGCTTAGCACGAACGCGATGGCTATAACTATTTATCAATTACAATGCTCTTATCTAGCACCCTAATATTATTTTCATTTAAAACACCTAAAGCAACGCTTCTCATCACTCTCTCCACTCTCCACTGCTCACCAGGTATAGTCTTGGCAGCGCAAGTAATCACTATACCACTAGATGCAAAGTCGGTGATGCCCCACACGCTCACATCCTCGATCACGGCGTGGTCGTCGTTAACTGGCTTTAGCGCCTCGGTCAAAAGATCTACTGCCTTCTTCGCGTCTGCATCGTAGGCTATCGGCACGTTGATCAGCGCTCTTTGTATGTTCTTGTTCCTGTTAGTAACGACTCTGATCTCGCCATTAGGCACAACGTGCAACTCGCCGTTGTAGTCGCGTATAGTCGTTGTGCGCAGGCTTATCCTCTCAACTATACCTGTTTTGCCCGCAACTGTGATGTCGTCGCCAATCACGAAGCTATCTTCAAGCATAAGAAAGATGCCGCTGATTATGTCCTCAACAAGACTCTTGGCCCCGAAGGAGATTGCGATACCGCCTATCCCAGCTGTTGTGATGATGGCTGAGGTGTTGACTCCGAATATCCTTAAAGCTGACAGAAACCAGGTAAATATTATAATGATCGTAACGAAGCTCTTCATAACGCTAAGGACTGTCTTAACTCTCTTCGCGTCGATGGCTCTGAGCTTGTCGTACTTCTTTCTTGCAAGCCTTGCGATGATTATACCTATAACCTTTATCACGACTATGGCGATGACTAGGTACAAGGCTGCTAGCGCTACTCTGCCAAGTGTGTTAAGGCCTCCTGCTTCATTCATTAGATGCAATTTTAATTTATCAAACATGCTATCCCTCCCAATATACCTTTATTATACCACAAAGATGAAAAAAAGTGGACATCTCGCCCACTTCTCTTAGATATCTATCTATCTTTCAAAAAATTACACATAATTTCAAGAGCCTTGATGTTCATAAGTATGCCCATGTGTGTGCCCTTCATTACCTTGAACCTCTTTCTTGTGTCAGCATCCATCTCCTCAAGCCTTAGCCCCATGCATGCAGAGTAAAGTGGCACTTGTCCGTCGCCTTCCTTAGTAAGCATCGCCTTTAATACAAGACTTCCGTCTTCGTCCTTTCTGTAGCAGCCTGAAACTTGCGTTGTGATGCCTTCCCCCACTATGAACATGGACTTGTCGCGCTTAAGTAAGTTTACATGACCCGAGAAGCTTTTGTACCTTCTGTAGCTCTTTGCATTTTTTGTAAAGCGGTCAAAGCGTGTCTTGCCGAGGTAGTCCTTCATGCGAGACTCTACATCTTTCACGCTGACATTTGCCGACGCAGCCTTTCTGTGCAGCGCCTCAAGCATATCATCGTAGCTTTTGTACTTCTTCGAAGCCAAATCGTCAAAGGCCTTCTCGTCTGTAATCCATTGGTATGGGTAGGCCTTCAGCATCTTATCCGTTGGATATAGCTCCACAAGTCCCTCGTAGTCCTCAACAACCTCTTGGTCTATGCCAAAGAGCTTCTCCAAGACGATGTCCGCAACGCCGCCTAAAATATTGCCACTGCTCATCTCGTTGTAGGCATGCGGCGCTCCCTCATACGGCGTACAAAAAGATATATACTTTTCGACTCTGTGCGAGTGTTCGTGCATATAGTGGGCGCTCACAAGGCCTCCCATGCTGTGCGCAACTATATCGACCTTGCCCCTCGCTCCTGCAACGCTCTTGATGAACTCCGCAAGCTTCTCGCTAGTAACTGTGTTTGACTTACGCCAATCGTAGGAGAAAAGGTAGATGGGTCTTTTCGGAAAATTAATTATAAGCGCGTTAAAAAGCATCGCATACGACGCGCCAGGTCCTGTGTGCCTATCGAAGATCTTCGCATACCTAAGGTCGCCCTCTTGCAGACCATAAGCCTCGTTTTTGATGTTAAGGTCCCTGTTTAGCTCTTCTTTGTCATAGTTTAAGGGTAGCCACAGCCTCTTTGCCTGAGCCTCCTTCTCGCGCGCAATCATGCCGACCTTGCGCTCTTCTTCGCCAACTAGAGCCTCGTCTATACTAAAGAGCTCACTACCAATGATGCCTGGTATGAAGATGATGGGTCTACCACAGTCTTCACTTGCAGCGTCCTCTCCTTGCACCATGTTATCGACGGCGTGCTTTGCCTTTTCTATAGTCTTAATAATGTCTTTTATCTTTTTCATAATACACCTCTTATGTAAGATAATTATAACACATATGCTTATGGTTTTGCTAAAATAATTATTGTCACAAATGGACAATTATTAAGTAGTTCCACTTCTTTTTGGGTACAATATTAATACAAAATAAAAAGGAGTGATACTATGCCAATAATAACAATTATTCTTATAGTGCTTGCACTTGTGGCACTATTCTTCATTTCAGAGCAAAGAAAATTCGTTTTCCTAAGCGAAAACATTGACAACGCTCTTGCAAACATCGAGGTAAACCTTAACTCGCGTTGGGACGCATTAAAGGCACTTGCTAGTGCAGTTAAGTCCTACTCAGAGCACGAGTTCGAGACACTTTCAGCCATCATTGATAAGCGCAGCGCGAGCGCAAAATCAGCCGCAGGCGTGAGTGAAGGCGAAGCGCTACTAGGAAGCGCACTATCAAGGATTAATGCCGTTGCAGAGAGCTACCCTGAGCTTAAGGCATCAGAGCTTTACACTAGGACCATGGACTCGATTAACGACTACGAAGGCAAAGTTAGAGTCAGCCGCATGGTATACAACGACAGCGTTACAAAGCTTAACAGAGCTGTGAAGATGTTCCCTTCATCCATAGTTGCAGGCGTTTTAGGCATTAACGCGAAAGACTACTTAGTTGTCGATGACAACAAGAAAGACATGCCAAACTTGGAGTTCAGATAATGAGAAGGCTCTTGGCATGCATCGCCGCAGCCATCATCATAATTTTCTCTTTTAATAGCTACGCATCCTCAGACGAGATCCACTCGATAGACATCAAGGCCAGACTTATGGACGACGGCTCGCTCATGGTAGAAGAGACGTGGAAGGCAAGGGCCGGTTCAGGCACCGAGTTTTTCATACCGAAGAGCCACATGCGTGACATAGTCATCATGGACTTCAAAGTCTCAGATGAAGATGGCGCTTACGAGACAGTCAGCAATTGGAACGTCGACTGGACCTTAGCTGAGAAGGCGCGCAAGTGCGGTCTACATGGCACAGCGGACGGAGTCGAGCTATGCTTTGGTAAAACAGAGCTAAACAAGGACAAGACCTACACACTTAGCTACAAGATGTACAGAGCGGCGCAAAGCTTTTCCGACATGGACGGCTTCAACATACGCTTTGTCAATGATATGATGGATCCTGCGCCAGAGAAGGTCTCCTTCGAGCTAAGCCTTGATGGTGGCGAGATCACAAAGGATAACGCACGCGTATGGGGCTTCGGTTCAGACGCGCCCATAGTCTTTGAAGGTGGCAAAGTCGTCGTGAACGAGATAGCAGACTTCAGTTCCGAGAGTCACCTAACAGTTCTCTTCGGTCTTGAAAAAGGCATCATACACCCCATTAGTGAGGGTAGCGGCAGCTTTGAAGAGCTTAAGAATGCTGCCTTAGAAGGCTCGGACTATGGTAGTCGTGATGATGATATAGAAACAGAAGTTCCTGCAGAAGTTCCTGCTGATAATGACGACTATTATTATCCAAACTATGGCAGATCTAATTTCTTCACGAGATTCATTGGCACTGCTAATCCAGTCGTTTTACCCATCATCTTCATAATCTTTATGTCCATCGTCTCATCGATTATGGGCATAATTACAAAGACTAGGTGCAGATCAGAAAACCGCTTGCCAAGCGATATTGGCTACTACCGCGACTTGCCGCTGGATGGCGATATACTTTTAAACTCAGCCATATACACAGTAAGGAGCGACTTTACTATCGATAATGTTGTTGCGGCATACTTCCTAAAGTGGATCAAAGACGGCAACATCGAGCTAGTTAAGGAGAAGTTCATTAAAGGGCTGATATTCAAAAAAGACGTTTTAGAAGACTGCTTCAAGATAGTCAAGGCACCCGTGACAGACGATGTCATGGAAGATTGGCTGTATAAGATGATTACGAGCGCCTCAGGTGACGACCTCGTGCTAAGAAACGATGAGCTTGTTAGAGCCTTCGAGCGCGGAAGCGTCGCCGAAAAGTTCGTAAAGAGCTACAAAGAGAATGCACTTAGTGCTGCTACAAGGGAAGATCTTATATATAGGAAGTCAGGCTTTATGCTTTCAAGCTACAATGTATACACAGAGCGCGGCCGCGAAGACGCGATTAAGCAGCTGGGCTTCATCAAGTTTTTAAAAGACTTCACACTGATTAATGAAAGAGAGCTAGTCGAAGCCTACTTGTGGGATGACTACCTAGTCCTTGCAACACTCTTTGGACTGGGAGATAAAGTCTTGGAGAAGTTCAAGAGCATAAACCCAAGCTACACATACGCAGGCTATAGAGGACTAGACCCAGTGATTATGTACCACGTTGTGAATAACGTAGGTTCATCCGTAAACCACGCCTACCATAGCAATAGATCCAGCGCCTCACATGGCGGAGGAGGAGGGATGTCGCATGGTGGCGGCGGAGGATTCTCATCCGGTGGTAGTGGAGGAGGAGGAAGATAGCCTTCGTAGGATTTTTCGTTCGATTTGCCCACGAAACTCGTTCGCTGCGCGCCCTCCCTCAACGTACGCGTTTGTACGATGTCGGTCGGTCGCTACGTTCCACTTCGTCCCGTGAATCAAATCGCTCCAAAAAATCTGTATGCGGCGGTTCATTTGAAGAAAATATGTGTATAGCGCAAAATCCATCATAGCGTAAAGGTTCACGTCTACAGACGGGGTTCTTCTTTATTTCAAGAACTTACGGTTGTGGATGGATTATTTTTAAATATTTAATTCACTTCGCCTTATCCATCATAGCGCAAAGGTTCTCGTACGATAAGTACGAGGTTCTTCATCGCTCCAAAAAATCTGTTTGTGGCGGTTCGATTGAAGAAATATATCTGTGGCGGAAGATATTGAGAAAAGTGATTTTAACGAGCGCAGTCATTGGGAGGAATTAAATTTTGTCTTCTCTATCAAATAAGAGAAAAGTGTTATTAACGAAGTGACGCATCTGAACAAATTGTGAAATTTATTAGCGAAGAGAGCTGCCCAAGTGTCTTGCACCAAGGTTCTCGTTCTTTAGAACGAGGTTCTTCCAAAACCATCTAGCTGAGCGTAGCGAACGAATATGGTTTTGCAAGTGAGTGAGCTTTTAGAAATTTCCAATTTGAGAAGCCTAAGTCACGAGTAATACACTTTTCGATTAACAAGACAAACTTCATACACAAGCAAGCGAGAGATGCACTTTTCGATGTATGACTCCCATGTTCAAAATAAAAATTCAAGATATAGCAAAGCAAGTACATATTGTGCTTGCTTTTTTCTTTGCTTGCGTACTATATAGTGGGAGGCTAGGTGCATATTGAGAAAAATATTTCACGAGCGCAGCATTCGGAGAAAACTGTCTTTAGTGAGAAAAGATATGTTCCAAAAGCAGCGCCTTTCTTAATCAATATAAATACGAAGCATTTTAGTGAGAAAATTGTTATTCACGAGCGCAGCATTCGGAGAAAACTGTTTTAATTTCTTGGCGCAACGAACCGCCCAAGTGTCTTGCACCAAGGTTCTCGTTCTTAAGAACGAGGTTCTTCTGGGCTCATCTAGCTGAGCGCAGCGAACGGATATGAGACCACAGGTGAGTAAGCTTAGAAATTATCAGTTTTCGTAGACCAGCAAGCGAAGGAAAGCCGTAAGTTTAATCAAATCGACGTTCACTAACGTTCCGTCTCTTTGTAAACTCTGGCATAAGGCATGCATAGCCAATCAAACTTCGTTTCACTCGTTCTCTTGGTGCATGGACTTAACAATTTTTGATGTGCAAAATTCGCTAAATTTTACATATTTTACAAACTCTTTACAATTCAAACACACACTCTTAACACTCCCCCATTATAATCAACTTGTAAAAATCATTTAAAGGAGTGTTATTTAAAATGACAAAAAAATTAATTTCATTAATGCTAGTACTTGTATTAGCTCTATCACTAGTAGCTTGCTCTAAGGGCGAGGATAAACCAGAGGAAACAGCTACTGAAACAAAAACAGAAGAAAAAACTGAAGAAAAAGCACCTGAAGCTTCTAACGAACCTATCACTGTAATATCAAGAGAAGACGGTTCTGGTACTAGAGGAGCCTTCATCGAAATCACTGGCATAGAAGAAAAAGACGGCGACCAAAAGGTTGACAAAACAACTATTGACGCTGTTGTTCAAAAATCTACTAACGCTGTGCTAATGACTGTTAACGGCGACAAAAATGCCATCGGCTACATCTCTTTAGGCTCTTTAAACGATAGCGTTAAGGCTGTCAAGGTTGAAGGCGTAGAAGCAAGCGCTGAAAACGTTCTAAACGCTTCATATAAGATTGCAAGACCATTCAACATTGTTTACAAAGGCGAGCTAAACGGACTTAAGAAGGACTTCCTTGACTTTATGATGTCTAAGGAAGGTCAAGAAATGGTTCTTGAAAACAAATACGTGCAAGTTGACACTGCAGCAGCTGAATACAAACAAAATTCTCAAAGTGGTAAGCTTGTTATAGGCGGCTCAACTTCTGTTACTCCTCTTATGGAAAAGTTTGCTGAAAAATACATGGAGATGTACCCAGAAGTTAAGATTGAAATACAAGCAACTGGCTCATCTGCTGGTATACAAGCTGCTATACAAGGCGCAGCTGACCTAGGTATGGCTTCAAGAGACCTATCTGACGAGGAAAAAGCAGAATTAACAAATGTAGTTATCGCAAAAGATGGTATCGCTGTTATAGTTCATAATGACAACGCAGTAGAAGACTTGACACTTGATCAAATCAAAGCCATCTTCGTAGGAGATATCAAAACTTGGGGCGACATTAAATAATTAAAATAAATTAGTACTACACGAGGAGGGCCCTAGCGCCCTCCATAATTATATAAGGAGTAATTATGAATAAAAACTTTAAAGAGACTTTCATGAAGTATTTCTTCTTCATCATCTCTCTTATCTCAGTCTTTGCTCTTTTTTTGATATGCTACTTCATTTTTTCAAGAGGCATACCTTTTGTAAAAGAGTACGGACTTAAAGCATTTTTATTTGGCAAAACTTGGGCGCCTAGAAACGTTCCTGCCTCTTATGGCATAGTGTCCATGGTCGTAGGATCTGTATATACAACACTTGGCGCGATAATTATAGGTCTACCTATAGGCCTTTTAACAGCCATTTACATGGCATTTTACGCCAATAAAAATATATACAAAATACTTGAACCCGCTGTTCAGCTCATGGCAGGCATACCTTCAATTGTATATGGTTTCTTCGCTCTAGTAGTTATGGTGCCACTTATAAGAAGTGCATTTGGCGGCGACGGCATGAATATAATAACGGCTTCCCTACTTTTAGGAATAATGATACTTCCAACGATAATATCGATTTGCGATTCATCATTAAGAGCCGTCCCCAAATCCTTCTATCAAGGTTCGGTAGCTTTAGGCGCAAGCAAGGAAATCAGCATATTTAAAGTAGTGGTGCCCGCTGCAAAGAGCGGCATCATCTCATCTTTCATCTTAGGTATAGGTAGAGCCATCGGCGAGACTATGGCAGTTTACTTAGTTGCAGGCAATCAGCCAAGAATACCAACCCATCTTACACAAGGCGTTAGAACCTTAACAACAAACATCGTTATAGAGATGGCATACGCGACGCCAAAGCATTTGCAAGCGCTTATCGCGACAGCCATGGTTCTATTTATCTTTATTTTGATAATTAATACTATTTTCTACTTTATAAAAGGAAGTGAGAAGAATTATGAGTAAATTTTTAAAAATCTTGATTAAGACCGCTGCCTACTTTACATTAGGGGTGCTTATCTTCATAATCCTCTACATTTCTATCAATGGCATACCAAACTTAAGGCTGTCACTTTTTGCGTTTAAGTACACAACAGAAAACGTATCAATGCTGCCAAGCCTCATCACTACGCTAATGGTAGTCGTTTTGACTCTTGTGGCCGCCGTGCCCATAGGAGTCGCGAGCGCCATCTACCTAAGTGAATACGCGAATAAAGGCTCTAAAGTCGTTAGACTAATTAGGCTTGGAACAGAGTCACTAGCAGGGATACCCTCCATCATCTACGGACTTTTTGGCCTGATCCTTTTCGTTTATCAACTACAAATGCAATACAGTGTGGCTGCTTGCGTGTTAACCGCCATCATTATGGTTTTGCCAATTATAATCAGAACATCTGAAGAGGCGCTTCTTAGTGTGCCTGACTCGTTTAGAAAGGCATCTTATGGTTTAGGCGCAGGAAAGCTCTCGACCATATTTAAAGTAGTTTTGCCTCCAGCCATGAACGGAATTTTGGCTGGGATAATACTTGCGATAGGAAGGATAGTCGGCGAAACAGCCGCATTTATCTACACTCTAGGTAACACTACTGGCCTACCGACTGCCTTAAATCAATCCGGCAGGACACTGGCCCTCCACATGTACTCTTTGAGCGAAGAAGGTTTTCACGTTGAAGAAAGTTTTGCGACTGCCTTCATATTACTGATAGTGGTCGTCATCATTAACATGCTATCAACAAAATTATCAAGAAAGGTTATGAGTAAATAATGAATAAAATTGAAGTTAAAAACGTTGACCTCTTTTATGGTGATTTTCAGGCTTTAAAAGACGTGTCAATAACAATGCCCGAGAACAAGATAACGGCCTTCATTGGTCCATCTGGCTGCGGTAAGTCAACTATGCTAAAGAGTTTAAATCGCATGAACGACCTTGTAGATGGCGTTAAGATTACTGGCGAGATCACTTTAGATGGCGAAGACATCTACGCGCCAAAGGTAGATGTGAACGAGCTTCGCAAGAGGATCGGCATGGTTTTTCAGCAGCCAAACCCCTTCAGCATGTCTATCTATGATAACATTGCTTATGGTCCTCGTGTGCACGGGATAAAAAAGAAAAAAGACCTTGACATCATCGTAGAGAGGTCGCTACGTGGCGCTGCTCTTTGGGACGAAGTAAAGGATAAATTAAAGAGAAATGCGCTTCAAATATCTGGAGGGCAGCAACAAAGACTATGTATAGCAAGGGCGCTAGCTGTTGAGCCAGAAGTTTTACTTATGGACGAGCCAACATCGGCCCTTGACCCAATATCTACATCTAAGATTGAAGAATTATGCGACTCACTTAAGGACCATTACACCATAGTCATAGTGACACACAACATGCAGCAAGCTGCTCGTATATCGGACTTTTGCTCTTTCTTTTTTGAAGGAGAAATAATCGAATCGGATCAAACGAGCACCATTTTCCAAAATCCAAAAAATAAAAAAACTGAAGACTACATTACTGGTCGTTTCGGTTAAAAAAGGGGTATAATCATGGTAAGAACAAGATACATTAACGAGTTAGAAAATTTAAAAAACGAAATCATTTTATATAGTGCTACAGTTGAAAAAATGCTGATGGATATGAAGGTCATCATCGAAGAGGCGCCAGATAGCTCTGATTTAGCGGATAAGCTAAGTGTGCTCGAAGCAAAAGATGAAGAAATACGCGGCTTTAG
Source organism: Fenollaria sporofastidiosus (assembly GCF_943169635.2). Taxonomy (NCBI): domain Bacteria; kingdom Bacillati; phylum Bacillota; class Clostridia; order Eubacteriales; genus Fenollaria; species Fenollaria sporofastidiosus. Next base: position 479,751 of record NZ_OW968186.1, read on the forward strand.
TAGAGATATCGAAACGCTTTGCCTTAAGATTATGTCGACGCAGCAACCCGTTGCAAAGGATTTAAGGTTTGTCTCGTCAACTTTGAATATCATTAGAAATATTGAAAAGATTGGCGGCCACGTGATTGAGGTCGCTGGCCTTTTAAAATTCACAAATGCACTCGAAGACTTCACTGAAGAGATTTTGGATATGTGCCTATCAACTAAGAAAATGCTTAAGAGCGCGATTGATGCCTTTATCACTGGCGACTTGGAAGAGAGCTACAAGGTCATCGCCTCTGATGACAAGATTGACGACTTGTTCAGTCACATTATGAATGAAGTCGCCACTAAGATTAGCGAGAAAAAAGAGGGCGCTCTAAGGCTCATAGACATAATTCAAGTAGCGAAGTACTTCGAAAGGATTGGCGACAACGCAGAGGCTATCGCGGACTGGAGCGTTTTTTCAATCACAGCAAAGCACTATGAGTAGGAGGAACTATGATTTATATAGTTGAAGACGACAGAAGCATTAGAGAATTAGTTCTATATGCTCTGCACAATGAAAATTACAAGGCTGAAGGCTTTGAGAATAGCGATGAATTATTTCTCGCGCTTAAAAAAGAGACGCCAACACTTATAATGCTCGACATCATGCTGCCTGGTATGAGCGGCCTTGAAATACTTGATAAAATGAAAAAAGATGCTGCACTAAAGAATATCCCTGTGATAATGCTAACAGCAAAAACAAGTGAGTTTGATAAGATTACAGGCCTTGATAGAGGTGCCGATGACTACATCACAAAGCCATTTAGCGTCTTGGAGCTCTTGGCAAGAGTTAGAGCCCTACTTAGACGCAGCAAAGTAAGTGAAGGCGAGGTCCTTGAGTACGCAGGCATAACTCTTGACTACGAAAAAAGAATCGCAAAAGTCGATGGACGCGAAATTTCTCTAACATATAAAGAATTCGAGCTACTCTACTTTTTACTATCAAACCCAAACATCGTTTTGACTAGAGATAGACTTATAGAAAAGATTTGGGGCTACGATTTTGAAGGAGAAACAAGAACCGTTGACGTTCACATCGCCTCAATTAGATCCAAGATTGAGCCATATCAAGGCATAATCAAGACTATCAGAAGCCTTGGCTACAAAGTTGGTGATGCTAAATGAAGAAAAAATTAAATATCACCTACGCCATCTGCTTTTTTCTAGCGATATTAATAAGCGTTTCATTCACAGTTTTTTTAATCTACAAAAATACTAGCGCAAACGAGCTAAGAGATTTGCAAGATGAATTGAAATTTGCCTCGAGCATAGATTTGGACGCACTTGAAAATATTGGCACATTTAAAAATAATATCCGTGTGACAGTAGTGGACCCTGATGGAAGGGTCATCTATGACAATTTTACAGATCCAAAAAATATGGAGAGCCATGCGGGTAGAAAAGAGATTAAAGAAGCACTTGCTGGCAAAGTTGGCAAGGACGTAAGGCTATCAAATACGCTTGGTAAAGACACTTACTACTACGCACAGCTTATGCAAGATGGAAACGTAGTAAGAATTTCAAAGCAAACAGAGTCCATACTCTCGCAGTTTATGAAGACAGTGCCACTAATTCTACTTATGTCAATCATCTTGATTATGGTCTTAGTCATAGTAAATAAAAAACTTGTCGATAAACTACTTAAGCCCATCGACTATGCGTCAGAGCACCTTCATAGAGATGATTTTAGTACCCAAAAGCTTGATGTTTACGACGAGCTAAGTCCATTCATAAGAACTATAGAGAGAAAAAATAAAGATATCAAAGACTATATCGAAAGGCTTGAAACTAAGGAAGCAACAGTAAGTGAGATACTTCGTAACATGAACGAAGGGCTAGTTTTAATTGATCCAGAGCTAAAAGTTCTTCAGTTAAACGAGGCGGCGAAGAGGCTATTTAAGGCCAATATGCAAAGTAATTACATCGATATGGATGTCGTGAGACTTACAAGAAGTCAAGAAGTTTCGGATAAATTAAATACTTTAAGAGAAACGCATAAAGCTTCAAGCTTCGAGCTTATGTCCGATGAAGACAGCCTAAAAATTTACCTTTCGCCTATTGAGAGCGGTAGCACACTTACAGGTATCATCATGCTTGTACTTGATGTGAATGACGAGAAGAAGGCAGAAAGGCTTAGACGCGAATTTTCTGCGAACGTTTCACACGAGCTAAAGAGTCCACTCACATCGATATCGGGCTACGCAGAGCTAATTAAGAATGGCATGGTGAAGGACGAAGACATCAAAAAATTCTCCGGCATCATCTTTGACGAAGCAGGTCAAATGCTAAGGCTTATTGAAAACATCATATTGATATCGAAGCTTGACGAAAAACCACAGCTCAAATGCGAAGAAGAAGTTTCGATTAAAGAGTGCATAGATGGCATACTAAAGCTGTATAAAGGAAAAATTGATGCGAAAAATTTATCGCTCGAGTGCCATATTGAAGAAGGACTTACGAAAAAAGTGCCGCTTGGCATGCTTTCAGAGCTTTACAGGAATTTGATATCAAACGCAATCAAGTACAATAAAGATGGCGGCAAAATCACCATAACAGTAGAAAGACGCGCCGATAATATCATAAGCAAAATTACAGACACCGGCATAGGCATCGCGCAAGAAGAAGTTCCTCGTATATTCGAACGCTTCTACATGGTTGACAAAGGAAGAAACAGAAACACAAACTCAACAGGTTTGGGACTCGCCATAGTTAAGCATATAGTTGAAGATATGGGTGGGACTATAGATGTGGCTAGCGAAATGGGAAAAGGAACTACTATGAAGGTGATCTTTAGTAAATAGTGTAAATTTGCTCTGCGAACTTAGTTTTGAGACGACTCAGGTGAATAAACGTTTTACAAATAAATACGTATATATACACAAAAGACGCATATCATTTAGGTATGCGTCTTTCTATCTTGATATTCTATTATTTTAATTATCTAATAACATTGTACTGAAACTTCTTTTGTTGAATTCTTAAATAATCAGTAACGATATTAAATGTAAGATTATCCATTACAACAGTATTCGCCTTATAATATCTATTATCTGTAAGCAATGTGTTGCTTGCGCATAGTATGTCTTCATATAGAGGCATGCTTGGATTGATATCCTTGTAAGTTAATAGTGTGTTTACGCTTCTCTTTAGATATACCTTATCAAGCACTCTTCTGAAGGCTCTATTAGATACATAAGCAACTTCTTGTCTTGTGATAGGCTTGTCAGCATCAAACTTCGCTGTACCATCTTGGTAAACGCCTAGCCAGCCAGCTTCATAAGCCGCTTCGACTTCAGCTGTTGCCCAGTGACCATTTCTTAGCATCATAGTATTGCCACTTGCCTCTTTAATGTCTTGGAACCTTCTAAGTGTTGCAACCCACTCAGCTCTAGTGATCTTACCTTCTGGTTTAAAAGTACCATCGCTATATCCTTGGAATACACCCGCTTGAGTTACGACTCTGATTGCGTCTGTGTACCAAACGTTTCCAACGTCACTGTAGCTTAGAGCGTAGTTTGCATCGTATCTGTAGCCGTCAGCCTTTAGAGCGTTGGCTAAGATTTGTGCCGCTTCGCATCTTCTTAAGCCATCGTATGGTCTGAACTTGCCGTTAAAGCCTTGCATGTATCTGATTTCTTTTTGCATTTCATCATTTTCGCCAACTTTGACAATCTTTTCAACAATCTTTTCTTTTTCGACAATTTTGTCTCTGTAGATAACTTCTGGATATGGTCTGTATCCTGGTTCACCGCCTGGCTTACCAGGTGAAGAAACTTGTTTAACTTTAGCAGTTACTACGATATCGCGATTGTTTATAACAATTGCATCTGCTGTATCCCAAGTATCAAATGCATATCCTGCAGCTGCATTAACATTTGGTTTTTTTAATGCTGCAAGTGTTAAATCTAATCCGCTTGTATTTTTTGCGCCCTTCTTAATAAAGAAAGCCTTAGACTTTGCTAGTTTTAATCCAGCTTCCGCCTCGAATCTAACTAAGACGTAACCCTCTGGTCTAGCAGTTGGATCGTTTGGATCGTATTCGATAATATCTTCAGCGCCAGTATAATTTGCTTTGATAATTGTTTCTTCTTTAAATTGATGTCTTTTTGCTAATGTATATGGAACATCAATATCATGTCCATTAGCATCTTTTCCTGGAATAGTCCAATTAATAAATCTGTATCCATTAATTGCTGTTGGATCTGATCCAGGTATTACAACTTGTGCATCAGGATTTACATAGAAGTAAGTTTTTTGTGGGTCTTTAGCCTTTGTAGTAGGATCTACTGTTACTTTTTTGTATCCGTCTGGCACATAAATAGGCTTGCCTTCTTTAGTTTTTGCTTCGTAAATGTTTTTAACTACCTTGATAGGTATGTCTACATCTTGAACTTCACCGTTTGCAAATGTTACTTTAGCCTTAATTTTTTCTATTCTAGATACTTCAGTTTCATCTTTTTCTTTTAGCTTATCATAAAGTTCTGTTGCTAAATCTGCATAAGCGTTTCCATTTGCATCTTTGCCTAAAATAAATGCTACTGTAGCATCAGTTGGCACATTTTGTTCATTTCCACTAGCATCCTTAACTTTGATTGCTTTTTTCAAAGTAACTTCACTTGGAATAAAGTTATTTATCCAAGTGTTGCCATCTTTAAATGATTCAGCAACTGTCAATCCTTCAGTCGAAACATTACCTTGATCTATTGTAACTTTTTCATATTGTGCAGTTATAGTTGTTTCTACAGGGAATTTATCTTCTATACCATCAGCTACCACATTTTCACTCCAAGTTCTTGGACCATTTTCATTCGATTTCCATTTAGTGAATTTCCATGAATACTCTTTAGGATTGCTTGCATCAACTGGAACATCTTTACCTGCTGGTTTAGTAACTGGTAGCTTAACTTTTTTATTAGGATTTACATAGAAAATTTGTTCTTCTTTTTCTGCTGGATTTGTAGAAAGTTTAGCCTTATCAGTCTTTTTAGTAGTTACTTTTACATAGTCATCTGGTGTTTCCGCTGGTTTATTTCCACTTGCATCTGCTGTAAGCACGTCATCTACATAAGTTGCTGTGATAATTGTTCCATTGATATCAGTGAATTTCTTAGGAGTGCTTGACTTGTAGACATCGCTTCCTAGCTTCCACTCCTTAAACGTCTTAGTGCCTGCGCCTACTGGATCTGCAATTTGGAATGTAACTTCCTTAGTTGGATTAACCCAATAGATTTTATCTGTCGTGTCAGTAGCCTCGTTTGTTGGCTTGAATGTAACCTTAACAAAGTTACTTGGAACTGTATTCGGCTTATTGTTTGGATCAGTTTGCTCGATTACATCTGTAGTGTACTCAGCTGTTATTGTTGTTTCTACATTAAATTGATATCTTTCATTATCAGTTTGAGCTAATTTATATTCTGTATTGCCATTAGCCCACTTAACGAAGGTATTTGTGCCCACTCCTACTGGATTGTCTTTAGTAATAAGAACGTTTGCCGCTGGATTTACATAGTAGTAAGTCTTTTGTGGGTCTTTAGCGTTTGTTGTTGGGTCTAGGATTACTTTTACATAATCTGTTGGTACGTAGTAAGGCTTTTCTGATAAAGTTTTTGCTTCGTAGATGTTTTTAATAACTTTGATAGGTATTTCTACTGTTTGTTCTTCAGCTCCTGGCATTGTGACTTTAGCTTTAAGTTTTTCTGTTCTAGATGGTTTATTGCCATCATCTTTTTCTTTTAGCTTATCATATAGATAATTCTTTAATTGATCTCCGCTTATGGCAGCATCATTATTATCTAAAAACTTAATCGTAGTACCTGTAGGTAAGTCTTTTAGTTGACCATTGTCATCTGTCACTTTAAGTGCTTTTTTTAGAACGTCTTCACTTGCTTCGTCAATAAATTTATTAACCCACTCAGTTGCATTCTTTTTAAGTGACTCGTGAACTGTAATTTCATTTGCCACAACCGTTCCTTTGTCTATTATAACTTTTTTATACTCTGCGTTTATTTCTGTATCTATCTTGAATATAGCTGTGATACCTGTGTCAATATTTGTATCCCAAGTTCTTGTAGCTGTTTCAGTAGAAATCCACTTTGTGAATTGCCACTTATATGCCTTTTCAGTTCCAGCAGCAGCTACTTCTTTACCTACTGGCTTAGCAATTGGAATTGTTACTTCAACACTTGGTTTAACCCAGAATATTTTATCTACATTTTCTGCAGCTTTGTCTGTCGGTTTAAATGTTACCTTAACAAAATCGTTTGGTACATTGGCAGGTTTATCAATTCCTGTTTGAGGAATTACATTTTTTCCTTGATATTTATATTGAGCAACGTGAGTTGTATTTTGTGAATATGCTGTAGCAATCTCTGGTGACCAAGCATCTTTGCCTCCCTTTTGTTCAAAGCCTTTAGCTATGTCAGGAGTTACTGTTGGAGCAGTAAGTGTTACTTCAGTATTCTTTAGTACCCAGTACACTGCTTGACCAGTTATAGTGCCGTGATCGCCTTTAGTAAATTCTACTTTTACATAATTTATAGTATCACTTGGATCAGATGTTAAAACATCTTTTAGATATTTAGCTGTAACTTCTTTTGCTTCCTTAATAACTGTATCTTCAGCTAAATCCCAGCCAACATGTTTCCAATGATCATCTGCTGTTACTTTTGGATGTCTTATATCAGAAAGTTTTTTATTCGCATCTGGATTTACCCAATAAACTGTAGTGCCGTCAAGTGTACCATTAGTACCCTCTTTAAACTCAACCTTAACATATCCAGGTTTTTTAACTGTTAGAATATCATCAAGCTTATTGTACTCGGCTTTGATTGTTGTTTTTTTCTTAAATGTAGCTGTAAGATATTTATCCCATGCGTTAAAGTCTGGTTTTTGTTCGTAGCCTTGATTTGCTGTTACGCTTGGTGCTGTTAATGTTACTTCTTTATTTGGATTAACCCAGTATTTAACCGTTTGATTTGCATCTATTGTTCCATCGTTTCCTGCAACAAATTCAACAAGTACAAAATTAGCTGGTACTGTAGCAGGTTTAGATCCATCTGAATTTGGAGCTATAACATCATCACCATTGTAATAGTATTGAGCAACGTGTTCTGTATTTGCAGAATATTTTGTAGCTTGTTTTGGTGACCAAGCCTCGTCGCCTGTTATTTGTGCGTAGCCTGTCGCTGGTGTTACTCTTGGTGCTGTTAATGATACTTCAGCATTCTTTAGTACCCAGTACTTTGCTGTATCTCCAGCTTTGATTTTACCGTGAGCGCCTTTAGTAAATTCAACTGTTACATATTTATCAGCATCAACTGTTGGCGCTGTTTTTAAAACATTTTCTAAATACTTAGCAGTAACTACTAATGGATTTGCTGTTTGCTCGTTAATTGCTGTAGTATCAGCAACGTCCCAACCATTGTGGCTCCAACCTGTACTTGGACTTACATTTGGATGAGTTACATCCTTAAGAGTTTTATTCTTTAGTGGATTTACCCAATAAGTTTGTGTTCCGTCAAGATGGCCATTATTACCAGCCTTAAACTCTACCTTTACATAGCCAGGTTTTTCTTCTGTTAATATATCGCCAAGCTCTTTGTACTGAGCTGTAATTTTTGTTGCTTCTGTAAATGTTTTTGTTAAAGGTTTGTCCCAAGCGTTAAGTCTTAACTGTTGCCTATAACCTATGTTAGGTTTTATTTCTGGAGCAGTAAGAGTTACCTCTTTATTAGGATTAACCCAATACATAATAGTTTGATTTTGAGCGAACTCACCATGGTCGCCCTTATCAAATGTTACAAGTACATAGCCCTGTGGCACAGTTGGTTTAACATTAGGATCTGTTTGTGGAATTACATCTTCACCATTGAATTTATATTGAGCTGTGTGAACTGTGTCTTCGTAGTAGTACTTAGCAACTTTTGGTGACCAGGCATCATTGCCTGTTTTTTGTGCGTAGCCAGTATTTGCTGTAACATTTGGTTCAGTTAAATTAACTTCTTCTTGTTTTAGAACCCAATATTGAGTTTTTTCAGTATTCGCAATAGTTCCGTGCTTGCCTTGATTGAACTCAACTTTTACATATTTATCTTTATTTTCTGTTGGCTCTTTCGTTAAAACTTTTTCTAAATACTGAGCTGTTACTTCTGTTTTTTCTGTAATAGCTGTGCTCTTATCTTTATCCCAGCCATTTTCCTTCCATCCATCATTTGCTTTTATAGTTGGATGAATGATATCAGAAAGTGTTATCCCTGCGTTTGGTTTAACCCAATACTTTGTTGTCCCATCAAGTGTACCGTTTGTTCCAACCTTAAATTCAACCAGTACAAAGTTATCCGGTACATTTGGTTTAGCATTTCCTGTTTGAGTGACAATATTTGAAACATATTGCGCTTCAATTGTAGTTTTATTAGCAGTAAATTGATGTCTTGGTTTCTTTGCAAGCTCATATACATCTGTCCCAATAGTCCATTTCTCAAAAGTATTATTAGCATTTCCTGTTGGATCTGCTCCTGGAATAACAACTTTAGCAGCCGGATTTACATAGTAATAAGTTTTTTGAGGGTCAGTAGCCTTTGTAGTAGGATCTACGATTACTTTTACATAATCACTTGGTACGTAGTAAGGCTTTTCAGTTAAAGTTTTTGCTTCGTAAATGTTTTTAACTACCTTGATAGGTATATCTACTGTTTTTGTTTTATTATTGGCAAATGTAATTTTTGCCGTAACTTTTTCTGTTCTTGTTGGTTCGTCTTTAGTATTATCTTTTTCTTGTAACTTTCCATAAAGATAATTCTTTAATGCATCGCCATCAGCTGTATATTCATTTGCTCCATCCACTATTGCAAAGGTGTCACTATTTGCTAGTGGTTTTAGGTCTCCATTTGCATCTTTAATCTTTACTTGTCCCTTTAATTGGTCAAGTGTCGGAATAAAGTCATTAACCCAATTATCTCCATCTTTAAATGATTCTTTTACTTCAAGCTCTTCTTCTTGTATATCGTTATTGTCCCAAATAGCGTAGAAAGTCTTTGCTTCTGTGATGTTTTTAAAAGCATCATCAGTGACTGGAGTAATTGTTCCTTGATTATCTTTTTTGCCCCAGCCCTTAAAAGTTTCTAGATCTTTTTTAGGCTCTTCAGCCTTGTCAGTTAAAGTGCCATCATATTCAACTTCTTTTACAATTTTTATTTCAGTATCAGGAGCTGTAAAATTAGCGAATTTACCACCATTCGCATCAAATGTCACTGGGATAATCTCAGTCATAGTAAGCTTTCCGCCGTTTATGACGTCGTATTTGAAGTCGTATTTGAACTTATGGTCTCCTGATGTAACAGTCTTATTTGTAGTATCAAAAGTTAAACCTGTTGTATCAGCTTTTACTTTAATATCTGTAGGCTTATTATATAAAAAGCTTACAAAAATCTTATCTGGTTTTCTACCTTCTCTTAAACTGTTAGTTCTTAGTATAACAGATTTAGTATCATTCTTTGGCAAATCAAAGATTGCAGTTTTTGTATTACTACCACTAGAACCTGTCATAGTTCCTTGTAGTTGTGGTCTTTCGCCCTCTACTACTGCTGTGCGCCACTCTGATACAAATTTTGATGAAGCAACTTGTTGTAGTCCTATCTCTAAAGTTAAGTGATATTTAATTCTGCCCTCTGCATCCGGTTTTTCAAATGTGGGTGAACCAGCATTTCCTGTTGTAGTTAACCTTGCAGTAAGCAGTTTAACCTTGTCAGAAACTTCCTCATCTAGTTTTACTTCATAAGTTAGAGGCTCTAGTTTATTATTAAATAAAGGTAGTTCTGCTGGATTCCCCTCTCCATCAGTCCAAGTATATGTGCCTGCTTGATTTACATTTAAAACACGCTCTACACCTGTCTCAACACCAGTCTCGTCATTCATTTGTATAAATCTTAAGTGTACCTCTTCAGTACCGAAGATTTCATTCCACTGGAATGGATTTCCACCAAGACCTGTAACTTTAAGATCGGCCTTAACTTCACCGTGGTACTTTAGCTTGTCCCCGTTCTTTGGCTCTTGGCCTTCTTCGAAGTAGCCGAACAGGCTTGCACCTGGGTCTGCGGATCTTCTCACTCTATTTTTTGCTGTCAATCTGTTTAACTCTAACATAAGCTTTGCGTCGTAGCTGTCGCCATTGATCACGCCTACAGTTACTAAGCCGTCCTCAGGAGCTTTCACCTCCTCTTTTGCAAATATTGCTTGTGGTGCAATGATTTGTAAAAACATTGCTATCGCTAGTATCAAAGAAGCTAATCTTTTAGTCATTTACTTTCACCTTTCCTCTACTTTTATTTGCGCTCTCTTCTTTATAGAGCAAAACCTTAGTTTCATTTCTTCTTATTTTATTGCCTAAATTATTAGGCTCGTTCATATCCCTTAAAATATCTTTACGCATATAGCTTAAATATATATGCTCTTTCTCACAATGTCCTCTTGCTTTTATCTTAATGCCGTTTTCTGCCGTGAGCACAAATCTCGAAAGCAGTGTCATTAAGAGCGTCACTGCGAGGACTAAAAGCACAGTCCCTTTAATTGTAATCTCCTTCATATATATCCCCTCGATTTAATTATATACATAGCGCATTTTGCATGCACTTCTCTTCATATTATTATACCACAAAATGCCGTCATTTTAAATAATTTATGTAAATTTAACACGTTGGTAACAATATTTTACAAAAGTTATCATTTTATATAAATATTTTTTAAAAAATAATAAAAAAATATTATTGCACACAAAAAAGATGCCAAGCATATAGCTTAGCATCTCTAAAATCTTTTGTATTAAATTATTTAATTCTGTACTCTCTTGTATCGGATCTTACTCCATTCAATTCTGCGTATACTTTAATTCTGTCTCTGTTCTTAAGTTTGCCACCTAATTCATCCGGTATTATAAAGTAGTACATCTTGTAATCAGAATCATATATTGCTTTAATTGTTGTAGTCTTATTTGATCTACTAACTTCAAGATATCCTATTGCACCCTCAGTCATAGATTCAACACTAACATCTGGATCTCCAGCACTTGGAAGTATTATGGTGATTGTTGGTTTTACTTTAGCTCCATCGCCGATATCTGTATCATCACTAAATTTCCACTCATTGTTAAGCTCTGTTAAGTCCCAACCTCTAAATACATAGTCATTTTTTACACCATTGCCAAGTTCTAGTCTACGAACAAGTGGCGTAGGAATGTTAACCACTTCATCTTTCTTTACATAGAACTTAGTATCGCCTAGCATAAAGGCTTTATTAGGATCAACTTTAAATGTTACTAGCACCATGTCATCTGGTTTTTCGTTTTGAATTTGTGTTTCGTCTGTTACGCTAGGATCTACTGGAATAACATCTGCTTTTGGTTCGTATTGAGCTGTGAATGTGATATCATTGCCGCCTAGTTCTAGTGCTTGATCCCAGCCATTATTAGCATCTTTTGCCTTGTAGTATTTTGCTGGAACTATTTCTGGTACTATTAGACCTTTTGCTTGATTAAGGCTTAAACCTTTGGCAACTTTATAAATTACTTTTTCAATTCCATCAGTTTGTCCTTCTTTAAGTGTTCCGTGGTCACCTTTTAAGAAAGTTACTCTGATGAATTTTTCTGTATCAATAAGGTCGTCTTCGTTAATCTCTTGTACTGCGTTTGTCCACTGAGCAAATAGAACTAAGTCTTTAATTATAGATTTGTTTTTAAAATCAAATAATGGATCTGTTTCACTTGCGTTTTTCGTTTCTTTCCATCCAGTGAATACGAAATTATCTTTCTTAGGATCAGTGGCAGGTTTTGTTGCTGTCTTTCCGTGTTCAACTAATTGTGTATCTGGTGCTTTTGATCCACCGTTTGTGTCAAACTCTACTTTGTGTGTATTAGCCTTCCACTGAGCTGTTGCTTTTTTGTCCTTGTCAAGCGTTATTTCTGCTCCCGCTTGGTAGATTGTTTCGTCGTTATCAAGTTTCCAGCCAGCGAATGTAGCATTTTCTTTTGTTAGTCCATCTGCGTTAGCTAATCTAACTTTTGTGCCAACTTTTACTTTTGTTGCTTCTGGTACATCGCCTGTAACATCTGTTCCGCCTTTTTCGTAAGTTAATTTTACTTTTCCGTCTTCGAAGATGGCTACGTGTGTTCTATCGCTTGTGATTGGAGTTGCCTCGTCGATAGGCTCTTGCCAAACGTTATTAAATGTGTAGTTTGCATTTACTACAACTTTTGGAACTGCAAGTTGTTTATCTGTTGCTGTTTCGTTTTTGCCTAAAACTTTTAAAGTAATTTCTGCATTTGGATCTACATAGTAGATTTTTTCTGTAACATTGCCTTCAAGTTTACCCTTGTTTTCATCTTCTGTTCTGAATGTTACTTTTACGTAGCCTTTTGGAATAACTTGGTTTGGATCGTTGGTTTTTTCTACTATATTAGCATTCTTTGTGAAATTAAAAGTAAATTCTGTATCTGTTTTAAATGTATCTTTTAATTTCTTAGTTTCGCTAGTATCCCAATTACCACCAATATATCCAACATCTGGAGTTTTTTCAATGCCATTAGCATATGATGTTAAATCAAGTTCTACTTCTGGTGAAACATAGTAAACAAATTCATTTGTAAGTGTGTTTTTGAATTTTCCGCCTGTGCCAGGTTTGAAAGTTATTTTTACATAATTTTCCATAGCTTTTTCAGGTTTTTCTCCATTTGGTCCAGCTGGGATGATTGGTTCGTGTACTTCAACTGGTATTACGATTGGATGTTCATTTGAGCCTTCTGTTGAACCGTCTTTGTATTTAACGATAACTTTTGCTGATGTATCGCCAACTGTATTGCCATCTGGTTTTGAAATAACTTCTATTGATTCAATTTCTTTGCCTGCTGGTGGTGTGATCTTGCCTTTTAAGTCCTTAGGAGTAATTTCTTTACCCTTTGGTGTATCTAATTTACTTATAGTGCTCTTGTCTATTAGTGGAGTAGAATCAATTTCTTCCTCATAAATAGCCTCAACTACTGATACTTTAGCTGAGTACTTGTTCTTTGCTAGGTCGATAGTTTCTTTTGGATCAAGATCTGTTAAACTATTATCATCTTCGCCAGTTTTTACTATTTGCCATCCTTTATATATATAGTTAACTTTTCTCTTGCCTAAAGAGCTTCCTTCGCCATCTGTTAATTCAATTTCTTGATTTACTTTACCTGTTGGATTTGTTACTTCTATAGTAACTTCCTTAGTAGGGTTAACCCAGAATGTTTTTTCAAACTTAGTTTCATCTGTAGCCTTATCTGTTGTCTTAACTACAACCTTGACATAAGTCTTTGGTACATCTGGTTTATTGTTTGGATCTGTTTGTTCAACTGCATCTTTTGCGTCAACTGGTTTGATGACAGTATCTTCTGTAAACATATGACGTTTAGCGAAATCAAATTTGCCATTTTCTTTACCATCTTCATTTTGACTTTTTTTGTCAGCTGTCCAATTAATAAATGTTGATGAACCTTCGGACTTAACTTCTGGTATTTCTACCCAAGCTTTTGGATTGACATAATAAACCTTATTATTTTTAGCCTTCATATCGCCAGATGGTGATACTGTTACTTTTACATAGGCTTTTGTAGCTGTATCTTTTAGAATATCTTTCAATCCACCATCTTTTGCGTCTTTCGCTTCTGCATCGGATAGATATTTAGGTTTTTGCCACTCTCTATTAAGTGCTTCGTAGCGGTTCTTGTAAACTGTGATTGGTATATTAAGTTCTTGCTTAGCACTTGCAATATCGCCTTTTTTGCTAGTAATCTTAGCTTCTTGTTCTTGAATCTTATCTTTATCTTGTGGGTTTGCAGTTTTAAGTGTTTTTAGTTCAGCCTCAAGAACCTTTAATTCTTCTTCAAGATTCTTTATTTCTGCTTCTGTCTTGAATAAAGCCTTAGCAATGATATTTACAGTACGAACTGTTTCTGTAGCATCGTCTTTACCCATTTCTTTAACAAGTTCGAATATATCTTCATCTTTTGTTATTTCTGTTTCAGTACCATCAGCATTTTTGTTAAAGAATTTAATTTTTACATTAGCTGGAATTGGTTTAACTACCTCTTTTTTTGTTCCATTTTCTTCAACAATTTCTTTCCATACTAATTGTGCTTTTAAGTCGTCAATAGTTGGAGCAAATTTATTGGACCAATCCTTTGTTCCATCTGCCTTAGGATCTTTAAAGGCTTCTGTTCTTACTAGGCCTTCTGCCTTAGCACTTAGTCCTGACCAATCAAAGTAGGCTGTGAATGTGTAGTTTTTGTTAATTTCTGTTTCAGCGTTCAACCACTTTTCATTGTCCCACTTAATAAATTTCTTGCCTTGGTCTGGTGTGATATAGTATCTGTTTTCTTCTTTTGCTAATGGTTTACCTTCAGAATCCTTCTTACCTTCTTCCCAAATAACTGGATGTGGTAGCTTATCTGACTTAAGTCCCTTGATTACATCGTAATGTAATTCTGTAACTTCTTTGCCGTCCTTGTCCTTAAATACGCCGCCTTTATGCTTGTCGTCAATCTTAAATGTTACTCTTACATAACCTTCTGGTGTCTTACCATCTTTTGGAACTTCGATTACTCTTGCGTCTTTATAATAGAAGTAAATTTCATCAGAGCCTGTGCCGTTGATGCCAAGGAACTCGTTTGTATCCTCGTTTACATCGTAGAATAGTTGTTGTTGCGGAGCGCTAACAAGCTTCCAGCCAGGTATATGTCTGTAGTTTCTTGCGTCGTAGTGACGGCATGCGCTTGTAACTTCTTCCTTGTCAATAACCTTGTACTTATCTAGAATTTCTTCTAATTTTGCTCTATTAGCTTCAAATTTTGCTTTGTTTGCTTTATTTGCTTCTAGTAAGATAGCTTCTTTTCCTTTATTGTCTGCTTTATTATATTCTTCGCTAGCCATAAGTGCATCAATGTCTGTTAGATCCAAGCCCTTGAAGAACGCATCTACTTCCGCCTTTCCTCTTTCATCTATATAGTTAACTTTGTAGTTACGTGTTCTGAATGGTCTGTAATAGAATCTGAATACGTTTTCAGGGTTTGGTTCATAAACAGGATTATCTTCAGTGCCTACGTTAATATTGTCTTGAACTCTGAAAGTTTGGAAGTATGTGTTATTTAGTTTAACGCGGTTGTTGTAAGCTTCGTATTCTGGTTTTAATTCAACATCAGTACCATTTTCCTTATAAGTGCCAGAAAGTTTTTCCATAAGCTCATCGTTATTAGCCAATATCCAGTGTTCGTCTTGCTTTTCTCCTGTTGCTGGAACATAGTCGTCTACACGCTTGTAAGATAGACTGTTAGGTTCTGGGTTTGGATACTTCTCATCATCTAGGACGAAATTGTTATTTGAATCCCTCTTTAGGTAGTAGTGGTAAACTTTTACCTCTGCTCTCTTGTTTTCAACCCAAATTGCCTTTAGATAGATTGGAGCAACTACATCTGTTCCGAAGGAATAAAGCTCTGGAACCTTATATCTAGTACGGTAGCCTGTATCTTGCTTGTCAGTATAATTATTATTTTGATCTTTTTCGTAATAAATTACTTCCCAGCCCAAAAAGTCATAACCGTAGCGAGTAGGAGGTGTTTTAGGTACTTTAAGCTTTTGTCCATGAGCAACGGTAAAGACTTGAAGGTTCTTAGCTTTTTCTGCGTCAGATATTATTTTATTGTCTTCAGGTGATTTTTCTAGATCATAATATCCTTTTACAGGGTATTCATTTTCTTCTTCTTTACCAATGTCGCCTTCTTTTATTTTTTTCTTCTCAGTTGTAAGATCATTTAGTTCAATATCATCAAGTTTGCCGCCATTTGGATCAAATGTAACCTTTCTTCTTTTATCTGGAATGTCCCATATAGCATAAAGGTTTGTTGGGTGGAAAGGCATGGTTTCTTTTGGATTCTTCCAAACCATCTTTTTCCCAGCAGGGTCTAGTGCCCAGCCCTTAAATACCTTGTCACTTGCAAGACCTTCTGGTCTCTTTACCACATAGTTGTTCTTTGAGTCTTTGGCAAATTCATTAGGATTAGTTTTATCTCTTTGTAGTAAGTCATATAGGCCTAGTTTGTATAAATTATTTGGGTTATCTAAAAAGTTTTCTGGCTTATCTTTAAAATACTCTCTGTCGTCTCTCTCTAAGTCATCTTGAACTAAGTCTGGACTTAGAACCTTTAGTGGGAATTCGTAGAAAGTTTCTAGTGCATTGGCCTTCTTGTTTTGCTCTTCTGTTCCTCCTTTAACAGGATACTTAAACTCACTATCGCCCTTAATCTTTGTTGGGTCGTAGTTAAATCTTAGTGGGTACTTATTACGTTTGTAATGGAATTGTAGATATCCGTTTTCTCCAAATGATTGACCACCTTCTTTTACATCTCCATATTCATCGGAATCGCTAAAAAAGACTGATATAAAGTCTAGCTGACCGATAGGTAATTTGAGCCCAAAGTTGTTATAGTATGTCCCACAATTGTTAGTGGTGATTTCATCACGTTCGTCGTTTAGTTCCCCAATTCTATCTTCGTTCACGCGGCCATCTTCCTGCTGATCCTCTCTGATTACCGGCCATGCAACTCCAGGTTTATAGTCCCTAGGTGTAAAGCCTGTAACTGTCGGGTATTTGTGGCCATAGCCCGGGTCACCTGTATCTGCCTTGGTTCTAACAAGGTCGTAACGTATGATGGTTTCGCCGTCCTTAAAGCCGTCCATCCAAAAGTCCATGTGGTGAGGGATAGATGGATGATCCTGCTTTATACCGAAGGAAAGGGTTGTAAAATCGAATCTATCTAAATCCTTGGTTGTGCCGTCGCCCTTGTCTATATGTTTAACATAGCCGCCCCAGCTAGTATAGTTCGCCATGTCAAGGAACTGATCAGCATCAAGTCTATAAGGTGGAGTGTCTAAATGCACTGGCCAGTTAGGTGTTTCATAGTTTGGTCCCCAGCCAAAAGATTGATAGCCCGGTGTAAAGCCTTTTGTTTGCTTGGCATCGTTTGGCCACTTATACATCATCTCATTAAATCTAGCCTTGTAGTGGTAGAGATTGCCAGGACCACCTAGCATTACCGCCTTTCCCTTTTGCGGGTCATAGCCCCAAATTTCTGGGTATAAAGTATTTTTTTCAGGTTGTACATTGGACTTAGTAAAGTATAGGTCGTAGACTTGTCTGTCGTAGTAGATGTTGTAGACAGTCTTGCCTGTGGCTGAAACTGCCTTGGTCATCGTTGGTTTGTTAGGGTCTTTGTTTTGCTCTTTAGTTAAGTCTTTATTATAAACAAAGAATTTGTTTAGATAAAGATTATGGCCACGATTGAATTTTTCGCCTTTCCAAATCTTTTGTAGACGAGTTTTATCTAGGTCTGGGAATGGGAGACCTGGTAAAGTTTTTTTGACTCCATTTTCTTGAACCTCTACCGGTCCTACGCTCTCCTTATCTAATTCTGGTCTTTTGCCTGTAAGCTCTTGAGGGTAAACACGAGTGCTCATATACTCGTATTTTTCAAAAATAGTAGCATTATCGGCATGGTCAGCCTTTTCTGTCCAGAATTGGATGGCGTAGTCTGCCTTGTCCTTGTCCTTCCAAACAGCTGTGAAAGTTAGCTTTTCTCTTGGTATTTCCTTGCCATTGCCAAGTTTAAGAGCAGGCATCATAAGTTTTATTTCTTCTTGAAGTTCTTCTTTTACAGGATCGTCATTTTTTTTAACGAGGTTACCGTTTCCATCTTTTTTATAATAAATTTTGCCTAAGTCAACTATGGCATTACCTTTGGCATCTTTAATGATTTCGCCTTTTTTATATTTTGTTCCATCATCCCCATACAAGTCATGAGATGGCTTCCAGCCTTGGAATTCACATCCTTCCTTTGTAGGGATGCTGTTTTCATCTATCTTAGGAATCTCTTGATCGTAGTAATAAGTTCTAGCTGGTAGAGGAGTGCCGTCTTGAGTGTCAAAAACAACATCGTAGTGAGCACGGTTGTAGCGATACTCAATCTTGAAATCAGTAGTGTCCTCTGGCACTTGAGTTTTTAGTTTCTCAACTTGTGGCACAAAGCCCGGTCTTTCATTTTCTTGTAGAGCTTGAACCTCCAAAGTAGAACCAGTGTTACCTGTTAAAATTTTCAGATTCTCATGATCACGTACAAACTCTTGATATTTTGCCTTTTGATCAGGATCCTTTAAATCATATTTTGTTTCGTGTCCCTCTTTATCTATAACTGTTCCGTCATTCTTTGTGATGGTACCGTCTTTGTTAGTAAACTTGTTGAAATCTTCCATATCTTGGAAAACGTGTTTAACAGTGATATTGCTAGTTGTAGCTGCGTATCTAAATTCTCTAAGTTCAAGATATTTATCACCATTGTCAGATTTTTTTTGACCATTCTTTGCTGCTTTTACAATGGCATCATAAGAGTTCTTAAAAACTTGTATTGTCTTAGAATCCTCGGTTATTTCTTCTTCTCCCTTAGGAGTCTTATAACCCGCCATGTCTGGAAGTTTGATTTTCTTATTAACCTTGGCTTGTTCATCTGGTGTCGCATTTGCGCCAACACTTGCAACGTATGGCTGATAGTTAACGCTGTATTTTTCGCCCTTTTCAGCCTTGAAGTCAGTACGCAAAGTGTATATAGCTGGCAAATCTGGTTCCTCTAAGTATTTCTTTGCAGTTGTGCCATCTTCCGGCCTAACTATCAAGGTTGGCGTTAGATTGTTGACATAGTTCGCCTTATCGCTTGCGATGTCATTGTGATCAACCCTCACCGTCCTTTCTTTTTCCGCCAATAAGTTTATAGGCATAGCTGTCGTGATCATCATAACAGCTAGTACTAATGTAAGTAGTCTTTTAAATCTTATGTTCTTCATACTTAATCCCCCTCTATGTATGATATATATATTATTCGATTATATGCATAGATAATCACTGTCATTATACCACAAAATTGCGCGTTTTACAAAAAATTTAACAAAAAAATTGCATTTTTAGCAAAATTTTACAAATTTTCTTGTCTAAGTAGAACTGAAAGAGCATAGTTATTAGACATATACTTACTACTTTGCTAGGTAGTAGGTCGTTGGGTATATAGTAGGCCGTTGGGTATATAGTAGCTCGTTTGCTATGTGCTAGTTCGTTGGGTGTGTAGTTGGTCATGAGGTATGTAGTGAGAAAAGTGCTTTTCACGAGCGTAGCCTTCGGAATAAATTGCATTAATTTCTTAGCGAAGCGAACTGACCGTGGGCTCATCTAGCTGAGCGTAGCGAACGGATATGAGACCACAAGTGAACAAGCTTAGAAATTAACAATTTATGTAGACGCAGCAAGCGAGAGAATGCACTTTTCGAGTTCTAATATAATTTATCTAGACAAGAAGCAAAGTAAAACACTTTTTGATGTGCAAGTTCTAATATAAAAAAAGACTATATGAATTTTAACTCATATAGTCTTTATCTTTGCTTTATTTGTTTTTATTTATAATTTCTAGGTATTTCTTGGAGCAAAGTGATATACAACTTCTTTCTTAGATAAAATGAGATGATTACGCGAAGTGGACCGACGAGGCAAGCGGAGTGTACAAATGTACTCGAGCATTGCCGAGAAGGGAACGAGCGTAAGGGCGCGTTTTATCAAGAAAGTCTATTTTTCGACCATGTCAGCCGCCTTATACGAACTCCTAACAAATGGTCCCGCAGCTATCTTCTTAATGCCTATGCTCTTGGCGTAGTCTTCGTATTCAAAGAACTCATCTGGGTGGACGTATCTCTTGACTTCATAGTGTTTCAAACTTGGTCTTAAATATTGTCCTATGGTTATATAATCACAGCCTGCTTCGTAAAGTTCTTTGATTAAATCTAAAACTTCTTCTTTTGTCTCTCCTAGTCCTACCATGAAGCCACTCTTTGTCTTTAGTCCCTTTTCTTTTGCGTACTTAATGACTTCGATGGAGTTTTTAAAGTTTCCTTCTTTACGCACTACTGGGAATAGTCTCTCTATGGTCTCTATGTTGTGGTTTAGTATGTCTGGCTTCTCGTCCATAACTATGTCTAGTAAGTCTTTCTTCGCGTGCATTTCGGGGATCAGTACTTCGACTGTTGTATCGGGGTTTAATTTTCTCACCCATCTGATGACGTCTCTAAACTGAGTTGCGCCCTCGTCTTCTAGGTCGTCTCTCGTTACTGAGGTAATAACTGCATGCCTTAGTCCAAGTATCTTCACTGCCTTCGCCAAATTTTCTGGCTCATGCGGGTCGACCTCTTCTGGCCTCTTAGTAGTAACGTTGCAATACCTACAGTTACGCGTGCAGTTCTCGCCAAGTATCATAAATGTCGCTGTTCTCGACTTGTAGCACTCCATCTTGTTTGGGCAGTTCGCCTCTTTACAAACGGTGTTGAGCTTTAAATCCTTTAGCATGTGCTCGATCTCGTCGTTGTTCTTATTGCCTGTAACTTTTATCCTTAGCCAATCCGGCTTTCTTATATAATTTCTCTCTTGCATTTAATCACCTGATTTCGTCTTTAATATATTCAAGGCTAATTCTTCCTTCGTAAGTCCTTCGATGTACTCACTCATATTTATGGACTTCATGGCATCCATAAGCGCATCCTTGTCAAGGCTCTTGCCTATGAAGAGGCTCTCTAGCTCCTCTTTCGCCTTCTCGCCGAAGTAGTCGCCATCTAGTCTAATGTCTTCGATGAGATTATCCTTTTCTTTCAAATATATATCCATCACGCAAGATTCGTTCATAAATGAGTGCACCTTATCAAACTTGCCGTAGCGAGCGTATGTCCACTCGTCATTTGCGTATTTATTTTTTCTTATCTCTTCGACTTTTTTAAGCTCTTCTTCACTTAAAACATATTCTTCGTCTATGTGATAATATTTTCTGATGTAGGCTTTAAGCTCTTCTATGAAGCTAGCTATGTCCATATTCATCATTGACTTAAGGCTAGTGATACGGCTTTTAACGCTTGTTAAGGACTTCTTCGCAAGCTTTAGCTTCGCAGGTGTTAGTAACCTTCCTATGTCCGTGGAGCTGTCTTGGTATATGATGCTTCCGTGGTGTATCATGAGCTCTCTGTCCTTGTACTGTGCGTTGCCTGAGATTTTCCTGCCATCAACTATGATGTCGTTACGACCTGTAAACTCTGCCTTAACGCCTTTTTCATTTAGGTAGCGAACGACTGGCTCTGTAAATTTTCTTAAGGAGTCCTCTTCTTTCTTCGTGATGATTGTGTACTGCACGATGTTTTTATCTGTATAGATGCAGCCGCCACCTGAGGGTCTTCTTACAAGCTTTGCCCCAATCTCATTCATATAGTCCCAGTTAACTTCCTTGTATGGATTTTGGTTTCTGCCTAAGAGTACTGTGTTGTCGTTTTGCCATATCATGAATAGCTCTTTTTTCACATTTTTTATTAAATACTCTTCAAGAGCGTGGTTGTACGCGCCGTCTGTCGATTTATTGTCTATGAATATCAATAGAAGTCCTCCCTCTTCGCGTGTTTTTTAATCTCTTTAAGTGCCTTCTTCTCTATACGCGAGACGCTCATCTGTGACAGGCCAAGCTCGCCTGCGATCTCAAGCTGTGTCTTTTGCTCGAAAAATCTCTTTCTGACTATCTCTTTTTCGGTTTTGGATAGGTTCTTCATCAGTGCCTCAAGCTGCTCACGGTTCTCAAAGTCTTTGAAGTTTTGGTCGTCGTCGCCTATGATGTCGGATAGTGCCGTCTTCTTGTCATCAGTACCAATCTCGTAGTCTATGGACTGAGGTGTATATACCTTACCTGCATCCATAGCGATGAGAACCTCGTCTGAGTCGATGCCTAAGTAGTCCGCGATCTCCTTAACGGTAGGCACCTCACCATTAACCATACTTAAATGGTGATACGCATCCTTGACCTTCTTCGTGTTCTCTTGCACTCTGCGCGGCACCTTGATAGTCCAGCCCTTGTCTCTGAAGTAGCGTTTGATCTCGCCAAGTATTGTAGGCGTAGCAAAGCTAGAGAACTTAAAGCCGCGGCTCGGTTCGTACCTATCCACTGCAAGTATAAGTCCCAAGGAAGCTATCTGAAAGATGTCGTCGTAGTCGATACCTTTGCCGACAAATTTCTTTGCAAGTATCTCGGCTATATACAAGTTCTTCTCGATAAGTTCGTCTCTAAGCTTTTGATCCTTAGTCTTGGCGTACTCTTCGAAGAGCTCCTGCATATTGTCCTTCTTCTTTGCCTTTGTCATGGTCTTGTCCTTATGATTTCAATCCTATCGTCCTGTTTAAGCATAGCTTCTGAAAGAGCGTTTATGATGTCAAAGTTCATCTCGAAGGCTTCATCATCTGGGAAGCGCTCTAGGTAGATGGTGATGATCATCGACTTCTCCTTAAGCTTGATATCCATCTTAAGTCTGTCTTTGTTAATGGCGTGCGCGATCAGAGCCATCTCACCAACGGCTGCCTTAGTGTCTTCTATGTCGTCAAACTTGTAGTTCTCCTCTGCCATAACCTTCATTACTAGCATCCTAAACATAGATAGGTAGTTTTCTTTGTTTTCTATCTCAAGTGTAAATAACATTATTCGTCACCTAGATTAAATAGTTTGTCAAGGTCTGTGATCTTGAAGACCTTCTTGATGTTCTTCTTAAGATTTTTTACTGTGATAGTTTTGTCCTCATCTCTTGTTAGCTTAAGAAGACTTATAAAGCTTCCTAGACCTGTTGAGTCGATGTACTCAAGCTTTGAGCAGTCAACAACTAAGTCCTTGTCAAGCTCTTCATATATATCAGCAAGTTTTTCTTTGAATTTTTTGTTATTATATATGTCGAGGTCACCTATTAATTCAATAAGGTAGTGATCCCCTTCATCGATTAAGTTTAAATCAAACATGTGGCCCTCCTATTCTTCAACTGAGGAGACAAACTTTGATGCACTCGCAACCTTGTCGTCCGCTTGCTTCATAAGTATAACTCCTTGTGTATTTCTTCCTAACTCGTTTATGCTGTCAGAGTCGATCCTGATTATAACGCCCTTTAGTGAGATGATCATGATCTCGTCTTCTTCTTCAACAGATTTTGCGACAACTATCGGTCCAGTCTTACTAGTTACCTTGTAGCAGATCATGCCCTTGCCGTTTCTTGCTTGTACCTTAAATTCGTCAAAGCTTGTCTTCTTGCCGTAACCATTCTCAGTGATCATAAGTAGGCTTGTGCCCTTTCTTGCCACTTCGATGGATACGATGATGTCGTCTTTGTTAAGCTTCATCGCCTTAACACCCATCGCTATCCTTGATGATGGTCTTGTTGTCTTCTCATCAAACATTAAAAACTTACCTTGCTTTGTTACGCAAACGATGTTTTCCTCGCCTGATGTTCTTCTAACGCCAACTACCTTGTCTTCATCTCTAAGGTTGATTGCCTTAAGGCCTCTCTTTCTGATGTTTTTGAACTCATCAAGGCTCACTCTCTTGTATATACCTTCTTGTGTAAGCATAGATAAGAAGCCGCCTTCTTCATCCTTCTTTAGTGGGATGATGGCTGAGATCTTCTCGTCTTTTTCAAGCTGAACAAGGTTTACTATAGCAAGTCCTCTTGCTTGACGCGAGCTCTCTGGTATCTCATAGGCTTTGATTGAGTAGATTCTACCCTTGTCTGTGAAGAATAATAAGTCGTCATGTGTCGAGACTACATATATGTCTTCAACAAAGTCTTCGTCACGTCTTTGCATGCCTTGGACTCCCTTGCCGCCTCTCTTTTGCATCTTGTATGCGCCCTCTGGCATACGCTTGATGTAGCCAAAGTGTGTTAGAGTGATAACAACGTCTTCGTCCTCTATCATGTCAATGGTATCAATCTCGCCTGGGTCTGGCATGATTCTTGTTCTTCTTAGGTCTTGATACTTTTCTTTTATATCTATAAGCTCGTCTTTGATGATGCCGTAGATAAGTCTTTCTGAGCCAAGTATCTCCTTGTATTGATTAATTAATTTAATTAGTTCAAGGTATTCTTCTTCAAGCTTGTCTCTTTCAAGACCTGTTAGTCTCTTAAGTCTCATCTCCATGATGGCATTTGCTTGGATTTCTGATAGCTTGAACCTAGTCATCATTTCATTAACAGCAGTCTTGTCATCCTTTGAGCCTCTGATTATCTTTATGATCTCATCGATATGGTCAAGTGCAGTGCGAAGTCCTTCAACTATATGCGCTCTCGCCTCAGCCTTAGCAAGGTCGAAGCGTGTTCTACGAGTGATGATCTCGTATTGGTGCATGATGTAGTACTCGATAAGCTCCTTAAGTGTAAGAACCTTTGGCTCGCCACCCACAAGTGCAAGGTTGATGATACCGAAGGTATTTTGCATTTGTGTGTTCTTATATAAATTGTTTAGGACAATGTTGGCGCTTTGATCACGCTTTATGTCTATAACAACACGTAAACCATCTCTGTCGGACTCGTCTCTGATGTCTGAGATGCCTTCGATCTTTTTATCTCTTACAAGCTCGGCTATCTTTTGTATAAGTTTTGCTTTGTTTACTTGGTATGGAAGCTCCTTGATTATGATCTTCTCTCTACCTTTTTTCTCTTCGATTTCGCAAAGTGCTCTTTGAACTATGCGGCCTCTACCAGTTCTGTATGCTTCCTTGATGCCGTCTTTACCCATAATCAGAGCTCCTGTAGGGAAGTCCGGTCCCTTGATGTACTTCATAAGACCATCGACATCTATGTCTTTGTTATCAATGTAGGCAACGCAAGCGTCGATTACTTCCTTTAGGTTGTGTGGCGCCATGTTAGTCGCCATACCAACAGCGATACCCGATGAACCATTAACAAGAAGGTTAGGAAAGCGTGATGGAAGAACTACCGGCTCTTTAGTTGTCTCGTCGAAGTTTAGCATGTAGTCAACAGTGTCTTTGTTAATGTCCCTAAGCATCTCCATGGCAATCTTTGTCATCTTTACTTCAGTGTAACGCATCGCAGCAGCGCCGTCACCATCGACACTGCCGAAGTTACCGTGGCCATCAACTAGTAAGTATCTTGTGTTGAAGTCTTGCGCAAGTCTAACCATGGCATCATATACAGCTGTATCGCCGTGTGGGTGGTACTTACCAAGTACGTCACCGACTACTCTGGCAGACTTTCTGTACTGACCTTGCGGTGTGATGCCAAGCTCGTTCATCGAGTAAAGTATCCTTCTGTGAACAGGTTTTAAACCGTCTCTTACATCAGGAAGCGCTCTTGAAACTATAACGCTCATCGCGTAGCTCAAGTAGCTATTCTTCATCTCGTGCTCGACATTGACATCCTTAAATTGTTTATCTTTTAAAATTACTTCATCTGTCATCTTATTACCTCATTATATATCTAAGTTCGACGCGTATTTTGCGTTCTTTTCTATAAATTCTCTTCTCGGTTCGACCTTGTCCCCCATTAGCATGGAGAATATCTCATCAGCATTAACAGCGTCGTCAACATTGACTCTTAAAAGTATTCTGTGTTCTGGGTCCATAGTTGTCTCCCAAAGCTGTTCAGGGTTCATCTCACCAAGACCTTTGTAACGCTGTATTGTGTAGTTGTCTCTGCCTATCTCTTTAAGTAAAACTTCTAGCTCGTCATCGTCGTATACATAGTACTCTTTTCTGTTCTTGCTAACCATGTATAGTGGTGGCTGTGCTATATAAATGTGTCCATCGTCAACAAGCTCTCTCATGTGTCTAAAGAAGAATGTTAGTAGAAGTGTCCTAATGTGAGCGCCGTCGACGTCGGCATCGGTCATGATGATGATCTTGCCGTATCTAAGCTTTTCTATGTTAAACTCAGTGTCTATACCTGTACCAAAAGCTGTGATCATCGCCTTGATTTCTTCATAAGCAAGTATCCTATCAAGCCTTGCCTTCTCAACGTTAAGTATCTTACCTCTAAGTGGAAGTATGGCTTGGAACTTTCTGTCACGGCCTTGCTTTGCAGAACCGCCGGCTGAGTCCCCTTCGACTATGAAGATCTCTGTCTCAGTGTTATCGTTCGATTGACAGTCAGCAAGCTTACCAGGTAGTGTTGTGTTATCCAAGACACTTCTTTTGCCTCTTGATAAGTCACGCGCCTTTCTAGCCGCCTCACGCGCTCTTTGCGCCGAGATTGCCTTCTCTATGATCTTCTTTCCTTCTTGCGGATGAAGCTCAAAGTAATCAGTAAGCTCAGTATATGCAACAGAGTTTACTATACCTTGCACCTCGCTATTACCAAGCTTAGACTTAGTTTGTCCTTCAAATTGTGGCTCCTTAAGCTTAACTGAGACTATGGCTGTTAGACCCTCTCTCGCGTCATCGCCTGATAAGTTTTCTTCCTTTTCCTTTATAATGTTGGCTTTTCTACCATAATCATTAAGCACTCTTGTTAAAGCATTTCTAAAACCTGTCAAATGGTAGCCGCCTTCTGTAGTGTGTATATTGTTCGCAAATGTTAGTACATTTTCAGAGTAACCGTCAGTGTATTGCATAGCTATCTCAAGCTCGCAGTCCTCCATGGACTTGTCGAAGTAGATGATGTCTTCACTGATAGGGTTCTTGCTGCGGTTGATGTATTCAACGAATGACTTGATACCGCCTTCGTAGTGGAAAACTTCCTCCTGTGGATCTTCTTCTCTCTCGTCGATTAAAGTGATGCGCACTCCTTTATTAAGGAAGGCAACCTCTCTAAACTTAGTGACTAAGACTTCCTTCGAAAATTCAGTTGTATCAAAAATTTCACTATCTGGCATGAATTGTATAGTAGTACCTGACTCCTTTGTGTCGCCAACTACCTTTATGTCGCCTTGCGCCTTACCTCTTGCAAAGTGCTGTTCATATATATGGCCGCCCCTCTTAACAGTTGCTATAAGCCACTCGCTAAGAGCGTTAACGCATGAAACACCAACACCGTGAAGACCGCCAGATACCTTGTATGCGTCGTTGTTGAACTTACCACCTGCATGAAGCACAGTAAGTACAGTCTCCAAAGTCGACTTGCCAGTCTTAGGGTGCACTTCAACCGGTATACCCGAGCCATTATCCTCTATAGATATACTGCCGTCCTTGTAGATCACAACCTTGACAGTGTCAGCTCTGCCCGCCAAAACTTCGTCTATGGAGTTGTCCATAACCTCCATAACACAGTGGTGCAGACCCTTTGTGCCAGTCGAGCCTATATACATGCCCGGTCTTTTTCTAACGGGTTCAAGTCCTTCAAGAACCTGAATACTACCCGCATTATAATTCTTATCTTCCATTTCTTCCTCCGTAAATCATTTCATTCGTTTCTAACTTTATAAGTAAATAGTCATCGTCTATCAAATCTTTAATATCATCCATATCCTGCAGCGTAAATATTACCTGCATATCAGAGACTGCATCAAGTAAGTACTTCTTCCTCGACTTGTCAAGCTCAGAAAAAACATCGTCAAGTAAGAGCGTTACATCCTTTTGAAAGCTCCTTATCATCTTGAGCTCACTAAGCTTCATAGAGAGCATCACAGTCCTTAATTGGCCTTGCGAGGCAAACTTTTTCGCCTCATTCTCAGCTATCGTTATAAGATAGTCATCCCTATGTGGACCCAAGGCAGTCGACTTTCTATCGATGTCCTTGTCAATGTTTGCTGTGAAAGCTTCTTCATAAGTCTTTTTAATGTCCGCTTTTATGTCAATGTTAGTCTTGTACTCGATACTTAAGTCTTCTCCACCACTTAAGTCATTGTGTATAGCCTTGCAAATGGCGTTAAAGTTCTCAGTAAAGGTCTTTCTCTTTTCTATAAGAGCCGCTCCAAGCGTAATTAGCTGCGCGTCATACGACTTTAGTACTGCCTTTAAAGAGTTTTTGTCTCTATACATCTTAAGCGCCTTGTTCCTATTCATAAGAACCTTGTTGTAGCTAAGAAGTTCATCGCGATACGAGGGCGATATCCTCGTTATGATGCTGTCGATGTACTTTCTTCTAAGAGCCGGCGCGCCTTTTAATATATTTAGGTCGAAGGGTTCAAAAAGAACCGCCTCAAACTTTTGCGTGTAGTCCTTCACATTCTTAAGCATCTTTTCATTTTGCTTAACAAGCTTACCTTTAGGCTCTATACTGATCTCTAATCTGTTTAGTATATCAGAGTAGAGGTACTCAAAAGAGGCATAACTCGATGAGCAGCCAAACTTTATTAGCTCATGGTTCCTTTCAGTCCTGAAGCTCTTTAAGAAACTAAGCATGTATATAGCCTCAATCACATTCGATTTGCCCTTGGCATTGCTTGCAAGTATTATGTTCTTTTTTGGATGAAACTTCAAATATAACTTTGAAAAGCTTCTAAAGTTTACAAGCTTTAAACTCTTTAACATATCTCTATACTTTCATCAAATAATGTAACAACGTCACCCACTCTGATCTTCTTACCTCTGCGAGTTTCTACCTCGCCGTTGACCTTAACAAGACCATCTTGAATGATGTTTTTTGCCATGGCGCCGCTATCTACAAGAGCGCAAACCTTTAAAACATTTTGCAGCTGAATGTATTCATCTTCTAGCTTAAACTTCATAATTCTCACCTAATCATCTATTATAATATATATCACTTACGCTTGCATCTTTACAGGTAAAACAAGGTAGCGATACTCTTCATTTTCAGTAATCTTCATAGGCCTAATGCTTTCAGAAAGCCTTAATGTAAGCTTATCCGAGCTCATAGCCTTGAGACCTTCAAGGACGTAGCGGCCGTTGAAGCCAATCTTGATATTGTCACCAGTTTTTTCTACCATGATGTCGTCACTTGCATTTCCCATCTCGTTCGAAGCAGTGATCTTTAAGTTGTTATCCTCAAAATCCATAACTATAAGACTAACTCTGTCCTCAAAGCCTATTAATGATACTCTCTCGATGGCATTGATTAAATCCATCCTAGATATCTCTACAGTAGTGTAGTCCTCACTTGCAAAGACTTCCTCGTAGTTAAAGAAGTCGCCTTCGATAAGCCTTGTATATAGTAGTGCTCTGTCTATCTTGAAGACTGCCTTGTCTCTTGCATATGATATCTCAACAATGTCATCAGTATCTTCAAGCATCTTTTGCACTTCAGATAAAGTTCTGTATGGAACTATGAAGGATGTTTCTTCTTCACTGTCCACCTTGAACTTTAAGGAACTAATTCTATAACCATCAAGACTTGCAGCGTCTAAGTAGCCCTTGCTAAATTTGAAGTAAACGCCACACAAAGTAGGTCTTGCTTGGTCTTGACTAGTCGAGAAAAGTGTCTTCTTGATAATCTTGTTAAGATCCTTCATCGATAGCTTCACGCTCTTGTCAGTTGCAACACGAGTGTCGATCTCTGGGTAGTCATCGTGAGGCATGCTCTTTAAGTTAAACTTTGAGAACTTCGCCTTGATCTCAACATCGTCACCTTCACAAGTGAAACTGATCTCACCTGAAGCTAGCTTTCTTACTATGTCACTTAAAAGCTTGTTCGAGAAGCAGCAAGTGCCCTCTTCAAGAACTTGGCACTCAACTTCGGATATGATGGTAAGCTCAGTGTCAGTTGAAACAAGCCTTATTCTGTTATTTGCAGCAGTAATTTTGATTGCTTCAAGAATTTCAAGAGGACTTCTTTGAGAGATAGCCCTTTGAGCAATCGTAATGTGTTTTAAAAATTGGTCTTTGTCGATAATAAATTTCATCTAATCACCTCTTATTTCTTGTTTGTAGAACAAATATTAATACTTTTTTTGATACTATCAAATAATTCCGTAGTATTTATTTTTTCTTAATAAAAATTTTTTAATTAAACTATAATTATATATTTTGTTCTTTTCTAATTTATATTTTTTCTTCTATCATATAATATATATAATAATTTTCTAATAGCAAATATTTTATTCAGAACGAATTTTTTTTTTAGATATCAAATATGGAAATATTTGATATCGCAAGAAAATTTAATTTTTGAATTTTCTTTTAATAATAAGAACCTCACCCTACCACAAAACTTTATTTTATCAAAACTATTTCTTTATAATAATAATTAAAAGAACCTCACCCTTCCACGATGCTTCGCATCGGGTGGGTACCCGAGAACCTTGCATTATTATTAACGCTTGCGCTTTAATAATAATTATAATAAAGAGTAATAGTAGTAGGCTCTGTATAATTGTGGATAACTTATCCTAATTAGGCTTTTTAGCTAATACTTATCCACAGGTCTTCTTGATAAAATGTTCACTAAATGGAACTTATCCACAGATGATCTTTTCCAAAGCGTCAACTGCTTCTCTAATTTCCTTATTTGCCTTCTTCGCCCTGAGTATTTTTTCATAGGCATATATCACGGTAGAGTGGTCGCGTCCACCAAAAGATTCACCAATCTTTGGATACGATAAATCCGTGTGTACACGAGCAAAATACATAGCTATCTGCCTTGGTATAGCTATGTCAGAAGACTTTTTCTTCGAGTGAATGTCATCAACACTTATATTGAAATACTTCGAAACAGCCTCCTTAATCGAGTCTATGGTGATCTCTTTTTCCTCAGTTTGACTCATAAAGTCAAGCGCACTCTTCGCAAGAGGCACAGTAATTTCAAGCTTAGTACCGCCTTCCTGTTCAGAAGCCGCCTTAACACCCATAAGCGCACCTTCAAGCTGACGAATATTCTGCTTAGCACGCTTTGCGATGTACTCAAGCACATCGTCACTAACATTAAGGTGCTCCTCGTCCGCCTTCGCCCTCAATATAGCGATACGCGTCTCCAATGGAGGCTGCTTAACCTCTATAGTTAGACCACTTTCAAAGCGGCTGATAATCCTGTCTTGAATATTTTTAATATCACTAGGCGACCTATCCGATGCGATAATTATCTGCTTATTCATAGTGTAGAGCGCATTAAAAGTGTGGAAAAACTCCTCTTGCGTTTGATCCTTGTACGACAAAAACTGAATATCGTCAATAATCAAGCAGTCCAAAGAGCGATACTTTTCCTTAAATTCGCGCATCTTTCTGTTTTGTAAGCAGCTAATAAGCTCATTTGTAAAGTCTTCACTAGTAATATATAAAAGCCTAAAATCCTTATGATCCTTTAGCATCTTATTGCCTATCGCATTGATAAGATGAGTCTTACCTAGACCAGTCTTACCAAATAAGAAGAATGGATTGTAAAGAAGACCTGGATTTTCCGCTATCCTCTTAGAATTTTCGAAGACATAAAGGTTTGCCTCACCAGGAATAAACCTGTTAAAAGTAAAGTAAGGATTCAAATTAGGAATTATATCCCCAGTTTTTTGAGAAGTCTCCTCAACACTTTGATGATAGTCATAACCTTCAGTCGGTTCCAAAATCTTAAGATCCACAACACCCATATCCAAGGCAATAAGCTTTCTCTTGATAAGGTCCTTGTAGTTAAACTGGACTATGCTCTTGATGAATAGGTTTGGAGCCAAAAGCATCAAGATGCCGTCTTCAAAGGCAACAGGTTCCAAAACACTGATCCAAAGGTCCATGTTGTTAAGAGCAATGTCTTCCTTAAGCGACTCCATACAAGATGCAAATATCGACTTTGCGTTGTTCATATTTATTACCTCCGTCCTATGTGGATACTTTATCCACAGACATCTGTCATTATATGTATTTTCACGAGAATGTACTTGTTCATAGAAAATACTATGTTTTCTGTGGATAAGTTTATATTTTTACTAACATATCCACAGTTTTTCCACAAGTTATTAACAGTTTACACAAGATATACTGCTCTATTTTCTAAGTCTTTTATATTATATCAACAAATAAAAAAATTATCAACATTTATTTTTGTGGTCTGTGGATAGACTGTGTATAGAACTTAAAAAGGTTCTCAATATATGGGACACTTCTTATATATAAGGACGCCTCTTATATAGTTAGTCGCTTACTATATATAAGTACGATAGCTATATACTTGCAAGGTTAGAAAGATTTTTAAGTAAACTTTGCTTTGTATATCGATTGCCTTAAAGCTAGACTAAGACAATCCCTTTTAAAATCCTCTTGAACAATTGGCGCTTTTGTGGTAAAATTAAGAAAAATAATTGGCGGGTTTGTGACAAAAGTACAAAAAATAATTGGCGGGTTTGTGACAAAAGTACAAAAAATAATTGGCGGGTTTGTGACAAAAGTACAAAAAATAATTGGCGGGTTTGAGGTGAAACTATGTTTAAAAGAAAAATTTATGCTAAGATGCTTGAGTGGAAAAGAAGGTCTAAAGGCAGCACTGCACTACTTATTGAAGGTGCAAGACGTATAGGTAAGTCAACTATAGTAGAAGAATTTGCAAAGAATGAATATGAAAGCTATATCCTTATAGATTTTTCACGAGCTGGTAAAGATTTAAAAAGTTTATTTGATGACTTAAGTAGTACTGATTATTTATTTATGCAGCTACAACTATTGTTCAATACTAAGCTTGTTGAGAGAAAGTCTTTGATTATATTTGACGAAGTGCAGTTTTGTCCAAAGGCTAGACAAGCTATTAAGTTATTAGTTGAGGACGGTAAATACGATTACATCGAGACAGGTTCGCTTATATCAATCAGGAAGAATGTTGAAAACATCCTAATACCGAGCGAGGAAGAAAAATTAAGCATGTATCCTATGGACTTTGAGGAATTTCTTTGGGCTACAGGCGATACGGCTAGTAACGATATATTAAGAGAGTGCTTTTTGAAAGGTGCATCTCTAGGCGAAGCGGTAAGCCGCAAGATGCTTCTAAAGTTTAGGCTTTATATGCTTGTTGGCGGTATGCCTCAAGCTGTTCTTAAATACATTGAGAGCAATAATCTTGAAGAAGTTGATATGGTAAAGAGAAATATAATTACATTGTACCTAGATGATTTTTATAAACTTGACATGAGGGGCTTTACATCTGATTTATATAGGAACATTCCTTCAGAATTGTCTAGGCACACAAGCGCATATAAAATTTCATCAGTTTTAAAAAATGAAAGGCCAAGCACGGTTCAAGATGAGATTAGAGAGCTTATCGAGTCAAAAACAGTACTCGCTTCATACAACAGCACAGATCCAGGCGCCTCGCTTGCCTTGACTAAAGATATAAACAAGTTCAAACTGTATCTTTCTGACACTGGCCTCTTTGTTACGTTAATGTTTATGGATAAGCCATTTACAAAGAATGAAATATATAAAAAATTGTTATCTAATAAGTCAGAGGTAAATCTTGGTATGCTCTACGAAAATGCAGTTGCAACATCACTTAGGTCTCTAGGCTACGACCTTTACTTCAACACCTCTTACGACGAAGATATAAAAAAGACATATGAACTTGACTTTCTTATTTCAAGTGGCAATAAAATCTACCCTATAGAAGTGAAGTCATCAGGATACAAAGCGCATAAATCCTTAGATGTATTTATCGATAAATACAAGTCAAGGATAGGAAAGAGTTTTGTTATATATACAAAAGATTATATGAAAGAAGGAGATATTGAATATTTGCCGGTGTATTATACTCAGTTTTTGGATGAAATATAAAAATTTGCATTGAATCAAGCCCTTTCGCTAGTTTCGAATTATTTTGTCTTTGCGGAGTGCATTTAGCACACCTCACTCCAAAAAATTCTGCACAACGCGAAATCATCTTGATTCCTCTGCAAATTTTGAAATTAACTATTATCACTTAAAGCCCTTTCGCTAGTTTCGAATTATTATATTACGAGCATTTAGTAAAACAGCTTTAACTTAAAATATTTACCTCTTAGCTCTAGCAAAACTATTTACTAAAATAGACTAAATACATTGAGCAAATAAAAGAAAAGTGCTTTTACAGAGCGAACCTTCGGAGAAAAATGTCTTAGTGAGAAAATTGATTTTCAAGAGCGCAGCCTTCGGAATAAATTGCATTAATTTCTTAACGAAGATGTCTGCCCGAAAATTCATCTAGTGGAGCAGAGCGTAACGAATATGAATTTTCAAGCGAACGAGCTTTTAGAAATTTCCAATTTGAGAAGCCTAAGTCACGAGTAATACACTTTTCGATTACTTGTCACAAAATAAATCACTTTTCTTTATAAGAAGAAAATTTTAAACAATTTAACAGACACTGTCTGTCATTTTTAATTTAAGAATATTAAATAAAAGATTCACCTAAGCATAATCCTCTTTAAAATTCTTGAACAATTGGCGGGTTTGTGGTAAAAGTGCAAAAAAGAATTGGCGGGTTTGTGCTTAGATATAAAATATTCCAGTCACTGTCTGGAATTTTTAATTTAAATAGATTAACAAAACACGCCCAACTATAATCCCTTTTAAAATCATCTTGTACTACGCCCCCTGCTGTGTTATAATAAAGTTATAATCAAGGGAGGTTTATCATGGACAATAAGAAAATTACGTTTTTTGAGTACACTATACTTAAGTTAATCATTGCAGGGCTATTCTTACTATTGTATTTTAATCCAAGTGTCTTTTGCATTTTTGAAAATACAATGCCTGACGCGATCATCTATTGCAAGGCGGCTTCTTTATTTTTTGCAATACTAACTATATCTAAGCTTTTTGATGCCATTTACAAGGCATCTTTGAATAAGTAACTTATATATAAGGTCTCTTAGGAGGCCTTTTTTATTTGTAATTACTACTAATACTACTAAGTATACTATAGTAATGGTCGCTTTAGTACTCGTTTATTAAGAATTTATTAATTTTCTCTTGACAAAGCGTATCTAATTAATTATAATTACTATAGGAGTTTATGTACTATAGGAGGTGTAGATAAATGAAGAGAACTTATCAACCTAAGAAGAGACAAAGAAAAGTTGAACACGGCTTTAGAAAAAGAATGTCAACTAAGTCTGGTAGAAATGTCTTAAGAAGAAGAAGATTAAAAGGAAGAAAGAAATTATCTGCATAATTACTATGCAAAGATCTTTAAGTTTAAGAAAAAAAGTAGAGATTAACAGGGTTTTCTTGGCGAAGAAGAAGGCCTTTAATGAGTCTTTTACGATATATTACCGCTATACGAACCTGGATCACCCTAGGTTTTGTTTTGCTATAAGTAAGAAGTACGGCAAGGCGAATAAGAGGAATTTATTAAAAAGAAGGCTCAAGGCCATCATCGAGGCGAATGCTTCTGACTTTGACAAGTCTTATGATATGGTTATCTCTGTCAAGCCCACTGTTATTGACTACGATTTCTACAAGATTAGAAAGAGGTTTCTTTCTTTATTAAGAAAAATAAATGTTTTAAAGGTTAAAGCTTATGAGTAGGATTATGATTTGCATTGTGAAGGGCTACAGGTTTGTGGCGCACAAGGTTTTACATAAAAGGCCGAGCTGTATTTTCACTCCAACTTGCTCTGAGTATGCGATAGAAGCTTTTGAGAAATATGGTTTTTTCAAAGGCTTGTATTTGTCTGTAAAAAGAGTGCTAAGATGCAATCCATTCTCTAAGGGTGGTTATGATCCGCTTGTATAGTTTACCTTTTTTACTTTTATTGTTTAGGAGGAATTTAGATGTTAGGTAAAATTCTAGGTTACCTGTTTAATTTCATATATGACCAGCTTGCAAGTATGGGCTCTGAGCCAGCGAACTTCTCATTTTTGGCAATGACTATCATAATCTCGACTGTTGTTGTGAAATTATTGGTACTGCCACTACAGATATCTTCTACTAAGAAGATGAAGAAGACTGCGGACTTGCAGCCTAAGGTTAAGGAGATTCAAGAAAAGTACGGCTACGATCAACAGATTGCCTCTCAAAAGGTTATGGAGCTTTATAGAAAAGAGGGCGCGTCAATTACTGGCGGCTGTCTTCCACTACTTATTCAGTTCCCAATCTTGATTGCCTTTTTCCAAGTGT
Organism: Fenollaria sporofastidiosus; assembly: GCF_943169635.2. Classification (NCBI taxonomy): domain Bacteria; kingdom Bacillati; phylum Bacillota; class Clostridia; order Eubacteriales; genus Fenollaria; species Fenollaria sporofastidiosus. The sequence continues at coordinate 515,639 of NZ_OW968186.1, forward strand.
GTCAAAATCCTGCAATCAACGCGTTTGGTGCAGAAAAGTATGCTGCTATGCAAAAGACATTCTTCTGGATTAAGGACTTATCAGTTGCTGACCCGTATTGGTATGGTCTTCCACTAATCGCAACAGCTGTAACATTCTTAATGAGTGTGACTACTCCAAAGGTTGGCATCACTGACGAGAATCAAGCTAAGTCGATGAACATAATGCAGTATTTTATGCCGATGATGACTTTTTTCTTTACAATTAAGTATCCTGCTGGACTAGCTCTTTATTGGGGTGTGTCAAGCTTATTTGCTGCAATTCAACAATTTGTGCAAAACAGGATTATTAAGAAAGAGGAGGTAATTGTAAGTGAAAAAGAGATTTGAAGCTAAGACTGTAGAAGAAGCCATCGTTCAAGCGGAATTGGACCTTGGCATGCATAGGGACGAATTTACTGTTGATGTAATAAATGAAGATACTAAGGGTTTCTTAGGTATCGGCGCGAAGAATGCTGTGATCGAGGTTGACTATACTATAAACGTAGAAGAACATTGCAGCTGCGGCTGTGAAGGTCACCACCATGACAATGACAATGACAATGATAACGACAATGATAACGACAATGACAATGACAATTGTGGAGATCATATAAAAGTATTAAAGAACTTCCTAAATGAGTTCTTTAGACTATTTGAAGTAAAGGCTTCGTACAAGATTGACGAGGCGGATGATATAATCACGGTACTAATCAAGGGCGAGACTTCTGAAGATACATCGAAGCTTATCGGTAAGAAGGGTGCGGTTTTGGACTCGATGAACACTATAGCGCAAATTCAGCTAAACAGAAACTTAGACGAGTTCAAGAGATTATTCATCGACATCGGTGATTACAGAAAGAAAAGACAAGAAAAAGTTAGAGAGCTTGCTATACAAGGTTGTGAAAGGGCTAGAAAGTATGGTACTAAGGTTTCATTAGAGTACATGACTAGCTATGACAGACGTATCGTTCACGAAACCTTAGCAGGTATTGAAGGCGTAAAAACATTTTCTGAGGGCAACGAGCCTCACAGAAGAGTTTGTATCATAGCGAAGTAATTAGGAGGCTTTTATAGCCTCTTTTTTTATTATGTGAATGGAGATTGATTATGAGAACTATATGTGCAATATCAACTGCAATGCAGCCGGGCGCCATCGCCATCATCAGGATGAGCGGCAGGGAGAGCTTTGCTATTGCGAAGAAGATATTTCGCTCATCGAGCGGCAAAAGTGATTTCAAAAGTAAATATATGTACTTCGGTAGAATTTACGACGGGGACGACTTCGTAGATGAGGTTTTGATCACCTTTATGAAGGCGCCAAATACCTACACTACCGAGGATATGGTTGAGATTTATTCGCACGGTAGCGTGATAAGTCAAAGAAGGATACTTAATCTCCTTCTGAAGCATGGCGCAGAACTTGCTGAGCGCGGTGAATTTACGAAGAAGGCCTTTATTGGCGGCAGGATCGACATCACGCAGGCTGAAGCTGTCGCTGACATGATTAACGCAAAGACCGACATGAGCTACAATCTATCCTTAAAAGCCTTTGATGGCTCAGTTCGTGACTTTATTAATGGTCTTGCGGATAGTCTTAAGATGCTTATTGCGAACATCGAGGTCGCTATCGACTACCCTGAAGAGGACATCGAAGAGATCAGCTACGAGCGCATCACTGCTACACTTACGGATGTGAAGGAAAAGCTTTCAAGCCATATGAAGCGCGCCTCTACATCGTCACTTATCAAAGACGGCATCAAGACGTCCATCGTCGGTGTGCCAAACGTAGGCAAGTCATCCTTACTAAACACATTCACACGCGAGGAAACGGCCATAGTCTCGAACATCGAAGGCACTACGCGTGACATGATTACTGAGTACGTCGACCTTGAGGGCATCAGCCTTAAGCTTATGGACACGGCAGGCATACGCGAGGCCTCGGACGAGATCGAGCGTATGGGTGTCGCGATATCGAAGAAGGCGATCAAGGACGCAGACCTTGTGCTTGCAGTCTTTGACTACTCCAAGCCTATGAGTGATGGCGACAAGGATATCATAGAACTGGTTCAGGACAAAAAGCACATATATATATTAAATAAGGTAGACGAAGGAGAAAATGGTGACTACCTTGACCACTTTGAGCAAGGCGCGAAGTTTATCCTAACGAGCCTAAAGACGGGCGAAGGCTTCGACGCGCTTAAGGATATGATTAAGGAGATGTTCTTAGGCGGCGAGATATCGCAAGATGACCTAGTTTATGCGAACATTAGGGAGATGGACCTCTTAAATAAGGCGCACTCAGCCATAAGCGAGGCACTTGGCGATGCTGAAAGTAGGCAGGTCTACGACTTACTCATAGTCAACATAAGAAGCGCTCTTGATAGCCTTCTTGAAGTGCTTGGCGAGAAGCTTGACAGCGAGATACTTGACAAGATATTCCAAAACTTTTGCATTGGCAAATAGACAAAGGAAGTGAAATTATGCAAAGAAGAGAAATAAAATACATTAGAGGCACTTTTGATGCTGTCGTAGTCGGTGCTGGACATGCGGGCTGCGAGGCAGCTCTTGCACTAGCGCGCCTTGGCAAAAAAACTGCGGTCGTAACTATCAGCTTAGATGCGATCGCTGCTATGAGCTGCAACCCAAACATTGGCGGCACTGGCAAGGGTCACCTCGTTCGTGAGGTCGACGCTCTTGGTGGCGAGATGGCGAAGAACATTGACAAGACCTACATACAGTCGCGTATGCTCAACACGTCCAAGGGACCTGCAGTCCACTCACTTAGAGTGCAAGCCGACAAGCAGGCCTACCACCGCGAGATGAAGAAGACACTTGAAAAGGAGCCTAATTTAACCATTATCCAAGGCGAGGTAGATGAAGTCCTTTTTGACGAGAGTGGCAAAGCGTCTGGCGTCAAACTATGCACAGGAGCTGTACTTGAGGCGAAGGCAGTCATCTTGGCGACAGGCACCTACCTTAAAGGAAGGATATTCGAAGGCGAGCTAAACTACGAGTCCGGCCCCGATGGCCGCTTCCCTGCTAAGTACCTATCCAGCTCACTTATTGAGCATGGCATAGATTTGCGTAGAATGAAGACAGGTACACCAGCGAGAGTCCACCGTCGCAGCATCGACACTTCGAAGATGGCTGTGCAAGAGGGCGACAAGACTATCGTCCCCTTCTCATTCATGAACGAGGCGGATGCCATCATGAAAGAGCAAGCAGTTTGCTACCTAACATACACAACTAAGCCTATGCACGAGTACATCCTTAAGCACATGGATCGCTCCGCAAGAACCATAGGCGACATCACAGGCGAAGGACCACGCTATTGCCCAAGCATTGAGGACAAAGTTCTGCGTTTCAAAGACAAGGATCATCACCAAGTTTTCATCGAGCCGGAAGGCACAGACACTGACGAGATGTACATCCAAGGTGTTTCGACTGCCCTACCCGAGGAGATGCAAGTTGAGATGTATAGGATGATAGAAGGCCTTGAGCACTCCGAGATTATGAGGAGCGCCTACGCGATAGAGTACGACTCGATCGACCCTACTTCCCTAAAGCTTAGTCTCGAGTCAAAGACAAAGGAGAATTTATTCTTTGCCGGCCAGATCAATGGTTCATCCGGCTACGAAGAGGCAGCCGCCCAAGGCATCATGGCAGGCATCAATTGCTACCTAAAACTTGAGGGCAAGGAGCCCTTCATTATAAAGCGCAGCGAGGGCTACATCGGTGTTTTGATCGACGACCTTGTGACTAAAGGCACAAACGAGCCGTACCGTATGATGACAAGCCGCTGTGAATATAGACTAAGTCTAAGGCAGGACAACGCGGACATGCGCCTTACAGAGTACGCATATAAGATAGGTCTTGCATCCGAAGAGCGTTACAATAGGATGCTTGCTAAGAAGGAGCGCATCGAAGGCGAGCTTGAAAGGATGAGAGCGAAGTCCATCGGCCCAAAAGACGAGACAAACGCCTACCTTGAAAGCCTTGGAACAGCGGCACTTAAGACCGCAGCCACACTTGAGGAGCTTCTTCGCCGCCCAGAGATACATTACAGTGACCTTGCTAAGTTTATGGAACTCGCACTAGATAAGAAGGATGAAGTGCTTGAGCTCGAGACAATCGTCAAGTACGACGGCTACATCAAGAAGCAAAATAAAGAGATCGAGAACTTCTTAAAGATGGAAGAACGCTCACTAGTAGATTTTGACTATAGCCTAGTCAAGGGACTTAAGATCGAAGCGAAGGAAAAGCTAGAAAAGTTTAGACCATCAAACCTTGGTCAAGCATCGAGAATTAGCGGCGTTACACCAGCTGACATCAACAACATCATCATCTACATGGAAGTAAATAAACGCAAATGATATACATTATTTTAGTTTTGCTGCTACTCGCCTTCTTCATCATGTGGAAGAAGAAGCTGGTAGTCACAGAATATACAGTAGCGGCACCCATTGACATGGACATACTCATACTCTCAGACCTGCACTCGATGAACTTCGGCGAAGGACAAAGAGAGCTCTTGGACCTTGTGGATAGCCTTGACTTCGACATCATCACCCTACCCGGCGACATCTTCGACGACAGCGTGGACGACGCGAAGGGATACGAGTTTGCGCGTGGCATCAAAAAGTACGAGTGCTACTACATCCTCGGCAACAACGAAGTACTCTCCGGCAAGGCCGAGCAGCACATGAAGAATATGCGCTCCCTCGGTGTACACACACTAGACGACGAGAAGCGCGTCATCACAAAGGATACAAAGCGCATCGCCATCTATGGCTTCACAGACCGCGACGCACTCAGTATGAAGGACCTCGCAGGCATAGTTGAGACCAGTCTTGATAAAGAGAGCGAGACTTATGACTATAGTATAGTACTTGCACATAAACCATTTGCAAGCAAGTACTTTGGAAAGTTCAAGGCAGACCTTGTCATCTGTGGCCACGCACATGGTGGTCAGTGGCGCCTACCTCCTATCAATAACGGAGTCTTTGCGCCAAACCAAGGAATATTTCCTAAGTATGCAGGCGGTGCATATGAGGCGAACGGCAAGTATGAAGTCGTCTCGAGAGGCCTCGCACGCGGACTAAAACTCGTGCCTAGGCTAAACAACCCGCCCGAGATCGTTTTACTACACTTAAGAAAATAATGTTCCACGTGGAACATTTGAAAGGATAGATATGCTAGAAACTTATTTGAATGATATTAATATCGAAGCGAATGATAAGCAAATTGCTGAGCTTGAGCGCTTCAAGGAGATGCTCGTTGAGAAGAACAAGGTCATGAACCTAACAGGCATCACAGACTCAGATGAGGTCGACAGGCTCCACTTCACCGACAGCGCCTACCCTCTTACTTTGCCAGAACTTAAAGGCACGAAAAGAATTATAGATGTCGGCACAGGCGCAGGCTTCCCCGGCATAGTTCTTAAAGTTCTCGCTCCAGACAAAGAGATTACTCTTAACGATAGTTTGTTAAAGAGACTAAAGTTTCTTGACGAGGTCATAGCCGACTTAGGCCTTGAAGGCATAACGACAGTCCACGCAAGGAGCGAAGACCTTGCACACGTGAGCGGTCAAAGAGAGGCCTACGACGTAGCCACATCGAGAGCCGTTGCTCGCCTAGCGACACTTACAGAGTATATGCTCGGCTTCGTAAAAGTCGGTGGCTACATGCTAGCGATGAAGTCTGGTGATATAGATGAGGAAGCTATGGAAGCCAAGAAGGCCATTATGGCAATGGGCGGAGAGCTAGTGAATGTGCATAAGTACAGACTCTTTGACGAGTTTGACAGGTCGATAGTGCTTATAAAGAAGGTGAAGCCGACGCCTAAGAAGTACCCACGCGGAAAAAATTTGGCAAAAACTAAGCCGATCTTGTAGTTTACTTATTTATATATAAGAGATCATATTTGATATGGTCTCTTTTTTGTTTGGCTCAATAACGAAAAGTGATTTATTTCAAATATTTAACGAAAAGTGTATTACTCGTGACTTAGGCTTTACAAATTGGAAATTTCTAAAAGCTCGTTCGCTTGAAAATTCATATTCGTTACGCTCTGCTCCACTAGATGAATTTTCGGGCAGCTCTCTTCGCTAATAAATTTCACAATTTGCTCAGATGCGTCACTTCGTTAATAACACTTTTCTGTCATTTGATAGTGAAAACAGAATTTTATCTTAAATAAATAAGTCATAAAGAAAAATCACTTTTCTTATATTATATTATATACAGAGAATACATATAGATGCAGCTCATAGCACTTATATATTGTCACTAAACAAAATGTTCCACGTGGAACATTACTCTTAAAACTTACCACAGCTCATAGGACAAGATTAATTCACAAACTAGGTAGGACAAAGACAATTCGTCGGAAAAATTTATGCATATGACGAAGATAAGCCTGAGCTCACAGCGAAATAGTACAAGTGGTACATTGGAGCTGTGACGAGGGTGTTCGAGTCCTAGGCGAAATTTTTATAGAATTGATTTGTTCCAACTTTCTATTGTTTTTTCTTATAATATATGCTATTATAAACTTAGAGGTGATTTCATGTCCAAAACTATTGTCATATTTAATCAAAAAGGCGGCGTCGGTAAAACTACGACTGCCATCAACCTAAGTTATGCACTTGCGAAGCTTGGCCAGAGGGTCTTGTGTGTCGATATGGACGCGCAGTCGAACCTTTCAAGCGGTCTTCTTGAAGACTACACAGAGGCCGCTTCATCAACGTACACGCTTCTAACAGAGGCTAGCAAGGACACAAAATCACTAATCAAGCGTACCAAGCTAGATAAGCTCCACGTCATCGACTCCTCGACCGACATCGCAGGTCTTGAGATCGAGCTTGCGCAAAAGGGCGAGTGGAAAGACATCTTAAGGCGCCGTTTAGACGAGGTCAAAAATGATTACGACTTCATCTTCATCGATTCGCCGCCATCACTTGGCATACTTTCCATCATGAGCCTTGCCGCAGCAAACTCTGTCATCATCCCGATACAAGCCGAGTACTACGCACTTGAAGGCGTTTCAAAACTGATCAAGACAGTAGAGCTGGTGAAGGAAAATTACAATCAGTCCCTTACGATCGAAGGCGTTCTAATCACCATGTTCGACTCGAGAAATAACCTTCACACAGAAGTCTTCTCCGAGGTCAAGAACTTTTTCAAGTCCAAGCTATACGAGGCAGTCATCTATAGAAATGTCAGACTTGCAGAGGCGCCAAGCTACTCGATGAGCATATTTGAGTATGACAAAGCCTCCAAAGGAGCAGAAAATTACATGAATCTAGCCGAAGAATTTTTACAAAAGCAAGGAAGGTGATCATATGGCGAAAAAACTTGGCAAAGGCCTAGGTAGCCTATTAGGCGTCGAAAGCATCACAGAAATCACAGAAAAGTCCAAAAACGAGCTTGTGGATTTAGATATGGCACAGGTAGTGCCAACAGAGGGACAGCCGCGTCAGTCATTTAATGCAGAGAGCATCAAAGAGCTAGCCGAGTCCATCGAGAAGAACGGTCTTTTACAGCCTATAGTCGTAAGACCTATGAAGGACGGCAAGTATCAGATCATAGCCGGAGAAAGGCGCTACAGAGCTTTTAAGAAGCTTGGCAAGAGCGTGGTTCCAGCCATAGTCAGAGACTACAAAGACGAAGAAATCGACAAATTGCAGCTCGTTGAAAATGTACAAAGAGAGGACTTAAACCCTTACGACGAGGCCATAGCCTACCTAAAACTCAAGGAAAAGTACGCCCTAAAGCAGGAAGACATCGCCAAAGCAGTCGGCAAGTCCCGTCCATACATCTCGAACATGACCAGACTATTATCCTTAGAGGATGAGATACTAGACATGCTTAAGAACGGCGAAATCACAGTATCACACGCCAAACTTATATTATCATTAGATACAAAAGAAGAAAGAATTAAACTTGCACACAAGATAAAAGACGCAGGCCTTACAGTCAAAGGTACCGAAGCGAGAACGAAGAGGCCCAAGAAGGCAAAGCCAGAGGACATCTACATCAAAGACATTCGCGAAAGACTCGAAGACTTCCTTACAACGAAAGTTTCGATCACACACACAAAGCGCGGCGGTACAATCACCCTAGACTACTACACAGACGACGACCTAACAAGGCTTGCAGAGCTGATTATGGAGGATTAGTATGGATCTACACGTATATATAGTTGACGCATTCGCAGCATGCCGTTTCGGCGGCACACCCATCGGCGTTGTACCAGACGCAAACAATATGAGCAAAGAAGACTGCCAACTCATCGCAAACGAGCTTAGAGTCAACCTCACAGCCTTTGTAGAGCCAGTCGACGAAGACGTCTTCAAAACCAGATATTTCACAAGTAAAAACGAGCTAGAAGCCTCCGGACAAGGCTCACTAGCACTCTTCTACGTCCTTACAAACCTTGGCTATATCAAAGCCATTGAGAATGGTGTCAAGCTCGTCTACGAAGTTACACGCGAGTCCAAGAAGAAAGTCTACATCTATTACAAAGACTACAAAATCGAGAACCTAGAGATCGAGACAAGTAGACCCGAGATAGTAAACAAAGCGCCCGAAATTACAAACATGCTTAGCGCGATGAGCCTTTCCACAGCAGACATAGGCATAACTGGCAAAGACGCCAAAGCCATGGTCGTGAATGCAGAAGAAAACACACTCGTGGTTCCAGTTAAGACGAGAGAAGCACTCTACAGCTACACAATCGACGAGTTCAAGTTCAAAGACGCGGCCAATAGCCTTGGAGTCGAGAACGTACACCTTTTCTGCGAGTCCGAAGACGGCATCTACTTCGTGAGAAACTACACAAAAGACATCTCCTTCGAAGAAGATGGTTCATCCGCTTACGCTAACGCGGCACTACAATATTACCTTATCAAAAACAAACTTACGACAAAACTCAAAGCCAAGATGTTCCAAGGCGAGACACTTAATAGACCGTCAAGAGTACAAACACGCTACCTTGAGGATAAGGATTCGGCGTTTATTACGGTTATGGGAACAGCACGCATTTCATTGGATGGAATACTTAATATCTAGTATATATAGACAAATACAAAGGAGGAAAATTATGTTAATCGAAAAATCACTAAGAGACTACCTAAAAGAAGTTAGATCAGACTCACCAGCACCAGGCGGTGGCTCAGTTGCAGCCTACTCATCAGCCCTAGGTGCATCACTTACAAACATGGTCATGGCGCTTACAGAAAGCAAGAAAGCCTTCCTAGAATTGCCAGAAGACGAGCAAAAAACAATGAAAGACTACTCGAAAAAGTTAGTAGAGCTATGCACAGAACTTGAAGACATCGTCGACACAGACTCAACAGCTTTCAACGATGTAATCAAGGCACTTAAGATGCCAAAAGAAACAGAAGAAGAAAAAAAGATCAGATCACAAATGATACAAGAAGGCTACAAAATCGCGCTAGAAATACCATTCAGATGCGCAGAGCTAGGTCTAGAAGCTATGAAGATGCAAAAAATCTTCGCTAAAAACGGCAACATCAACGCCATCACAGACGTAGGAGTAGGATGCTTACTACTACAAACAGGCGTAGAAGGCGCACTACTAAACGTTACAATCAACCTAAAATCACTTAAAGACGAAGCCTTCAGAGATGCAACAAGAGATAAAGTTGAGCACATGCTAGCAGAGTCAAAACAATACAAAGAAGAAACACTTGCGATAGTATACGAAAGATTGACTAAGTGATACAAAGTTATATAAGACGCTTCACACGAGGCGTCTTTTTCATGCGCACAAAAAAAGCAGTACACAAAGTACTGCCTTTGGGGATGGTAATAGTAACGGAACGGATCAGGACATATGTCCGTATCAGAGGCAAAAGAAATTGTTTAAATGAAGGAGAATTTCTTTTAACCCAAACTTAAGCATAGCCCTTGCTTAAGGTCTCTATATAAGTAAAAATTTCGTGAAACGAGAGCTGGGTAGCCCGAAGGCCTACGAAGGAGAACCTCCTAGATCACATTCCGGTAGTTCAAGTACCTAAGTACTTACTATTAACTACGACTTCATTGTACCATTTAAGCATAAGAAAGTCAATAGCATTGTAACATTCAGTTAAATTATTTTTTGCTAATCTCATATCTAATGTCTTCTTTCTTTATTAATATTTCTCAGATCTGAGTCTGAATGTTGCGAGCTGTGGGTCGAGCGCCTTTCTGTATGTCAGCTCTAAACATTCAGTTAAATTATTTTTTGCTAATCTCATATCTAATGTCTTCTTTCTTTATTAATATTTCCCAGATCTGAGTCTGAATGTTGCGAGCTGTGGGTCGAGCGCCTTTCTGTATGTCAGCTCTAAACATTCAGTTAAATTATTTTTTGCTAATCTCATATCTAATGTCTTCTTTCTTTATTAATATTTCCCAGATCTGAGTCTGAATGTTGCGAGCTGTGGGTCGAGCGCCTTTCTGTATGTCAGCTCTAAACATTCAGTTAAATTATTTTTTGCTAATCTCATATCTAATGTCTTCTTTCTTTATTAATATTTCCCAGATCTGAGTCTGAATGTTGCGAGCTGTGGGTCGAGCGCCTTTCTGTATGTCAGCTCTAAACATTCAGTTAAATTATTTTTTGCTAATCTCATATCTAATGTCTTCTTTCTTTATTAATATTTCCCAGATCTGAGTCTGAATGTTGCGAGCTGTGGGTCGAGCGCCTTTCTGTATGTCAGCTCTAAACATTCAGTTAAATTATTTTTTGCTAATCTCATATCTAATGTCTTCTTTCTTTATTAATATTTCTCAGATCTGAGTCTGAATGTTGCGAGCTGTGGGTCGAGCGCCTTACTGTAATGTCAGCTCTAAAACATTGAAATTTTCGCTCCATTAAAAACTTTCTTCCTATATATATGCATATACCCTCGCAGATAATATATACATAAGAGAACACATTGATATATATCCTTCATATATATATCACGTCAGATATATATGAGCTTCCTTTATATATAACAGCCAGTTATGGTATATGAAGCCTACTACTACATATGAGCCGCACAAGATAAACACGCGTGCTATGGTATATGAGGCCTACTACTACATAGGTAAAAAATCGTTTGCGCGCAGCGAGACAAAAAATTTAGCAGCAATTGAAGTTTGTAACACACTCTTAACATATGTGAGATATATTATGTGGTATAATGTATTTGTAAATAGTTACCACCGACAATATATGAAGATGTATGAGCTTGACAAGCTTGAATCTTACGGACTAATAATTGTACTGAGACTAATAATTGTTCATAAGAGTGGTTATATAGACTCTTGTTCGCAATTATTTAGAGCTGACATTACAGTAAGGCGCTCGACCCACAGCTCGCAATATTTGAAATGAGAATTCCAATTATTTAGAGCCGACTTGCTAAAAGGGCCAGGCCCACAGCTCGCAACAATCAAAATTAAAATTTCAATTGTTTAGAGCGGCCATACAGTAAGGCCCATCTTTCAAGCTCGCAACATTCGGCATTCGATCTAGGAAGTACTTTTAAAGAAAGAACATATTCCATATAAAACAAAATTCAACGGAGTTTAACCGAATGTTACAAGTTTGTTAAATTACTCGAATACATCTTGCAATATATCGTCGTAGATGGTATAATACATTAAGAGTGTAGGCTTTTCCTACACAAATACAAAAGGAGGTCATTAGACATGAGTAAAAAATTACTTGCACTATTACTAGCTATGATTATGGTAATAGGCTCATTTACTTCAGTTCTTGCTGATACTACTCCTAAAGCTGACGAAAAGAAAGCTGAAGAAGTAAAGACAGACAAGAAAGACGAAGCTAAGCCTGAAGAAAAGAAAGACGAAGCTAAGCCTGAAGAAAAGACTGAAGAAAAGAAAGAAGAAAAGAAGGAAGAACCTGCTAAGGACGAAGCTTTAGACAGAGCTATGGAAGTTCTTAAAAAAGCTAAAGTTATCGAAGGTTTCAAAGCCGGCGAAGAAGACTTCAAGGCTGAACAAAACATCACTAGAGCACAATTTGCTGCTATGATCGTTAGAGCAAACAACCTTGCAAAAGCTGCTGAAGCTGCAAAGGTAACTCCTACAGGATTCACTGACGTTCCAGTAACTCACTGGGCAAACGGCTATATCGCTATAGCTAAAAATCAAATGTACGTTAACGGTTATCCAAGTGGCAAGTTCATGCCAGAAGGACAAATCACTTACCAAGAAATGGCAAAGATGTTAGTTTGCGCTCTTGGCAAGGGAGAAGTTGGAGACATTTGGCCAACAAGCTACATCGTTAAAGCTCAATCATTAGGATTATTAAACGGCGTTACAGCTCCAGTATTCACTGAAAAGGCTACTAGAGGCGACGTATTCAAGATGCTTTACAACATGATGAACAGCAAAGAATTCGGAAACAGAAAGATTCTTAAAGCTATCGTTCTAGAAAACTCTAGAGTTGAAAACCTAGCTGATGACGAAGTAACTGTTGAAGTTATCGACGTTGTTCAAAAAGCTGAATGGGTAGAAAAAAGCAGATCAAATGATAAGAAGGGTGACCAACACACTTACAAACTTGACAAAGACCTTATGTTAGATGCTGAAGACTTACTTGGTAAAGTAGTTGACATCACAGTTGACCAAAACGACAAGATCGTTGAAGTAAAAGTTGATAAAACTTATGACTACGTAGAAGGTTCTATTGATGGTGTAGGTCCTAGAAAATTCGTTTTAGATGATAACACTTACAGCGCTGCATTTGATGAAAGATATTATTCAAGAGACGAAAGAATCTTCAGAACATATCTAAACAATGAAGACTACACATATGCAGACTTCGCTAAAAAGTTTAAAGAAAACAAATACGATTTTGCTAGAGCAACAGTTAAGAACGGTAAGGTTATCTTCATCGATGCTTACAATTTCAACGACATCGCTCCAGTAGTAGAAGTTAAAGACGGCGCAGTTTACTATCGTGACGATGCATGGGCTGCAAATGTTGTTAAAGCTTCAAAACTTAACGACAGAGTTGTTTTCCATGACGCTAAGGGATTCTCAGTAGCTGAAAGAAAAGCTATCGCAAAGGATGACGTTATCCACTTCTACAACGATTATAAAGATGCTATCGTTAGAAAAGACGCTAAGGTTGAAGCAAAATTAGACAAAACTCTTTTAAAAAGAGATGGCAGCGAATGGATTGTATTAGGTAAGGATGAATATATTCTAAATTCAGATGAACCACTACAAGCTATTTATAGCTATGAAGGTAAAAAATATTTAGTTCTTAAAGATGGCGACAGATCACTAGTTGATGGTATGCGTGGAGAAAACGTTAAAGTATTAGTTGCTTTAGACGGTTCAGCACAACTTATCGAAGGAACTAAAGCTTGGAACGACGGTATTAACGCTATAACAAGAATCACTTCAAGAGGAGAAGTTAAGTTCTTACCTTCAACAGGAGAAGAATTCTGGGCAGAAGAAACAAGAAATACAAGATATGTTGTTGATAAAACATCAAATAATAATAGATTACTTGATTTCAATGAAAATGATATAGTTTACCTAGCTAGAGGAGAAAAAGAAGAAATCTCTTATATGGGAAGACTTATCAAAGCTGGCGCATATCCACTTCATCCATATGCAAAGATGAACGGCAGATTCATAATGCTTGATACAAATAAGACAACTCAAAGAACTTACAGATATTTCTCTAATCTACATGCATATGCATTAGATAAAGATGGAAACTTACACCAAGTTGGAGATCTTAACAAGTTTATTGCTGACAACAGCGATAATAAAGATTTAAAAGCTTATGTAATGTCTGAAAAAGATCTTAAGGATACACTAGAAGACAAAAATACATTTGATCTTAACACTTATAAGTTCTTAAGCGATGATGAAAATCTTGCTAGCATTGTAATATTTAAGGATGCTGTAATAACATTTGACGCTGATTATGATTATGTTGAAGTTATAAAGACTTGGAACAACAAGACAGCTATAGATGTTATGGACTCTCACAACAATGTATTTACACTAGAATTAGTTAACGATGTTGACGCTAAATACAATTTTGGCAATGGAGACATAGTTAAAATTAAAGTTAATAAAGATTCTAAGGATGTTAAAAAAGGTTGTGTAGTTGGAGTTGAAATTCCAGTAGGCGCTAAGAAGTATTCAATTGAAGAAGGTAAATATCCACAAACATACAAGATTGGCGAAGACACTTACAAGTGGGATGCTAAACAAGTTGTATTCTATCCAAATGCATCAAAGACTGTTCAATTTACTAAAGATAAATATGGATTTATCAAGGTAATGAGATTTGTTAGAGACGGTGGTACAGTTTACACTAACATTCTTGATCAAGCTGCAGTAACAGCTTCAGGAAACTATGTAATTGTATTGAAAAACTCTAAGGGTGAGTTCGTTGCTAACTATTATGTAAACGATGATACAAGATTTGAAGATGAAACAGGCAGACCATTAGGATTTGGACACTGGGCTGTAGCTAGTTTCAATGCTTTGTACGGCGAAGGAACTGTTAAAGTTATAACTGATGGTAGATACGCTTCATTAGTAAAAGGATTAAAGAAGAAAGCTGCATTTGATGAAGACATGTTAAAGGCTGAATTAAACGAAAAAGTTAGAGATACAGTTGTAGCTCTTGGCAATATTGAGTTTGATTCATCTAAGAACACTGATACAGCAAAACTTGATGCATTTGCTGCAGAAGTTAAAAAAGCTTTAGAAAAAGTATTCAATAAGACTGGAGAGTCTGTTGTTGCAGCCTCAGCTACAGGTTCACCAGCATCTGTTAAAGTTACTGTAACTACAACTGGCAAAACTATTACTTTAGTTTCAACAATAGATGCTAAAGAGATTACAACAAAAATAACAGGTACAATACCTGCTATACCTGCTATGCCTGGTACACCTGGTGCACCAGCTGTTACAGCAAGTACAGAAGCTAAGAATGCTTACAAAGCTAACACAACAGTTGATGAAGATAAAGCTGCTAAAAAAGCTGTAGAACTAATGGAATATGCATTAAATAATGCTAGTGATCCAATAGTTGTAGGTGCAGATCCTAATCCAGGTCCTGCTTACGCATTAGCAGAAGTAGAAGGATTCATTAAAGCAGCTATGTCAAAAGCAGATGTTAAAAACTTTGACTTAAGTAAAGTAACATTAGTAGCTGCTGCAGATTCTACTCACCCAGTAGCATCTTTAACACATGTTGCTGATGATAAATATACTTTAGTATTCTATTACACATTAAGTTCAGGTTTACAACAAAGTAACTCAGTAAATATTAGATTAGTTAAATAATTAACCTAATTAAAATAAAGAAGGAGGGTCTTATGACCTTCCTTTTTTTGTACGATAATTTATAATAGATTAGAATAAGAGCCTATTCAAATTAGCAATGGGCTCTTTTATTTTGCGTGATATTACTTAGTATAATTGATAATAATATGTAAAAAAGTGCAGTTTTAGTAAATTTTATACTAAAACTGCACTATTTTGTGGTGGCACACATAATTTTCTCCTTTTTTGAAACATAAAATACTTACACTAGTGATATGTCATATTGACCATTATGACTTGTATACGTCTATCTAATTACAAGCTAAATGATTTGTTTGCTACGGCAACTGCGATAAAAGCACCTATAACATCTTTTAGTACATCATAGTATTCATTCATATTTTTTCCCAGATTAGATATCCAAGCAACTTCTGTTTTAATCATTTGCATACAAGTAAATTTATATACAAATATAAAACCAATTAATGAATATATGAGTTTTTTCCAACGTTCATTTTTCAAGTTTTGTTTGTCTTTGCTTTCTTTGTCCATGCATCGCACCTCCTTTACTTTATATTTTTAACCTCCTTTCCCTAATAATATTTATACATATCACTATATAGTATTATAACACAAACTTTGTATTTTGTCAAGTCTTATTTTTCTAGAACTCAGTAATTAAGCGAGCTATAGGCTTCTATAGCAGCCCATAGTTATTTAATCTTTTGCATATAATTTTTGCTTTAAAGTTATTACTGAATAATTTATTGTTGACAAATTCTTTTAATTGTTATATATTTTATTTAATTAAGATGTGAGGTGGAGTGTATATATGAATGAATTTTTTAAATCTCATATGTGGCCAGTAATTACGCTATTAATTGGAGGAGTTTTTCAATTTTTACTAACTTTGGCAACTGATAAAATAAAAGATAAGAAGGATAAAGAAAATGAAAGGAGAAAGTGTCTAAAAAAGTCTTATGATTATATTTTAAAGTATCTTAACAAGATACCGATTACCACAACAAAGGATGTTCTTAATAGCATGAGAGATTCCACTAGGTATGATGGATTAGAAACAAGTGATATTATATATAAAATGTATTCTGATTTGGAAAAATATGATTCTAACAAAGAGAAGCATGTTGATGAAATCAAAGAGCTTGAAGATAATATTGATCTACTTAAATATAATGAAAGAATGTATAGAGAAGCATGCGATATAGCGGAAGAATTTAAAAGCAAAGAGTATGAAGTTTTTAATTTATATGCTTCTAGAGAGGTTAAAATGGCTTGGTCACTTTTAAAAGTTATAGTGGACAGTGGCTATAAAAGAGATTCTAAAGGCGAATATAAAGCATTTATAATTGAGACTGATGATATAAATTTTGATAATAAATTTGTTGATGCTTATGAAAAACTGTATTCAGCAATAAGGAAAGATCTTGATATTAAAATCGATAATGATATAATTACTAAGAATTAGTGACGTAATTAATAAACCCACGCTTCAAAACTCTCTCTACACGTTTTATTTATAAAAGAAGACCCGTAGTACTCTCTATCATTTACTGAGTGCTACGGGCCTTTTATATGCTCTTAGGGGTATAAGTTTATTCCTGTCTTATGTTTTATCTGATTTAGTTGCAATTTGAAATAAGGATGCCATTATCCATTTCTTATTTCAGAAACTTTAGCTCTTTAATCTTGCACAAAAAAAGAGGACTTCTCGTCCTCTTATCTTCAATATTCAATTTTATGCGTTTTTCTTGCGCTTTGCTGTGAGGCCATCTTCTATGCGATCACAGTCTTTAATTCTGTCTCTGATGGTTCTTCTCTTGCTTTGTACTCTGACTTTGCCAAGGCCTTTCATATACACGGCGTTGTCTTCTATATCGTAGATGAGGTCTCTGTTTAGGTAGAGCATACAGCCATCGTTTCTCGACCTTACTTCTCTACACTTGATGCCTACGAGTTTGGTGCCATCAACGACTACGGCGAGTCCGGTTTTCTTCTTTGTAACGGTTTTCGCCCACGCTTTGTAGAGTCTCTCTTCGATGAGTCCTTCTCTAAATATCCTCGATATCGCTGTCCTTATGGATACGCCAAGGTTCTCTGCTGTGATGTCGTCGTATATGGCGACTGTTGTGTTGATCCCGTCTTTGTCGTAGCCGGGTACGAGTGCTAATAAGTTCTTTTCTTTCATATCTTCTTACCTCCATGATATCTTTCCGGTATAGTCTATTATAGTCCACTTGACGCTCTATGTCAATAGCTAATGTCTTCTTTTTCTGAAAATATTTGCCATTGTCTTAAAAATCATACTTTATGCTTAGCTGTATTTTTTATATTTGCGTCTAAGCTTTTTTAGTAGTGCTGTGACTTTTTTGTGTGCGGTGCTTTTGGAGCAGTGGAGTTCTTTGCCTATGTCTTCGAAGCTCATCTCGGTGTAGTATCTAAGGTAGATAAGCTGGGTCTCCTCGGCTGTAAGGCTTTTAAATATATTACCAAGGCTGTCTTTTCTAAAGAGTGCCTCGAAGTCGTCCATGCTTGTTTCGTCTTCTACGAGGAAGGCGTCTTCGCCTAGGGTGCACTCCTCGGTTTTCTTCTTATACTTATTAAGCAGGTGGTACTTGATGCGTGAGGCGATGAGGGCGAGGGCGTGTGCTCCGTGACTCTCTCTAAAGTCTAGCATGGCTTCTAATACTACGACTAGGAGCTCTTGCACGAGGTCGTCTCTATCTTTTGCAAGTGGGTAGTAGCGCGCGATGCTACTAAGTATAAGTGGCATGAGCCTTTCTAAAACTGTGGGCGCTATTTCCTTCATCTCTTGGTATCTGATTGCGACTGTATCAAAATCAATGTACATATGCATCTCTCCTTTCTTATCTTAAGTATAAGGATATGCATATCTTCTCTCAAATGATGAGTCGCGTGCATAATATGTGAGTGCGTGCATATATTGGTCACTTAGGATTGATATTGGACACTTAAGTGCACGCTAGCACTATTATCATAGTGGGTCCGCGTAGGAAACGAAGGCGCGTTTTAGTATATATAGGGTGTAAGGCTTAAGGCTTTACGAGATGAAAGGAGGTGAGATGATGGTTAAGACTTCTGTTAAATTATTCTTCGACGGCATGGGTAAGGACAACGCTGTAAGAAAGTTCTCTAGAACTGTAAACTACGTTGACAACACTGCTTCGAATGAGGACCTAAAGGTGTTTAAGGATGCTTTTACTGCTCTTTTAGGTAAGGAGATTAACAAACTACAAAAGATTAGTGTAACTGATCTATAGTTGTAGGCAAATTTATGGAAAGGAGGTGAGATAATGAAGAGATTACAATTAAGCTTTAAATGTGAGGACGGCAAGCCATATTCTATGTCTGTACAAGATCCTAAAGAGGGTCTTACAGCTGAAGAGGTTAAGAACGCACTAAAGACTATCGTTGAAAAGTCTTTACTTGTGAATAAGAACGACTCTAAGGTTATGTTGCTTGTTGGAGCGAAGAATGTTGAGACTAAGACTGAAGTCTTATTCTAACTATTTCACATTGAAATTTTACAGGGAACTTGTTCGCTTTTCGGCAATGCCCTGGGTACATTTGTACAGTTAAGTCCTTGCACCAAGAGAACGAGTGAAACGAAGTTCGATTGGCTATGCATGCCTTATGCCAGAGTTTACAAAGGTATGGAGCGTTAGCGAACATAGCTTTGATTAAACTTACGGCCAAGCTTGCTTCAAAGCTCCACTTCGTCCCCTGCCTAAATTTCCTCTGCGAAATAGCACGCGGGGTAGAGGTTTAGGAGCAGAAAAACAAAATAGTGTAAGTAATTGGGAGAAGGTAGATATACCTTCTCTTTTTTTATCTGCAATATACTGTAAGTGCAGGTATCTGTGGCGAGTACTTTATGTACTTGCTTTTTTTATGCCTCGCCTCTCACCATACACCTCGTTCACTACTATATAGCAAGCGCCCCACTATATACCACGCGAGTATATATATAGGAAGCTTCTCACTATATAGCAAGGGCCTATTATATGCCTCGCAAGCTGTACTTCGAAATTACTATTACCACTCATAATATTAATACTTATCTTGAAAAATATCTCATTATCGGGTATAATAGAGGGTGAAATAAAATAAAGAAGGTGAAAATATGGGATTATTTTCTAAGTTGTTTGGCTCTACTTCTGATAGGGCTATAAAGAAAAATCTAAATCAAACTGAGGCTGTTATGGCTTTGGAGGATGAATACTCTAGATTATCTGACGATGAATTAAAGAATAATACTAATAAATTAAAGGAAAGGCTTAAGGGCGGTGAGACGCTTGACGACATTTTACCGGAGGCGTTTGCAACTGTAAGGGAGGCTTCGAAGAGGGTTCTTGGCATGATGCCATACAGGGTGCAAGTCGAAGGCGGTATCATCTTGCATCAAGGCCGCATCGCTGAAATGAAGACTGGTGAAGGTAAGACTTTGGTTGAGACTATGCCTGCCTTTCTTAATGCGCTTGAGGGCAAGGGTGTGCACATTGTTACTGTGAACGACTACCTTGCTAAGCGTGACAGGGACTGGATGGGTAAGATCTTTGAGTTTCTAGGTCTATCTGTTGGCTGCATCATTCACGATATGTCTAAGGAAGATAGGAAGGTTGCTTACGCGTCTGACATCACTTACGGAACTAACAACGAGTTTGGCTTCGACTACCTAAAGGACAACATGGTTATCTACAAGGATGATATGGTGCAAAGGGAGCTAAACTACGCTATCGTGGACGAAGTTGACTCTATCTTGATAGATGAGGCGAGAACTCCTTTAATAATTTCTGGTCAAGGCGACAAGTCGACTGACCTATACGAGCTTGCGAAGACTTTTGTTTCGAGGCTATCTGTTAGGATTCAAGACCCTGATGAGCATGTAGACCCGCTTGACAGGTTTGTTAAGCCTGAGGTGGAAGAGGTCGAAACTAAGGACTACGTGGTTAATGAAAAGGACAGATCTGTCTTATTAACAGAGCTTGGAACTAAGAAGGCTGAGGAGTTTTTCAAGGTTGAGAACCTCTCTGACATTGAGAATATGGAGATCATTCACCATATCAATCAAGCGATGAAGGCAAGAAGTCTTATGAAGAAGGACAGGGACTATGTTGTGAAGGATGGCGAGATCATCATCGTTGACGAGTTTACTGGCCGTTTGATGTTTGGTAGACGCTACTCTGATGGTCTTCATCAAGCGATTGAGGCGAAGGAAGGCCTTGAGGTTAGAAGCGAGTCGAAGACTTTGGCGACTATCACTTTCCAAAACTACTTTAGAATGTACAAGAAACTTTCGGGTATGACTGGTACTGCGAAGACTGAAGAGGACGAGTTCCAAGACATCTACCACATGGATGTTATCGAGATCCCAACTAACAAGCCTGTAATCAGGGTGGACAATCCTGACGAGATCTACAGAACTGAGGCTGAGAAGTTTAACGCAGTTATTGATGATATAAAGAAGAGGCACGAGAGCGGCCAACCGGTTCTAGTTGGCACTATCAGCATAGAGAAGTCGGAAGAATTATCTAAACTATTAAAAAAGACTGGCATCAAGCACGAGGTCTTGAATGCGAAGTTCCACGACAAGGAAGCGGAGATTGTTGCGCAAGCTGGCCGTTTGGGTCAAGTTACTATCGCAACTAACATGGCAGGCCGTGGTACCGACATCATCTTAGGCGGTAACCCTGAGTTCATGGCTAAACAAGCGATGAGAAGGAAGGGTCTATCTGAGGAAGAGATGGCACAGGTTGATTCTCACGAGGACACTAAGGATACTGAAGTTCTTAAGAATAGAAAAGAATACGAAGATTTCGTTGAACAGTACAAGAACGAACTTCAAGAGGAGAAGAACAAGGTTGTGGCATCTGGCGGCCTACACATCATCGGTACTGAAAGACACGAGTCGAGACGTATCGACAATCAACTCCGTGGTCGTGCCGGAAGACAAGGCGACCCCGGTTCATCGACATTCTATATATCTGCTGAGGACGATTTGATGCGTCTATTTGGCGGCGACAAATTTAAAAATGCCATCGACATGATGAATATGGCTGAAGGCGACTCGATCAAGTCACCACTATTAACAAGGCTAATTGAGTCGGCGCAAAGAAAGGTCGAAGGTAACAACTACGGAATCAGAAAGCACGTTCTTAAGTACGATGACGTAATGAACAAGCAAAGGGAAGTTATATACACTGAAAGAAAGAAGCTACTTGAAGGCGCGGACTTCAGAGATAACATCGTTTCGATGATTAAGGACGTCATAGAGGGCTTCGTTAATACCATGACATTTGAGAAGGCGGACTCTTCTGAGTGGGACTTCAAGAGCTTATTTATGCACTTAAAGGCCATCTTCGACATAGACATGCAGGATGTGAAGGATCTTAATGTTAATGATGTGCACAAGGACGAGCTTGTAGACATGCTTGAAAGATGCGCACTTGACAGCTACGAAGCGAAGGAAAAGGAATTTACTCCTGAAAGATTCAGAGAAGTTGAAAGGGTTGTACTTCTACAAGTTGTTGACGAGAAGTGGATGGATCACATCGACGCGATGGATCAGTTGAAGCAAGGTATTGGACTTAGGTCGATGGCGCAAGAGGACCCTGCGAGAGCCTACGCTGTTGAAGGCTTTGACATGTTCGAGGCTATGAACGAGGCGATTAAGGAAGACACTCTAAGAATTTTATTCCACGTTGAAGACCCAAGCAAGGTCAAGAGGAGAGAGCAAGCCAAGAACATCAAGGAAGGCTTCGAAGGCGACGGATCTGACGAGAAGAAGAAGCCATATGTTAGAAAGACTAAGAAGGTTGGCAGGAACGACCCATGCCCATGCGGAAGTGGCAAGAAGTACAAAAACTGTTGCGGAAGGAATGAGTAATGAAGACCTTACAAGAGTATAAAGAAGATTATGCAGATTTTAAAGAGAGATATATAAAATTAGGAGACTATCTTTGACGCTGATGCTCTAAAAGAGAAGAAGCAAAAGCTTGAAGCCAAGATGGTGGAGCCGTCGTTTTGGGACGATAAAGAGGCTGCCGATAAGGTGATAGACGAGCTCAAAGACATTACAACGCCTCTTAATAGCTATGAAGAGATAGCCTCCAAGCTAGAGGATATGGAAGTCTACATCGAGCTATACGAGGAAGAAAGACCTGATAACTACAACGCTCTGCACACTTTGAGTGAAGAGATTGACATGGCGCTTGAGGAGCTAAAGGTGAGGACCTTACTTGATGGCGAATATGATAAGAATGGCGCTGTTGTCTCCATACACGCAGGTACTGGCGGCACCGACGCTCAGGACTGGGCAGAGATGCTCTACCGCATGTATACGAGGTGGGCATCTCATCATGACTACAAGCTGGAGCTCATCGACTACCTAGCGGACACTGAAGGCGGCATAAGAAGTGTTTACTTCAAGGTCTTAGGTGACTACGCGTATGGCTTTTTGAAGGCGGAGCGCGGGGTACACAGACTTGTTAGGATATCGCCCTTCGACTCGCAAAAGAAGAGACACACGAGCTTTGCATCCGTTGACGTCTTTCCTGACATCGACGAGACCATAGCCATAGATATAAAGGAAGAGGATCTAAAGATAGACTACTACCGCTCGCAAGGTGCAGGCGGTCAATCGGTTAACACGACAGACTCTGCGGTGCGCATCACGCACATACCGACAGGAGTTGTTGCGACATGCCAAAACGAGCGTAGTCAAAGGCAGAACAAGGAAGTCGCACTGCGCATACTCTACGGCAAGCTTGTGCAGCTTAAGGAAGAGGAGCGCAAGAAGACCATAGACGAGCTTACAGGCGACTACTCGCAGATTGCGTGGGGCTCGCAGATACGTAGCTACATCTTTAATCCGTACATGCTAGTTAAGGATCACAGGACAGATGTGGAGAACTTTGAGGTGCAAAAGGTCATCGACGGCGACATCGACAAGTTCATCTACGCCTACCTTGATCATGTGAGGGAGGCTTAGTATGAGAGAAGTACTAAATACACTCTCTGATACAGTGCGCGCCGCTGAGGCCATAGCTAAGACCATAGACCTAGGCGAGATTGTACTTTTAAAAGGGGAGATGGGTGCCGGTAAGACGACCATCACTAAGGCGATAGTTAAGGCACTCGGTTCGGATGACTACGTGACAAGTCCGACTTTCGCAATCATGAACGTATACAAGGCGAAGGAGGTCTCTATATACCACTTCGACTTATATAGACTCACAAAGTCCATGGATATCGACTCCTTAGGTCTTGATGACTACCTATATGATGAGAAGGCGGTGAGCCTAATTGAGTGGCCTGAGGCGATAGAGAGTGAGTTCAAAGACGCGAAGAGGATAAGCCTTACTAAAGACGGCGAGAGTCGTATTATAGAAACGAATTTTGATTATTAGAGGTTATATGAAGATATTAAGTTTAGACAGTTCAAGTAGATATATAAGCGCGGCGCTTGCAGTGGACGGCGTTGTGAGAGGCGAGTTCAACGTCTCATACGACAGGAGCGCCTCCGAAAAGCTTGCCCTGATGGCTAAGGAGATTTTGGACATCTTTGGTCTAAAAGTGGATGAAGTCGATGCCTTTGCAGTGTCAAAGGGACCCGGTTCCTTCACAGGACTTAGGATAGCCGCGGCCATGATTAAGGCCTTCAGCTTTAAGGACAATAAGCCAATTTACACCGTGTCTTCGCTAAAGGCGATGAGCTACCGCTACAAAGGGCTCAAATACATCATCCCCGCGATTGATGCGAGACGCGATAGAGCCTTTGCGGCGCTTTATAGCTATGAAGATGACTTTGAGCTGATGAAGGAAGAGAGAATCTACACTCTTGATGAGCTTGTAGACATGGTAAATGGACTTAGCGCTACTGTCATTATGCCGGGCGATTTCTACGGAAAATACAAGGAAAAGTTCGGTGCTAATGTCATAGCAGGCGTTTATAGAGAGAACGAACCCATAGCCAAGGAAGTCCTGGACTATGTCATAGATCACATGGATGAGATAAAGGCTGAGGACAGATACGGCGCGATACCTATATACATGAAGTCGTCGCAAGCTGAGGAAGACAAGAAGTGATTAGAAAAGCTGAGCTTATGGATGCCGAGGCCATATACGAGATTTTGCAAAGTACGGACGATGCGTGGAGCATGGGCGTCGTCGAAAGTGAGCTTAAAAGTGAAAGCTCTAAGGCCTTTGTCTATGTGGATGAAGAGGGAGCCGTGCAAGGCTTTGTCGACATCAAAATTTTGTACGATGAGGCGGATTTGATGCACATAGCGGCCTCGAAAGATATGAGAGGGCAGGGTATTGGCGCAAAGCTATTAGCAAAGGCGCTTGAGGAAGCGGAAGAAAAACCCATCGCATTAGAAGTTCGCGTAAGCAATTTCAAGGCGATAAGCTTATATGAAAAGTATGATTTTAAAATTGAGGCAAGGCGCAAAAACTATTATCATGGTGAAGATGCGCTGATTATGTGGAGGAGAAAGTGAAACATTTAGCTATAGAAAGTTCGTGCGACGAGACATCCATCGCCATCTTGGACGACTTGGAAGTTTTGTCAAATGTCATAGCAACGCAGATAGATACGCACAGAGAGTTCGGGGGCGTGGTGCCGGAGATTGCGTCAAGGATGCACATCGAAGCGATCTCGACTGTACTTGAGAAGGCGCTAGCTGAAGCGAAGACGGACTTAGAAGAAATTGAATTTATATCTGTAACGAGGGGACCGGGACTGATCGGAGCCCTACTTGTTGGCGTGTCCTTTGCAAAGGCACTAGCCATGTCCTTGGACGTGCCGCTAGTTCCTGTTAACCACATGAAGGGGCACATCGCAGCAAACTACATAACGACAGAGGGACTGAAGCCGCCATTCGTTTCGCTTGTTGTCTCAGGTGGCCACACCTACCTTGTTAATATGAAGGACTACTACGACTATGACCTAGTCGGCAGAACCTTGGATGACGCTGCGGGCGAATCCTTTGACAAAGTTGCCAGAGCCTTGGGACTACCGTACCCTGGTGGACCTGAGATAGAAAAACTCGCTATGGAAGGTAATCAAGATGCCATAGACTTGCCACGCGTTATGATGAAGTCGGGCGACTACAACTTTAGTTTCTCGGGATTAAAGACAGCGGTTCTAAACTACCTTCATAACGAAGAACAAAGAGGACAAGAAGTCAATAAGGCTGACGTCGCAGCATCCTTTCAAAAGGCCGCAGTCGATGTACTCGCAAAGAAGGCAGTCGATTTGAAAGACGAGCTCGGATATGACAAGATAGTGCTTGCGGGCGGCGTCTCGAACAATAAAGCCTTACGCGAGGCACTTATTAAGGAAGAGAAGGCACATGGCTTTACACTGTATTACCCAAAGGCCGTGTATACTACAGATAATGCTGCGATGATAGCTGCACAAGGGTATTTGGAATATGTGCATGGATGTTGTGGGATGGATCTGAGCTTTGAGGTTGATCCGAACCTAGGACTATAGTTAATTTCACATTCAAACGAGCCCTTAGTTGCTTTTAATTAGGGATTTGTTTTCTTAAAAATTTATCGGCATGAAGGTATTGACCTTTGTGCCGATTTTTAAATGTCAATTTTTCCTATAAAGTTCCAATAAATCCAAATGGTTTGCTTTTTTAATTTTGTATCTGGAATTTGTTCGAATTGTTCTACATAAATCTTGTCTACAAATGTTCTAATGATTTCAGGATCGAGTTCTTTAATATCTGTATATTTTCTTACTATCTTTAAAAATGACTCCACATTAAGCTCTTCTTGCTGGGATATTGCAATGGTTTCTTTAAGTTCAGCAATTTTTGTTTGAAGCATATTTTCTTCATCATCGTAAGCTTTAGCCTTTTTTTTAAATCGCTGGTCAGATATTTTACCTGCCAAGTTATCTTCATAGAGGCTTTGAACTATAGAGTCGATTTTTAAAATCCTATTTTTTGCATCTTCCATTTCTTTTCTTTGACTCCTTAATGTCTGATTTAATTCACTAGTCTTTTTCTTTAAAACTAAATCTACAAACTCGTCCTCATGTTCTTTTGCAAAGGCTGTAATTTTCCTTATTTCTTTAAGTAGTATTTCTTCGACTTGTATATTCTTTATTTTATGTGAAGTGCATTTGCCTTTTTGCTTTCTATAAGTTGAGCAGACAAAGTACTCTCTTTCATGCGACCAGCCTTTACCTCTTGCTTGATAAAGTTTTGCTCCACAGTCTGCACAGTATAGCATACCAGAAAGAGCTGGCATTTCACCTAAGTCATTTGGAACTCTTCTTGCTTTTCTTATCCTTTTTACAATATCAAAAGTTTCCTCATCGATAATTGCTTCGTGAACATTATCAAAGATCGCCCACTCAGACCTTGGATTGTCTACACTTTTCTTTGTTTTATATGATTTTCTCTTTGTTCTAAAGTTTACGACTTTGCCTAGATATTCTTCTCTGTCTAGTATAATTGCGACTGTATCAGGACTCCAGTTACCTTTAATCTTAGGAGCACTAACAGGATAGTTTATACCTATAGTTTTAAAGTGTTCAGCAGGGGTTGGTATATTTCTCTTTTTTAATTCGTTTGCAATTTGACTTGGACCATATCCTTTGACACAAAGGTTAAAGATAAGTTTAATAACTTCTGCTGCATCTTCATCAACTACCCATTTATTTTTATCTTCTTTATCTTTTAAATAGCCATAAGGTGGATTAGTTGATAGTGGTTTTCCACTTTGACCTTTAGATTTGAATATAGCCTGTACCTTCTTGCTCGTGTCTTTAGCATAAAACTCATTGAAGATATTAATGAAAGGTGTTAAATCGTTTTCTACTTGCTTACTTGAATCCACACCATTGTTAATAGCAATGAATCGTATATCGTTATCTGGGAATAGGACTTCTGTGAAGAATCCTACCTTTAGATAATCCCTTCCAAGTCTGCTCATATCTTTTACAATGATATTTTCAACTTTTCCATCTTTTATTAAGGCACTTAGTTTATTCCATGAAGGTCTGTCAAAGTTTGTTCCTGAATATCCATCATCTACAAAGAATTCTAAGTTTTTAAATCCCATATCTAAAGCATATTTTTTTAGTATGTTTTTTTGATTTATGATAGAATTACTCTCTCCTTGAAGATCATCATCTCTCGAAAGTCTACAGTATAGTGCTGTAATCTTTTCATTATCTGAGAAGTAAGAAGACTGTCTATTTAATTGTTCCATATTTTCCTCCCTTCTGACAGTCTTCAAGTGGCAATTACATATTACCGTACTTTTCAGACTATATCAAGTTAATTAAGCAGATAAACTCGCTTTTTTAAAAGAATCTACATTGCTCAATATTAAGTCTTTGATAATTTTATCTACACTCTTTTTTGCATTTTTACTATTCAGAGAATGAACTGTAAAAAGAGTGCCGTATGCTTCAATGCTGTCCGATGCCTTAATATCATTCTTTTTAACATCCAGCATAGTAATTATCCCTCTATAGATAAAGTAAGAACTGAATTTTTATCCATAAGTTTTGCATCAAGGTATTCACGTATGATAAAGCCTTGGTGTTGTTTAAGAGTAAACATCTCCGACAATCTTTTTATTGTAGGATTTTGTCTTTCAATAATCCAGTAATTTGAAAAGTCACCAAAAGCTATTGGTTTTTTACCTGCATCAATATCTGGCATAAAGTTAGAGATAAGAATTTCTTTCCCCATAAAAGTGCCGTCATATTGATTCCACAGGAAGCTACCTTGACTATCTTTTAAGCTTTGAAGATAAAGAGCTGTTTTATCATTCATTATCCATTTAGCATTTTCTCTATATTCACTATCTAAACAGAAGAATAGCCTTTTCAAATCATCAAGCTTTACTTCTTTCGTAGCTGATATGTTCTTAACCTTATCATCGACTAATATTCCTAAAGGTTCTTTACTACCAGAGCCAGTAAGGAAAGCTTTATCTTCAGCCTTTGCAAAATTATGTGCAAATGTATTTAGAATTATTTTATCGATGTCAGTATTTTGATTGCTCAATAAATCTTCGTGTATTGTAATTAAGTTAGAAAGTGTGTTATATTCTAGCTTTAAGCTCACATCTTTCATCTCTAAGACATCTGAAAACAAGTCTTGCTCTCCAGACTTTGTCCAAGTAGCCATTGATTTATTTGGAAAAGTTACAATGGAAGATGAGTCCACATCATTATTAAAAATTGTAGCTAGTTTTCTAAGTACACTTTTTCCTGCAAGCTTCTCTCTAAAATATTCTGTACTCTCTGTATCCATAAAAGGTGAACCATCCTTGATTAGACCAAGAGATTGAATATCTGTATATGATGATTCATTTTTCTTTCTTAAATAATTCCACAAATTAGTTCTGTAGGAATTACCTGCTAATACTTCGTTTCTTTTTAAATTTTCTTTCATTATTATACATGTCTCCTTTATATTTTATATTTGGGGTTAATACCCCCTTTGAACCTAAGTTTTTGTGCACGAGAGGGCGGCACCGTTGATGGTGAAAAGCTTTCTAGAGATTTAGATGCCCCCTAGGTCACAAATTATTTTTCATTAAAAGTATATGGGGCAGTGTGGCAGATGAAAATTAAACTTCCTATATAGAATGAAAGTATTAAGTCTTATATATTTACCTGCCACATAGCCACAAAGCTTTATAGCTTAAAACTATTTTGATTTAAAAACTCTACAAGACTCTCTGTTCCTTTGAATGGTATGACTGTGTCTTGATTATCCAGTGTGTACTTATATATTTTTTCCTTAACAACTTTTATAGGCGTCTTGTCAATCTTATGAAGAACGATTACATCCCTTAACTTGAAAGCATTATTTAGCATGTCTTCACTTACAATTTCATTGTTCCTATAAAGGTGCATATCTTTACAATATAGAACTAAGTCTTTTAAATCATTAAGCTTGACTTCTTGTTCATCTTTCTTAATGAGATACCTATAATTTTTCTCTCTTTTTAATTCTGTAGATACTCCCTTTGGGGAAGTAACCACGATTTTGTCGTTTAAAGTAAACTTTCTTTCTAAATCTTCTTTTGTAAGCATTTATATTTCCTCCTTATTTTATTTTTTGCTTAAAGCTATAATTACACACACTCATAAGCATCACCTCCTTAAATGAGGGCAAGTGTGGCAGGTAAAAAAGTATTTTATATATAGATACAAGATTTACAAATTAAATTTTTCATCTGCCACATTGCCACAAGTTTTATAGAAATTCTGAAACTAACCTATAGCCTATTAGAACTGTGGTTTTGTGTTTTCCATCTTTAGGTCTCTTTCTTAGTATGCTAGCTTTAGATTCTAAAGACTGCTTAAAGGTCTTCATGCTTTCAAGGTAGTAGCCATTTTCTAAAGACCACGACCTATATCTTTCGTATACTTCAGAAGTCCTAACTTCATAATCACTTCCTTCTTCTAAGCAGTCTTCCATAAAGATAGCTATCTTATCTGATTCTTTTTGATATTTTAATGTGGCATCTTTTACTGAATTAGGAATGGTTAATCCTTCTTTTTGTAAAAGTTTGTAGCCTTCAATAAGCCAGTTAAGAATTGCAGACCTTACCTCTTCTTTTGCAAATTCAGTCTTTAATGTCTTATCTTGCTCATCTTCAGTAAAATGTCTGTCAAAGGGAATGATGAGCATTCTTCCACTTGTGAATACAGTTACATCATTGACTATGGGTAAGTAATTGGTGTTGATGTAGATTTTAAATTGTGGTTTAAAGTCAAAGGAGTTCTCGTGAAGAAATCTCGCATTGATAGTATCGTTACCAGTTAGGCTTTTTACTTGAGCGACATTTAAGGGTAGTCCCTTACCAGGCTCTGGAATATTTACAAAGCGTACACCAGCAAGTCTCGCTATCTCTTCACTGGGTCCAGAGCTGTTCACTTTGTTTTTAAGAGCTAGTGTCTCAGGTCTTGATGCACAGGCATAAGTACCAAGAACTTTTAATATGGACTCACAAAGAGTTCCTTTGCCATTTCTTGTAGTCATTCCATATAGAATTGCCATACATTCATATCTTGTATCGCCTGTAAGTCCATAACCTAGTATCTTCTGTAAAAATTTAGCTTTTTCTTTATCACCACTCATAATTTCATCAATATAGCTAAGCCACCTATTGTTTTTTAATTTAGAGTCATAGATGACATCAGCCATCTTGCTTAAGTAGTCAGAACTTCTATGCTCATAAAATTCCATTGTCCTTAGATTTAAAGTTCCATTCGTACAGTTAAGAAGGTAGGGGTCTTTGTCAAAGTCTGAAACGTTTAAAGGATGATGAACTTCTGCATCTTTTAAAACGCTCACTCTGTAGCCTCTTGCTTGCCACCTACTTGAAAATTTAATGTAGGCTTTTCTTTTATGCTCATCGTCGATTTCGAGAGCAAGTGTGTGCATAAAGTTTGCAAGCTTCATACACAGCTTCATAGCCTTCAAGCTTCCTGTATCAGCTATCCATATCCCTTTTTCATAGTAATACCAGGACTTTCTTTCAGGAACATATCGAAGAGAGTCTTCGTAAAAGTCTGCAAAGATTTTTCCTGCACCTATATCTGTCCATGAGTATTTAGATGATAATGGTAGTCCCATTTCTTTTAATTTTTCAATGCCATACTCGAACTCTAGATTTGGATCTGTCCTTTGAATTGGCATGTATGTTTCTTCTAATGAATTGATAGCTTTTTCAATAGTCATTTCACCATAAGTTTTTCCTCCTCTGTTTTCATCCCACTTTTCTCTAAATAGTTTTGATTTTCTAAAAAGCCTATCTACTTGCTCAAAACTGCCACCTGCATAAAAAGCAAGAATTGATGCTAAGGCTAAGTCTGCTTCACTTGAAGAAGGGTAGTTTTTAATATCTCCACTCCATAGATTTAAAAACTTCTCTTTATTACTAGCCTTAGATGCTTTTTCTAAAATCTGCTCATCACTTAAGTAGCTTTTAAAATCTTGTGTACTAGACTTGATTTGTTTTTCTCTTTTCAGATATTTTTCTAAAAGCCATAGTAGCCCATCAGATTCTTCTACAATATCTCCTTCTTGAAAAATATTTCCTGTAACAGTTACAAAGCGATTAGTAAAGCCAGCAACATATACTTCAACCTCTTTAGTTTTCATCTTATATATGCTATTGTCATAAGCTATAGAGTTTGGTAGAAAAGTAAAGATTCTAAGACCTTTGCCACTTGGACTAAATTCAATGTATGACTTTGGAAAGTGGCTAACTATTTCTTTTGCCAGAGGATTTAAGTCATCATTAAGAACACAGTGATCCACATCAATAGCTACAAGATTATTTTCAACTCTTATTCCAAGTCCATCATATGAATTAAGTTTTTCAGCTGCTTTTTCAAATGATGAGAAAGTTCTTGAATCATCAGCAGATGCATATCTTTCTGTAATTGGATTGATAGGTATCTTTGTTTCCTTATCCTCTCTTATTTCATACTTCCATAGACACCAGCTTGTATTTTCTTTTAAATATTCTGGTATATTTTCTAAATTCACATATCTACTCCTTTCATATTTTTTAGAAGAAGAAATATCCCTCTATATTCCTTAGGACACTTAGAAGAGTTTTGAGTACTTAAGACAATTCTTTCAATGTAGACCTGTAAAGAGAAATCTCCATCTACTAGTCCTAAGACAAATTTGTATGTCTTGAGTAATTAAATATTAATAAGGTTAGTTTTCTTCCTTCACTAGCCCTAAGACATTTTTGATAGTCTTGTTAGGTTTTATTTTTCCTTCCCTATATAACAGGCGAAGAAAACTTATGAATTTTAACCCTATAGAAGAAATATTTTTTCCCCTTCACTAGCCCTAGGACAAAAATCGTGGTTTTGATTAGAAAAAGACGGAAATATATCCGTCTTTAGAAATTTATAAGGATTAAATTGTAAAATGTGGTATAATGTTGTAAGATGGTTACGTAAATTAGAAACTTTAGTTTTGATTGATTTAGAGATTTTCATTTGATAAATTTATGCGAAAATTAATAGATGAAAAGATGAATAAACTAGACTTACAAAAAGCTATAAATACAACTCCTCATACCATAGCTAAAATGGGATGAGATGAGAATGTGAGTATGGAGATACTTTGTAGAATTTGTAAGTATTTTAATGTGATATATCGGATATATTGGAAATTAGAGTGAAAATAAAAAACAATTTAGTTGACTTTTTTTAAATGTTGAGCAATATATTAATTACATAATAATACATAATTTTGTGGAGAGGAGAAGGTTACACTTAATGAATAATAACGATTTGGTAAAATCTTTTATTAATTATTCTAAGAAATATTTAATGGACTATTTTAGCCATTATTCTATTCATTCTAATTTGTCATTATTAGATGTTTATCCCTTAAAATATCAAACAACTAGCTCTGACTTGGACATGAGCATTGATTTTAATATTGATGCGTTGCATTTCTTAGGAAATTATTATGAGCAATCAATACCTATAAAACTAAAAAAAGATTATGGTAGATTCTTTACGAGTGATGAAGAATTAATAAAAGTTATGATTGATGAAGTAGATTTATTATCCGGTAAGATATTAGAACCCTCGTGTGGTTCAGGAAATTTTTTGGCAATTATTATTAATAAAATAATTAAAACCTTAAAAAATGATGGGTTAGATTCAAAAGAAATAATTGAGTATATAATAAACAATGTTAATGGGAATGATATTGATGAAATTGCTATTCAAATTTCAGAGCTAAATGTTCTCGCAAGTCTTATGCCATTAATTGTTGATGCCACTAATAAGGATCCTACCTACAAAATTAATAAACTAGGACTTGAAAAATATGACTTTATTGATAAAGATGAAATTAGAAAGAAATATTCTGTCATAATTGGCAACCCTCCTTTTGTAACAATGTATGGGAAGAGAAGTCGAAATATGACTGAATCAAAAAGATTATATTTTAACACTTTTGATTTTGTAGTTAATAAAAAAGGAAACAATAAATTTAATACATCTATGTTTTTTATTGAGAATGGATTAAAGTCATTAATTGAAGATGGTAGATTAATTTATATTTTGGATATTGCTTTTTTCGAGACAGCATATAATGATATTAGAAAGCATTTGATTCAAAATTATAAAATCAATAGAATTATAAAAGGAATAATGTCATTTGACGATGTAGCTAGTGGACAAATTATTTTAGATGTTTCTAATTCAAAAAAACAAAATTCAATAACACAATATATTGATTTTGAAAGAAAAATAAATGAAAAAATAGATCAAAGTTACTGGAATAACGAGGATAATGAATATAAAATATTAGTGCCTTTAAATAAATATGAAAAGTCTATAACAGAAAAAGTAACTAAATTTAGAAAATTAGATTATTATTTTCCTAAAAAAGGACTAAGGACCTGCTGCGCATTAACTGGTAGAACGAATGATTTTATAGTAAAAAAAGATAGTGATACAAATAATGAAATATTTCCATATTTAGAAGGTGCAAAAGGATTAGATAAGAGATTTGGCGAGTTAACAAATACAAAATTTATTAAATATGACTATGAATTACAACTAAAAATTTCTAATGATTTCAAAAAAGAACTTCAAGCTAAAGGTGTAAAAAACAAAAAAAGAATTACTTTAGGCGACAAGGAAGCATATCTATCCCCTAAAGTTTTTATAAGACAAAGTGCAACTAAAATAATAGCATCATATACAGAGGACCCATATGCTGCTAATAATAGTTTATATATTTTGACTAATAAAAAAAATACAGCTAAAGATAAAGAACTTCTTAAATACACTTGTGGCATTTTAAATTCGGATTTAATCACATTTTTTTGCTTAATCCATAAAATAATACGAATAGAAAGAGGCAAAACACCCCAAATAAAAATTTCTGATTTAAAAAAAATATGTATAAGTTATAATTCAATGTACAAAGAAGACATGATTTATTTGGTTGATCAATTGTTAGATAATCCAACAGATACAAATTTTAATAAGAGATTAAATAATTTGGTATATCAAATATATAATATAAGCGAAATTGAAATTAATTATATTGCACAATTTTTAAAAACCGTCTAATTATTATAATTGACGGTTTTTAAAATAAGACTATTTTTGATATTGTTTAAGCTTTGATCTAAGTTCATTAAACCTAGAATCTAATTCATCCCTTTTCCTTAATTGTTTTGAAATATTTCTTTCAATTGATTCTTTATATTTTATATAAAACAGCTCTAGAAATTCTTCTCTTGATCTATATTCCTCTGGTTCTTTAATATTAACCTGAAATTGAGGTTTAGGGTTGATTCTAACTGTGTGATTAATGTCTTTTAAAAATTGACATTTCACATATTTACCATTAGCAAAAGATATAAATTTTGTTTTATCATCGCTTGTAGACTCATATTCAAAAAATACATATAATAAATAAAAATGACCATCTAAGATAAAATTAATTATCTTTTCTGGCGTTCCCATATCAGGATTGCTATCGTCATAATTTTTTTTAGTAGCTTTAATATCTCCCCAGATAAGATCATCAAAATTGAAATCTTCACATTTGTAATTAAAACAAATATCATATGGATTTTTGGTAGAACCCTTAGGAGATCCTTTCGGATCATATATTCTTTCATGTGAATTTTGTTTTAAAAATTCAACAAAACTATCTTCTAAATAATCACTTATTTCTGCACCACTCCTAGATCTTGCACTAATATTTAATAAATAATTGTGCTTTTTGAGTATAGAATTGAAAATAGTTTCGATGTCATTTTTCATTAACATCTCAAATTGCTTAACATCCATCATTAACCTCCAAAATAAAATAATAATATATATTTATTATATCATAAATGATAGTTGTTATTCAAAAAATATTCTAGAAAATAATGTAGCATAATGTTAGTAACATTTTTCCTAACTTCTTATGAGATGTTTTTATATCAATCACTAACGAGAAAAGGAATAACAGTAATATTATATGGCAATATTGAACTTGAAGTTTATAAATTTCTAGATAGTTCTACTATGGAATTGAAAATGCCTTAATTAAATGCTACAAATTATAAAGTACTTATTATGCAAATACTATAAAAAATTGCTATAACTCAATTATTACTAAATATATAGATAAAATTAATGGTATTTTATATTTTATAAATAACAAAACATTTAAAGTTGGAAACAACTTCAACACAAAATTAACAAATGCAAAAACACTAGTTTATACTGCTGAATAAAATTAAGTACTCTTGAAGATATAAAAATATATCTATGTGGAGATTATATGACATCAGTAATGAAAATCGTGATAGCGCCATCATAAAGTTTAGAACATTTTTGAAGAGGTATTTTTATGTAATAGAGAAACAAATTGAACTCCAGACTTGAGTGGTAATATACAAAAATTAAATAGATAGGTTATAAAATTCTATAATATGTACGCAGATACAAATTTTGATAAAAGGATAAATACATTACTTTCAGTACCAAGTAGTATAGTCTTTGAATATCTGAAATAAGAAATGACAGTGATTTTAATGGGGTGGGTTATACTAGAATTAATATTGAAAACATTATATATTATTTTTTGTTATTTTTCAAAGTCTATTGCAAATTTTGCTTATCAATTTAGTATAAACAAATGTAATCTATAGAATTATTTAGAACTTTGAGTTTCATGAATATGTAAAAAGGCTATGAGAGTTCAAACTCATAGCCTTTCCTCTTGCCACCTAAAGACTTTAAGAACTAGCTTTTATAAAATCCCTAATTCAATGCGCCCTTGAACTCGTTCCCTCCTCGGCAATGCTCAGGTATGACTATACATTCCGCTTGCCTCGTCAGTCCACATCGTCCAATCATCTCGTTTGCTTTGTGAAATTGTGTTTGTGCGAAGCACCAAGGTTCTCGGGACCCATTCAAAGCGAAGCTTTGTAAATGGGTGAGGTTCTTCAATTTGCGCCTTGCGCTCATTCGCTTCTCGGCAATGCTCAGGTATGACTATACATTCCGCTTGCCTCGAAGCTCCATTTCGCGCAATCCATCATAGCGCAAAGGTTTTATGAAAATAAATCTTGTAAACAGTATATCAGCATAAAGGAGGAACTCATATGTCTAAGGTGAAAAAAGAGACGATTGAAGCAAAAGGCTTTGCTATTCAAATTTATACTGAAGACTTTCAAAACGATTATATAAGTCTAACGGATATTGCTAGATATAAAAATAATGATGATCCTAGATTTGTTATACAAAACTGGATGAGAAACAGAAATACTTTGGAATATATAGGTTTATGGGAAGTTTTGAATAATCCAGATTTTAACCGTGTGCAATTCGACACGTTTAGAAATGAGGCAGGACTTAATAGATTCACTATGACACCACAAAAATGGATTGATTCTACAAATGCTATTGGTATAATATCGAAGTCTGGGAGATATGGTGGAACCTATGCGCATTATGATCTTGCGATGGAATTTGCTTCATGGATTTCACCAGAATTTAAGCTTTACATTATTCAAGATTATAAGAGACTTAAATCAGATGAAAATTCAAAATTGTCACTGGGTTGGAACCTTAATCGTGAAATCTCTAAGATTAACTACAAAATTCATACAGACGCAATCAAAGAATATCTCTTAAAAGATCTTACCAACGAACAGTTGTCTTATAAATATGCAAGTGAAGCAGACATGCTAAATGTTGCTTTATTTAACAAAAGAGCTAAACAGTGGCGTGAAGAAAATCCTGAGTTAAAAGGTAATATGAGAGACTATGCAAGTCTGAATGAGTTACTTGTACTTGCCAATATGGAAAGCTATAATGCGATTCTTATTGGAAAAGGTATGGAGCAAAAAGAAAGAATGATGGAACTTAGAAAACTTGCTAGAACACAATTAATGTCACTTGAAAAACTTGGTGATAGTGGCATTAAAAGATTAGAAGGAAAGTAATAATAACATTTAGTATTTTATTAGATAAACAAATTAGAAGTTGTGGAGGATGATAAAAATGATTAGATTTGATGAAATTACGAATAAAAATATTTGGAAAGTTTGTGCATTAGAGCCATATGAAGAGCAAAAAGATTTTGTTGCTGATAACATACAGAGCTTGGCGGAAGCATATTCAACAAGAAATGAAGGCAATAATGCGTTGCCGCTTGCAGTATATGATGATAACACCCTGATTGGATTTGTTATGATCGGAAAAGGAACCGTTGGCAATGAAGAAGAAAGTCCTTTAATCAAAGAAAACTACTGCCTCTGGAGACTAATGATTGATAGGAAATATCAGGGACGAGGTATGGGAAAGCAGACGATTGATGCCGCAATCGATTTGATACGTACATTCCCATTTGGTGAGGCAAGAAAGGTATGGTTGTCGTATGAACCAGAAAACACTAGAGCAAGAGCAATATACTTAAAGTATGGCTTTTCCGAGAATGGAGAAATGTGTGGCAATGAAATTGTAGCCGTGTATGATTTATAAATTGGAACTTTTTCAGCTTATTTTAAAATTGTAGATTCATATATAGATTTCGACATAATGTATCTAGATTTAAGATAGACAACTTCCAGTTTGTAGCATTAACAATCCACCTGAATATGCAATTTTCATTTAGGCTGTGTATAGCGCAAAGGTTTTTAAGTCCATGCACCAAGAGAACGAGTGCTAGCGATGTTCGATTGGCTATGCATGCCTTATGCCAGAGTTTACAAAGAGACGGAACGAAGTGAACGTCGATTTGCTTAAACTTACGGTAGGACTTATAGTCCTAAGTTCTTCAATTAATTATCATCTCAAGAGTTTTGACTGAGGGTTTGAAGAAGGAATTGAATATTAGTTAGTTAAGGAAGGTCTATTGACCTTCCTTTTTTATTCTTTTGCATTCAAACGAGCCCTTGAACTCGTTCCCTCCTCGGCAATGCTCGAGTACATTTGTACACTCCGCTTGCCTCGTCAGTCCACATCGTCCAATCATCTCGTTTGCTCTGCAAAACTATGAAGCGATTCTATGGAGTATATAGGAAAAATCCTAAAAGACAAGTACTATGTGCTTGTCTTTTTTTATGTCATACATCAATGCCGCGTTCTTGCTTATAAAAGTTTATTGTGGTATAATAACAGTTAAGGGAGGTTTTACTATTACCACTACAAGCATCAAGAAAAAGTTTTTCTCCTATATAATACCGTCGCTCTCTGCCATGATCATATTTAGTTTATACTCAATGGTTGATGGCTTCTTCGTGAGCAAGTACGTCGGTGTCGAGGCACTTAGTGCAGTTAATATTTCAACGCCATTTATCAATATAGTTTTTGCGCTTGGTATAATTGCAGCGGTCGGCTCTCAAACGATGTGCGGCGTCTTTATCGGCAGAAAAAACTACATGAAGGCAAACAAGATCTTTAGCTTCAACATATTAACCGTGGCAGTGCTATCGGTCTTATTGACTCTTATTTTTTATTTCAATTTAGATAGGATAGCGACACTTTTGGGTGCAACTGAGGACCTAAAGCCGCTTGTCCTAAAGTACATTGGCTACATAGTCTACTTTGTGCCATTCTTAATGATTTCGTATAACTTCGAGGTCTTGGTCAAGGTCGATGGTTTTCCGCGTCTTGCGGTCGCAACCGTTATCACTTGCGGACTAAGCAATGTCATCTTGGACTATGTCTTCGTCGGACTCATGGGCAAGGGCCTAGAGGGCGCGGCGGTCGCAACAGGTATCTCGCAGGTCATCTCGACCGTGGTCTACCTTATCCACTTCACGCTTGGCAAGTCGAACCTGGAGTTTGTCGAGGTCAAGTTCTCATTTGACACTCTTAAGTCCATATTCTCCTTGGGTGTTGGCGACTTCGTTTCAGAGGTCGGCATCGCGATGATAGTTTTGTTCTACAACATATTCATAATTCGTTTCCTTGGTGAGAAGTCCATCGCGACTTTCTCTGTCGTAAGCTATGTCAATAACCTTGCGCTCACATGCTTTGCAGGTATCACGCAGGGCACGCAGCCACTTTTGAGCTATTATTATGGTAAGAGGGACTACGATACACTCAAGAAGCTCTTCCGTTACGCAAGCTTTGCGATACTTATAACGGGAACGGTCTTTTTGCTCGCTTCGCAAGTTTTAGCAAGAGAGATCTTCAATATATTTTTAGATGTAGACGAAGAGACTATGCTCTACTCGATACTTTCACTAAGAAAGTTCTCGGTCTCATTTATGATCACAGGCTTCAACGTCTTGATAGCCGCAGTCTGCGTTTCGTCCTTGAAGCCGAAGTACTCGGTTGTGATCAATGTCTTGAGAAGCTTCGTGATGATCTACCTCGCACTCTTTGTCTTGACAATGATCGAGCCAACGCTAATATGGTTTGCTTCGAGCGTATCAGAAGCACTGACCCTAGTCTTTGCATTTGTATTTTATAAGAAGCTGAGTAAAGAAAATAGAGAACGATATGAGTAATTTCTTGATAAAATGCAAAAGGCTGTGAGATTAATCTCACAGCCTTTTTATATTATATGTTATATTTAATAATCTACGGTTTCGCCACTTTTGTACTCGTTTAAAACATCACGCTTTAATTTCTTCACGGCCTTTGGCATGTTCTTTTTAACTCTTTTAAATTCATTCAAGAGTTCTTCACCTTCATAGCCATTATTAATTAGATCTTCCAAGATTAAATCCGAAAAGTCATCAAGCTCAACTGCCTTTGACAATATGATCTTGTCATCTTCGACATCAAGCTTAAGCTCGTCATCAACATTGATACCTAGAGCCGATAGAACTAGCTTTGGCAGTATAATGCCTTGGGAGTTGCCCCACTTTTTTATGGTAATGTTCATAATATCACCTCAAGTATAGTTTATACTATGTATAACTATTTGTCAAGATGTTTATGTGAAATTGAAATAAACAAAACCAGATTTTGATGAGATTGGAGCCAGACATCGAAAATTGCTTTCTCTCGCATGCTGCGCCTACATAAATTGTATTAGTAATCGAAAAGTGTATTACTCGTGACTTAGGCTTCTCAAATTGGAAATTTCTAAAAGCTCGATCGCTTGCAAAACCATATTCGTTCGCTACGCTCAGCTAGATGGTTTTGCGGCCAGCTCTCTTCGCTAATAAATTTCACAATTTGTTCAGATGCGTCACTTCGTTAATAACACTTTTCTCTTATTTGATAGAGAAAACAAAATTTTTATCTTACTATAGACCGTGCTCGTTAAAAGCACTTTTCTCGCTAAAGAGTTCTAAACTAGTCAAGAGGGCAAATCGAACGAAAAATCAGATTTCTTAGATAAAATGCGATGATTACACGAAATGGAGCTTCAAGGCAAGCGGAGTGTACAAATGTACTCGAGCATTGCTGAGAAGCGAATGAGTGTAAGGGCGCATTTGAAGAACCTCGTCCAAATAAACGAGAACCTTGATACTTTAGTATAATCAAGAAAGCCTATCTTATATCTATAACTTCGTCGTACTCAATCCCATCATCCCCATCAGGACCTATAACTGCAAAGCTTGCATCTTCTAATCTATGCAATTTATCCACATACTTTTCTTTTAATACGTTCAAATCTGTATCCAAGATCTCTCTATATGCCTTTAGGTCGTCTTCTTCACTCATTCCTTGCAGCATTCTCACGAAGGCAAGCTTACCTTTTTGTCCCTTGCCATATGCCTTATTGTACTTAAGTGTCGAGGCAATCTTTCTTCTTTCAAGCTCATCTTTATCAAGCTCGAAGCTCTTCAAGAAGTCTGCGGACTTTCTCATCACTTCAAGGCTTCTTGCAAGGTTTGGATCTCTAAATGTAAACTCTGCAAGGTAATCTATGCCGGCATTTAGTCCATCGCCGTAGGCACCGCCCTTGGCACGTATCTCTGTGTGAAGGTAGTCGTTTGAGACTATCTGTCTTAGCACTTCGACGTCGCCACTATTGTCCTCGTCTACATCTGTTGCTACAGCGTTGAAGTAGACTTTGGACGACACAACTAGCTTTGTGTTCTTCTTATCCCTCTTATGCTCTGTGCACACAGCAGCAGCTGGGATGCTCTCAAGTGAGGCTTCAAGTGCGGCTACTGCCTTGTCAAGCTCATCTATCCTCTCTTCGTATGAGTAGTGAGAAGTGAAGCCTTCCTTCCTAAACATAGTCTTAAGTAGTCTTTGGTAGTCACGGATCTCCTCATCCTTAAGTTCATCGAAATTAGCTTTGAGCTTCTTTACGTGTATGAACTTTTCTATACCATGGAGCTTAAGTGTAAGCCTTTCTTTCTCAAGTGTTTGCGCCTTCGCCACGTCCATGGCAATGTTGGAGGCGATATTCAAAACGTTGTTGTCGAAGTCTGAGACGCTCTCCAAAACGTTCATCTTTAGTACTTTCTCATCACTTGGGTCGGAGCACTTGATGATCTCGTCTATAAGTTTCATAGCATCAGCTGCCTTGTCTTTAGTAAACTTTGCGCTGCATTGAACGAATGGCGTAAGCTTACCGCTCTTATAATTCTTCACTACGCTTGAAGCGAAATTTATCGAGCCGGTAGTTTTGAATATGTCTGTCTCAAGTTTTTCTCTAGATGACTTCGTTGTCTTGATGTCTGCTAAGAGATCAACAAGGTTTGCGACCTTGACGTAGTCTTCCTCGGCTATGTGCGAGATATCGAAGAATAGGTTTAGGTAGCAGATCTTGCTGTCTTCTTTGGAGTAGTATATAAAGTCTTGCACCTTCTCAAGTGGCAGCTTTTCTATATCACGCGGCAAGTCCTCTAGCTTAAGAGCGGGTATTGACGCAATCGCTTCCTTTGTGTCAGGCTCTTCTTGCATAGCCTTAAGGTCTTCATTCTCCTTAATCAGTGCATCAAGCTCTTCTGGAGTGAGTGAAGCCTTGTACTTATTAAGCGCGTCCCTCTCTTCTTCGTCTCTTTCCTTGTAGAAGTCCTTCACAGGGTAGAAGTCCAGC
The DNA here is from genome assembly GCF_943169635.2 of Fenollaria sporofastidiosus. Classification (NCBI taxonomy): domain Bacteria; kingdom Bacillati; phylum Bacillota; class Clostridia; order Eubacteriales; genus Fenollaria; species Fenollaria sporofastidiosus. Next base: position 558,024 of record NZ_OW968186.1, read on the forward strand.
ATCTTGACATCCTTATGAGCGGCATTTACAAAGTTTATAAAGGCGCTTTCATCCTTCTTAAGCTCATCAAGTGTCTCGTTGAAGGCAAAGGCGCTCGCAGGTGACTTGTCAAATAGCCACATAGCAACCGACTTTAGCGCAAGAGCTATGCCCTTAGTAGCAGTGTTTGCGAACTCCTTAAGTGTGAAGTCCATAAGGTTTAGAACCGACTCATATATGTCCTTGTTGATGCGGCCAGACTTGATGGCATCAATCTCATCATGGGCAGCCTTTTTAAACTCCTCAAGCGTACCTGGCTCGGCATCCTTTAGTATAAGGCTAAGGTCTGTGTAATTGCCATTACCATAGCCATAGTTGGAGTAGCTCAAAAGGTCAGAAGCTATGCCCATCTCTTGGATCTTTTTCTTAAGAGGGGAGTTGGAGAAGTAGCTAAGGTACTTACTCAAAAACTCTGTCATTATGCTATCACGCGTATTGTCGATAGCGCCTGTAATGAAGGCGTAGGCGTAGTTGTGCTTGTCTGAGACGTCATTTGGGTAGGCGCGCTCAAAGACACACTTCTTAGGCTTAACTAGCTTCATGCCAATATTATTCGCAATGTCCTTGTACTCGTAGGCGGATAAAAATTCGTCTAAGTGCGCTAGCTCTGCGTCCACATCGCCATCACCATAAAGCACGATGTATGAGTTCGATGGGTGGTAGTGCCTTTTGTAGTAGTCAAGAAGCTCATCGTATGAAAGCTTTATGATCTCATACGGATCGCCGCCTGAGTTGTACGCGCAGTAGGAGTCTGGATATAGCTCCTCTTGCATAGCTTGGTAGATGAACTCTTCTGAGGAAGACATAGCTCCCTTCATCTCGTTATATACAACGCCTTGGTACTTAATTTCTTCATCTTTATTAAAAATTTCGCGTCTAGTGCCTTCTTGAAGGAAGACTCTCTTGTCTGTTAATAGTCTCGGATTGAAGACAGCATCTAGGTAGACGTCCATAAGGTTGTAGAAGTCCTTCGCGTTTCTTGATGATATCGGGTAGACAGTCATGTTTTGGAAGGTCATCGCGTTTAGGAAAGTCGCAAGTGATGACTTCGCAAGATCCATAAACGGCTCCTTCGTTGTGTACTTCTTCGAGCCAGATAGAACCGCGTGCTCAATGATGTGCATGATGCCCTTCGAATTCTCAGGTATAGTTCTAAAACCTATCATAAAGGCTTTGTTGTCGTCGTCGTTCTCAAACTTTATGACCTTAGCCTTAGTCTTCTTGTGCGTAAAAATTTTATAAGCAGAGCTTATCTCGTCTATAAATCCACTCTCCACTAGGGAAAATTTCTCGTTCATTTAATCACCTCTCATGTATTATCTTAATTGTAACATAGGCTACTTTACTATGTCAATGGCGCTCGCATCCGTAAGCTTCACTAGATCAGAGGGACTTACTTTGATTTGCAAACCGACCTTGCCACCGCTTACAAAAATATATTCCTTGTCCATAGCTGATATATCGATAAAGGTCTTAAGGCGCGTCTTCATGCCGATGGGTGAGCAGCCGCCATGCACGTAGCCTGTTAGTGGAAGTAGATCCTTTTGCTTAAGCATGTCGACCTTCTTCGCCTGAGAGGCCTTCGCAGCTTTCTTAAGGTCTAGCTCCATAGCCACGGGAACTATGAAGACGAAGTGCTCACCTTTGTTCGACTCGGTAACTAGAGTCTTGTAGACCATGCTCACGTCTTCATTCAAAGTCTTGGCAACGTCCACGCCGCTAATGCCGCCCTTGGTATCGTATTCAAACTCTTCATATTTCACGCCCGCTGCATCGAGTAGGCGCATCGCATTTGTTTTTTTCATAATATCACCTAAGATGATTATACCCAAAACTATTGCCCTACTCATGCATTTGTGCTATGATTTAACTAAGAGGTGAGACTATGTTACTTGTTAAAAACGCGAAGGTGAATGGCGAAGTTATCGATATTTTATCCTTAGACGGACGCATCACTAAGCTTGGTAAGAATACCCACAACGCTTATGCTATAGACGAGATTGACTTAGAAGGAAGGAGGGTCTACCCAAGCCTTATCGATGGCCACGTCCATGTGACAGGCGGCGGCGGAGAGATGGGTCCGACATCGAGAGTGCCTGAGATAAAGTATGGTGATATAATCATGTCAGGGGTAACGACTCTTGTGGGACTACTTGGCACAGACAGCGTGACTCGCTCTGTGGAGAACCTTGTCTCTAAGGTCAAGGCACTGAATGAATACAACATAAGGAGCTATGCACTCACAGGTGCCTACGAGTATCCATCCAAAACCATAACAGGCTCGGTGAAGAAGGACATCACATATATAGCTGAGATCATAGGATGCAAGCTTGCAATCTCAGATCACAGGTCAAGCTACATCACTGAAGATGAACTTGCAAGGCTCGCAAGTGAGTGCTACATAGGTGGTCTCTTCGCAGGCAAGGTAGGGGAGCTGCATATGCATACAGGAGGAATGGGTAAGGAAGGCCTTTCGAAAGTCTTCCACGTCCTTGAAAAGCACGAGATACCGATCAAAGTCTTTAGACCGACACATTGCAAGAACGTAGTAGAGGATGCGATTGAGTTTATGCACATGGGTGGATACGCAGACTTCACCGCAGGCAGCGGCCTTGACGCAATCGACTACGCGCTAAAGAAGGCGCCATTTGATAAAATCACGCTATCATCTGACTCGAACGGCTCAGTGCCTATCTGGTCAGAGGATAAGGAGCTCTTGGGTATAGGCGCGGCGAAGATAGGGGCACTTTTTGAGACTATAAAAGAGCTTAGAGATAAGTATGGTTATAGCCTTGAAGACATGATTAAGCTTGCATCTACCAATGTCGCAAAGGCACTCGAGATAGATAAGATAACAGGCGAGATCAAAGAGGGACTCTCACTCGACATCATGGCACTTGATGATGATGACATGATTGACACAGTCATTAGCAAGGGAGTCGTCGAGATGAAGGAGAAGAAGGTACTGCGCAAGACTAATTTTAGCGATTTTTAGGAGGAATTATGAGTATAATAGCAACTTGGAAGATGGCATACGAAGGCACTTTGCTCGCACGTAAGGCACTTTTAGAGGGCAAGACTTTGGAAGAGGCCTTGATTACGCTTATAAAAGATGTGGAGCTAAACGAGAATTTTCACTCGGTAGGCTACTCGGGACTACCGAACGAGGAAGGCATAGTCGAGTGCGACGCAGCCATGATGAACGGGGACAACCTGCACTTCGGTGCCGTTGCTGGCCTTAGAAATATAAGGAGCGCTGTATCAGTTGCACGCACGCTTATGGATAGAAGCTACAACAACTTTTTAGTCGGCGAAGGAGCTCTTAAGCACGCCATCGCCATGGGCTTTAAAGAGGAAGAGATGCTTACAGAAGAAGCGAAGAGACGCTGGGTTGAAGAGAGGGCGAAGGATCCAAAGGTCTACAAGGGTCACGACACTGTATGCGGCCTTATAGCTGAAGAAGGTAGAGTCATTGCGGGGACATCGACATCGGGTCTCTTTATGAAGAAGGTGGGACGCGTGGGCGACTCGCCACTAGTGGGACCGGGTCTATATGCCGACAGCGACATAGGAGCCGCAGCCGCAACAGGCGTCGGAGAAGACATAATTAAAGGCACACTATCTTATAGGGTCGTCTCACTAATGTCAGAAGGACTAAGCGCGCAAGACGCCGCGATAAAGGCAGTCATGGATTTAGACGCAAAGCTTAGGGCGAAGGGCGAAGAGCCGCGCGACTTCTCAGTCATCGCAGTAGAAAAGAGTGGCGCGTGGGGAGCCGCATCAAACATAGCCGAGTTTCCATTCATAGTAAGCGAAGAAAGTGGCGAAACGAGTATCTACGTAGCGAGAGACTTTGGACGCACGATAGAAAAGATTAAGTAGATGGACTTTGTATATAGAAAAGGCGAGGACTAAATCCTCGCCTTAATTATATCTGCATTGTTTTTAATATCCGAAGCTCTATCAAGAAGCTCCTTGTAATATCTTTCATCACTTCTTATATATATGTTCTCCATAGTATTGCTACTTAGCTCTGCCTTTACTAAAATCAAAAACTCGCCTCTCTTTAATTTTATGTCCTTTGCTTCACTAGGCAAAGGAACTTTCATATCATTATCAAAAAGAACATTGATGCATGCATTCAAAACTTCACTTGTGTATACAAATAATTCTTCCAAATTGTCCGCATCAGTAAAGCAAGCGTCAAAATCAGGAAAATTAGCATAGTAAGTTTCGTCTTCATACCTTACTACACATGGATAAACAGAAATGTTTTTCATAAGAGCCTCCTTTTGTACAACTTGTCAATATTAATATAAATATTTTAAAAAGCCACTGGCAAATATGCTGCCGCCATAGCAACTACAAGTGCGGGAAGCATATTGGCAACGCTGACTCTCTTATCAAAGAGTAGGTTTATGCCTATGCACGCGATTAGTACAGAGCCCACAAGCGACAAGTAGTCTATCGCAAGATCTGTTACATATGGCGCGATGAGCTTAGAAAGATACGTTATGCTCATCTGCAAGATAAAGACAGGCACGAAAGAGAATGTCGCTCCTTTACCCATGGACGCGGCCATCACGAAGACAACGATGAAGTCCAAAACAGCCTTCAAAGCAAGAGTTTGGTAGTCACCAGTTATGCCTTCTTGCATAGATCCGACTATGGCCATGGCGCCGATGGAAACAGTAAGAGATGTCGTTACGAAAGCAGCGATAAAGCCTTGATCCGAGTCGCTTTTAGTCTTTCTCTTAAGGTAGGCACCAAAGTTTTCAAAGCCTTCCTCGATACCTATGCTCTCACCTATAAGCGCGCCTATAGCAAGAGAGACCACCACAAGCATGGCTCTGCCGCTCTTAAGCGTGCTACCCGATATACTTAGCATGCCTTGCATAGTGCCAGCAAGTCCTATGAAGAAGATGCTCACACCAGATGATAGCACGAGAGCTCTCTGCACCTTTGGCTTGAAGACCTTAGCTGTTAGCCTTCCTAGTATGCCCGCTACTATGATGGCCAAGCAGTTAATTAGTGTACCTAGACCCATTAGTCAAGTGCCTTCTTTAAGACTTCTCTAAGCGCCTTTGCATCAGGGGCATAGTTTACGTAGTACTTACTTGGCTTTGCACCGAAGAAGACAGCCTTCATGCCACTTGCAAGAGCACCGAAGACGTCCGAGTCAATGTTGTTGCCGACCATGATGCACTCACTTGGTCTAACGCCTGCCGCCTTCATCGCACCGAAGAAGAACTTTGTGTCAGGCTTGCCATAACCGAAGTCTCCTGAAGCAAAGACGTAGTCAACGAGCTTATCAAGGCCAAGAGTGTGCGCCTTTCTGTGCTGCACCTCACTGATGCCGTCAGTAATCACACCAAGCTTCTCTCCAGCATCCTTAAGCTCCTTTATAAGCTCAAGCATGCCATCAATTGCTTCAGTGTAGTCGAAGCGTCTCTTTAGGAAGGCTTGAAGAAATTCTTCCTTAGTAGCGCCTCCTAGTATGTCCTTGACGTCATTATATACACCGTCCTTGAACAGCTCAAGTCTTTCTTCCTCGTATGGCTCCTCCATAAGTAAGTAGTCAAGAGGGTCTATGCCGATAGTTTCGTTGTAGGCAAAGTCCATGTGTCTAATCATGCGCGAGCGTAGAGCAGTTCTAAGCCTGCCCATGAACTCATTTGGATCCATGTCTATGTGCAAATCCATCTGTGCACGTTCAAATATTAGAGTGTTTATCTTGGCAGTTTCTAAGACTGTGTCGTCTAAGTCAAAAAATATCATATAGTAGTTACCTCCGTTAAAAATTATTCATAAGTTAACACTTTCGCATTCGAATGGCGCCTAGCGCTCGTTCGCTTTTCGGCAATGCTCGAGTACCGTTTGTACACTCCGCTTGCCGCTAAGCTCCACTTCGCCCCATCCATCCATTCGCTCTGCAAAAGTTGATATTGCGATTGCTCGCCTCCATTAAAAATTATTTATAATAATTACATTAATTACAATAATAGCATATATATTATAGCACATTCTCCAAGTTTTGTAGAGCTAGATTGAACGCGAAATTTTATTCTTTGCTCCACACTTGCCACTTCTTCATCTCGTTCCTACGCAAGTCCTTCTCACTACCCGCATCTCTATACTCCCTAAGCTTCTCTAGCATCGCCTCTTTGCCCTCAGGGAACTTCGCGAGTACTGGCAAAGGATTGGTCTTGTGTGTCGCCTTGATCACTGCATCCATGTCTATGTGCTCAAGTATGTAGATCTCTTCATTTAAAACTTCCTTTATCGAAAGTCTTCTAAACTTCTTCTCACGCACATAGTCTTTTAGAGGCGCTCTCTTAAATATAACCGTAGTTACAAAGACTACTTCGAATGGCTTTATCTTGTTTAGTAGCTTTGCAGTTTCTTCTCTATGCACCTTTGTCATATCCTTGCCACCGAGGCCGAGCATGATGTAGACTGAGTATTTTATGCCGAGTCTCTCAAGCTTCTTGCAGGCTCTCACACTATCTCGAGCTGTGTGACCTTTATTGTGAAAGCTAAGTACATCATCCGAGCCGCTCTCAAGTCCTAAGCACAGCCTATCGAGGCCAAGGCTCTTAAGGCGCAGTAGCTCCTCATCGCTCTTACGAAGTACATCACTTGCGCGCGCAAACATCGATATGTAGTCCACATCGAAGTACCTTCCTATGAGTTTGAAGACGCTCTCAAGGTATGAAGTCTTCACGCACAAAGGATTGCCCTCAAGCAGAGTGAACTTCTTAGGGCTGCGCTTCATCTTAGTATATTTACTTTTTTCGCTCTTAAGGTAGTCTTCTATGTCTTCGAGCTTAAACACGTGAAACTTTTGCCTGAAGTTAAGGTCGCAGTAGAGGCACTTGTGGTAGGAACAGCCACTTGTTAGTGGCACCATAAGGTTGTGCATCTCAGGCATAGGCGTGTACATGTATATGGGGTAGAAGCCTTCCATATATATCACCTCTTATAATAATATTAGCACTAAAGTGAGATCATGTCAAAAAAACAGCTATGATTTTTCATAGCTGTTTTCGTTTTACACCTTACTTTTTAAATTTTTTCCAAATTACCCTTGCTACTATTATTATAAGGATAATTATTACTATTCAATCACTAGTGATGCCTTTAGCTGGAGCTTCTTTTTCGTCTTTACTTAGCTCGGTATGCTCTATAAGCTTATCTTTTCCATCCTTTAAAAAGATGATGTAGTCAGCGTAGCCTTCCTCTGCCATCTTTTCAAGTGGAACGAAGCGTAGTGCAGCTCCGTCTATGCAATATCTAAGGCCGCCTTTATCACTAGGGCCATCATTAAAGACATGACCTAGGTGGTTCTTGCCATGAAGACTTTTAACTTCAACGCGCTTCATGCCATACGAGTCGTCCTCTCTATATGCAAGGCTGTCACTCTTAATCGCTCTTGCAAAGCTTGGCCAGCCGCAGCCTGCATCGAACTTTTCATCCGATGTAAAGAGAGGCTCGCCAGTTAATTTATCTACATAGATGCCACTTCTCCACTCATCATTTAGCTCGGAGGAGTGTGGATGCTCAGTGCCTTCCTTTCTCATCACGCGGTAGCTCAGCTCGTCAAGTAGCTCCTTGGCTTTCTCATCGCTGACTTCCTTATACTCACTCTCAAACAGTGGCTCATCCGCCTCAGCTAGGTTGATGTGGCAGTAGCCGCCAGGGTTTTTATCCAAGTAGTCTTGGTGGTAGTCCTCAGCATTGACAAAGTTCTTAAGAGCGCTCACTTCAACAGCTAGCTCGCCATGAAGCGCCTCCTCATAGCTATACACCTTGTATATGGCCTCTTTATCAGCAGCGTCACTGTAGTAAATGCCGGTTCTGTACTGTCTACCTCTGTCGCCGCCTTGCTTGTTAACACTCTTTGGGTCTATGACCTTGAAGTAGCGAAGAAGTATCTCTTCAAGACTTATCACACTCTTGTCGTAGACTAGTTTTATGGTCTCCGCGTGATCAGTCTCCTTAACCCTTTGGTAGTCAGTGTCAGCGCCTATACCATTGGCATAGCCGACAGTAGTATCTACAATGCCATTCACTCTTTTAAAGTAGCCTTCCATACCCCAGAAGCAGCCGCCTGCTAGGTATATAGTTTTGTATTTCATAATATCATCTCCATATATATTCTCACTACATAGATACCCATTCACTATTGAAATGATACTCTCTAAGTGTTATAATTATCATAGGTGATGAAATGAGAGTTAGAAGAAACACTAGTGTTTACATAAATTTTGAAGGTAGAGGCGAGGGTCAAAGAGATATGAGTAAGGTCTACGCATGTATACTAAGCGCAGTAGCCGTAGCTTTACTTGTCGCGTTTTACTTTTTGTATAGATACACAACAAGCCATGTATATATAAAGGAAGCGAGTGAGGACGCAAGGACTTATGAAGAGATCTGCAAAGAGACTACACTCGACCTTGAGAAGTTTAATAAGGCAGATGACAAGTTCAAGATGAAGATAGACGACGCAAGTTTTATTAAGGCGCAAGCAGAGTATTTTATGCCGCTTGAACCGAAGGAGAAACTTGACAAGAACTTTGCCAAGTCGTACAAAAAAGTCTTCGAAGACGAATACCTTTTCGCTGGCGATGCCAAACTGATACCACTGAAGCTCTTGAAGGCACTGTCGCGTAACGAGATCAGACTCATTAAGGCAGAGATACTTGCGCGCCACGGCTATGAATTTAAGACAAAGGAATTCGCTGATTACTTCAAAAGAAAGTCGTGGTACAAGCCCGATGAGCATTACAATAGTGCGTTTTTGTCGAGTACTGAGGCGCAGAATATAGCGTTTATTGTACAATATGAAAAAGAACTCGATCGCAAATAAAATTTCTTAATAAAATGCGCCCTTGAGCTCGTTCCATTCACGGCAATGCTCGCTTATTTCGCATTAAGTTGAGCTCTTTTGCTAGTTTTGAATTTTTTTGTCGCTGCGGAGTGCGCATTTGCACACCTCACTCCAAAAAATTCTGTACAACGCTAAATCATCTCGTTTTTCCTGCGAAATTTACTCGGTGTATATATACTGATAAAATATTTTGACAAAGCTAATTAGTGAGGAGAAAATATGTTTATTTAGATCAATAAGTGAGAAAATTGTTATTCACGAGCGCAGCATTCGGAGAAAACTGTTTAGTGAGAAAAGATATGTTCCAAAAGAAGCGCATTGAGACAAATTGCTTCAATTGCTTTGCGTAGGACGACGGCCACAAATCCATCTAGTTGAGCGTAGCGAACGAATATGGATTTGTAGTCGGACAAGCTTAGCAATTGTCAATTTGTTGAACTAAGCTTCGTGGAACTATCTTTTCGATGTGCGAACGGATATGAGATCACAGGTGAGTAAGCTTAGAAATTTCCAATTTGAGAAGCCTAAGTCACGAGTAATACACTTTTCGATTACTAAGACAGCCTCCATAGGCGCAGCGAGAGAGGTAATCACTTTTCGTTATTCAGATCATATTAAATCACTTTTCGATTAATAATGCATTTTCGTAGACGAGCAAGTGAGAGAAAACAATTTTCGTGATACACGCAAAACAATTTTTTATGAACAAGAGAAAAACATATGGAGCTTATCCTAATCAGATAGGCTCTCTTTTTTGTTTGAAAAAAGCTATATTATGGTATAAATAAGTATAATCAATATTCATACAGGAGGTAATACTATGAAGATGAAGAAAATTTTATCCATTGTCCTAGCTTTCGTCTTAGTACTAGGTACTATGAGCGCAAGCTTTGCACAAAATGAAGCAATGAGCAATAAAGACAAGATTGACTACCTTGTTTCAAAGGGATATGTCAAAGGTGACGCGAAAGGACTTAGACTAGCAGACCCTATCACTAGAGAAGAGTTTGCAGCTATGCTTACAAGAACACTTGGCAAGGAAAGTCTTGCTGACAAGGCAATCAACCTACCTAGCAAGTTTAGCGATATGGCTATGGGACGCTGGTCAAACGGCTTTGTCAATATCGCAAGCGAGCTAAAGATCATCAGTGGATACGAAGACGGCACTTTCAAACCTAGAAACAATGTTAGGTATCAAGAGGCCATCAAGATGCTTGCTGTGGCAGCTGGCGGAACTGATATCAAGGCAGGAGAAGGTGCTAACTGGGCTCTACCATACATCACATACGCTGCAAGTAATGGCGTGCTTGATGGACTTATGGACCTTGATTACAAGGCACAAGCTAGTAGGGAGAACGTTTTTGTAATGATATACAACCTTCTTAAGGGTATGAAGGAAGCTGATTTATCAAAGCTTACTGCCATAGTTACAAAGACAAATGCAAATTCAAATCTAAGTGAAAAGCAAGCAGAGATACTTGTATTAAAATCAAGCTTAGATGGCTTCAAAGAAGGTAAGGCCTACATCATTGACCTTAAAGACGGCATGGACCCTATGGACATAGTTGGCAAGGTATACGACCTAGACATCGACCAAAAGAACATGATTAAGACATACAGAGACAGCGCCATCGCAAAGACTGAAATCGCGCCTATCAATATCAAAGGTGCAAGACTATATGTAGGAGACTCTACTAAGGAATCAACAGTTCTTGAAGATAAGGCTGCTCTTACAGAGCAAAAGTTCCGCGGAGGAGCTGTTAACGGCAAGTACTTTGATTTATTCAACGACTTTGCTAAAGAGACAAACTACAAGGCAGACCTTGCATATGTAACAAGCGTTTCTGCAAAAGTTGTCTATATCAAGGCCTACACATTCGAAGACATCATGCCACTTATCTCTTATGACAATGGAGCAGTTAAAGTTCTTGACGACGAAACAGGCGCTATTGTAAAGAGAAATCTTAAGAAGGCATATATCTATAATGATGGCAAGCTTGCGGCAATAGACCCTGCTAAGCTTGAAAAGTACGACGTTTTGCACTTCTACGCAAGTGATGAGGCTATAGTCGTAAGAAATAAGGTAGAAGGAGAAGGCGCTAAGTACAAGATCAGTAGAGATGGAGCCTTCATCAACCTAGCTAATAAAGACTACAAGCTATCAGATGAAAAATCAAGAAGAGCCGTTGCAACTATTGACGAAAAAGTATTCACACAAGTGAACGCACAAAAGTACAACGACGAAGTAAAACTACTAATCAATGAAAAAGTTAATCTTGCACTAGACATCTTTGGCAATGTTCAAGTGATCTACGGCAAGCTTTCATTCGATGAAGACGTCTTTATGATAGACAGAGTTACTACAAACGCAGTCGCTCTTATTGACAGAGACGGCAAAGAAGTGAGAGTTCAAGACTCACTAGACCTTAAGATTTATAAAGATGGCAAGGAGATAAGACTATCCGAGCTTAACAACTACGACATGGTTTACGCACTATATACAAAGGATGCAGTACAAAAACTATTTGTATTGACAGGACACGCTGACTATGCCAAGGACTTCAAGCCGCTTGACAGAGATGCAAAGACATACAAGGTCTTCGCACCTACAAAGAGCGTTAAGAGAAGCACTATCTACGTGGCAGGCAAAGAAGTGAACCTTCTTGACAATACTTTGCTATATAATTTAGTAGAAGTAGGCAAGGACTACAAAGTTGAAACTATTAGCCTAGATGAAGTAAAGAACGCAGGCTTTAATAAGACAGTAACAGCTTATGTATTCACAGTTAAGGACCTAAACGCAAAAGACGTTACTAAGTACGACAGCTTCCGCGGCGCAGATGATGCACCAGTTGCTATAGTATTTAAAAACGTTGAAAAGAAGAAAGTAGTTGACACAGAAGACATACTTGAGCTAAGAAGCGACTACGATTCCAAACTTGATAAGTCCTTCGAAGGCTACGACAAGACAAAAACACTTAGAGTCTACGACACAGACGGCGCAAGCTTCCCTAATGCTAAAGCAGGCGATATCGTTAAGCTAAGCCTTGACAAAGATAAAAAAGTTTTAAGAGTAGATAAGCTCATCACAAGCCTAAGCGAAGAGTACACAATCACAAACGTATTATACGACGCAGGTGGCGCAGAAAAATTAATCCTTAAAGATAGCAAAGGTAAAGTTCAAAACCTATTCACAAACGATAAAAGGATAGTTTTCGGCAAGAACTATGCGAAGGATAGTGTGATTAAGATTGCATTAAATGAGAGTGCAGAGGTGTACGTAATATCTGTAATAAAGTAATTTCGCATTCGATTTGCGCCTAGAGCTTGTTAATTTCATACACCAAGAGAACGAGTGCTAGCGATGTTCGATTGGCTATGTATGATTTATTCCAGAGATCACAAAGGTGTCGAGCAAGGCGAAGACAGCTTTGATTGATCTTACGGATCGATTTTTGCCAATGCTCAGGTACGATCTGTACATTCCGCTTGACAAAAATCTCCACATCGCTTTATCCATAAATTTTTCCAGCAAAATCTTTGGCGGGGTATGTATAGAGAGGCGGTTCATCGCTTCGTAAAAAATTAGCTTAATTAAAATAGGGATCGATATAAATTATCGATCTCTTTTTTTGACCAAACTCTTGACTTTTTATTTAACGTACGGTATAATGTACATAAGAGGTGATATTATGAAAAGCATGAACGTTACTAACTTTAGAAAAGATATATTTAAGGTACTAGAAGACACTGTAAAATACAACAGCGTTGTGAATGTGTCAACAAAAGAAGGAAATGCAGTACTTATGAGCGAAGATGATTATGAGGGAATTATGGAGACTTTATATTTAAGCTCAATTCCAGGACTTAAAGAAAGCATAATAGAAGGACTTAATGCTGGGCCAGAAGAGTATGTGAGTGAAGACGATGTTAGATGGTAATTATAAAATATTCTATTCTAAAAAGGCTTTAAAAGATATTGATAATATAAAAAGTGCTGGACTTGAAAATACAGTAAAATCATTGATTGAAATAATAAAAGAAGATCCATTTACTAGTCCACCACTGTTTAAAAAGCTTGTTGGCGATATGAAAGGAGCCTACTCAAGAAGAATAAATTATCAACACAGGTTGATTTATAAAGTAGACAAAGATAGTAATAGTGTTTATATAATTAGAATGTGGTCACACTATGAATAAAAGTTTATAAAGCGATGCGTTTATTACGTGTCGCTTTTTTATTTATGGCTCTATGTCAAATATTGAGGAGACTTTTTTGTTGCTTAAGGCCATTTATTTACTAAGTGCAAAAAAAGCCCTCCTTACTGATTCTTCAGTAAGGAGGGTAGATATTTTACAATTAAACCAACTGCTTTATTTTTTAAGCTATTTAACTTTTTTTTGATTATCTAACTTTAATCCATCTACATCTTTTAAATTAATAGGTTTAAAGTATTCTACATAACCATTATTTAAATCCACTTTTTTAAGTTCTACTTTACGTCTATTCTCTTGGTCCTCTGGAATTTTTCCATTATTAAGCCATTCAGTAATATAAATTCGAAGCTCACTATATCTTTTTGCATTATGATTATAGTGCATATCCTTGGCTATTTGTTCTTGATTTGCTCCTCTATTAATGAATAATTGTATTACCTCTTCTGTTTTTTGTTCATCTCTTAAATTAGTATAAGTGGTAGACTCAAAATAATATGGCTCACCCTTATCGTTGATAGTAATTAAAGCAACATGCCCATACTTAGTACCATCTTTTTCTGTACCTTTAAGAAGTATAGATTTATATGGCAATCCAGCTTTCTTAAATAATTTAGCAGCAAACACAGATAAACTATGACAGTTGCCTTTCTTGCTATCTAAATTAATAGTATCTCCAGCATTATGGCTATATTTTAAATTGTAATTAATCATATAATTAACTACGTCTTTAATTTTGCCCTCTGGAGTATCTGCACTAGTTTTAAAGCTGTTAATGTAAGCTTCTGTCTTAGGTCCAACTTTATATCCATCATAAGGGAGCTCTGAGTTAGTCTCCCAAATACCCATCGTGCCATTATCAAAAATATCAGCTTCATATTTAAAATTACTCAAATCTTCTTTTATTTGAGCATTAGCTATAGGTGAAAACACAAATAGCATTACTAGTGTAATAGTTAATATCCTTTTAAATTTCATATAAAACACCTTCCTTATTTGTTTGTTTTTCTACTCTAATGTATACTTCTAATTTAGATTTAATTAACTTAATTATATCACATTATTATTTTTATTACAATGTAAACTACATGGATTATAAAGAAAAAGAATAATATAAATTAGAAACGTATCGCAAATCATCTAAGCCCACCCCCACCGTTTAAAATCACTTCTCTTTGGGCATATATACTTTAGAGGTGATATTATGAAGATTGTTTTCTTAGACATGTACAATTCAAATCCGGGCGACATTGACACGTCCATGTTCAAGGATTTTGGCGAATTCACTACATACGACAGAACTAATCCATCAGATATAAAAGAAAGAATAAAGGATGCGGACATCGTGATCACAAATAAGGTAAGGCTTGGCAAGGCTGAGCTTGAGGGCAGCAAGGTGAAGTTCATAGCCGAGGCGGCAACTGGCTTCGATAACATTGACCTAAATGCCATTAAGGAGCTTGGCATTGGCCTTGCGAATGTGCCTAGCTACTCAACATATTCGGTTGTGCAGCTAACACTTGCTCACTTACTTAATGCTGTTAACGATGTCTATTCTTATGCTCAAAAGGTTCGCGAGGGAGCATGGGTGGACAGCCAAGACTTTAATTTCTTCCTAGGTACTATACACGAGCTTGCAGGCAAGACTGCGGGCATCGTTGGCTATGGTGATATCGGTCAAAAGGTAGCTGATGCATATAGGGCTCTTGGTATGAAGGTCATTGCTTTAAAAGTAGCGGGTCACCATGCGGACGGGGACTTCTTCCGTGACTACGAAGACTTTTTCAAAGAAGCTGACATAGTGAGCCTTCACGCGCCAATGAACGCGGATTCAAAAGAAATTATTAATAAAAAGAGCCTTGCTCTTATGAAAAACACAGCCATCATCATAAACACTGCACGCGGCGGTCTTATCAACGAATCTGATTTAGCTGACGCGCTTAAGAACGGCGATGTTGCTTTCTATGCATCAGACGTTGCGGCACCTGAACCTATGACTAAGGACAACAAGCTATACGCACTTAAAAACGCGGCTTTCACACCGCACATCGCTTGGGCATCTTTGGAAGCAAGACAAAGGCTTTACAAGGTGATTTATGACAACATCGATGCCTATGTTAATGGAAGGAGCTTAAACAGAATTGTCTAGAAAGGTCGCACTTATCGCCGGCTCTTTCATATCGGGGATTTCTTCCTTGGAGCTACTTAAGGCGATAGAAGGAAAAATAAACGCTGATGTGGATATATATGCACTTCCAGACGGCTACGGCAACATCTATGAGGCGACAGAGGACCTAAAGTCCTTCAAGGTAGATGAGGCCATTGTCATGGACGAGGAAGGAGTAGAACACACTCTTAAGTACCTCAGATGCGATGACAATGTCATTGTGTCCTTCTCGAGCATCATAAAGTACAGGATGAAGGGCGACTTAAGCTCGACTAGCTACCTTGCAGGCGCTCTTGTGAAGAAGCTTATAGAAAATGGCGAGAAGAAGATCACCATCAGTGTAGGTGGCAGCGGTGTCAATGACGCAGCTGTTGGCTTTTTGCGTGCCATGGGCGTGAAGTTCTACAATGTATTGAACGAAGAAGTGACAGAGACTAGGGACATATACAAGATCAAAGGCTTTAACACGACTGCCATGGACAGTTTAATTCACGGCGTTGACTTTAAGATCATCAAGTACTCAAAGATGCGCTTCATAGGCTACCGCGGCACGACATATCAAAACAGGCTCATCACGGACAATCTCATACTTGAGATCTTCGAGCGCAATATGGAAAACTTCCAATACCTACTTCAAAGCGCCTTCAATTGCAAGGCTAAAAACGTAGAGGCGGCAGGCGCAGGTGGCGGTTCGATGTTTTCACTTTGCATGTTTTTAAAACCAAAAGTTGTGGATCTTGGCGATTTTCTAGAAAAATATTTTAATTTTGACAATATTACTCAAAAAAGTGATATAATAATCTTAGTTGACGACTATCTATCCTTAAAGCTTAGAAAAGAAAGCTTTAGGTCGCTAGTTCTTAATAAGGCAAAGAAGTATGACAAGAAGATCATAGGTCTTGCGCTCGACGCGGAAGAGGAGAAGGTATCCTTTATCGAGCAAGGCTTTACTAGGATGGTTGACCTTACATATGACTCCGAGTCACTAGATAGAGCGGCAAATATCATCAATAATTATTTAAAAGGAGAGGATGACATGGCTTACAAAGAAGAAGCACTTAAGTTTCATGAAGAAAAGAGAGGTAAATTAGAAGTAGTACCTAAGGTTGAAGTTAATAACGCGCACGACCTTGCACTTGCTTACACACCAGGTGTTGCAGAGCCTTGCAAGCTTATACACGACGACCCAGAATTGCAATACAAATACACTGCAAAAGGTAACCTCATAGCTGTAGTTACAGACGGTTCAGCAGTTCTTGGCCTTGGTAATATCGGCTCTAAGGCAGGTATGCCAGTTATGGAAGGAAAGTCCATATTATTCAAAAAGTTTGGCGGCGTTGACGCTTTCCCTATCATG
Organism: Fenollaria sporofastidiosus; assembly: GCF_943169635.2. NCBI lineage: Bacteria > Bacillati > Bacillota > Clostridia > Eubacteriales > Fenollaria > Fenollaria sporofastidiosus. Next base: position 574,692 of record NZ_OW968186.1, read on the forward strand.
CTAGATACACAAGACGTTGACGAGATCGTAAACACAGTTAAGAACATCGCTCCAGGCTTTGGCGGCATTAACCTTGAAGATATAAGCGCGCCTAGATGCTTTGAGATAGAAAGAAAACTTGATGAGATGCTTGATATACCAGTCTTCCACGACGACCAATATGGCACAGCCATCGTCGTAACAGCTGCACTTATCAACGCATGCAAGCTAATAAAGAAGGATTATGCAGACCTTAAAGTCGTTATCAATGGTAGCGGCGCAGCAGGCATTGCCATCGCTTATATGATGCTTAACCTTGGCGTTAAGAATATACTTATCTGCGACTCAAAGGGCATTATCTACAGAGGCAACGAAAAGAACAACTGGATCAAGAAAGAGATCGCTGAAAAGACAAATCCAAAGAACGAAGAAGGCACACTTAAGGATGCCATGGTAGGAGCAGACGTATTCATAGGCGTATCAGCACCAGGAGTGCTTACAAAAGATATGATCAAGACTATGAACAAAGACGCTATCGTCTTCGCTATGGCAAACCCAGTTCCAGAAATCTACCCAGACGAAGCAAAAGAAGCAGGCGCTAAGGTAGTTGGTACAGGTAGAAGCGATTTTCCTAACCAAATCAACAACTCACTTGCCTTCCCAGGTATATTCAGAGGCGCACTAGACAGACGCGCAAAGACTATTACCTTCGATATGAAGGTTGCAGCTGCACATGCAATCGCAAACCTTGTAGACGATAAAGACCTTACAGAAGAGCACATCATGCCAGATATGTTCGATGAGAGAGTTCCAAAAGTCGTTGCAAAAGCAGTTTACGACGCTTATAGAGAGTAATGAGCTACGGATTCATTAAAAAATTAGATAAAGTAGATAAAGAAGTGATGCTGGGAGTGAGCCTAGCATCACTTTCTATTACCACAGACTTTGACGGCACAGGCCTAAATAACCACTGCGCCTTCACTACAGCCACCAACATCTTGAAGATGATGGGCTTTGATGATGTAAGCTTTGATGAAGTGTATAGATATATAAAATCAGGGCCAGTTTTGTTTATGGAGCCGCGTGTGAAAAAAATTATTAAGAATAGAAAGACAAGCGTAAAAGTTAAAAGAAAATATTTTCCCAAAACCATGGACATAGTAAAGGCTATTGATGAAGGACATATCACAGCCATGCTACTCATAGAGTCAGTAAAAAGCGCACACTGGATTATAGTCACAGGCTACGCCATCAGCAAAGGCGATATCTACCTAAAGGTCTTCACTAACTGGTACCACGAGGCGCGCTACTACAAAGTGAATAGTGGGAGCAAGGCCGTGATGAGCCTCGAATTTTATATCTAAGGCTTGACAAAGAATACTACTAGGACTATAATAAAAGTACATCTAATACTTTGGGGTAAGGTGAAATTCCTTTTAACCGGCGGTAAAGCCCGCGAGCATATGCAGAACCTGTGAAATTCAGGTGCCGACTGTACAGTCAGGACGGAAAAAGATCTTAAAGGTTATTAGTTGAATAATCATTAAGGAGGGTGTTTTTTTTATGTCAAGAGCAAAAAAAATCACATTAATTGCAGTAGTTGCCGCTATGGCAATAGTTTTAACAGCGATAATTCGCTTTCCAATCACATCACTACCATTCTTAAAGTATGACCCGAAAGATGTCATCCTAACAACAGCAGGCTTCATCTTTGGACCACTAGTTGCGATCGCAGCGGCAGTCATTGAAGTACTTGTTGAGATGATAACCTTCTCCGAGTCAGGACCTTGGGGCGCAGTGATGAACATCATAGCAACACTTTCATTCTCAGGCGTTGCAGCAGCCATCTACCACAGAAAAAGAACAACAAAGGGAGCAGTTTTGTCACTAGTTTGCGCAGTTTTATCGCTAACAGTAGTTATGGCACTTTGGAATCTAGTTGTAACACCGATATACACAGGTTTTCCAAGAGCAGAAGTCGTAAAACTTATGCCAGTAATCATACCATTTAACCTAATCAAAGGCGGAGTCAACGCAGCACTGATCATACTTTTGTATAAGCCAATCAAGAGCGCACTTGCAAAAGCAGGCCTAGCAGAAGGAGTAGCAGCAGGAAAGAACGCAACTTGGAATGTGATTAAGATGCTAAGCTTTGTTGTATTGCTTGCATTGATTGCACTAATAATTTATTTAAGAAGTGGCATATAAATAATATTTAAGTGAGTACATTGATTAATGTGCTCACTTTTTTTACGCCTTGGGTATATATAGACAAACATCATATTAGAAAGGTGGCGCATCATGGTAAAGAAAAGATACCTACTACTAATCGCGAGCCTCGTGTGGCTATTCGCAGGGCTGAAGGTTCTAAGCCTAGGACTCGAGGCCTACAAAACAAAGTTCACGGCGCTTAACGTCCTTATGTCACTCGCAGTCTTCATAGTCTTTTGGCTCATGGTCTTTAATAGACTCGTAAACAAGCACACCGTGCGCATCAAAGCATACACAGAAGAGAAGAGATACTTTTGGAACTTCTTCGACCTCAAGAGCTTCATCATCATGGCGATCATGATGACAGGCGGCATACTTATAAGAAAGTACTCACTATTAGGCGTGAACTTCATCGCCTTCTTCTACACAGGCATAGGCGCGGCACTAAGCTTAGCAGGCTTGAAATTTATGTATAATTTTATAAAGTACTAGTGCCCTCCACTTACAAGTTAATGCAAATAAAAAAAACCCTCTCTACTAAGCAAAGTAAAGAGGGTATTATTTTATCTAAAGTTTTGCGCGATATTCAAAAATACGGTTATGGAAAGCGAGTTGATTATGTCGATTGCGAAGGCTCCAACCATTGGCAAGACAAAGTATGCCTTTGGTGATGGACCAAATCTTTCAGTAATCGAGTCCATGTTGGCGATGCCGTTGTATGTTGCACCCATGCCGAAGCCGCAAAGGCCGCCCGACAAAACTGCCGCGTCGTAGTTTCTACCCATAACCCAGTAGTTGATAAAGTACGCGTACAAAGCCATGAGCACAGTTTGCGCAAGTAGCACCACGAGCATGATGCCGGCAACATCCTTTAAGTCAAGAAGGTTGATGTCGATGAGCGCCATTACCAAGAAAATGTTTAAGCCGACGTCACCGCAGATGGAGTTAGCTCTCTCATCAACAGCAAACTTCGAACCCTTCTTGCCGATGGTGTTGACGAAGATGCCTGCAAGTATCATTGCTGTTACATAACTAGGTAGGCTCAATGGATTACCAAGTATGCTTACATTGTTTTTGATGAGAACTTGCAATATCGAACCGAGACCAACAGATACGAAGATGAGACCTAAAACCTTGACAAAGTCGAAGGCGTTTAGTGGAACAAGCTCTTTATAGCTAGCACCAGCGCTAACCTTTTCGAGACTCTCCAAAACATTATTCTCAGAGCTGTCATTGTATGTAGGCTTAGCCAAGTGATTTCTTCTAATAAGCATAGAACCGATAGGTCCACCTATAACAGAGCCCATAATTACACCGAAAGTTGCAGCCGCCATGCAGAAAGTTGACGCATTAAATAGGCCGTGCTCCTCAAAAGTGCTACCCCACGCGCCAGCAGAGCCGTGACCACCAACCATAGTAACCGAGCCGCAAACAAGGCCAAGCAGCGAATCTACCCCTATAACTTTGCACATGAAAATGCCAAGGACATCTTGAAAAATAACTAAAACCGTTGCTACAAGTAAGAAATAAACAAAACCCTTGCCGCCCTTCTTAAGCGTGTCGAGATCGGCACCAACGCCGATGGATGTGAAGAAGACCATCATGAAAGGATCCTTAAGAGTGTTGTCAAAAACAAAAGTACATAGCCCCGTAAGAGCTAAGACAAACCTAATGATAGCGAACAAAAAGCCGCCAATAACAGGCGCAGGGACACAAAAAGTCTGGAAAAATTTAACCTTCGTTCTGATAAATTTCCCCACCAAAAAAACCAAGATAGCAAAGCCAACCGTTTGCATTACATTAAATGAAAGAATCATTTAATAAACCTCCTTATTAAAGATTGCCTCTCCTATCTACAAGAATAATTATAACATAAAAATTGTAAAATGCAAGAGTAATTATATATAAAAGTATTACAAATATGTAATCTTTGTATATTGAGTGAAAGCGACATAGTATAAAGAAAGACTACACAGAAAAAATTGTGTAGTCTTTCTTTATGTCTTAAGATAAGAAAAGCACATCGAAAAGATAGTTCCACCAGAGCTTAGTTCATCAAGTTGACAATTGCACATTGAAAATTGATTTCCTTCGCTTGCTACGTCTACGAAAACTGATAATTTCTGAGCTTACTCACCTGTGGTCTCATATCCGTTCGCTTCGCTCAGCTAGATGAGCCCACGGGCGGTTCGTTTCGCTAAGAAATTAAGGCAGTTTTCTCCGAAGGCTGCGCTCGTGAAAATCAATTTTCTCTTTATGTCAGCGCAAATCCATCTACCCCGCACCAATTTCTTAAAGAAAATGCGATGATTGGGCGAAGTGAATTTAATAAAATATACAAAGTCACTCAAACCCTTAGTTTGCAGAGAAGTTGAGATGATTTTGCGTTGTACAGAATTTTTTGGAGTGAGGTGTGCAAATGCGCACTCCACAGCGACAAAATAATTCGAAACTAGCAAAAGGGCTCAACTTAATGCGAAATAAGTCGAGCATTGTCGAAAAAAGGAACGAGTCCAAGGGCGCATTTTATTAAGAAATTTAGTCCTCGATTACAAAGCCAGTGACCCGTGACTGAATCGCCAATTGCGTTCTCGTCTCAAAGCCTGTCTTCTCTAACAAATGCTTTATATGCGTCTTCACAGTATTTTGTGAAATATCAAGTTTTTCTGCTATCTCATCATTTCCTGCACCCGTTGTAAGCAGTCTTAAGACTTCAATCTCTCTTGGTGTGAACTCGCTTGACTTCGCCATACCTAGCGTAACCACAGGAGTATTATCAGGGTATATCGACTCACCCTTTAAAGTTCTCTCGACTATCTCAATCAGCGTCTCCTCAGAGACATCCTTGTACCAAAAACTCTCAATACCTATCTTTCTCGCGCGCTCCATCCAAGAGACTTCCGGCATACTCGTAACAGCAATTATCTTAAGATTTGGCTTTAGCTTTTTAATCTTTTCCGCGGCGTCAAGGCCATTCGACCCGTCATTCATCAGTATGTCCATGATTACGAGGTCAAGAGGCGCCTTCAAAACGTAAGTATCCGCAAACATCGCCGTATCAATGCAGTAGAGCACCTCGTACTCAGGCGACTGCTCGATGTAGAGCTTAAACAGCTCCCTCGAAACGAATTGATCGTCAACAATCATAATCTTATAAGTCATAATTTTCTCCTTTCAGCCAAGAAATCCTAAGAGTAAATACCTCACTCGTATCAATACTCATCTTTCCGCCATAAATCTTAAGACGCGCTCGGATGTTCTTTAAACCGCCCTTTTCCTTAATTTCAGAGCTTGGTTTATGGCCGTCGTTCTTTATAGTCAAATTTATCCTTAGACCATCTTCATTTATATCAATCCACACATTTTTCGCTTCAGCGTGGCGAATGGCGTTGTTCAGCGCCTTGTGGACTATGCTTATAAAAGTATTTTTATCATTTTCGCCCTCTGGCAAAGAGCCAGTAAAGTGAAAACCTATGCCGATTGACTCCGCAGTTTCAAGCAGTTTCTTCCAAAGAGCGTCCTTTACCTCTTCGTCTTCACCCTCATCCAAAACGACGAGACTCTCGTTCCACAGCTGCACTAGCCTCTTGCGCTCGTCCTCATTCTTGTCCTGTTTATCCAAGTAGTGCCTAAAATAAATTAGCGACTGAGCGATCTTGTCGTGAATCTTAATCTTTGAGCGCAAAATTTCCTTCTGCCTAGTGTATTCCAAAGCCGTATCTTGATAATCCTTCAAACGCTTGTTCGCAGCCTTTATCTCTTTATTCTTCTTTTTTATCTCTCCAAGCACGCCCCACTCCTCGGTGATGTTGTAGGCAATCGTCTCTCTGTACTTTTTCTCTTTATCTTCAATAATTTGGTAGAGCCATATCTTGCCACACGCCCCCATAACCAGAGGATCCTTTTGCAAAATTTGAGTTGAGTCGCTTACCTTGCACTCACGAGCAAGCCTTGCACAAGTCAAATCATTAATCAGATGCTTTCCAAAAACTTCGTAGCTAATCATTTGCATCTGCCTGTTGACAAGAGTCGGCGTTCCGTCAAGCTTCGAGAAACACAAGCCGTCAGGAAGATTATCCATACTCTCCTTAATCGAGTTTTTGCCGATTTGACTTTTTCTTATGCGCCTTAGCCTAAAGAAGAGATCGATCTGCGCCAGAGCTATGCCAAATAAGTAGCTCGTAAAATTAGATACCCAAAGATTTAAGAATGGTTTTGAAATCAGCATGCGCCTTGATCCAAGCTCCGCAAGTATTTGCACTAAAAATAAATTTACTAAAACCAAAAATACGCTCGAGGCAAAGGCAGCCGACCTTGGCTTTATATCCATCAGCTCAATCATCAGCCTAAGGCTAATTGCAAGCAGCACCATGCATATGGCGAAGATTATGCTTATTTCACTCGAGTTTAATTCAAAGATCCTCATCATAACCCATAACCTCCTAAGCTTATGCGCCAAAGACCACCCTCAAGGTCCTCTAGCATATCTAGCCCATCAATCACCATGCCGATGGTCCCCACCTCATCAGCACTTATTTTTATCTCTACTTCATCATCATTTACAAGATTTACATCCACAGCTTTGAGAGCATGATAATTTACTTCAAGTATCCTTTGAAAAACTTCGTAAATGGCAAGAGCAGTGTCTATATCCAAAGCGCTATCACTTTGCCAATTTATCTTAGATTCCACGCCGCTTAAGCTTAGATAATTTAGTGATTCAGTAAAAGCAAGACCCAGCTCAGCCATGGCGATGTTTTTATCTTTTTTACTTAATAAAAATAGGTTCGAGTACCTCTTGATGTAGGCACTCGTTATGCATGCCCTTTTTAGAACCGCTTCAAAAGATTCTTCGTCCTCGGGTAAATTATTCATTACAATCTTTAAAAAATTAAATTTATCACTTAAGCTCGAGTCGATGTAGGAGCGTATCTCATTTTGCTCCTCAAGCTTCGCCATCTTCTCCTTAAGCTTTTTATCCGCGCTCAAAAGTTCATTCTCACTCATAAGACTTTCATTTAAAGCGTATAGCCGCTTTTTAAGCGAGTTAAGCTCCTTTAAGTCTATAAACCAAAACGCCTCGCCGCCACTAATCCTTGCGCTCTCAAGTAGAGTGTCCTTGTCAAGCTTAGTAGCCTTACCAAGCGAAGCGTGTATCATTTCAGCAGTTACTGGTGGCATTTTAGTCGGCGCAAAAACTATATCCCCATCCATGTCCATGATTCCAATATTTAAGGACGATAGTCTTAAGAACTTGTCGTAGCCCCTGTTAGATGGGATTGACCTTGTAAATACCAAAGACTCGATAAAGAGAATAATTATAAGTATGTTAAATTCGGCACTTGCAATCGCCGTCTTGATATACACAAAGAAATCTCTGTTAATAACGTAAGAGAAAGTATATAAAATCCACAAAAGCATTGGAAGTATAGGAAGCATCACCGGCCACGGCGAGCGCATCGACCTCGACGCACGTAAGGCCGAGACCAAAGAAGCGATAGTTAATATTGCGGCATATAGTACGATTATGTAGAAGAGTGGCTTATACGCCTCAACACCCAAAGGCACATCCGTACTAAAGGCAAGGCCGTGGAAGTCATTCGTCAAAACCAAAATTACAAAACACTCAGTCGGTATCCAAAGAAGGTGCCACCACTTGCTGATAGGCTCGCGCTCAGACTTATTCACCATGAGCGAGATAAAAAATACAAGATGAATTATGTTTAACGAGAAAAGGTAGTAAATGTAGCGGATGTACTTGATCACGAGTATATTGTCAAAGAGGATCTCATACTTCAAAGTCCTCGCACCAAGGTAGCCAATCATAAGAAAGGCGATCATCTTAAAGTACTTTTTCGACTGCGTCCTAAGAATACGGCTCTCCATGATACGATCCCAAAGCAGGATCACAATCGTGTATAAGAAAAAGACGATGGCGTTCACAGAAAAATTAATTACGCCGAAGTACTCTAGTAGATGTAGGCTCATCGCCAGCAAAACGAAAAACGTACTCGTTATGTAACTTAAAATCTCCTTGCGATACATAGTAAACCCCCCTTCACATACTTTATATAGTAATTATATCATATAGCACTTTATTATACTAGAAAAAAACTAGGTAGATAGAAAAAAATTGCAAAAATATTTCTTATATATCACCCTTTTGGGTGATGTGGAAATGGTTTTTATTATATATAATGTACTTAAGGGAAAATATTTATACAAAAAAATTTTTTAAATATCACCCTTTTGGGTGATGTGGAAAATATTTTTATAGTATACAATATATTCAAGAAAAAATTTGAAAATTTCATTAAAGGAGTGAGAATTATGAAAAAGAAAAATGAAAGACACATCGCGATACTTTTGGCAGTGATGATGATCTTTATGAACTTCATCATAACGCCTGTTATGGCAAATGGGGAAGATAGAATAAAAGTAACGGAGATAGAAGCAACAGCGACTAATATGGAACCGGTGTTTGGTAACTCAGTTTCTTCAGAGCCTACATTTACTGTAACAAAAGGAACTGAAGCTCATTTTAATACCATTATGGGAGATTGGAAAAAGAAAAATGTAGAAACGGGAAAGTTTGAACATGGTGATGAAACTATTACTGCCGGGACTTGGAGATATGAGGTACAAATTAGAGTGGATGGTGCTTATGGAACAACTCACGTTCTTGACAATAATTTTACAGTTAAAGTAAATGGTGAATTATGGACAACTGAAATGGGCCTTGTTGACACCAACTTTTCATTTGGTCACGCTTACTCACCGGAATTTACTGTAGAGGAACCTGCCATTGACCTAACTTTTTATGATTCATATACATTTGATATCACAACAGTGTATAAAAATGTAGCTATTTCTTCATTTTCAGTAGCAAATAATGCAGCAGGTGGAACAAGACCTTATACTTTTTCAAAAACATCCGGTCCTGCTTGGATAAAAGTATCAACAGATGGAATAATTAGCGGAACACCTACTGCTATGGGAGAAAATGAAGATTTAGTCGTTAGAGTAACCGATAGTAATTCAAATTACAAAGAAATTACAATAAGTGTTGCAAATACAGTTGTTAAACCGGAAGATAGAATAAAAGTAACGGAGATAGAAGCGACAGCGACTAATATGGAACCGGTGTTTGGTAACTCAGTTTCTTCAGAGCCTACATTTACTGTAACAAAAGGAACTGAAGCTCATTTTAATACCATTATGGGAGATTGGCAAAAGAAAAACGTAGAAACGGGAAAGTTTGAAGATGGTCATGGTACTATTACTGCCGGAACTTGGAGATATGAGGCACAAATTAGAGTGGATGGGGTTTATGGAACAACTCACGTTCTTGACAATAATTTTACAGTTAAAGTAAATGGTGTATTATGGAGAACTAAAAAGAGCGTTGTTGACACCGACTATTCATTTGGTAACGCTTACTCACCGGAATTTACTGTAGAGGACTCTACTCACACAGACCATAGTGCTCGCACCAAAACTGACGGACAGCCGGCAACCTGCGTAGCAGACGGTTGGAAAGATTACTACAAATGCAACGGCTGCGATAAAGTGTTTGACGCAGCGACAAACGGCAACGAATACTCTGACCTTGCAGCGTGGAAGACCGGCGCAGGTAAAATTGATGCATTAGGTCACGATTATTCCGTAATGCAGCACGATGATACACAGCACTGGAAGAAGTGTTCACGTTGTGATAGCACTACCACAAAAGAAAATCACAGAGACGGAAGTGCTACCTGCACGGCAAAGGCAGTATGTTCTGTTTGCGGTACACAATATGGCGATCTTGCAGATCACAGCTACAGCACCGACTGGAAGTACGATACAAACAATCACTGGAAAGAATGCACTTGCGGCGACAAGAAGGATTCTGCGGAGCATACATGGAATGTAACTGCCGCAACAGAGGAAACAGATAAGCATTGTACTATCTGCGGTTATGTAGCAGAGCCAAAGCTCGGCCATACCCACAGCCTTACACTTGTTCCAGAAGTTAAACCCGACTGCGATACAGATGGAACAAAGGCATACTACACTTGCTCCTGCGGTAAATATTTTGAAGATGCTACGGCAACTAAAGAAATTACCGACCTTGAAGCGTGGAAGACCGGCGCAGGTAAAATTGAAAAATTAGGTCACGATTATTCCGTAATGCAGCACGATGATACACAGCACTGGAAGAAGTGTTCACGTTGTGATAGCACTACCACAAAAGAAGATCACAGAGACGGAAGTGCTACCTGCACGGCAAAGGCAGTATGTTCTGTTTGCGGTACACAATATGGCGATCTTGCAGATCACAGCTACAGCACCGACTGGAAGTACGATACAAACAATCACTGGAAAGAATGCACTTGCGGCGACAAGAAGGATTCTGCGAAGCATACATGGAATGTAACTGCCGCAACAGAGGAAACAGATAAGCATTGTACTATCTGCGGTTATGTAGCAGAGCCAAAGCTCGGCCATACCCACAGCCTTACACTTGTTCCGGAAGTTGAACCCGACTGCGATACAGACGGAACAAAGGCATACTACACTTGCTCCTGCGGTAAATATTTTGAAGATGCTACGGCAACTAAAGAAATTACCGACCTTGAAGCGTGGAAGACCGGCGCAGGTAAAATTGAAAAATTAGGTCACGATATAAATATAAACACACCAGCAAATGGAACAGTTAGACTTAGTAAAACTAAAGCGAAAAAAGATGACATAATTACTGTAACAGCTACAGCAAATCCAGGCTATGAACTTGACAAGATAGAAGTAGACGGAACAAAAATAACAGGCAATACATTTACAATGCCAGACAAAAACGTTTCAGTCGTTGTTACATTTAGAGTAAAAACTGTAACACCACCAACAGCTCACAGCATAACTGTCATCGCATACTCTCACGGCTCAGCTTCCGCAAGCAAGAGCTCAGCTAATCCAGGCGATCTCATCAGCATAAGCGTTTACCCAGACCACGGCTACGTAGTTGACGAAATCTACGTAAAAGACGCAGCCAATGCGTTGATATCAAGAAACGACTACAATTTCTACATGCCAAACAGTGCAGTAAATGTTTACGTACACTTCAAGCCATACTTCTACGACTATGACTACGACTACTATAGACCATATAGACCACATAGACACACAGAAGACAAGAAAGAGGACAAGAAATCTGAAGACAAAGCTATTGACAAGGATACTAAGAAGCCAGTAGAAAAGACAGAGTCAGAAGTGGTACTTAGTATCGGCTCAAAAGATATGAATAATAAGTACAACGGTATAGCTTCTAAGAAGGGCATGGACGTAGCTCCATATATCAAGAACGGTAGAACTATGCTTCCAATTAGATATATCGCTGAAGCCTTAGGCATGGGTGTTACTTGGGATGCAAAGACAAGAACTGTTATCATTCAAGATATGTTCTACAGGGTCGAAATACCTGTTAACACAAACAAAATTATTGTCAATGGAAAAACTTATACAAGCGACGTAAAACCTGAAATTAAGAATAACAGAACAATGCTTCCTATCGCGAACATTGCAAGAGCTCTTGGCCTTAAAGATGGTGAAGACATCATCTGGGATGCTAGCAAGAGACAAGTGATTATTAAGAGAATATACGATAAATAATTTTATAAGTCCTAGCAAGGTCCGTGCGCTCACTCCGCACGGATTTTTGCTAAAGAAAGCAAAAGTTTTCTTTTCATAGACCTCTCCCAAATGGTCCTGCCAAAGTGGCGGGATCATTTTTTTGAGTGGATTTGTTTTTTTGAGTAGAATTGTTTTAAAGAAAATTTACTTATGTAATTTTTCTTGCGATTTTAAATATTTTATATTTAAAATCTATGAAGTTAAAATCTTTTTCAAATTCGCAAAAATATTTCGAAGAAAATTTATTTGCAAAAATTTTCTTGTAAAATTTAATATTTTCATATTAAATTTTTCAAATATCACCCTTTTGGGTGATGTACAAAAGTGTTAATGGATGTAAAATAAAAGAAAATTTATAATGATAAATTTTCTTGCGATTTAAAATATTTACATATTTTAAATCTAACTAGAAAGAAATATCTTTCAAAGAAAAGGAGTGAGAATTATGAAAAAGATTTCTAGAAGCATAATTATTTTTATGCTTCTATCTGCATTATTATTATCTAGCTGTCAAAAGTCAAATGACCTAGCGAGTGAGACGGGTGCTAATGAAAAGGCAAAAACTGAGGACAAAAAAGATGATGATGCAAAAACTGAGGACAATAAAGATGATGATGCTGATAGTGGCAAGACCATAAGCAAGACTAAAGAGGCGCTAAAGTACGTTAAGGGCGCCAACTTCGGCTCTATGTCTTCTTATGTCGTTGATAAAGAGATTTGGAAGGACTTTGTCGACGAAAAGTATATAGACTATGTAAGTAAGGAAGGCCCTGGCATGCACTTACCTAGAGTGCTTTTGGACAGCGCCGATGCAAAGGACGCAAATAAAGAGATTGACGAGACTGAAAAGTGCCTTAGACAGCTATACGAAAAGCACGAAAGCGAGATAGAGGACGGTGACCCAGGTATTTACGCGGACTTCTCTGTGTATCAAGATGAAAGCGTTCTAAGCATTATGATTGAAACATACTGTTTTTGGGAGGGCGATTACCCTACGTACGAAGTATTTAACTTTTCTCTACCTGATGGCAAGTACATCTCAGACTTTGACCTTATGAAGCACTTTGGCGCAGAAAAGGATGAAGTGCTTGCTAGTATTGAAAATAGCTTAAAGGAAGATAGGGATTTGAACACCAAAATGTATTACCCAGACGTACATGATTATACGTTTATAAATTCGCCAAATAACTACATTGGCATAGTTTTAAATCATTTGTGGGACGATTTTGCTTCAACAAATCGCCAAATATATATAGACGAGGTCGGCAAGCCTAATTTTATATTTAATCAAAGTTGTTACTTTAATTTTATGGGTCCTGTAACTTTAGAGCTTAAGTTAAATAAATTTGATACGAATCCAATCTCAAGTGAATATATAAGGACGGCTAGAAAATTAGGCATAGATCCAAAGGACGAAAAATACAAAGCCTTAGTCATTTACTTAGGCTCAGCTTACGACGAAGAAAGCCTTAAGGACACGCTTTTAAAGTTAATTGTTTGGAGAGATAATTTTTCTAGCTATGATGATCCAAACCTATTGCTATCATTAGGTGATGGCGAAGGATCTGAAACGCCGATCTTAAAAGGTCAGGAGTGCTACCTAGTAGTGCCTAAGTACAAAAACGCTTCAATTATGCTTAAAGAGCTAAAACTTTCTGAGGGAGGCGAGCTAAAAGAAGTGGTTAATAACTACATGGACAATTGCGCGTGCTCTGGACCTACACTTGTCTGTCAAAATATTAGCGAGATAGCACCAAACGCGAAGATCACAATAAGGTATAGGGATGATGTACTTGAGTTTTCACCTAGTATCAGCCAAAAAGATGGCAGCGTGATCTTGCCAGATGAAGTCTACAACGCAGAAGATCTAATTGACTGGGACAAGCTAATCGGAGAAGACGCCTACCCAGGAAATATCTTTGACATACTTAAGTCAATGATGCCTAAGGGTTAGAGATTAAGAAAAATAGGAGGATAAAAAAATGAGAAAAAGATTATCCATATTATTAGTTCTGGCAATAATTTTCTCATTAGCGGCATGCGGTAAAGAACCTCTTGACGACAAGGCAGATAAGGCAAGCGAAAAGGTAAAAAACAAGGCAGACACAGAAAAGAAAGAAGAAAAGAAGGAAGAAGCAAAAGCCAAGGGCATGATAGAGGTTCACGGTGAAGGCATATTTACAACTCCAGAAGGCATCGAAGAGCTCAGTGAAGAAAGATTAAAAGAAATATATGAATATTTTGATGCCAAGCATTTAAAAACTGAGGGCATGACCTATGAAGAAGTAGAAGAATACATTGGCGTGCCAGGTGCTCACTTTGTAGACCATGATGAAGAAAATGAAAATGGAGAGCTTACAAAAAGCATTTTTTGGTATTCACCAGACCACTTCCTTTCTATGGTGTTTACTGCTGACAAGGATAGTCCTGATGACTTTGGCCTCACAGAGACTTGGGCCATGCCAAAGGCCATTGAAGAAGATGTAGAAGACCCAGTATCAGAAAGTGAAGAAAAACCGACAGTAGCATATTCAGATGAGACAGGCATGGTGGAGCTTACAGGCGGAAGCCAAAATATATATCCAGGAGATATCTCAAAGCTTAGCGAAGAAGAACTTGAAAAAATAGCTAAATACTTTAAAGATAACTATTACGAAACTCAGGGGATGACCTATGAAGAAGTAGCAGAATATATTGGCGCGCCAGGTGCTCACTTTGAAAACTATGATGAAGTGGATCCCAAAAGCGGAGAACTGACAAGATATGTTTGCTGGTATTCAGAAAACAGTGTCTTTGTTGCGTTTTTTAATGCTGATGCAGAACATCCTGATGACTTTGGCCTTGGATTGACCGAATACCATGAACAGTTTAAATAAAAAATAAATCACCCGTTTGGGTGATGTGCTAAAGTAAATTATATTATATAATTATATACAAGAAGAGAAGTTTACTTAAAGTACACAAAGGAGGTAGAATTATGAAGTGGATGAAAAAGGCACTTTGCCTAGGACTAGCCCTCATTATCATGCTTAGCGTGGCAGCCATTGCAAAAGAAGAGCCTGTGAAGATATATATCAACAAAGGCATAATTCCATCGGATCAGCCGCCCATCATCAAAAATTCGAGGGTGCTCGTACCACTAAGGGTTATCGCTGAGCAGCTTGGTGCAGATGTATCTTATGAGGCAAAGGAAAGACGCGTCAACATCAACAAGGATGAGATAAGCATGACCTTGGTTATAGGTGACGACACTATTTGGTATTCTGATAAGGAAAAGTCTGGTCCGGTCGCTATCGATGTGCCGGCTATGATTAAGAATGGCAGAACCATGGTGCCTCTAAGGGCTGTGGCTGAATTATTTGATATGAATGTTAAGTGGGATGGCAAAAAAAGAGCTGTCTATATCGACAACAATACAGAAAATCAGTACACTATCACATTGAAAAATGCCGGATTGAAGATCATGGATGCACTTAAACAAAAGGGCTCTTTACCGGACGGTACTTATGTCGCCGATGTCATAAGAGAAGAGATTGACTTCGACGGGGCCAAGGTCCAAGGCTACGCGGTCACTCTTAGAAAGGACAATCCAAACGACAAAAGCCTAGCTGAGCTTGTTGGCCACTACTTTATCGACGAAAGCGGCAGTACGATTTTGCACTACGACGTAGTTACTGATACGTATAAAAATATATTTTTAGAATAATTTTATAGTAAAAAGGAGGATATTATTATGGGATTTATTAGAGCATTTACAGGTGCCTTAGGCGGCACTTTCGCGGACCAATGGCTGGACTTTTACGGACCGGGCAATCTTTCTTCGGGCACTTTAGGTATATTTCCAGCGGTAGCTCAAGGACAAAACGCTGGGCGTGGTGAAAATACTAAGGGCAACAACAATATCATTTCAAATGGCAGCAAGATTATAGTTCCTGAAGGAACTGCGCTTATCACTATGCAAGACGGTATGATCACTGGCATTGTTAATGAGCCGGGCGGTTTTATATATTCGTCAGACGACCCTAACTCACAAAGCATATTCGCAGGAGATGGCTTAAGCGCTTCACTAATCAAATCTACCTGGGAAAAAATTAAATTCGGTGGCCAAGCAGGCGCTGAACAACTTGCCTTCTATGTCAATCTTAAGGAAATTCCTAAGAACAGATTTGGCACTCAAAGCGAAATATACTGGGACGATGCCTTCTTCGGCACACAAGTAGGCGCTGTAACTAGAGGTACCTACACTTTGAAGATAATCGATCCACTACTATTTGTCAAGAACTTTGTTCCGCAAAAGTACTTAGTTGCAAATGCACCTGCTTTTGACTTCCAAGATATGGACAACGAAGCGGCAGAAGAGCTATTTAACGAAGTAGTTTCATCACTATCAGCAGCCTTCTCAAACTATACGAATGACCCAACAAAGGGTAATCGTATGAGCAAGATCCAAGGCGACCAAATCGGTTTTGCTAAGTCACTATCTGACGCAGTTGAAGATGGTTATGAGTGGAGATCAACAAGAGGTCTTGAGATAGCAAAGACTGCGATACTTGCTATAGAGTACGACGAAGACACTAAAGTGCTTATGTCAGACGTTAAGAAAGCGGATGCCTTATCAGGTGCACGTGGCAACTCCTTCTTCCAACAAGCAGCAGCAAGAGGCATGCAGGCTGCTGGCGAAAACGGCGGCGGCGCTAACATGGCCTTCATGGGCATGGGCATGAACGCAGCAGGTAATATGATGGGAGCGACTCAGCAAGCTACAGGCCAAAGCACTTATCAGCCAAACTTTGGCGGCGTACAAAACGCAGGTGGCGGACAAAATGCGGCTCCACAAGCGGCTCCACAAGAGGATCCAACTGAAAAACTTATCAAGATGAAAAAACTTCTTGACGCTGAGGTTATTACACAAGAGGAATTTGACAAAGCGAAAAAAGACTTACTAGACATATAGAGGTGATCTTATGACTATAGATGAAGATATTAAAATTAGAGATATGACGAGTGATCTCAAAGACGGTCAAGTCAAGTGTCCTAAGTGCGGCTCGACCGACATAGCGACTAATACCAAGACTGGCAAACTTAGATGTAATTTCTGTAGACACGAGTTTGAGCCAGAGCTAGCACCCGAAGATGCAGATATAAGCACACTTGAAGGCACTACCATGGGCACAGGGGCAGCCGACATCAATGAGGCGGCAGATAGCATGATCACACTTAAGTGCGAGAGCTGCGGCGCAGAAGTAGTTGTTGACACAAACACGGGCGCGCAGGCGAGATGCCACTGGTGTAGAAACACCCTATCCATTAACAATGTTATTGACAATGGCGCAGTGCCTGACGTAATCTTGCCATTTAAGGTCACAAAGGCAGAAGCCCAAGAAGAGATAGGTAAATTCGTTAAGAAGAGAAGGTTCTTCGCTCATCCGACATTTTCGAGAGAGTTCACTACAGAAAACATCTCCGGCGTCTATTTGCCATACATGCTAGTTGATGTCAACGCCCACATGAATCTTTCTGGCGAAGGCCAGATAGAGACAGCGCGTTACCAGGTCAAAGAGGATGACAAAACGCATACCGAGTACGACGCAAACAGCTACGAAGTCGAGAGAGACTTCGATATATTCATAGACGATTTATCGATAGAGGCGAGCAGCGACAAACTTGATTATATGTCAAAGGAAAAGACTACAAATATTATAAATGCGATCATGCCATTTGACACAGAAAATTGCGTGAAATTTAACGCAAACTACATGAGTGGCTACACATCAGAAAAAAGAGACAATAACATCGATGCCCTAAGAGAGACGGCCCTGGCGCAAAGCTCTGACGTTGCAAGGCTTGCAGCGAAGGAAACCATAAAGGACTACGACAGAGGAGTTAGGTGGGACAGTGAAGAATACACAGTTAAGGGCGACTCGTGGAAGGCGGCCTACCTACCAGTGTGGCTATATAGCTACATGCAAAAGAACAAGGGCAAAAACCTACTTCACTACGTCGCAGTAAATGCTAGAACTAAAGAGACCATGGGCAGCGTCCCTATAAACTTCAAAAAACTATTTATCTACTCAGGCTTAGTTGAACTTTTTGGCGGTCTTATTGCTTTTATAATAAACATGGTCGCATCTATGAGCGTATTTGACGGTACAAAATTCCAAGACTATAAGGATGCCGGTTGGCTTTTACTAGTTTCAGGCTTCGTTTTTTACGCCACTATCTACTTAAGATATAGAAATATCGATGAAAGGCACCACTACGAGAACGAGACCAAGCACGAGATCAAAAATCTTGTCCGTGAAGATAGATTCATTAGGAAACTCACTGGTCTAAAAAAAGACCGTATCGAAGGAGAAAATGCTTCCGAGCTTAAGGGCAATAGGCTTGATCTAAAGAAAAACAAAGAGCTTAAGAAAGTTATAGACAAGGGTCTACTTGATGAGGTAGAAAAAAAATAAGAAAAGACTCAACGAGACCCTTGACGAGAGAGATAAAAATTCTAATAATAAAAATAAAGATTTAGAAAAATAAATTAATTTTGCTTTTTCATAATTCATATCACTAGAGAGGCGCTCCTATAATTATGGGGGCGCTTTTCTTTATGCAAATGGCAATAGATTTTTCTAAAAAAACTTACTTACGTAATTTTTCTTGCGATTTAAATATTTTCATATTTAAATCTAAAAAATCACCCTTTTGGGTGATGTGCTAAAGTAAATTTAATTTTATAATATACTTAGAATGATAAGATAATTTTAAAAGGAGTGAGAATTATGAAAAAGATTTCTAAAAGCATAATTATATTTATGCTAATGGCGGTGCTCTTATTAAGTAGCTGCCAAAAGACGAGTGATAAAAAAGAAACAAGTGATACAAGAGAGACAAGCGCAAAAACACAGGACCATAAAGATGATGATGCAAAAACTGAGGACAAAAAAGATGATGATGCTGATGCTGAAAAGACCATAAGCAAGAATAAAGAGACATTAAAATATGTTAAAGGCGCAATCTACGGCTCTGCATCATCCTACGTCGAAGACAGAGAGATCTGGACGGGCTTCGTTGACGAAAAGCACATAGAATTTGTAAGCGGCGACGGACGTGGCATGCACCTACCTAGGATACTTTTGGACACAGACGACGCAAAGAAGGCAAACAAAGATATTGACAAGATTGAAAAGGAGATTAAGGGCCTATACAATAGATGTAAGAAAGAGATCACTGATGAAGAAGTAGGCATATATGCGGCTTTCTCCGTTTATCAAGACGAAGATGTTTTAAGCCTTATGGTCGAGAGCTACAATTTCTGGGAGTCTAAAAACACTTCTTATTACGTATATAACTTTTCTCTACCAGATGGCAAGTACATTACAGACGCAGAGCTTATGAAGCACTTTGGCGTAGAAGAGGACGAAATTTTGGGCTTAATTGAAAGCTCTTTGAAGGACGAGCATGAGCTTGAAAACAAGCTTTACTATATGAACGTTTGCGATTCATCCATCTTAAACACACCAAGGAGCTACACAGGCGTGGCGCTTAATAACTTGTGGGACAACTTCGACCCAGATGCACATCATATCTATATAGATGAAGTTGGCGAGCCGCACTATATTTTCAAAAAAGTAGAATTTGATAGCCCTCTAATAGCGGATTTGAAGCTTAAGTCAAATAAACTTAGTGAAAATCCAATATCACCTGCATATATCAAGATGGCGAGAAAGCTAGGCATAGACATAAGTGACGACAAATACAAAGCCTTAATCATAAACCTAGGTGCAGCCTTTGATGAAAAAAGCCTTAAAAAGACACTTCAAAAGCTAGATCCTTGGGAAAATGATTTTAATAATTTTGAAGAACCAAGCATGTTACTTACAGTAAAATACGATGATCAAGATGAAAATCCATACCTAAACGGACAGGAGTGCTACCTAGTAGTGCCGAAGTACAAATACGCCTCGGTCGCACTCAAAGAGCTAGAAATATCGGGAGGCGGCAAGCTAAAAGAAAAGGACAACGATTACATGGATTATATTGCCACAGCCGGACCTACCTTTGTCCTACAAAATATTAGCGAGATAGCGCCAAACGCCAAGATCGTGATTAAGTATAGAGACGATATTTTTGAGTTTTCACCAACAATTAGCCTAAATGATGGCAGCATGATCTTGCCAGATGAAATCTACGACGCAGAAGACGTCCTTGATTGGAAGAACCTCATAGTAGAAGAAGCATACTCAATAAATTTCTTTGAGATACTTAAGTCAATGATGCCGAAGGGTTAAATAGATTAATTAATAAGAGAAACTACAGGTAAATAAAACACACTCCTAATAAACATTAAAGCGGTTAGGCATATACGACCTAGCCGCTTCTATTTTATGCCCTTATATAATAGGAAGAAAATATAAGAAGCGAGGCATATAGTAGTGAGCCTGTGACTATATAGCACGTGAGATATATAGTAAGTGACTTTATATATAGTGAGAGGCGAGGTGTATAGTGAGAGCCTTCCTATATATAAAGAGGGCCAATACACAAGACCTTGTGTGCACATAAGAGACGATACACAATTGTAAAAATATTTTTAAAAATTTTTTAATTATTTTAAAAAAACCCTTGACAAAGATAAAAATAAATGGTAGAATGGATAAGTCATCTGGAAAGACTCCAGAGGGCAAGCAAAACTGAATAAAAGTGAAAAGAACGATTTAAACCAATCAATTTTTATTGATAAATAATTTCGAATTTAAGAGCCAAGGTTAACTTGGGATTAAATAAACCATTTAATCGAGAGTTTGATCCTGGCTCAGGACGAACGCTGGCGGCGTGCTTAACACATGCAAGTCGAACGATGAAAGAGAATCCGATCTCTTCGGAGTGAAGAATCTCTGGATTAGTGGCGGACGGGTGAGTAACGCGTGAGCAATCTGCCTTACACAAAGGGATAGCCTCGGGAAACCGGGATTAATACCATATGATATCTAGCGACCGCATGGTAGATAGATTAAAGAATTTCGGTGTAAGATGAGCTCGCGTCCCATTAATTAGTTGGTGAGGGTAACGGCCCACCAAGATAGCGATGGGTAGCCGATCTAAGAGGATGACCGGCCACATTGGAACTGAGAAACGGTCCAAACTCCTACGGGAGGCAGCAGTGGGGAATATTGCACAATGGGGGAAACCCTGATGCAGCGACGCCGCGTGAGCGATGAAGGCTTTCGAGTCGTAAAGCTCTGTCCTATGGGAAGATAATGACGGTACCATAGAAGAAAGCCCCGGCTAATTACGTGCCAGCAGCCGCGGTAATACGTAAGGGGCGAGCGTTGTCCGGAATTATTGGGCGTAAAGAGTGCGTAGGCGGCAAATTAAGTCAGATGTGAAAACTAAGGGCTCAACCCATAGATTGCATCTGAAACTGATATGCTTGAGTCAAGGAGAGGAAAGTGGAATTCCTAGTGTAGCGGTGGAATGCGTAGATATTAGGAGGAATACCGGTGGCGAAGGCGACTTTCTGGACTTGTACTGACGCTGAGGCACGAAAGCGTGGGGAGCAAACAGGATTAGATACCCTGGTAGTCCACGCCGTAAACGATGAGTGCTAGGTGTCTGCTCATACGAGTAGGTGCCGTACGTTAACACAATAAGCACTCCGCCTGGGGAGTACGTACGCAAGTATGAAACTCAAAGGAATTGACGGGGACCCGCACAAGCAGCGGAGCATGTGGTTTAATTCGAGGCTACGCGAAGAACCTTACCAGGACTTGACATACCAAGGAAAGTTTTTAGAGATAAAAACCCTAGATTTATCTACCTTGGATACAGGTGGTGCATGGTTGTCGTCAGCTCGTGTCGTGAGATGTTGGGTTAAGTCCCGCAACGAGCGCAACCCTTACATTTAGTTACTAACAGGTTAAGCTGAGGACTCTAGATGGACTGCCGATGACAAATCGGAGGAAGGTGGGGATGACGTCAAATCATCATGCCCTTTATGTCCTGGGCTACACACGTGCTACAATGGTCGGTACAAAGAGAAGCGAAATAGCGATATCAAGCAAACCTCAAAAAACCGATCCCAGTTCGGATTGATCTCTGCAACTCGAGATCATGAAGCCGGAGTTGCTAGTAATCGCAGATCAGAATGCTGCGGTGAATGCGTTCCCGGGTCTTGTACACACCGCCCGTCACACCATGGGAGTAGGCAATACCCGAAGCCTGTGAGCTAACCGTAAGGAGGCAGCAGTCGAAGGTAGGGTCAATGACTGGGGTGAAGTCGTAACAAGGTAGCCGTATCGGAAGGTGCGGCTGGATCACCTCCTTTCTAAGGAGAACATTAGTTCTTTTCACTTTGGGCTTTGCTTTATGGATCTTGAAGAACTTAAAAAAGGTGCAAATCCTTTTAGATCCAAAAACCAAATAAAACTTAATAACCATAATCAAATGAAAACGAAACGACATTTATAAAGAAAATAAATACAGTAAATTTTAACAATAAGCGTTAAAGGATTTTTAAAAAAATTAGGTCAAGTTACTAAGAGCGCAGGGCGGATGCCTTGGCACCAAGAGGCGAAGAAGGACGTAGAAAGCTGCGAAAAGCTCCCTAGATCTGCAAACAAGAAACGAAAGGGAGATATCCGAATGGGGCAACCCACTTAAGCAAACCTTAAGTATCTATATATGAATAAAATAGTATATAGAGGCAATACCGGGAGAACTGAAACATCTAAGTACCCCGAGGAAAAGAAAGAAACATCGATTTTCAAAGTAGCGGCGAGCGAAATGGAAAGAGCCCGCTTAAAGAAATACTAAGAAAGTATCCGAATGATCTTGGAAAAATCATCCATAGAAAGTGAAAGACTTGTAAGAGAAGATATTAGTATTTCAATAAGCTTAACGAGTACCACAAGGCACGAGAAACCTGGTGGGAACATGGGAGGACCACCTCCCAAGGCTAAATACTACTTGGTGACCGATAGAGAACAGTACCGTGAGGGAAAGGTAAAAAGAACCCCGAAAGGGGAGTGAAATAGAACCTGAAACCCTGCGTTTACAAGCAAAGAAAGCACGTGAAAAGTGCAATCTTGTACTTTTTGTAGAACGGGCCAGCGAGTTACTTTTGTAAGCAAGGTTAAGAAGTTAAGCTTCGAAGCCGAAGAGAAATCAAGTCTTAATAGGGCGGTTTAGTTTACAGGAGTAGACCCGAAACCAGGTGACCTATCCATGAGCAGAGTGAAGTTAAAGTAAAATTTAATGGAGGCTCGAACCGGGTGTGGTTTAAAACACATCGGATGACTTGTGGATAGGGGTGAAAAGCCAATCGAACCTGGAGATAGCTGGTTCTCCTCGAAATAGCTTTAGGGCTAGCCTTTAGGATGTTTAATGGAGGTAGAGCTACTGACTGGTTGCGGGGTGTTTGTACATTACCAAAACCTATCAAACTCCGAATGCCAAGAAAACAAACCTAAGGAGTCAGACATAGTGGGATAAGCTTCTATGTCAAAAGGGAAAGAGCCCAGACCATCAGCTAAGGTCCCCAAATACCGATTAAGTGGTAAAGGATGTGAAGTTACCCAAACAACTAGGATGTTGGCTTAGAAGCAGCCATACATTTAAAGAGTGCGTAATAGCTCACTAGTCGAGTGACCTTGCGCCGAAGATTTCCGGGGCTAAATCGGATACCGAAGCTGTGGACTCAACTTGAGTGGTAGAGGAGCATTGTGTAATAGGCTGAAGCAGTATCGAAAGGCGCTGTGGACGAAACACAAGAGAGAATGCTGGCATAAGTAGCGAGAAGGAGTGTGAGAATCACTCCCGTCGAAAACCTAAGGATTCCTGAGCAAGGCTCGTCCCCTCAGGGTAAGTCGGGACCTAAGGCCAGGCCTAAAGGCGTAGCCGATGGACAACTAGTAAAAATTCTAGTACTATCAAATATCGTATAAATGAAGCGGGGACACAGAAGGATAAGCTAAGCGTACCAGATGGAAGAGTACGCTCAAATAAAAAGGCATGCCAGGACTAATAACCAGGCTAAGCTGATTTATGATGAGGATCGAAACAAAGTAGAGAAGTAGCCGATTTCACACTGTCAAGAAAAGCCGCTAAATAGATAAATGATACCCGTACCGTAAACCGACACAGGTAGGAAAGGAGAGAATCCTAAGACGCGCGGAAGAACCTTTGTTAAGGAACTCGGCAAAATGACCCCGTAAGTTAGCGAGAAGGGGAGCCAGAGCGATCTGGCCGCAGTGAATAGGCCCAAGCGACTGTTTACCAAAAACACAAGTTTCTGCTAAGTCGAAAGACGACGTATAGGAGCTGACACCTGCCCGGTGCTGGAAGGTTAAGGGGAAATGTTAGCGTAAGCGAAGCATAGAACTTAAGCCCCAGTAAACGGCGGCCGTAACTATAACGGTCCTAAGGTAGCGAAATTCCTTGTCGGGTAAGTTCCGACCCGCACGAAAGGTGTAACGATTTGGGCACTGTCTCAACAAAGGATCCGGTGAAATTGAAGTAATGGTAAAGATGCCATTTACCCGCGACAGGACGGAAAGACCCCATGGAGCTTTACTGTAGGCTGACATTGGATTTCGGTAGTACATGTACAGAATAGGTGGGAGGCAAAGATCCTGGTACGCCAGTATCAGAGGAGCCGAAAAGTGGGATACCACTCCTGTAGTGCTGGAATTCTAACCTTGAGCCGTAAACCGGTTTAGGGACACTGTCAGTTGGGCAGTTTGACTGGGGCGGTCGCCTCCCAAACAGTAACGGAGGCGTTCAAAGGTTCCCTCAGCACGGACGGAAATCGTGCAAAGAGTACAAAGGCAGAAGGGAGCTTAACTGCGAGATAAACAGATCGAGCAGATGAGAAATCAGGACTTAGTGATCCGGTGGTACCACGTGGAAGGGCCATCGCTCAACGGATAAAAGCTACCCTGGGGATAACAGGCTTATCTCCCCCAAGAGTTCATATCGACGGGGAGGTTTGGCACCTCGATGTCGGCTCGTCTCATCCTGGGGCTGAAGTAGGTCCCAAGGGTTGGGCTGTTCGCCCATTAAAGAGGCACGCGAGCTGGGTTCAGAACGTCGCGAGACAGTTCGGTCCCTATCCGTCGTGGGCGTAGGAAATTTGAAAGGAGCTGTCCTTAGTACGAGAGGACCGGGATGGACAAACCAATGGTTTATGAGTTGTAACGCCAGTTGCATAGCTCAGTAGCTACGTTTGGAAAGGATAAGAGCTGAAAGCATCTAAGCACGAAGCCCCCCTTAAGATAAGATTTCCTTTAAGTAAGACACCTTGAAGACCACAAGGTAGATAGGCAGTAAGTGTAAGAGTAGTAATACTTTGAGCCTAACTGTACTAATATGTCGAAAACTTGATCAAAAGACGCTTGTTGAAGAATTATGGTTATTAAGAAATGTGGCAGCAATAGCAAGAGGGAAACACCCGTTACCA